>JAJZRB010000007.1 GCA_021806615.1 bacterium | reverse complement strand
TATTTAAATGTTTTTCAGCATTATAAGTAATATTTTTGTTTGCAATAAATCCAGACACACACACCATTGGAGAATACTCTATATTAAGATGGAAAGATATAACTTTATTTATAAATAAAAGATTATGATTTAGTATTCTGTATACTTTTCTGAATTTGAGACAATTATTTCTCTTTGGTATCATCATTTCTTCGATGTAAAAATTATCGCCAGGATCGCTGAGAACAATAGCATCTTCGAATGAAACGTCTTTTTTATGTTTTGGCTCTAAGTATTTATATTTCCTATCTAATATTGTGATTGGGTTATCCAAAAACATGCGCATTGTTTTATAATCCGTTCTTAAGAAACTACTTAAATTAGGTAAATTTTTTACATCAGCAAATTTCATATACCACTCTATTTTAAATCCCCGGCAGGAGAATAAGTAATTGACTTCATCACGGACACGAAATCATGTCCAAAAATTACCGGGGATTTAAAATAAAGCACTATTTTTTCCATTTTTTCGAAATGAAATGTAATTATTATTTTGATCTGACATATCTATAATAAGTGCAATTTTTGGTTTTATCAAATCAAATAGTTTATTATAAAATTTAGTTCTTTTCTGAAATAAATAATGCGAAACAATATATATAATATAATCAACTATTGATATATATTTACATTTCTTTCCAACAACAGACACATTGAAGATTGCCTCTGATTTAATTTTCCTATTTTTCAATAATTTGCCAGTAACATTTTCTAATAAATTCTCTAAATCTTTTTTCTCTTTTTCCCTTTTTCCTGTTCGTCCTTCAAAATAAAGTAAATTATTATCATTAAATCGTTTCATCAACAGCGTGTACATTATATAAAAAACAGCTTCCTTATAATAATCTTTTTCTGGTTGTTGACTAAACCTGCTCTTTCTTTTATCGATAAAAGCTATATACGCCCTAAAATTGAATGAACCTATTTTTTCAATATATTTGTTAAATATGCTCAAATCGTCTTCCGAAGCATGAAATCCTTTTTTTGAGTCAAAATCATCAAATAAAATATTAGAAGATATTTCATCTTTTAATTCTTTAAAAATTCTATTATTACTTTCATAGCTGTCAAAAACAACACAGCCAACTAAAAATATATCAGACTTAACATCAGTTAAACTGCCGGATTCATCTATATAATAATAAAAAACTTTCTTCATATTTTATGATAACATCATCTAAGACCATTGTTTGATATATTCGTCGACACTTGGAAAATCTTCTAATAAATATCCAATAAATACTTCTTGAATGAGAGGTGCTACAAAATATTAAGAATTTTTTCCGTAAATAGGGCATTGCTTATTTATTTGTTATCCTCTTTTATTCAATAATCCCATAAAATTAGCAAAAAGTCAAAACAAAAAACACCTCTTCAAAGGTGTTTTTTGTGCAATTTATTTTCGGATGCGGGTGGGACTAGTACCATTTTCGACCCGCCTGGGTCGTTCCTACGGAAAATAGATTGGCTCCCGGGGTCGGATTCGAACCGACGACCAATTGGTTAACAGCCAACTGCGCTACCGCTGCGCTACCCGGGAATATTTAGTTGGTACTGAAAAGCGCTAACGTGCCTCTCTCAAAAAACAAAATATTTCAACGAAATATTTACTAATATAATAACAGATTTCGGGAGTATGTCAACCCTGTTTCAGCTCCTGGATTCCTTTAATAATCCCTCAGTTTCTCCAAGCCCTTGAACTTCCTGATCTTCTCCAGAGCTTTCGACTCTATCTGCCGGATACGTTCGCGCGTGACTTCAAACTCCTGGCCGACTTCTTCCAGAGTATGAGCTACGCCGTCTACCAGCCCGAAGCGCATTTCCAATATTTTCTGTTCGCGCGGCGAAAGCTGGGCGACTATATTCTTTACATAATCCCTTAAAAGCTGTAAGGCGGCCGCCCGATCCGGCGTCACGTTCTTAACGTCCTCTATGAAATCTTCCAGAGTAGAGTCTTCGCCGTCATCTCCGATAGTCGTTTCCAGGGAGATGGTGTCTTGGGAAATCTTCATGATATAGCGGACTTTTTCCAGCGGCTCTCCCATTTCCGAAGCGATCTCTTCGGCTAAGGGCTCGCGGCCCAATTCCTGGATGAGATTGCGCTGGACTTGCTGGAATTTATTTATATTTTCCACCATATGGACTGGAATACGTATCGTGCGGGATTGATCGGCTAGAGCGCGGGTGATCGCCTGGCGGATCCACCAAGTCGCATAAGTAGAAAACTTATAGCCTTTGCGATATTCGAATTTTTCTACGGCGCGGAAGAGGCCGATATTGCCTTCCTGGATAAGATCCAAGAGGCTCATGCCTTTCGCGCCGGCGAATTTCTTGGCTATAGAGACGACAAGGCGCAGGTTAGCTTCAATTATCCTCTTTTCCGCCTCCTTATCGCCTTTTTCTTTCCGTTTCGCGAGCTCTACTTCTTCCTCGCCGTTTAAAAGCGGCACTTTACCGATTTCTTTCAAATACATCTGTATGGAGTCAGCGCTCAATTTTGATAAATCTATATTAAGCGCGTTCTGATGAGCCAGGGCTTTCCCGGTCAGAGGCGGCTCAGCGGCTTTCTTTTCGGCGATATCCAAGATCCGCCCGGAGTCTTCCATTATCCTCACGCCGCTTTTCTGAAGATCGCCCAGGAAGACGTCATAGTCATAGACATATTCCTCTACTTCCGGGAAAAGATATAATAATTCGGTCTCGGTGACAAAGCCGCGCAAGCGCCCTTTATCAATTAATTTCTGGAGCTGTTCCGGCGTCGGCTTGACCGGCTGACGCTCGGCTTTTTCCGTCCGGGATGGCCTAACGCGATGAAAAATCTTATGGCTATTTTTCTTCTTATTTTTTTGTTTAATATTAGCTACTTTTTTACTATTATTCTTATTATGGCGGCTAGAAACAGGGGTCTTGGTTCTTGCCCCGCCAGAATTCTTCTTCGTTTTTTTCAAAGCTTTTTTAGCCATAGATATCTTATAAAGTCATTAAATCTTTTAATTCATTCATCAGGGCGGCAATCTCTTCGGCCCGCCCCTCTTTTTCCGCCCGGGCCATAGCTTGCTGCAATTTCTGGATACGTAGTTTACGGCCGTATTTTTTCAATTCGCCGATAATGTTCGCGACTTCGGCTTTGGCTTGGGCAAGCTCAAAATCATAAAAATCCTTTTCTCCTAAAAGGATCAGCTTATCTAATAATTTTTCGTCTCCCTCTTCCTGGCTCTCCAGATAAAGCCGGAAATTATCATAATCTAAAGAAGCAGTCTTATTATAGTAGATTATAAAGTCCTTGTAAAACCGGGAAAAATCACCGCTGAGGTATTCCGGCTCTAGATTACTGACGCTATAATTTATAAATTCTGGAAACTTTACCAGAAGAGCCAAGAGCCGTTCGGACAGTTTCTCTTCCCGGCTGCTTTCCGGAGAAGATGCCGCCGCCAACCCGGGCTGGGGCGGCAGTTCTCTCTTCTTTACTACGCTATTCTTCTCCTGCCACTTCAAGAATTCCTCCCGGCTGTCATTTTCAAAGAAACCGAGTTCCTCGCTTATCTTCTTGAGCCAATACCCCTGTTCCGTCTTATTACTGACTAGATCTATCATCATGAACATCTTATCGCGTATCCGGCGCTTATTGTCTAAGACGGCCAGATCTAAACCCGTGCTGATCTTCGTGAAATAATAATCCAACATCGGCTTGGCGTCTTCTATCGCTTTCTTGAAATCATCCGGATTATGGCGCAAGCACTCGTCCGGATCCTTCCCGAAAGGCAGGACTATTATTTTCAGATTCATTTCCTGGGACAAGGCTTCTTTTATCCCCCGATCGGCGGCTAATTGCCCCGCTTCATCCATATCAAAAAGAAGAGCGATATTATTCGTGAAACGTTTGATGAGAGACACCTGTTCCGCGGTCAAAGCGGTCCCGGAGGAAGCGACGACATTCTTAAAGCCGTATTGGTGGCAGGATATGACATCCATCTGCCCCTCTACGACTATTGCCAGATCTTCCTGGCGTATCGCTGTCTTCGCCTTATTCAGGGCGAAAAGGACCCGGCTCTTATCATAGACTTTGGTCTGCGGGCTATTGATATATTTGCCCGTCTTTTCTGTCTTTTCTTTAGCCGGATTCACACGGGCCGTAAAAGCGATAAGATTGTTATTGATATCCCAGATCGGAAACATTATGCGGTCGCGGAAGCGGTCGTAATAAGAGCGGCCGCCCTCTTTCTTGGTAATAAGGCCCGCTAGGAATATCTCATTATCCGTATATTTTTTGCCGCTCAAAGGCCGGGCTTTCAAAAAAACGGCTAAGCTGTCCCAGGTATCGGGACTATAGCCTAATTGCCATTCATTTATTATCTCCGCGCTCAAGCCGCGGCCAAGTAGATAATCGCGCGCCGCTTGCCCGGCCGGCAGGCTCAAGATATGGGCATAATATTTACCGGCTAATTCTAAGATATCTAACAGGCGGTTACGTTGCGAATAGTCTTCAAGTTTCTCATACTTCAAGACGACTCCGGCCTTGGGCGCGAGCAGGCGCAAGACTTCCATGAAGCCCAGACCCTCTTTTTCCATCACGAAAGAAAAAACATCCCCGCCCCGGCCGCAGCCGAAACAATGCCAGATCTGCTTATCAGGAGAGATGACGAAAGACGGCGTCTTTTCGTTATGAAAAGGACAGAGCGCCTGGAAATTAGCGCCTATCGCTTTCACCGGAACATATTCGCGGATAACCTCCACGATATCCAGTTTAGATTTTATATCTTCGGCTTGGCCCATATTAAATAAATATATCCGGCAGCAATAGCTTTTTAAGCCTTGCGGCCTCTGTCTCCACCACTTCGCCGTCATACTCGGCGTTATGCCGGCTATAGCCCGCATAACCAGGGCGCTTCTGGTCTAAATGCAGATTAAAAACTACCGACTCTTCGCCGCGCGCATCTTTCTGCTCGACAAAATAAACATGGAAGCGCGGATAAAAGTCCCGGGACAGACGGCGGGCGAAGCTGGCTTGCCCCGCCTCCCTCTCCGGCAATAAGCTGTAACCGGCCTGTCTCAGCCATATGGCCGGACTGGCGCCTAATTGTTTTTTATTAGCGCTTATCTTCATTTCCGCCGATCTTAAAAATAATAAATTTATAAACCATGAAATTCATAGCGGCCAAGACGAAATTCACCAATATCTGAGCCAAGATATACCAAATATGATATTTATTGACTAAAAAGTGCATAAAGACGCCGTTCAGATACAAGCCGATAAGAGCATTCAAGATATATAAGAACAGCTGATGGACGAATCGGTCTTGGTTATAATTGCGGAAAGTCCAGAATTTCTGCAGGATGAAGCTGACGACGAAAGATAAGATGAAGGCTAAACTGGTAGAAACGACGATGTCCATTGCCATCCAGCCATGGAAGACGAAAAGCAGGATGAGATCAGTCGTTCCGGAAAAAAAACCGGCGATAAAAAATTTAATGATGGATTTATACTTATACAATGAGCTATAAAGTTTTGGAAAACGGACAGCCAGATTATCCCGGAAACGATGATAAGCATTACGTATGGAGAAAACGAAGAAAGACATAGGCGAAGATAAGATTATTTATTCCAATTATAGCTATTAAATACCCAATTAGCCAGGTTGCGGCTTTCAATGAAACGGTCGTTCTTGCCGCCGCTATTTAATATTACAGAAATTACTTCCCGCCCCCGATCGTCCTTCAGGCGGCCGACGAAACAATAGCCGGCCTTGTCCGTATATCCGGTCTTGCCGCCTATTACCTGAAGAGAGCTGGAGGCGGAATCGGACAATAAATAATCGGTGGATTCAATGACCTTTTCCCGGCCGTCCAAAGTCGTGAAACGGTATTCGCTCTGCGTCGTCGCCTCTTTTATTTCCGGACGTTTCAAAGCGGCCTGGGCTAATAAAGCCACCTCGCGCGCCGTGGAAACATTGTAATCGCTGAGCCCGATGGGATCCGCAAAGCTGGTAGAAGACAAGCCGAGCTCTCGCGCTTTAGCGTTCATTTTCTTGACGAAATCCGCTTCGCTAAGACCGGTCGCGTGGACCAGGGCTATAGTCGCCCCGTTATCAGAGGCCACTAAACTGGTATAAAAAAGATCTTTCAAGCTTAATTCTTCTCCTAAGAAAAGGTGCCAGCGGCCGCCCTCTACTTCGTCATCGGGAGAGATCTTATAGATCTTGCCCCAGCCCGGATTATTATCTAGAAAAACCAAAGCGGTCATGAGTTTGGTAATGCTCGCGATAGGCTGGATTTCATCGGCGCCTTGCGTCCATAAGAAAAAATGATCATTAGCGGCGAGAACGGCGAGGCGAGGCGCGGCTATCTTCAAGGGCGCGGCTTCCGGCTTCAAAGTTATGAGCGGGCCGCTCAGGTTAACTTTAGCCGCCAGCCCGTTAAAGCCCAGGAATAAAATCAAGATCAAATTGATAAATCCGCTCCAAAGCATGAGGGTAAAAAATTAGACGTTCGCTTCGCCGGACGCTAAGACGGCGTCAATCGTCTCCGCCTGATGGAGCTTCCCGTAATCCGGCAACTCGTCCACTGAGCTCAAGCCCAGGAAACGTATGAAATCGTGGGTCACCGTATAATAATTTTCATTCTTCGTCTTATCGAATTTTTCCTCTATCAGGCCACGCAGCAGCAGATTCCTGATAATCAAGCTGCAATTAACGCCGCGGATCCTATCCAGGTCAATCTTGCTCAAAGGACCGCGATAAGCGATTATCGTCAGGGCCTCCAAGCTCGGTTGCGATAATTCGCCGCTCGCTTCGTCCTGTAAAAACCCTTTGATAAGCTCGGCATTATCGCCGGCGGTCGTAATCTGATACTGGCTGTTATTCTTTATCAAAGCTAGCCCGCGCTCGCCAGTTTCATAGTCGCGCGCCAATTCGGCCAAAGCTTCTTCTACGGCCGCGGTTTTCGCTTGTGTCAGATTAGCCAGCTCTTTAAGGGCTAAAGGTTTTAAGGAAACGAAAAGCAAAGATTCTAATTGTGATTTTAAGGGCATATGGATACTATTTATAAGAAGCGAATTTTTAATCTAAATGGCTGATATGGATCTCGCTGAACAGCTCTTCCTGCTCAAAGGATAATTGGTTCTGCTTGGCCAGCTCTAAGACGGCCAGGAAGTTGACGATGACTTCGGTCCTCGTCGCCGCGCGGCGCAAAAGCTGGGAAAAATTAAATTTGATCTTATTCAAGAGCATGGTCTTTATCGCCGCTATCTTTTCTTCAATATTTATCTTCGGCTCCAAGGTCGCTTCCGGCAATTTCTCCTCCCGCTGTCTTTCTAGTCCAGCTAAGATAAGCAATAATTTCTCATGCAAGAGAGCGGCTGTCAATTTAGCCGGAGGCGAAAAAACAGGCAGCTTGAACTGGCTGCGCCGGTTCTTGGCGTTGATTATCGGCGGCAAGTACAGCCATTGCTGGCGGCCGATGATTTCTTTAACCTTTTGGCTGGCGGCCACGAATTCCTGGTACATCTTCAGCTGACGCTCTAAATCGTTCATTTCTTCTTCCTCTTCCCCGGCATAAAGATACGGCAAGAGAGCTTTGGACTTGATGAACAGAAGCTTGGCAGCGATGAGCAAGAAATCGGCTAGCTCTTCCGGATTGATATTTTGAGCCGCTCGGATATAAGCCACGTATTCATCGGCGATCTTCGCCAATGAAACCTCGGTGATATCCAGCTCTTCGCTCTCTATTAAGCTGAGCAGCAGCCCCAAAGGGCCGGAAAATTTTTCTGTCGTGAATTCTAACATAATTATTGTTTCAAAGCCGGAACGGCCGGTATCGCATAAAGGCTGCCGCGCAGGCACTGATAGCCGGCGCGATGGTTCTTATCGCCGGGATAAACCGCCGGCGACGGGCCGTTGGCATCAGTAGCCGCGCTATCCGAACGGAAAGTGGCGCACAATTCGAACGACTGCTCGCCGAGCTTATTGTAGACGATCGGGACCTTGGTTTCCGGATCAATCAAGGATTGGCTGTGGAGATAAATGCCTTTATCTGAAGTCACGGCCTCCAGGCTATCCGGCAACTTCTTATAACGGTCATAATAATTATTGACGGCGCTCTCTAAACTATAGATATTGTTAACTAAGGCCTGGTCCAATAGCCTGGCACGCGCGACTTTAGGCGACTCTACGAAAAACCAAGAAGCTATGAAAGCGGCCGCCACTAGGACTAAGGAGGCGATCCAGAAAATCGTCACGACCTTATCCTTCTTATCTATATTTTCCCGCTTGATGTCATAGAAATAGAAAGAAAAAACCGCGGCCGCAATCACGAAGACCGTCAATGCTTTAAGAATGAAGCGGCTCGTGAGTTCGCCCGACAAGAAAACATTAATGACGCTGATGAAGCTTCCCAGGACGATCAGGGAGGAAATAAGCAGGATAAAATAAGTCAGCCAGCGGCGTATGCCGGAATCTTTTTCTAAATCTCCGCGGCGCAAGCCTTGGCTTATCAAGCGCGAAATAAGGTAATAGATCGGCGTGGCGATAATAAGCGCGGAAATCGCGAATTTCAGCTGGCTGTCATAATTCCCTAAAAAATTATTGAGAGCATCGGCAACCGTCTTGTTAATGATGGCAAAAACGATCATGCCGACCGATAAGGACATGAAGATCAAGGCGACTAGCGACAATAGATAATAGAAAGCATACTTGGCGTTCTGTTTGTTAGTCATATATTTAGTGCCCGCCATGGCGGGTCTTGATTATTAAAACTCCGCGTTCTTCGGCGTCCGCGGGAACGGAATCACATCGCGGATATTGGCCATACCGGACAGGTACATTATGAGCCGCTCAAAGCCTAGGCCGAAACCGGCGTGCGGCACCGAGCCATATTTGCGCAAATCCAGATACCAGGCGTAATCTTCTTTCTTGAGGCCCATCTCCGACATCCGTCTTTCCAGATATTCCAAGCGTTCTTCGCGCTGGCTGCCGCCGATGATCTCCCCGATGCCCGGAGCCAGGAGATCCATGGCCGCGACCGTTTTCCCGTCTTCATTCAGGCGCATATAGAAGGCCTTGATATCCTTAGGATAGTCAGTGACAAAAACCGGCTTTTTATAGACCTTATCGGTCAGATATTTCTCATGTTCGGTCTGCAGATCAATGCCCCATTTCACCGGATAGACGAATTTCTCGCCAGATTTTTCCAGGATTTCCACCGCTTCCGTATAAGTTATCCGCGCGAATTCGGAATCCAGGATGTTATGCAGGCGCTCCTTGATCCCCGGATCGATGAATTTATTAAAAAATTCCATCTCTTCCGGCAATTCCTGGAGGATATAGGCGATCAGATACTTAAGCATCTTTTCCGCGAGCGCCATATCGTCATCCAGGTTAGAAAAAGCCATCTCCGGCTCCATCATCCAGAATTCCGAAGCGTGCCGCGTCGTATTAGAATTCTCCGCCCGGAAAGTCGGGCCGAAAGTATAGACCTTATTCAAGCCCATGACCAGCGCCTCGGCATTGAGCTGTCCGCTGACGGTCAATCCTGCCTTCTTGCCGAAAAAATCTTCGCTATAGTCTATTCCCCCTTTATCGTCCTTAGCGGGATGAGACAGGTCCAGGGTAGTCACCTGGAACATCTCGCCCGCTCCTTCGCAGTCGCTCGTTGAGATTATCGGCGTATGGATATAACTAAACCCTTCTTCATTAAAAAATTTATGTATCGCGAAGCTCAAAGCGGAACGGAGGCGAAAGACGGCGGAAAAAGTATTGCTGCGGCCGCGTAAATGGGCGATCGTCCGCAAGAACTCAAAACTATGCTTCTTTTTCTGGAGCGGATAATCGGCCGGCGCCAAGTTGAGGATGCTTATCTTCCGCGCTTTCAATTCAAAGGCCTGGCCGCTAGCCGGAGACTCGACTAATTTCCCTTCTACTCTTAAAGACGATCCGACGCTGATCTTTTCCACTTCGCTGAAATTTTCTAAATCGCTAGCGAAAACTATTTGCAAACCCTTGAAAAAAGAGCCGTCATTTATTTCAATGAAGCCGAAATCCTTGGAACTGCGCGCGGTGCGCACCCAACCGGCGACAATCACTTCCTGATTCAAATATTCGGCAGAACGGAATAAAGATTTTATTAAGGTTATGGGCATAAATTGATTGGTTATTAGCCGGGAATGCTTCAACCGGCATCATCCGCTAGGTTATTTCTTACGATGATTGACGGCCAGATATAATTCATCCAGCTGCTTAGGATTGACCTCGCTCGGCGAATCGGTCATCAGATCCCTGCCTTGCCCGTCCTTCGGGAAAGCATAAATGTCGCGGATAGAATCCCAGTCATTAAGGACCATCAAGATCCTATCAATGCCTGGCGCGTTTCCGCCGTGCGGCGGAGCGCCGTAAGAAAAAGCGTTGATCATGGCGCCGAATTTATGGTCAACTTCTTCCCGGCTATAGCCGGCGATAGCGAACGCTTTATACATTATTTCCGGATCATGATTGCGTATGGCGCCGCTAGAAGCTTCAAAACCGTTAATGACCAAGTCATACTGGTAAGCTAGTATATCCAAAGGATCCTGTTCTTCTAGAGCCTTCAAGCCGCCTTGGGGCATGGAAAAAGGATTATGGCCAAAATCAATCCGCCCCTCTTCTATTTCCGAATAATCATACATGGGAAAATCAACAATCCAGAGCCAAGCGGCCTTGGCATTATCTTTCAGGCCCAAGCGGCTCGCGGCTTCGTTCCTGACCGCTCCCAGCACATTGCAGACCGTCCGCCAAGCGTCAGCCGCGAAAAAAACCAGATCGCCTTCCCGCGCCTCACAGGCGGTAGCGATCGCTTGTAATTTCTCCGGGGCCATGAATTTGGCAAAAGGGGAATTTATGCTCCCCTCCTTGAGGCTCAGGTAAGCCAAACCTTTCGCGCCCCGTTTCTTCGCTAATTCCGTATACTCGTCAATCTCTTTCCGCGTGAACTTAGCCCCACCATCTATTTTCAGGGCGTGAACCACGCCTTTATTATCCAGCGTATCGGTAAAGACGGAAAAACCGCAATCACGGACAGCGTCGCTGACATCTTTGATGCTCAGATCAAAACGGAGGTCCGGCTTATCAGAGCCGTATCTATCCATCGCTTCCCGCCAGGATAAGCGCGGAAAACGTCCGTCCGGCTGCAAATTAATAATCTTCTTGGAGCTGAATTTTTCCGTCAATTCAATCATGAGCGGATCCATGACGGCGAAGACATCTTCCTGTTCCACGAAGCTCATTTCCATATCTAATTGATAGAACTCGCCATAATGGCGATCCATCCGCGGATCTTCATCGCGGAAGCAGGGCGCGATCTGGAAATATTTATCTACGCCGCCGACCATGAGCAATTGCTTGAACTGCTGGGGCGCTTGCGGCAGAGCATAAAATTTTCCGGGATAAAGGCGGGAGGGTACCAAGAAATCACGCGCGCCTTCCGGCGAAGAATTAGCTAGTATCGGAGTCTGGACTTCTACGAAATCCCGCTGATGGAAATAATCTCGGATATAAGAGATGAATTTATCTTTGACTCTCAACATCTCCTGTAATTTAGGCCGGCGCAAGTCAATGAAGCGGTACTTCAGACGCAAGGCTTCGTTAGCCTCCGCGTTCTTTTCCTCGTTGATTTCAAAAGGCAAGACTTTAGCTTGGCCTAAAATTTCTATTTCAGAAGCGATAACTTCTATGGTGCCGGTCGCTGTCTTCGCGTTGACCATATCAGCCGGACGAGCCTCAACTTCGCCTTTCACTTTGACGACCCATTCATCATGTAATTTCTCGGCGATCGCGGCTGCTTCTTTATTATCGGACTGGTTGAATTTTACCTGGGTCAAGCCGTAGCGGTCGCGCAAATCAACGAAAATCAGGCCGCCATGGTTACGGATACTGTTAACCCAACCGGATATAACGACTTTTTGGCCGATATTAGATAAATTTAATTCACCACAAGTATGAGTTCTTAACATAAAAAACTAAACGATCAGACTCGTTTTTTTAAAAAATTCTTAGATATTTTACCACTAGATTTTAACTTATTTTAGAGATTTAAGCAAGAAAATAACAAAAAATCGGCTGATTAAGCCGATTTTAATATGCCGCGTAAAATACTAAAGACTGTTATAAGCCGACAGGAGATCTTTCAACAGGTAGTCTATGCTCTGATATCGTCCGGATGGGCTGACAGCCAAGCCTCTGGCTAAGATAGGACGTAAAACCGGCGGGATATCATCCGGGTAGCTTATTTCTTCCGTCTCATGCAATTCTTTATATTTCTCCTGTTTGGCTTCCGGGGTCAATCCCTTTTCCTCGATCTGGTGCGGCCAGCGTCCGACGAGCATATAGTATAGATCGGCTGATAAGGCATAAATATCTACAGTCTTATCGAACTTATTCTGTCCTTCTCCGGCGAACATCTCTGGCGCCATGATGAAGCGATTGCCGCTATTGCCGGTCTTTATGAAATCATGGACATAAGAATCATCTAAATCCCCGAGCTTGGCGCCGTCGGGAAATAACAGGACATTGCTCGGCGCGATATCGCCATGGACAACATCTAGGCGGTGCAGCTGACGAGCGGCATCGCTTAGACGGATGATTATTTCTAGGGCCGCTTTCGGCTCTAGCTTATGGTAACTCTCTAAATAATGTTCCAGGTCAGTTTCCGCCGCCTGATAGACTTTGATTATTTCCTGGCCTCGTTCCAGCCTCTTGCGAGGCAAGGCCAGGGCAGGATCACTGAAGCCGCGATCTAATAAATACTTTTCCGGATCCAATTTCTTCTTCTTGCTTTTCGGACTTTCCTTGATGACCACCGGCTCTTGCGTCGCCTTGTCATAACCGGCTACGACCCGTCCGGTTTCGCCTTCGGAGATTATTTCATTATCGCGCCGGACATATTCGCCGTCCAGATCGCTTTGTTTTTCTCCGGCCTTGATTTCCTTAATGGCGGGCGCGGTCAAACTGACGTCTATTATCCTCTTCCCCTCTTCATAGAATTTCTTCAGGGAGGCGTCATTTTCTTTGGCTAAGGCGCTTTCCTCTGGAGCGGGCTTTTCTCCTCCTGCCTCTACGCTCTGGCGCGCCGCGCGCATCTTCTTCAATCTTTCCGCCGGCTTAAGCTTGCCGGATCGGGCGTCGCGCTGCAGGATCCCTTCTTTCTGATAAGTCTCCAAGCCCTTCACTAATTTGGACATATCGGTAATCACCACATTACCTTTATCGTCAAGCTTATATTTGATGCCTAAACGTCCGATAATCTCCTCGCGATAGGTCCTATGGCCTTTGCCTAATTTCTCCCCGCGCTCATAGACATTCAGGGTCTGATTGATGATATGCTCCAAGCCGATCTTGAATTTCGCTAAAAATTTGGGATCGCGATAATCGATCTTCTCGCCGGCCAAGCTATTTAGGTCCATCTTGCGTATCTCATCGTCAAAAGCGCTGAAACCTTTATCCCACTGTTCTACCGGGGATAGATTGAATTTATTCAAGACATCTATGGCCCGGCGGGCGGAAGTGAAGAGCCGCGAAGCTGATCCGCCGTGGCGCTGGGTTTCATAAGTATCGCCGCGGGCTAAAGAGATCGCCTGGCCGATAGCGACATCTTCCCCTCCTTGGACATCGTCTAAATAGCCGCCGATACCGGCGTAGATGCTTGATTTAAAAGCGAAATTGGCACCGCTAGAAACGATTCCGCCACGATTCTTGCGCCCCAGGCCGGAATAGTATTGGAATAAACGGGTGCCAATATGGATCAACGGATATTTAGTATAGGCTTCCGGATCCCAATCTAACTGTCCGAGTACGCCGTCCAGTTTAGGATTATCGGCGAATCTCTTGATGAAATTCTGGACATAACGCGGATCAATGCCCAGATTGTCCGCATCGTTACTGACCATGATCAAATCCGGAGCTTTTTTCCCTCGCTCATGCTGGCGATAAAGGACGGCATCATTCAACATCTTACGCACCAGGCCGATATTGACCTCTTCATAAGGGATGACTTTATACATCACTTTGACATTCATCTGCGGGTAATCTTTTTTAAAGCGCTCTATCTCCGCCAGCGTCTTATCAGGCTTGATCTCCTTCCCGTCCTGATCGTGATCCGGATGATTGACCATCAAGCAGATCTCAAAATCTTCCGGCTCGGCTTTCTGGTAAGTATAATTCTTCAATGATTCATAAATCCTGCCTCCTTCCTGATGGCCAGCTACCGGGATGCAGATAGAGACCTTGTTCTCGGGGCTCATCGCTCCGGCTTCGGCCGCCAAACCCTTGATCTTTTCCCGATAATCCTTATCCATCTTGGCAAAATATTTTTCAATCTCTTCGTAGTGGTCAAGCTTGGCGCGCGGGTCTCTATTCAAAGTATCCGAACGTCTTTCCGCCATCTTTTTCAGGCGGTTCTCATCCACTGGACCGGGCTGATAGAGGCTATACTCAAAACCGGCCCCCGGTATCTTGCCCAGGGGTTTCCGCCAACCGACTGGAATGACTGGCGGGATATCCCATTCCCGCGGAACATCGAGGATAGTGGACGTCCCTAATTGCGGCGGCGTATTGATTATTTCCGAGGCAGTCGCGTCTTTCAACCCTTCGCCGACAGCGGTCGCAAACACATGGACTTTTTCCACGCCATTCTGGCCGACTCCGGCCGAAGTCACGACTTCAGCGAATCTCGCTTTCAAGACGGCCTGCAAGGCGCCGTGGCTATTCTTCTCGCCGAATAAAAGCTTACCGAGCTCGCTTCCCCTTTCAACGCTTATTTTCCCGGTGACCGGATCGACAGGCAGGTCAATAACCTGATTCTGGGTTTCATCAGATAGAGAAAACTGGAATCTCATTTTTCCTTCCTTGATCAATTCAGCGGCATTTTCATTCAGTTTAGTGCCGTTTACGGTTTCAAACGATCCGTCCGGGCGCATCCTGAAAGCGGTCATCTCATAGCAATTAGTCTTAGTATTGATGCCTGAGCCATGGTCGCCGCCCCATTGTTCCTTGAGTTCATTCAAATCAGCTCCGTGCAGCTTGCCGTCCGGCCCTTTATACATCGGGGTGTCGTTCGCATACCATAAGCTGCGGCTGACTTGCTTGAAATCTCCGCTATGCTTATCAATATAATCATTAGGGCTGAGGTGGGTTAAGGTCGTGGTATTTTGACCCGGTTCGATCAAATATTGGCTGGCGGCGACATTGATATGCTCGGCCGCTAATAAATCCCTAGCCTCTGAGGTCAAAGAGCCGTCCGGATTTACTTTCAAATGTTCGGCCAAAACTTCTGAGCCGCGCACCAGATTGAAAGAGCCATCCGGATTATGCAGCCAGCTGCAATCTCCCGGCAGTTTGACTAAGCCGTTAGCGATGGCCGCCTCATGCATCTCGCCGACAGCGTGATGGCCGGTCAGCCAGCCGCGTAAAGCTTCCAGCGCCGTATCGCGCCCGCCTAGGATGCGCTTGTCTCCTTTGAATATATTTTCTACCAGGCCTTCCTGTTTGTCCGAGAAAGCGGCAAAAACTTCCTGGGCCGCTAAGCCGATAGTCAGGCCGCTGACGGCGCTCTGCGCGACTTTCCGGAGGACCTCCTTGTTTTTATATTTATTGAAAAGCTGATCTTTTCTTTCAATGCCGCCATCATCATTTTTCAGCAATACTTGGCGATGGAGGTTCGTCAGATCCTTCAGGCGTTTCTCCCAATCCCGGCTGACATCAGCCGGCAAAGATTGCAGCCTGTCTTTAGCCTGCCATTTAGCTTGCAACAAATCCAAGCGTTCGCTTTCTACTTTGGCTAAGCTGGAATAGCTTATCAGATCTATCTTTTTCTCATTAGAAAGCTCCAGACGGGCCTCGATTTGCGCCAATTGGTCCAGGACGCCGTCCAGCTCAGCGGCGGAATCAAATTTCTTAACGTTCGCTTGGCCGCTAGGATCGACTTCATAAAGCGCCTGCTGTAAATTAGCGCTGAGCTCCCGCGCGGTCTTCTTCTGGTATAGGAAGCTTTCCTGCTCAGCCATTTTCTTCCGTTCCCCCTCTAAGCTCTTTAGCCTATTGCTGATATTTCTTAATTCTTTCTTATCGCTCGTCATCTTTTCGGCTTCTTTCAAGGCCGTAATTTCCTGGCCTAATTTCTGCTGTTCTGCCTGGAGATCGACGGCCCCTGTAGCGGCGCGCGCTTCTAAGGTTTGGCGTTCCCTCTTCTGCATCTGGCTTTCCTTGATGCCAGAATAAGCGCCGGAAACGCCGACGGCCAGGCCCAAAGTTCCGACTGCCATCGCTTTAGAACGTAAAACGCGCTGGGATAAGAAGGAACCGGCCGAGTAAGCCAGGCCGACCGAAGCCGCCAGAGTCGTCTCGTTAATGAGGCTGCCTAATTTGCTGCGCCGCAATCTCTCTACGGTCTTTTCCGCTAGATTATAATGCGTTTCCGTCTTTATTCCTTCCTTCGCTTTGCCTAAGATGAGATTAAGATCGAAATCAAAGGCGGCTAATTTTTCCTGATGGTCGGCGGCTTGGCGGATATTATCTTTGATCCCTTTGACTTGATCGGCGATAGCCAGAAAATTATCGACGAACATTTCGCTCTGCTTGATCGTCGTCTGATCGCCGCTTTGCTGTATTTTTTCAAAGACGGCGCGTTTTGCTCCCTCGAATCCCGCTTCGTCTATCCGGCCATCGGCATATTCGTTGATTATCTTCTTCAGGTCGGACTTGATCGCCTTAGCCGCCGCGGTATCAGCCAGCTGTTCGCGCTTCTCGCCCAGATTCTCTTCCACTAAGCCCTTGATTTCCGAAGTGAACCTGGTCAAGGTCGCGTCTTGGAAGGCTTTATTCGCTTCTGCTTTCTCAGTCGCGCTCAGCCCTTCATTGCTATAGACATTTCCTTCCGCTAATATCCTTTTCTTAGCCTTGACGCGTTCTTGCTCGTGCAAATACTGTTCGGCATAATTATATTTCCAGATCCTGGCGACTATCCCTTTAAAACCGCTCAACTCCTTCTTGTCTGCCGTCATCTTCTCCGAAGCGGCGCGATGCGCTTGGCTGCGCATGATGTCTGAAGTGTCAACAAGGCCGGCGGTGAAAGTCAATTTAGCCGCCTGGTCCAAACTATGCAAAGAATCTTTTTTAGCGGCCGCCAGATCCGAACCCGCCTCTTGGACTACTTTTTGGCCGGCCGGTTTTTTCTCATCCGGCAGTTCGCCGCTCGCATCGGGAGAAAGCTCTTGATTTCTTATCTTTTCTTCGGCTAGCGCCAATTCCCGGGCTACGTCTTCCGGGCTAGGTCCTTCTTCTAGCTTATTTTTTTCCGCCTCGTCTTTCTTCCGGCTGTCCTCCTTAAGACTGAAAAATTTTTTCAAGCCTCCGTAAAAGTTTGGCATATAGTTAAAATATAAAATCCGGCCGTGCTGAAGACCGGATTATCCTTTAAATCTTGATTTTAAATCTTGCCTTATCCGTGCGATCTTTGCCTCGTCATCGCTGGCTAAGAGGGCGGCTATCTTGCGATCGCGCGCGCTTTCAATCTCTCTGACTTTATGCAAAAATTCTTGATAAATGTCGTTGATACGATTTATTTTGGCCTGGTTGGATAATGACATAGCCGTTCAGCCGAGATAGGTATCGCGAAAATCCAGCAAGCTCTGAGCGATGATCTGCTCCAAGTTGGGAATAGCCTCTTGGATAAAGGTTTGTAATTTAGCTTCATCACCGCTGTCCATCAACCCAGTAAATTCCGCTAATTTATCGGCTGGCATATTGGCGAAAATAGCGGCCTTAACGCGCTCTTCCGCCTTCTCTAATAAATCGGCCTTGGCCTGATCGCGGACGCCTGGCTCTAAATCAGATAATTTTTTTTCAGCGAGCAAACGATTGACGAATTGCTCTAAAGCCGGGGAAAAATTATTAGTCATATGAGTAATGCTAAGGCCGGCGCCTGAGGAGCGCGGCCTTATTTAATTATGCTTTATATATCATAACACATCAAGCTGATAACTAAAAATAAAAATTAAGCAAACTCTCCACTAAAAATGATAATTCTTTTAAGTATTTCTTATCTATTTTCATTCTCAAGATCCGGCCCTCCTCATTTTCTAAGATAAATCTAACAATCTTAACACAATTATCAGAAATTGTCAAAATATTAGTAACCTGAAATCCGATCCGACCGCTTTCCTTTAGAAAACAAGCCTCGCAAACGACACCGCCATTTAACAAGTTGAAATAATTACGGCCCGGCTTGACTGATTTTCCACAATCAAGGCATTTATACATTTCCGGCTTATAGCCTAGTTCGCCTAAAAGCCGCAGAGCAAAAAAAGCCAACAGCAGATCGCCGGACTCCGAGCTTAAATCTTCAAAGCTGTTCAAAGCCGCCAGCCAATCGACAATTAAAAAAAATAAGCGCCGGTCTGGTTCGCTATCTTTTACCAGACGGCTGAAAATACTTATTGCCCGTCCGGCATAATGAAGCTTATTCAAATCTTGGCGGATCGGCTGATAAACTTCTCGGCCGAGAGCGCTTCCAATATAGTCAAGTCCTTTACCGCTGATAATCATGATCTCCGACAGCGTTAAAGGCTCAAGATGACCGGCGAGCTTAGAGCGCAATTTACGCGTTCCGCGAGCGATCAAGCTCAATTTGCCGAAATCAAGGGTATAGACCGTAACCAAAGAGTCATCTTCGCGGTATGGCTCGCGTTTCAGGATCAGGGCGGTGGTATTTTTGCTTCCGTCCATATCAGTTACGATCAAGATAATCCTGGAGAATAAGCGTCGCCGCTATTTCGTCGCGCTGGGCTTTTTCAGCCGCGCTGCCTTCCAAGGAATCGGCCGCCTGGCTAGTCAGGCGTTCGTCAATGAGGACGACCGGGCGATTGCTATGGCGCCGAAGCTGTTCTAAAAAACTGAGCCAGAGCGGATTATCAGCCTCTTCCCCGTTCATCTTACGCGGTGATCCTAAGACCACTATGTCCGCTTCTTCAGCGTTAATAGCCGTCAGGACCTCCGCCAGGCTGGCGACTGTCGCTAAAGGCAGGGCTAAGCCGACTTCGCTGTCAGCAGTAGCCAGGCCGATGCGTTTTTCGCCCCAATCGATTCCTAAATATTTTTTTACATTGCCCATAATCATTATATAGTTAAGATCTCACTGCCGCGCTCAGTAATCACGACCGTATGTTCAAAATGGGCGCTCAGGCTGCCGTCGGCCGTCAAAATAGTAAAATCATTGTCGGCCACATCTACCCGCCAATCGCCGATATTTATCATCGGCTCGATAGCCAGGACCATACCGGGACGCAAGACTATATTTTCCGGCGATTTGTCAGAAATAGTAAAATTAAAAACATCAGGCTTTTCATGGGCATAATAACCGACCCCATGGCCGACCAGATCGCGCACGACTCCATAATGGTTCTTCTGGGCATGGCCCTCTATCGCCCGGGCGATATCGTTCAGCGTCGCTCCGGGGCGGGCCGCTTTTATGCCTAAATCAAGGCATTCGCGCGTGACCTGCAATAATTTCCTGGCCTCCGCGCTGATTTTTCCCGCGCCGACAGTCGCGCACATATCGGTAAAAAACCCGCCACGTTTAGAAAAAGGATTGATAGGCGCAGCGAATTTAGCGCGCCATTCCGGCCTGACCGGCCACTCCATACCGATGTCTAAATCAACGATATCTCCTTCGGCTATCAGGCGTGGCGGAAGAGCCGCGCCATGCACCACTTCATCGTTAATGGATACGCAGAGAGTAGACGGGAAAAAAATATCGCCGCCCATCGGATAATCCTTGAAAGCGGAATATCCGCCGGCTTCCTTGATCAGATCGTTAGCTAAATCCTCCAGATAAGCCGTACTGACTCCGGGTTTGACCTCTCTTAAAAGACGCGCTAAAATAGCGGCCAGACGCCGGCCGCCCTCCCTGATCACCCTGATTTCTTCCGCTGTCTTTAAATACACCATAATATTCAAGCCGAAGCTTTAAGTTCCCGAGATTCTTTGAACGATAAGAATAAAAAGATGCCGAGGAGCAGGAAGGTATTAAGCGGCGCCAGCCAAAACGGAAATTCTTGGCCGAAGCTTTCTAAAATCATCAAGAATCCGAGAAAACCGATAGCATACATGGCCCCATTCTTCAAATAAGCGAAACGGCTTATCAAATCGATCCCCCTGATGGTCAGCTCTCTGACGACGAAAGCGCCCAAACCGTTACCGAGGATAATAAGCGGAACGCTGATAGTGAAGGCGAAAGCGCCGATGACGCCATCTATGGAAAAGGAGGCGTCCAGGATTTCCAGATACAGGATCTTGCTCCAAGCGCTCATATTAGAGCTTAAAAGCTGTTTTTCTTTTTCTTCTGAATTCTTCTTGAAGCCATCGGTAATAAAGAAAGCGGAGACGCCGATCGTCGCCGCGAGAGCCAAGATCGGATTACGCGCCAGAGAAAAATAAACGATAACCGTCGTCAGAAGCGAAGCGATAGCATAGAACCAGACGCCTTGGCGGTGGATGAATCCTTCCACCAAGAAAGCATATTTCTTCTCTTCTAAGAACAGCCAGGACAAGAATACGAAAAATAGATAAATGCCGCCGCCTAATAATAAAAGCGGCTTGGACTGCTCGATATATTTGGTGATTTCCGGACTGCCGGAAAAAGTAGAGGTAATGACCTGGATGACGGATAAATCCGGATTAGCTATCCAGACGATTAAGAACGGCAAAGCGCCGCGGACGACGAAAACCGCGAATAACAGGCCCCAAAATAAAAAAATCTTCCGGTATTTTTCCGGTAAAGTCTTCAGGACATGGGCGTTGACGACCGCATTATCTACGCTGCTTATTATCTCAAAGAGAGAAAGCCCCAAAATGACGACTAATAGGTTCCAAAACATAGGGATATATAAATGGGATTATTTAAGGGATCTGAACAGATCCGATCCGCTCGCGCCCGGCGGCCTTAAACCGGCTGGCCGTCCGAGATTATTAGAGCTCTTCTGCAATTTAGCGAAGCTCGCTTTCTGCAATTTACTAGCCGTTTCTCCCGGGCCTAATCTGGACATATGCTGATAGTTAAGGGAATCTCTGACGGCTTCGCCGCGGCGCAAGGGGTTCTGCTCCCGGAAGAAATTCGGATTACTTTCATGAGAAAAATCTGGACGATTAGGCATTATTTCCGCCTCATCGCGTTCAATATCTATGACCGGTTTTTTGGCCGGAGCCGGCGCTTTCTTATCCCGAGAATAATACTGCAATAATTCTTTGACCTTATACTTATCGGCCTTAGTCAAACTCTTATCATTCTTCATTATTTCCAGAAGAGCGCTCTTACGCTGCATCCGATCTAGGCCTCCTTTTATCCTGATAGTTTCCGCCCGTTTAGCTATTGCCGCGTCTATCGCCTGCCGATTATTGCGCAGCATGCCGAATTCGCCGCCTTGATAGCGGGTCAGCTTATCCAATTTAGTCTTGAAATTCCCGATACCGGATTTAGCTTTGAAGCCAATACCCGCTTTCGGCAAGATATTTAAACCCATATATAATTTTATGAATAATCTTTAAAACTGTCTAATAAGCCATTAATCTGCTCTAAGTCGGTCGGAGACAAGCCGAGCTGGAAGCGGTTTTGATATAAATGATATTTATCCTCTTTGATGGTAGAATAGGACGGTTTCAGGCCGTGGCGGATCTTTTCCTGATATTTCTTGATTATCTTAAAGATAAGTTCCCGGTTAGACTCGCTTAAATTCTTATAGCCGGGGTTAGTCCGCATCATCTCTTCCATCCGCTGGCTCAAGCGATAATTATCCTGGCTAGTCATATTCTTGGTCACGTCTTTTAAATCCATATATTTAGGGATAAAAAATAATATTTTTGATTCTTTCTTACATTATACCACAAAAAAGGCCGGTTTTAAAACCGGCCTCGTAATTTTATCTGGAAATGATTGATTAAAGCCCGTCGTATTCGCGCATGGTAAGCTGGGATTCTATCTGCTTCACCGTTTCAATAACGACAGAAACGACGATGAGGAGGCTCGTTCCGCCAACCGATAAAGATTGGATGCCGGTAAAGTAGCGCATAACCAAAGGCAAAACAGCGATCAAGCCTAAGAATAAAGCGCCGACCAGGATGATCTTATGGGTCGTGGCCGACAGATAGTCGCTCGTATTCTTGCCCGGCCGGATGCCGGGGATAAAGCCGCCTTGCTTCTGCAGATTCTCCGCGACCTGCGCCGGATGGAAAATAACTTCGGTATAAAAATAAGTGAAAGCGAACACTAGGATAAAGTAGACTATGCCGTAAAACAGCTGGTCATTAAAGAGGTTGATCGTCTCTTGCGCCGCCTGCGCCACCCAGGCCGTTTTAGCGTGGATCAAGAACTGGGCGATCATTGACGGGAATAAGACGACAGAAATAGCGAAAATAATAGGAATGACTCCCGCCATATTGACTCTCAGGGGCAAGTGGGTGCTGGTCCCGCCGAAAGTGCGGTTCCCGCGGACTTGCCGGGCATATTGCACCGGGATATTGCGCTGCCCCTCGTTGATGATGACGACGCCGACGACCGTAATGAGACCGATGACGACAAAGCCGATCAGCATGAACAGCTGGGTCTGATCAAAAGTAATGAAAATACGCTGTATAGCCGTAGGCAGGACGGCGACGATACCGGCGAAGATGAGGAGAGAGATGCCATTGCCGACATTCTTTTCAGTGATAAGCTCGCCTATCCACATCAAGAAAATAGAGCCGGCCGTAATCGTCACGATCATGACAAAAAAATTAAAGGGCGTAATATCGCCTAAGATGCCGGCGGAACCGCGGCGCAAGAGAGTAATCATGCCATAAGCCTGAAAAGCGGCCAAAGGCACGGTCAGCCAGCGAGTCCACATATTTATTTTCTGACGTCCGGATTCTTCTTTCTGCATCTCTTCGATGCTCGGGACAATCATGCCTAAAAGCTGGAAAATAATAGAGGAAGTGATGTAAGGGGCGACGCCCATCATGACTAAAGAAAAATTCTGCATGCCGCCGCCTGAGAAGAGATTCAAAAGGCCGAGGATCTGGTTAGAAGCGAATAAATTCTTTAAAGCGACGGTATTCACTCCCGGCACCGGAATGTGAGCGACTAAACGGAAAATAACCAGCATCGCCAGGACGAATAGGATATTGTTCCGTAAATCTTTAGCCTTCCAAATTTGTTCTAATTTATCCAGCATAAAATTAATTTAACTGTTTCTCCACGCCGGCGCTCATCTTAATATTCTCAAATTTTACCTTGACCGTCAATTTTTCCTTACCTAAGATCTTTACGGGCTGAGACAGGGAGGCGATCAGCTTCTTAGCCATCAAAGAGGCCGGATTCACGATATCATTATCTTGGAAATTATTATTTAGCGCTTTGACACTCACGACCTGGTTTTTCGGCTTGAGCGATTTAAAACCGCGCGCTTTCGGGATCTGCAGCAGCTGTTTCTTCAAGCCTAAACGCTTCAAGCCGGAAACGCCCGAACGTGATTTCTGTCCTTTCAAGCCGCGCGTGCTATAAGTACCGTGTCCGGAGGCATTGCCGCGACCAACTCGTTTATTCTTCTTGGCCCGGCCTTTAGCCGAAGCTATGGTATGAAGTGATAGCATATGATTGATTTTTCCTTATTATTTATTTTTTGCCTTCGGTCGTTTCCGCTTTAGGCTCGGATTTAGTTTCCGCTTTCTTACCCTTAGCCGCCTGGGGAAGCTCCGAATTCTCATTCCGATGCAGGCTATCTAAGGCTTCTATGGTACAGCGGGCATTATTTATCTTATTCTTGGAACCCAAAGTCTTGCTGGTCACATTCTTGACACCGGCCATTTCCAGAATAGCCCTGGTCACGCCGCCAGCGATGACGCCGCGTCCTTGCTTAGCCGGTTTTAAGATGATCCGCGCCGCGCCCATTTTATGGGTAACGGCGTGCGGGATAGTTTCTTTGACCATCGGCACGTTGATCATGGCTTTTTTGGCACGATTAACCGCCTTATTGACAGCCATCGTCACGTCCGCACCCTTGCCCAGGCCGACGCCGACATTTCCCTTCTTATCTCCGATAACCACGCAAGCGCGAAAATTCATCCTTTTGCCGCCGGCCATGACACGGGTAACCCTGGCGACCTCCAAAATACGCTGCTCCATTTCATCCTTCGGACGATTATCGCGGCTGAAACCTTTGCGGCCTCGGCCGCCATCGCGCGCTCCGCCTCGCTTACCGGCCTGATTGCCGTAAACATCGCGGGCTACCGTCTCGCCGGCTCCAGTCGCAGTTTCTTTCGGTTTATCTTCGTTGGTTAATTTTTTGTCTTCCATATAATAATTGCTAATGCCAAAAAAATTAATTTAAAATTTCAGACCGCCTTCGCGGGCTCCTTCAGCGGCCGCTTTTACGCGACCGTGATATTTATAAAAACCGCGGTCAAAAACAGCTTGGCTTATCTTTTTCGCTTTGGCTTTCTGGGCAATGAGTTTTCCTAATTCTTTTCCAGATTCCGTCTTATTCGCCGCCTTAATCTCCTTCAAGCTGGCGCTGGCCAAAGTCTGGCCGCTTACATCATCGATCAGCTGTAAGAACATACCTCTATTAGAACGGAAAACGCTGAGACGGGGACGTTCTGCCTGTCCGGAGACTTTAGCGCGCACGCGGGCATGGCGGCGCCCCTGTCTTAGATTTTTTGCTTTTATTTTATCCATATTATTTAAATACTTGTAAGTCAAGAATTATTTGCTCTTGGCGGCCGCTTTACCCGCTTTCCGCCTGATAACTTCTTCGGCATATTTGACGCCTTTTCCTTTATAAGGCTCCGGCTTGCGCAATTTTCGTATCTGGGCGGCCGTTTCCCCCAAAAGAGCTTTGTCGGCACTCTCTAGACTGATGACATTAGCGGCCACGCTGGCCGAGACGCCTTTAGGTAACGGAAAGACGATCGGATGAGAAAAGCCCAAGCTCATATTCAATTTATCGCCAGCGACCGCGGCGCGATATCCGACGCCGTTTATTTCCAATTTACGAATAAAGCCGCTCGTCACTCCTTCCACCATATTGCGGATCAGGCTCCACATCAAACCCCAAACCGCGCTGGCGTTCTTGGCTGATTTGTCCCGGAGCGATACCTGGATCTCATTGTTCTCTACTTTGATCTCCACAAGAGGGCTGAGCGCTAAGCGCAGTTCTCCTTTCGGACCTTTGCAAACTAGTTCCTTGGCGCTCAGAGTAACCTGGACCGGAGGATTGAATTTAATTGGCAGTTTTCCTAAACGTGACATATAGTGTAATGCTTAAAGATAATTTAGAATATCTCTCCCAGGACTTCGCCGCCGATCTTTTCCTTCTTCGCCTGCTTATTAGTCATCAGTCCGCGAGAAGTGGAAATTATGGCGATGCCGAAATTATTCAGAACCGTCGGCATTTCATCATGTCCAACATAAATCTTCAAGCCGGGACGGCTGATCCTTTTTATGCTCGCTATCTGCGGCTTGCCGTTCTTGCGGTATTTCAGCTGGATATTCAGTTCGTCAAAGCTGCTGTGCCGGCCCTTCAGGCCGCCTGGATTGATAGAGACTTTTTTCACCCAGCCTTCCGTTTCCAAAATCTTGGCGATTTCGTATTTCAATTTGCTGAGCGGCAAAACGATCTCCGTCTTCCTGACCGCGGAAGCGTTTCTAATTCTTGTGAACATGTCTGCGATGGGATCCATCATATTTTTCTTGTTTCTTAATTTATATGTTTACCAGCTAGACTTGCGGATACCCGGCAAATCTCCATTATCGGCGAGTTCCCGGAAACAGATACGGCATAATTTGAAATCGCGCATATAGCCGTGGTTACGGCCGCAACGCCAGCAACGGCGGATGGTCCGCGTTGAAAATTTCGGTTTTCTTGATGCTTTGACTAGTAATGCAGTTCTTGCCATATATATTAAAATTATTTGCTGTCTTTTTTAAATGGAAACCCGAGGAGGCGGAATAATTCTAAACCCTCCTCGCGGGTTTTGGCATTAGTGGATAAGGAGATTTCCAAACCGAAATTATTATCCACTTCCTCCAAACGGACTTCTGGAAAAGCCGCGTAATCTTTAAAACCGACAGTCAGATTGCCCTGGCCATCGACCGCCTTGTCGCTGATACCGCGGAAATCGCGGACACGCGGAAAAGTCGCGTCGACTAATTTCTCAATAAAGTCATACATTCTCTGGCCTCGCAAAGTGACTTTAGCGCCGATAACCAGCCCTTCCCTGATCTTGAAAGCGGAAATTGATTTCTTGGCCTTAGTGAATACTGGCTTCTGGCCGGTAATCTTAGTCAATCCCTTTTCCACGCTCGCCATGAATTCCTTTTCCTTCGGATGGTTGCCGAAACCGACGTTCAAGACTACCTTGACGATCTGCGGCACGAGCATATCATTCTTAAAACCGAATTTCTCTTCCATCTTCGGCACGATTTGCTTTTTATATTTTTCTTTTAATCTCATATAGATATAATGACTTTACTCAATTATTTCACGGCATTTTTTACAAACCCTGAATTTCTTGTCCGCCTTCCCTTCAGTCTTGACTATCTTTGCTCCGATTCTCGTCGCTTTGCCGCACTTCGGGCAAACCAGAGCCAAATTGGATATGGATACGAAAGCTGGAAATTCTATGCGCTGTCCCTGTTCGCCTTCTTTGCGCGGGCGTAAATGCTTGATAAGCAGATTCAAGCCTTCAACGCTGGCCCTTTTTTCCGTCGGCAGGATCTGCAGGACCTTACCGGTCTTGCCTTTATCCTTACCGGCTAAAATTTTGACAATGTCATTCTTTTTGATATGCATATTGATGGATTTATAAAACTTCAGGCGCCAAAGAGGCAATCTTCACGAAACCGGCGCGGCGCACTTCGCGCGCGACCGGGCCGAAAATACGGGTTCCTTTCGGATCTTTCTTTTCTAAATCGACAATAATGACGCAAGCATTGTCATCAAAACGGAGATAGGAACCGTCGGCGCGGCGGATTTCTTTCTTAGTGCGGACGATAACCGCTTTAACGACATCGCCTTTCTTGACAGCCGCATGCGGCACGGCCGATTTGACCGCAGCCACGATAATATCTCCGACGCGTCCATAGCGACGCTTGTAGCCGCCTAAAACACGGATACATTGCACCTCTTTGGCGCCGGAATTATCAGCGATTTTTAAATATGTTTGTACTTGCACCATATATTTATTGTATTTATGGGTCTTATTTGACTACTCGCCAGCGTTTATCGCGGCTCAAAGGGCGGCATTCTATAAAAGTAACCTTATCGCCGACATGATACTGATTAGTTTCATCGTGGACTTTATACTTGCGGCTGACCGTATAGCGCTTCTGATATTTAGGATGTTTCTTAACGCTTTCCACCTTGACAACGACCGTCTTATCATTCTGGTCGCTCACGACAACCCCCTGAAAACGGCGGCTGATGAGAGCCGGCGCAGCCGGTGATACTTTGCTGTCTTTGATAACTTTAGAGCTCGCCATATTATTTTTTCTTATTTAACAAGGTTAAAATCTGGGCCACCAACTCTTTAGTGGCTCTTATCTCCCGGATATTTTTTAATTGCTTATTAGAATCCTTAAAACGCAATTCGCGTAATTTTTCCCGAGTGGCCGCCAATAAGGTCTGGAGTTCAGCCGAGTTTTTAGCGCTTAATTCTTTTTTATCCATATGATTATTTATTCTTTGCTGATAAATTGGCATTTGACCGGCAATTTATGCCCAGCCAGTTCCATCGCCTTCTTAGCTGTCTCTTTGTTTATTCCTTCCATCTCGAACATGACGGTGCCTGGCTTGATAACGGCGACATAGTGGTCAACCGCGCCCTTGCCTTTACCCATAGGAATTTCTCCGCCATGGATAGTAACCGGCTTATCCGGAAAGATCCTGATCCAGATCTGGCCGCCTTTCTTGACATATTGGGTCATCACCCGGCGAGCGGCTTCAATCTGACGCGAAGTTACCCAGCAAGCGGTCGTGCTCTTCAGGCCATAGCTGCCGAAGCTGATATTCAGATTACGGCTCGCTTTCCCGCCCCGACGGCGCTTCTGATCTTTTCTCCATTTAGTTTTCTTTGGCATTAACATATGATTTCGCAATGTTTATTTTAGTCGGCGATTACTTCGCCCTTAGCCGCCTTTTCCTTGGCGAATACTTCTCCTTTATAAATCCAGACTTTGATGCCAATGGCGCCATAGGTAGTATGCGCGGCGCCGCGAGCGTAATCAATATCGGCTCGCAAGGTCTGCAGCGGCACTTTGCCCCAAACCAATTTTTCCGTCCGCGCAATCTCGGCTCCGTTCAAACGGCCGGAAATAACGATTTTCGCTCCTAAAGCGCCGGCCCGTTCAATACGGCCCAGCGTCTGCTTCATTACTTTTCGAAAAGGCATTCTCTTCTCTATTTCTAAAATCATGCTCTGAACGGTTATCTGGGAACTTAGATTCGGACGACCGCATTCTTTGATATTCAGGTTGATTTCTCCCGGACGCAGATTCTTCAAGAATTTATCATGCAGCTTCTTCTTCAATTCTTCCGCGCCATTGCCGCCACGACCGATAATAATACCGGGTTTCGCCGTAGTAATATTGATTTCCACTTTGCTGATGCTACGCACTATTTCCACTTTATCCACGCCGGCTTCCCTGAATTCTTTCAATAAATAACGACGGACGCCGATGTCTTGGCGGATATTCTTGACATATTTATCTCCCTTTTCAAACCAGAGGGACGGCCAAGTCTTGGTGATACCCATGCGGAAAATTTTTGGATTAACTTTTTTACCCATAGTATTCAAAATTAACGAATATTAATTAACCGGCTTTACGTCTGAACATCTTAGTTTTCTCTCCGGCCGCCTTCTTGCCTTTTTCTTTAGCGACTTTCGGCACGACCTTGCTAGCAGCTTGTTCGCTATCCTTAGCTAATTTCTCTAATTTCACCGGATCGGCCGCCTTAACGACCTTCTTTTCTTTCTTGCCGCTCTCTTTGATTTCGGCCAGAATAAGATCAAGATGGCAACCGCGTTTGCGGATAGATGTCGCCCGGCCATGAGCGCGCGGCATCCAGCGTTTGAGCATCACGCCTTCATGCGAACGGATTTCCTTAATATATAGATTGCTCCGCTCTAAGCTATAGGTATTTTCGGCATTAGCGATAGCTGATTTGATCAATTTAGCTACCGGGGTGGCTGCTAATTTATTAATAAATCGCAACTGGTCCAAAGCCGCCTCTACCGGCATTTTACGGATAACATCAATCACCAGACGGACTTTCCGCGGCGACATTCTCAAATGTTTTAAACTGGCTTTAACTTCCATATAATCTTAAAGATTAAAAATTATTTCTTATCCGCGGCCTGCGACTTAGCCATCTTGCCTCCGTGACCGAGGAATTTGCGGGTCGGAGCGAATTCGCCTAAGCGATGGCCGACCATATTTTCTACGATATAAATCGGCAAATGAGCCTTGCCATTATGGACGCCGAGAGTGAAGCCGACCATTTCCGGGGTGATCGTGCAAGCGCGATTCCAGACCTTGATTACCGTTTTATCGCCCGGTTTCAAATTTTTTATTTTATTCAGGAGGCGTAAGTCGACGTAAGGCCCCTTTTTTAAACTTCTGGACATATATTTATTTATTTCCGCTTAGCGCGACGATTAATTATTAAACGATCGCTGGAACGCTTGCGTCTAGTCTTAACGCCGAGCGCCGGTTTGCCCCACATCGTTTTCGGATGACGTAGACCGATCGGCTGGTTGCCTTCGCCGCCGCCGTGTGGGTGATCGACCGGATTCATGGCCGTACCGCGAACTGTCGGACGAATGCCTAAATGTCGGCTGCGTCCGGCTTTGCCTAAGGAAATATGGCGACGATCAGGATTGCTCGCCCGGCCTATAGTGCATAAGCATTCTTTCTTGACCTGGCGGATTTCGCCGGATGGCATTTTCAATTGAGCATATTTTCCTTCCACGCCCATGACATAGACGACGTTGCCGGCGCCACGAGCTATCTTGGCTCCTTGGCCCGGTTCTAATTCCACGCAACTGACCGGCATGCCGGCCGGGATGAACTGTAAAGGCAGGGCGTTGCCGTTTTTGATCTCAATAAGCTCCTTAGAGCTCATCACTTGCTCGCCGACCTGCAAATCAGTCGGAGCGATGATATATCTTTTCGCGCCGTCCGTATAATTCAACAAGGCTAGGCGCGCGCCGCGATTCGGATCGTATTCTATAGCCGCGACTATCGCCGGGACATTGTATTTATCACGCTTAAAATCAACCAAGCGGACATAGCGCTTAGCGCCGCCGCCACGATGGCGGACAGTGATCTTGCCGCTCGCGTTCCTTCCGCCGCGCTTTTTCTTAATCACGACCAGCCGTTTCTCCGGAGCAAATTTAGTCAGATCGCTGAAAGTGTCAAAAGTCGCTTCGCGCCGACCGGGAGTATTTGCTTTTACTTTTTTAATAGCCATATGAGCAAACTAAAAATATATAAATTAAACGCCTTCGTAAACTTTCAGATTAGTGCCTTGGGGCAAAGTGACTAAAGCTATCTTGACGTCGCTTCTCTCCCCCCGGACTTTCCCGCGTGCCACTTTCTTGCCGCGGCGATTCAGTATATTGACGCCTAAAGGCTTAACGCCATATAGGGCGCGCACCGCCTTAGCGACGGAAATCTTATTCGCCTCTTTAGAGACAACGAAAGCATATTTATTAGCGGATACCAGATTAGTCGCTTTTTCAGTGATAACCGGTTTTAACAGAACTGCCTGCAACCAAGCTGGGCTGGCTCCTACCGCCGCCTTGGCCGAGCTGGATTTAGGGCCGGCGTTCTTGCTTTCTGAGACAGTGCCATTATATAAATCCTGCATGCTGGAAGGTTTAGAGGAGGTCTTCCCGGCTGGAGCGGCCGGAGCAGCTGTCTTAGCCGCCGGTTTTTCTTCTTTCGCTGATTGTTTTTTGCCGAATAAAGCCATATATCTTTATTTTATATTTATTTCTGATAACGATCCGTCAGAATTTTAACGCCCGCCTCAGTCAATAATAAATTCTTGTGGCTTAACAGATCTAATAAATTAATATTTTCCAAATTGATTATTTTTACTCCCTTCAGGTTCCGTCCGGAATAACTCACCTGTTCATTTTTCCCGTCGTTGATAATCAAGATATTGCGGCGGTCATTCTGCAAAACCTTTTTTTCCAACGAATCCAGAAGAGCATTAAATAATTTAGTCTTATATTCCGCGAAGGCCAGCTTATCAAGGATAATGAGAGAATTAGAAGACAATTTATCGGAGAGAGCCATGAACATGGCTTTCTGTTTCATTTTCTGATTTATTTTTTGCTTGAAATTACGGTCTTTGGTCGGACCGAAAGTCACGCCGCCGCCGATCCAAAGCGGAGAACGGCTAGAGCCGACGCGGGCACGCCCGGTTCCCTTCTGCTTCCACGGCTTCTTGCCGCCGCCTCTTACTTCGCTCCTATCCTTAGTATGGGCCAGGACCTGGCGATTATTGGCTTGGCTAGCTACGACCGCTTGATGCAATAATTCATTATTCGCTTTGACGCCGAAAATCTTATCGGATAATTCCAGTTCTTTAACGGCCTCAGCGCTTTGATTATAAACTTTGATTTTCATATATTTGGAAAACGGCTTAATACGCAATTTAATTTTTTACTTCTTCTGTAGCCGGGGCGGAAGAAACCGCTTCCACCGCTACGGGCTCAGCCTTAACTTCGGCCGCGTCCGCGGCGGGAGACGCTTCAGTTGCCGCTAGAGCGGCAGGAGCCGCTTGAGTATTAACCACTAGATCGCCCTCGCCTTTGATCATCACGAAGCCGTTAACCGCTCCCGGAATGGCGCCAGCGATGAAAAGAATATTTTTTTCGGCATCAATAGCCGCGATTTTCAAATTAGTCGTCGTTACTCTGACGCCGCCCATACGGCCGCCCATGCGCGTACCTTTAAAAACGTGGGCCGGGCCTTTCGGGCCGATAGAGCCGGGCATTCTTTCCTGATCTTTATTGCCGTGCGTCGCCCGAAAACCATGGAAATGATGGCGTTTGACTACGCCCTGAAAACCCTTGCCCTTGGAAGTGCCGGTAACATCGATAGAATCTCCGACTTTGAAGGTATCCACCGTCACCACATCGCCCGCTTTAAAACCGGCCGTATCAGCTACCCTGAATTCACGGACATGAGCCGCGGCCTTAAGGCCGGATTTCTGATAGTGCCCCTGTTGCGGCTTCTTGATATTTTTGACCTTGCGTTCGCCGTAAGCGAGCTGCAAGGACTCATAGCCGTCTCTCGCTTTATTCTTAACTTGCGTTATGGTGCATGGTCCGGCGGCAACCGGGGTCACGGCGACTACCTTGTCGCCAGACCAAATCTGAGTCATGCTTAATTTTTTTCCGCTGATAAATTTCATAAATATTTTCCTTTATAAAACAAAAACTGGCTCTTGAAACCAGCTCTAAAAAATCGTTAATAAGAAAATAATTCTATCCCCTATTTTTATGATTTCTTGTCGTGCTGGTTTACCTCCAAAATTTTAGCTAATTTTTGCTTAAACACTTTCTTAAACTTAAGAGTTATTTAGGCGGCTATTAGCCAATTTATATTATCTTTTTATATTACTACATTTTTATTTCTACGTCAACCCCGGCCGGCAACACCAAATTCGTCAAATCTTCAATGGTTTTAGCGGTCGGATCAATAATGTCTATCATCCGCTTATGCGTCCTCATTTCATACTGATCGCGAGCATCTTTATGCACGAAGGTGGAACGGTTTACCGTATATTTCCGTTTCTCAGTCGGAAGCGGGATCGGCCCGAAAAATTGGGCATCGCTTCTTTCGATGGTCTCGATGATAGTCTTGGTAGACTGATCAATAATCTTATGATCAAAAGCTCTGATCTTTATTCTGATCCTTTGCTTAAATTCTTTTTCTTCTTTTTTGGTCTCGGACATAATGAACTAATTAACGAATTATTATTTTAATTATCACTATAAACCCGCCCTATATTGAGAGAGCGGGTCTAAGTAGCAATTACTTGATAATCTTAGTCACCGCGCCGGCGCCGACAGTGCGGCCGCCTTCACGGATAGTAAATTTCTGCTTATCTTCAAGCGCAATCGGGGCGATCAATTTGATGTTCAAATTGACGGTATCTCCTGGCATAACCATTTCCGTACCGGCCGGCAGAGTAATATCGCCGGTCACATCGGTCGTCTTGAAATAAAACTGCGGCTTATAGCCGTTGAAGAAAGGCTTATGGCGTCCGCCTTCGTCCTTAGACAGGACATAAACTTCAGCGGAGAATTCGGTGTGCGGAGTGACGGAACCCGGCTTGCAAAGGACCTGGCCGCGCTCTACTTCATTTTTCTTAGTGCCGCGGAGCAGGATGCCGGCGTTATCTCCGGCTTGTCCTTGATCCAAAGATTTATTGAACATTTCAATGCCGGTAACAGTCGTCTTTTTCGTATCCATCAAACCGACGATTTCTACTTCATCGCCGACCTTGACTACGCCTCTTTCAATACGGCCGGTAACAACGGTGCCGCGTCCTTCGATAGAGAAGATATCCTCTATCGGCATCAGGTAAGGCTTATCAACGTCTCTGACCGGTTCTGGAATATAAGTATCCAAAGTCTCCATCAATTTCATGATCGGTTCAGCGTCGGGGCCGTTCGGATTCTCCAAAGCCTTCAAAGCAGACCCGCGGATGATCGGAGTCGTGTCGCCAGGAAATTCATATTTCTTCAGCAAATCGCGGATCTCTTCTTCAACCAAGTCAATAAGTTCCTTATCTTCGACCATATCGCATTTGTTCAAGAAAACGACGATATACGGCACGCCGACCTGGCGAGCTAATAAGATGTGTTCTCTGGTTTGCGGCATAGGGCCGTCAGTCGCGGCGACGACTAAGATCGCGCCGTCCATCTGAGCGGCGCCGGTAATCATGTTCTTGACATAATCGGCGTGGCCCGGACAATCAACGTGCGCATAGTGGCGCTTGTCTGATTCATATTCAACGTGCGCGGTCGCGATGGTAATGCCTCTCGCTTTTTCTTCCGGAGCGGCGTCTATTTCGTTAACGCCCTTGTGAGACGCTTTCATGCCTTTCGCGGCGAAAACGGCTAACATCGCGGCGGTTAACGTGGTTTTCCCGTGGTCAACGTGGCCGATAGTACCGACGTTAACATGGGGCTTGCTGCGTTCAAATTTTTCTGCTGCCATGTTTTTGTTGTAAGGCCCCCGTTAAACGGGGTTTCTTTCCTGTATATCAGGAAACCAGCCGAACTTAATTAATTATTATTTATAAAATATTTAAAACTTTATTCTACTTCCTGCGCTTTATCTTTCACTTTGGGTGGAATCTGCCAGCCATTTTTCGGCTTATTTTCATCCCCCAGAAAAGACGAAACATCCCGATTTTTCCACATCGAGATCTCGCGATTTATTTTATCAGTTAAATCTTCTTCTGTCAAATTATCGTTCTTTTTAAGATTTAATGGCGATTCGGATTTAGAAACTTGATTATTAGCCAAATTATTCCCCTCGCCAGAAACGCTTGACGGCGCCACTTCCGCCTGATCGGCATATTTATCAAAATCCATAATGACATAGGAATCATCTGGATTATTACCATCAAAAATAACGACTTTATCGCCGGTTCTTTTGACTAATTTTAAAATCTTTTTTAACTGCTCCGGAAACATAATAAATTTTTAATTCAATTTTTCTAATATTTCCATGGTTTTTCTAACCACCCGGACCAATCCTCCAACGGCCTTTATCTTATCTTCGTCAGATAGTTTATGATACAATAAAATGCCATCTTCATCAACCTTCAATAGCTCCTCCGGGACTTCTAGATTCAAGCCCTGCAGAGCTTTCTTCGCCTCCTCGCTAATAGGCAGGTCTTGCAGAGAATCCAAATAGACTATCACCGCCGAATAGACATTCGTCGCCAGCCGGTTGGAATTATAATATTTCTTGGCTTCCGGGCTGACCTTCTCTAAATTTTCCTGCTCCCAGATCCGCCGGCGCCCATTGTCAACGTGAAAATCATCAGTAAAGGTCGGGGATCCTAAAAAATCATGCAAACCGGTAAAAGCTTCTAAGAATATTTCCCGCTCATTATCATCCAAGCCGGCCGGGGCTTTCTGGCTCATAGGCTCTTTCGATTCCCTGCCATTCATAGCGCTATCCGAGAAATCACCTTCTTCATCAAGCCTGAACTTCAGATGATTGCCGCTCATATCGCCTAAATGGCTTAGCTCCCCGATCAAGGCCGCCCGATCATTTAATTTATCGTGAGATTTGATCAGATTGGGCGTCTCGTGAAACATATGGTTATTTACCCTGTTTTTCCTTAATGCTCTCTAAAATATTTTTCGGTACTTCCGCATAGTGGGAAAATTCCATGACATAATTGGCCCGGCCTTGGCTCATGGAGCGCAGGCTGGTGGAATAACCGAACATTTCCGCAAGCGGCACTTTAGAACGGACGACTTTGACGTTCGCCCGATCGGACATCTCTTCTATCTGCCCGCGCTTACTGCTCAAGTCGCCGATGATATTACCCATGTATTCTTCAGGAGTCGTCACTTCCACTTTCATGATCGGTTCCAAGAGAACCGGACCCGCTTTCTGGCAGGCGTCTTTAAAAGCGAATATAGCCGCCATTTTAAAGGCAATTTCCGAAGAATCGACTTCATGATAAGAACCATAGAATACTGCCGCCCTAGTATCGACCATCGGATAGCCGGCCACTACGCCGGAAAGCATCGCTTCTTTCACGCCTTTTTCAATCGCCGGAATATACTCACGCGGGATGATACCGCCCTTTATTTCGTCTACGAATTCATATCCCTTGCCTTGTTCTAACGGCTCCACGCGCAAGGAACAATGCCCGTATTGGCCGCGGCCGCCGGACTGTTTGACGTATTTATGTTCCGCTTCCGCGACTTTCGTGATCGTTTCTCTATAAGATACTTGGGGGTTGCCGACATTGGCTTCAACTCCGAATTCCCTCTTCATGCGGTCAACGATTATTTCTAAATGCAATTCGCCCATGCCGGAAATAAGAACCTGGCCGGTTTCTTCATCGCTTTCTACGCGGAAAGTCGGATCCTCTTCAGCTAGACGCTGCAAGGCTACGCCCATCTTTTCCTGGTCGGCTTTCGTTTTCGGTTCTACCGCAATCTTGATGACCGGTTCCGGGAAAGTAATGGATTCTAATAAGACCTGGTTGTTCTCATCGCATAAAGTATTACCGGTCGTCGTATTCTTCAGGCCGATAACAGCCGCGATATCGCCGGCGTAAATTTCTTTTATCTCTTCACGATGATTCGCGTGCATCCGGACTAAGCGGCCTATTCTCTCCTTATTATCCTTGGAAGAATTAGTGATATAGGAGCCGGCGGCTAAGACGCCCTGGTAAACACGGACGAAACAAAGCTTGCCGACGAAAGGATCCGTGGCTATCTTGAAGGCTAGGCCGACAAAAGGCTTGCCGTCGTCCGCTTTGATGATGATTTTCTTTTCCGGATCGCGGACGTCAGTCGCTTCGACATCAGGCACATCCAAAGGCGAAGGCAGATAATCATTCACGGCGTCTAAAACCAGCTGTACGCCGATATTCTGCAGCGCCGTACCGCAAAAGACCGGATATATGGCATTCGCGATAACTCCTTGGCGGATAGCGGCTTTAAGCTCGTCCAAACCGACTTCCTGTCCGTTCAAATATTTTTCCATAGTATGCTCATCGCATTCTACGGCTTTTTCCAATAATTCATTATAATATTCGGTAACTTTGGCTTGCATATCGTCCGGAATAGGGATTTCTTCAACGTTCATGCCGTTGCTGCCCGTGAACTGATAAGCTTTTTTGGTCAGAAGATCGATGACGCCTTTGAGATTATTTTCCGCGCCGATAGGGAGCTGCATAGCGACCGCTTTTGGATTCAAGCGGGTGCGGATGGAATTAAGGCTCATATAAAAATCAGCGCCCATCTTATCCATCTTATTGATGAAGCAAAGTCGCGGAACATGGTATTTATCCGCCTGGCGCCAGACTGTTTCCGATTGCGGCTCTACGCCGGCCTGGCCGTCAAAAACGGCTATCGCCCCGTCCAAAACGCGCAATGATCTCTCTACTTCTACCGTAAAATCAACGTGGCCGGGAGTATCGATGATATTTATCTTCTTATTTTTCCAAAAACAAGTCGTCGCTGCGGAAGTGATAGTTATGCCTCTTTCCTTTTCCTGCTCCATCCAATCCATTTCAGCGGCGCCTTCATGCACTTCGCCGATCTTATGCTTCTTGCCGGTGTAAAACAAAACGCGCTCGGTAAAAGTCGTCTTACCGGCGTCAATGTGCGCCATGATCCCGATGTTCCTGATATTATCCAAAGTATATTCTCTAGCCATAATTGTTATTGTGAAAATTATTTCGATCTTGATCTAGAAAAATGAGCGAAAGCTTTATTAGCTTCAGCCATCTTATGGACCGCCTCTCTCTTCTTGGCGGCATTACCCTCGCCATTAGAAGCGTCCAGAATTTCCGCCGCCATTTTTTCCGCCGTTGACCGGCCTTTGCGGCTTTGAGCGGCATCGATTATCCAGTTACAGGCTAAAAAATAACGTCTTTCTCCCCGGACCTGGAAAGGTACCTGATAGTTAGCGCCGCCGACGCGCTTGCCTCTCACTTCTACCAGCGGAGACACTTTCCTTATGGCTTTATTAAAGATATGGCGCGGATCCTGCTTGGTCTTATCTTTCAAGATCTCAAAAGCGCCATAGACGATTTTCTCGGCCGCGCTCTTCTTGCCGCGTTCCATGACGTAATTTATAAATTTCGCGATATTCTGATCGTTATACTTCGCGTCACCTTCGATGTTCCTCTTAGGAGCTGGTTTACCTCTCATAATATTTAATACTTAAATTATTTTTTCGGCTTCTTAGCGCCATAGCGGCTGCGCCCTTGGCGACGAGCGTCTACTCCGGCCGCATCGAAAACGCCGCGGACGACTTTATAGCGGACGCCCGGCAGATCTTTAGTCTTTCCTCCCTTGACTAAGACGATGGAGTGCTCCTGCAGGTTATGTCCCATGCCGGGAATATAAGCGGTCACCTCCATGCCGTTAGACAAGCGGACGCGGGCGATCTTGCGCAAAGCGGAATTCGGTTTCTTCGGAGTGGTGGTCGTCACTTTCAGACAAACGCCCTGCTTAAAAGGAGCTCCTTTAGCCGTATCTTTTTTCTTGCGGTGCAAAGAATCAAGGCTGGTATGGAGAGCTAGAGCGTTACGTCTTTTACCGATAGATTTACGCCCATTTTTAATTAATTGATTTATTGTTGGCATAATAATATTATAAAAATCCTGAATATTCAGGATGTCTTTAGAATACTGCTTTTATACTGGATTCAATTTAACAAAATATAAAATATAAGTCAAGATGCTTTTCAGCCAATATTTTCTCGGCTTCCCTGAGTTTCCGTGGCTAAAATAAGCTAAAGGAAATCAAGCTCCGACGATGACTCGGAACAAGAAATCTACTACCGGTATGATCAGGCTGCCAGCCAGCATCACGAATAAGATAATAAGGACAAAACCGGCTCTCTCTAGGCTGAGATACCGCGCCCGCAAGCCAGGCGCTAAAAAGGTGGCCAAGATCTTAGAACCGTCTAAAGGCGGAATCGGCACTAAATTAAAAACGGCTAATATTAAGTTAATATAAACGATAACCGCGATAAGGCTAGAAAAATTAAGATTAAAAAATGGAAAAAATCGTAAAAATAAGCCGAAGAATATCGCGATAATAAGATTAGTCAAAGGTCCGGCCGCAGCCACCTTGGCATCGCCATATTTTTGATCTTTTAAGTTGAAGGGGTTATAAGGCACCGGCTTAGCCCAACCGAAGACAAATGGCATCTGGCTTATCACCATGACCAGGGGCAGGAAGAAAGAACCGAACCATTCCAGGTGAGCTAAAGGATTAAGAGTCAGGCGGCCGGCGTTCTTAGCGGTCGGATCGCCTAAATGGAAAGCGGCCCAACCATGCATATATTCATGGGCGATCGCGGAAAAAATAAGGATGATGATCTCGAAAGTTATACTTAATTCTTGTGACATATTTAGATAATACGCGAAAATTTACATTTAACTAATAGAATTATAACACAGCTTGATTAATTTTAAAAATACTGTTAAGATAAAACCGTTAATTTGACTACTATTCCCGCCGATGGCGGGAATCTAATTTTAAATACTGATAATATGGCAAAAAAATGTGATTTGTGCGGACGTAGCGCGACTAAAGGGGCGAGCCGATCCCACTCTAAGATCAAAACCCTGAAAAGGCAAAATATCAATTTGCAAGCCAGGACTATTGAAGGAAGCAAGGTCAAGCTCTGCACTTCTTGCCTGAGGACTATAGATAAGCCTAAAAGAGTGAAGGCTAAGAGGAAGCCGGCGCTCAAAACCAATGCCACGAAAGCTTAAGGATTTTTATATCTAGTTTCAGCAATTTTAAAACCGTTTCTATCGAGTAGAAACGGTTTTTTGTTTTATTCCAATTTTTGGACTAATCCGCCCGGCAAGGTGCCCGGAAGCAGGCGATCCGCCCGCACCAGCGTCGGATGGATCCAGGTGATCTTTTTTTCGCCATCGACTAAGGTTGTACGCCAGTGCCCTCTACGGAAATGCGGAGACATCTCAAAAGTCCTCCCCTGTGCCATCCTTATGATATTCATCTCGCTGACGGTAAGGACAGTCTCATTGGCAACGCTGCAGATATCTTCGACAGAACTGACGGCTGAGTAGTCAGGCCGCCCACTACGGAATGGCTGGTAATCTGCAGACGGTTTCTGATCGGGATACGGAATATAGCGAGAATTCTGCGCTAAGTACAGGCAGAGGCCGCAGACTATATTGGCGGCTTCATCCCACTCCGTAAACTCCTCTGGATCAGCGGATCGGCGCGGTATTGAGCGCACCTCCGACATGGATGCTTTGGAAATATTAAACAGTAGTGCCAGAGAAGCGTGGATAGGCTGGTTGCCGAGCATGTCGGTCGCAATCAGGAAACGGCTATTAATTTCAGTATTATCCAAGCTTCGTAGGATCGATTGTCGATGCGAATCGATCTTCTGCAGGGCTCGATAATATTCTTTCCGCTTGATCAAGCGTTCGATCAGCTTGCGTTCATACGCGCTTTGCCGGCGGAAGTGCCTTAACTCCGGAGATAGCAGATCAAAAACCAAATATTCCTGGCCATCAACCTTGATCTTGGCAACTATCACGAAGTCGAAAATCTTACCCGATCTGGTCGTTATCGGCTCTTCCAAGCTTATAGCGAACGCATCAAACGGCAGTCTGACATCAGCCCAGGTTACATTATCAACCGGAGTCAGGGCGAGCTGCGCCGCCATTGTAGCGGATAAGCTATAGACCCGGCGCGACTTCGCCATCCAATTTGCGAGATCGATATTTATCCCGGTTATAGCACCGAAATATTCGTCCGCCATATCAGGGAATAAAAAATCTTCGCTAATCTGAAAATCAGGCGAGTTGGCCTCATCCTTAAGACTCAGCAGATAATTCCGGAACTTCCGTTGATTAACAGCTAATCCATTGGGGCCAGGAGTAACCTTGCCCTCATTGAATTGTATTTGCCAGATTGCCCGGAAATCCTGAGCAGTCTCTTCTACCAGAAGCAGAGCTTGTTCCAGTCTTGGTATCTTGAACATGATTCACCTCTTTATTTATTTTAGTATTCTTTGATTTCTAATTAAGCCGCGCCGATATCGAGGCTGGCACGAAAAATATTAAAGAACGATAAGCTACATATATTAACACGATTTTAAATTATAGTCAAATCTTTGATATCTTCCTAAACACTATTACGGCCAACGCCAAGATCAAATAATATACCGCCCCGCCTAACCAAGTAAAATTTGATATCTCCACCGCTGCCCAACCAGGGCGCGCAAGAAAATCCGATACGACAAAAATATACCTCAACAATAGGTGGGCTAGCAAAAACCATAGAATACTGGCGGTGGGAAGAAAGGCGCTCAGGCCAACGCTGATAATGAGCGAGGCTAGAAGCAGGGGGAAGGTCCAGAGTACCAAGACATTGGCTAGCGGCGCGATCAGGGATAGCTGCTTGAAATTGATCAGAGCCACCGGCAGGATAACGATCTGAGAGACTAGGGTCAGATTGACCGTGTCCAAGAAGATCTTGATCGCCTGTTTCAGTCGCCGCTTCCAGCCCAGCTTATCCAAAATTCGCCGCGTAAACCTTTCGCCTATCGGATAAAGATAAATAATGCCCAGGATAGCGAGAAATGATAATTGGAAACCGATATCGTCGCGCAGAAGCCGGGGATTCAAGGCGAGCATCAGAGCGCCCGAAAAGGCTAGAGCTTTGATAAGAGAGCTAGAGCGTCCGTGATAGAACGCTAAAAAAGCTAGTCCGCCCATCAGGGCCGACCGGACGGCGGAAGCGGCCAAACCGGTAATCAGCGGGTAAATCACCAAAAAAATAAAGACCAAGCGGAGCGAGCGCTTCCGGCTGAAGCCGAGCATCAGGACAAAATTGACGATCATAGCGCTCAGGATCGTGATATGCGAGCCGGAAATAGCGATCATATGGCTTAGACCGACCCGCGCGAAAATATCCAAGTCTTCCCTCATGACGGTCCGGCGATAGCCGAGCAGAAGCGCGTCTGCCAAACCGGCCTCCGGTTCGGGCAAACTGGAATCGACCAGGCCTTTGATATACTGCTTGAAATTCAAGAGGCCGCGATAAACATACTGCGGATAAGCCAAGCGTCCGAGCTCTCTTTCTATTTTCGGATAATACATCACGGAATAAATATCATAGCGTGCCAAATAAGCGGCATAGTCAAAGCCGCTAATGGCCGGCGGCGGCCGCAATTCCCCGCTGACTTTCAAAAAATCGCCGTAATCATAAACCGGATATAGATTGGTCGTCACGAGAACCTGGCCGGATGTCTCGCCGTCTACGCAGACCGTCAGCCGCCGGCTCTTATAGTCAAGATCGGCTTCTTCGCAGACACGGCCGGAGAGACTCAAGAACTGGCCGTTATAATAGGCTAAATCCCGCGGAGTTACGGCCGGACGGAAAGCCTTCGAATCTAAGCCGAGAAGGAAAATAAAAAAGATCAATGATATATTGAAGAAAAATAAAATCTTGGCCGGAGTCAGGCGATATCCAGCCTTAAAAACCCGGGCTTTCAACATAAAAATACCATCATGATAAATAATGGTATTTTATAAAATAAGATATTAAGAAAAGATAAAGGGTCTCTACTCCTTCAGCCATTTCAAATAAGCTTCCATGAACGGCTCTAAAGCGCCGTCCAAGACGCCGTCAATATCAGAAGTTTCAAAATCGGTGCGATGGTCTTTTATCAGGCGATTGCCATATAAGAAATAGGATCTAATCTGCCGTCCCCATTCTGCCTTCTGTATATCGCCTTTCAATTTCCGTTCTTCGGCTTCTTTTTCGGCCAGAGCTAATTGGTATAATTTAGTCCGTAGAATCTTCAAAGCGTTTTCCTTATTCTGGTGCTGCGATCTCTCGCTCTGGCAAGAAACCGTCAGGCCGGTCGGCAAATGGACGATACGTACTGCCGAATCGGTAGTATTAACGCTCTGGCCGCCCGGACCGCTGGAACGGAAAACGTCGATGCGCAAATCTTCATCCCTAATAATGATCGTTCCGTCGTCTTTTATCTCCGGGATGACTTCAACCAGCGCGAATGAAGTATGCCTGGCGCCGTCGGCATCGAACGGCGAATTACGCAAAAGACGATGCACGCCGTTCTCGCTTTTGAGATAGCCATAAGCCCAAGCGCCGGTCACCCGGAAAAACACGCTCTTGATGCCCGCTTCGTTGCCATAATTCCGGTCTAATGTCTCGGTGCGCCAATTTTGACGCTCGCTAAAACGCAAATACATCCTTTCCAGAATCTGCGCCCAATCCTGGGCGTCTACCCCGCCAGTCCCGGCATGGATGGCGACTAAGGCATTATCGCGGTCGTAGCGGCCGGAGAATAAAGAAAAAAATTCCAAATGAAAAAATTTTTTTTCCAATTCTTCATATTTTTTATGCAATTCTTCGGTCAGATCATTGTTATCTTCGTTCTGGGCAAGAGCGCTTATTTCCTCCGCTTCCCTGATCTCATCTCCTAATTCCAGCCACTCTCTTACTTCCGTGGCTAATTCTTCCGCCTTTTGCCCGTGCCGGACAGCCGCTGTCCGGTCATGCCAAAAATCCGGCTCCGACATCTGGAGCCGCAATTCATGCTCTTCTTCTTTCTTCCGATCAATATCTAGAAGCGCTTTCGTCCGTAAAAAGCGTTCCCGCAGATCTTCTAATTTTTTAATAATAGCTTCCATGCTTAAATTATATCAGAAAGCTCCCGAAAATAACAAAAAGCACTTCTGGAAAAGTGCTTTTTGAATATATAAAAACGTAATAACGGCGTAAAACGCTTAGCGCTTGCTCCATTGCGGGGCTTTGCGCGCCTTTCTCAAACCCGGTTTCTTCCTTTCCACTTGGCGCGGATCGCGGGTCAAGAAACCATTGACTTTCAAAGCTTCTTTAGTCTCTGGATCATAAGCTAATAAAGCGCGGCTGATGCCTAAGCGGACGGCTCCGATCTGTCCCTGTTTGCCGCCGCCGGATACCAGGACGGAAAAATTAAAATCACGATTATGGCCGGTCACTTTCAAAGGCTGGGCGATAAGATTATAGCCTTCACCAGGAAAATATTCGCTGGCCCGCTGGCCATTAACCATGATAACGCCCTTGCCGCCTTCGTATAAACGTACTTTAGCCGCGGCCTGCTTGCGGCGTCCGACAGCCTTGATATATTTACCGGAAAATTCCGCCGTTTCATTCTTGGCCCAATCTTTTTCTTCCTCTATCATTTCCTCTGGCGCTTCAGCCGGCACCTCGGTGATCAGGATATCCTTAGCGACCGGTTTTTTAGATTTGACTGCTTTTACTTTTTTTTCTGCCATATTATTTAATGATTAGTCTTTTGAGCTGGGCGACTCGCAATTTAGTCGGCGGCAGCATCTCACGCACCGCGCGGTACAGGATATCTCCCGGATTCTTGGCGAATATATCCGACATTTTTTTGCTCTTCAAACCGCCCAAGTAACCGGAAAAATGATGATACTGCTTCTGGTCTAATTTCTTGCCGGTAAACTTCAGCTGGGAAATATTCTTGACGGAGACGATGTCCCCCAAATCCAAATGCGGCACGAATTCCGGCTTATGCTTGCCGCGCAGTAAATTGGCGATTTTGGTCGCCAAACGTCCGACGGTCTGATCGGCCGCGTCAATCTGATGTAGTTTTCTTTCAATATTTTTCATATTATTTATACTAATTCAATCTGGACCATCTCTGCCCCGTCTCCGGCTCTCGTCCCTAATTTAATGATCCGGGTATAACCGCCCGGACGATTCTGATAACGGACGCCCAACACTTCCAGGGATTTTTTGACCGCGTTCTTCTGAAGTAGTACTTTGAGCAAGCCGCGGCGAGCCGTTAAATTACCGATCTTAGCGGCCGTAATCGACCGTTCAACTAACGGGCGGACGGCGGCGGCCTTAGCCTTAGTCGTCTTCACTTTTTCGTATAATAAGATACTGGAAGCCAGATTGCGCAACATCAGTTCTCGCGGCGCCTTTTTCCGATCCAGGATCTTATTTTTATTTCTGTGACGCATAACTTTTATTTACAAATTATTTTTTCGTTTTCTTCTTAGTTTCTTTTTTTTCTTTCTTTTCTTTCTTATCGGATTTAGCGGCTTCTTCGCTCGGCGCCTCCTCTTCAGAGGATATTTCTGATTCCGCGGCTTCATCGGAAACCTTATTTTCAGCCGTCCGGCTCTGCGGCAAGAAAGAGGTATATTGATTCACCAAGATCTTTACCGCTTCATTAAAGGCTTCTTCCGGCGTAATCGTGCCATCCGTCTTGACATTCAAACTGAGCTTATCCCAATTAGTCATCTTACCGACACGGGTATTTTCCACATTGATGCTAACCAGGGTCACCGGAGAAAAAACCGAATCTATCTCAATATAACCGATCTCGCGGTTATCCTTCTTTGAGCCTTCCGCTAATTTATAGCCTCGCCCCTCCTTCACGGTGATCTCCACCTCCAGGCTACCGCCCTCATCGGTGATATGCGCTAGAACTAACTCCGGGTTCTTGATAGCCACCAAAGAATTCTTGACAATATCGCCCGCCGTCACCGTCTTCTTGCCTTTGACTTTCAATTCTAAACGGACTTCTTCTTCGGTAAAGATCTGCAGGCGCAGCTGTTTTAAATTCAGGATGATTTCCAGGACATCTTCTTTGATCTGCGGCAGAGCCATGAACTCATGACTGGCTCCTTTTATCTTGACGCCGATAACTGCGGCTCCCGGCAAGGATGATAAAAGTACGCGGCGCAAGGAATTGCCCAGGGTCATTCCATAACCGGGAAATAATGGTTCAACCGTGATTACCCCCTCTTTAGGATCGCTGCCGGTTTTGAATTCGATTTTTTTTGGCAAAGCTATGTTTTGCATAAAAGTTTATCCGGCCCGCGGATTAGAATCGCGCAGGCCTGATGTTTTATTATTTTGAGTAGTATTCAATTATAACCTGGACGTTTAAATTCTGCGGCAAGTCGCTGTCTACCGGTTCATGCAAGACTTTAGCGCTTAAATTAGATTGGTCTAAATTCAACCAGCTCGGGCGATCCGCCTTCTTCAAATTTTCCATGATATTCTTAAAATAGGGGCTGGTCTCGCTACTTTTTTTCGGCTTGATCAACTGACCGGGTTTAACCGCGAATGAAGCAATATCAGTCTTACGTCCGTTAACGGTAAAATGGCCATGGTTGACGAGCTGACGAGCGGCGGCGCGGGAAGTCGCCCAGCCTAAGCGATAAACGACATTATCCAGCCGCATCTCTAAGGCGCGCAAAAAATTCTTGCCAGCATCGCCCGATTTCTTAGCGGCTTTTTCAAAAGTCAGCCGGAATTGTTTTTCAAATAAGCCGTAGAATTTCTTCGCTTTCTGTTTTTCCGCGAGCTGAGAGCCATAATCGCTCAAACGCTTGCGGCCTTTCGGGCCATGGAAACCCGGCGCGTAGTTGCGCTTGATAATCGCGCATTTCGGCGTATAGCAACGTTCACCTTTCAAAAAAAGCTTTTCACCGCTACGGCGGCACTGCTCGCATTTATTTTCAATATTTCTGCCCATAAGTATTTAATAATTATTTAAACTCGGCGCGGTTTTTTCGGCCGGCAGCCATTATGCGGGACCGAAGTCGTATCTTTAATAGCCACGACATTCAAACCGTTGGCATTCAAAGCGCGGATAGCCGCTTCGCGGCCGGTACCGACGCCAGAGACGAAAACGCTTACTTCTTCCAAGCCATATTCTTCACGGGCTTTCTGGGTAGCGATCTTAGTGATTATCTGGGCGGCATAAGGAGTCGCTTTCTTGGCTCCCTTAAAGCCGGCTAAACCGGCGCTTGCCCAAGAAATGACATCCCCAGCCGGATCGGTCAGAGTGATCATCGTATTATTATAGGTCGCTTGGATATAGGCGCGTCCGATCTTGACTATCCGAGCGGTTTTTTTCTTTTTCTTCTTGACTAGCTTCTTCTTAGCGCGCGCCGCTTTATTCTTTTCTAATTTCTGCTTGATTTCCTCCGGCAATTCCTCGCTAGCGGAATCAAACGAAAAATCAACTCCATCCTTTTCGTCTTTCGCTTCGCCGTCTTCCATTTTAACGGCTCCATTCTTAACGGCTCCGGCCGGGCTGGATATAGCTTCTCCCGTCGTAACGGGCTCTAATTCTTTTTTTGCTTCTTCAGGCATATGATATGTTTAAATTAGGTTTTCTGTAGGCCGGCCTTGCTCTTGCCGCTTCCCATCGTAACGCGCTTATTGCCGCGTACTGTCCGGCTATTGGTCTTGGTGCGCTGGCCGCGGACCGGCAGATGTTTAGAGTGGCGCAAACCGCGATAGCAGCCGATTTCTCTGAGACGCTTGATATTGCTGGCCACTTCCCGGCGCAAATCTCCTTCTACTAGATATTTTTTTTCTACAATTTCCCGGAGAATGTTAGCTTCAGCTTCTTTCAAGTCCTTGACCCGGACGTCTTTATCGACCTTAGCCGCTACCAGAATCTTATTGGCTGAGGTCCGGCCGATGCCATGGATATAAGTCAAGGCGATTTCTATTCTCTTGTCGTTGGGGATATTGACTCCCGCGATTCTTACTGCCATATCTTAATATTAATAAATATTTATAATAAATTAACCCTGTCTCTGCTTATGCTTGGGATTCTTGCAGATAACGCGGACGCGGCCGCCGCGACGGACGACCTTGCAATCCTTGCAAATTTTCTTAGCGCTAGCTCTTACTTTCATATCTTAGTTGATTAAAAAAAATAAATTATAGCCTTTAGAGGCGGTAAGTTATCCGGCCCTTGGTCAGATCGTAGGGGCTGATTTGCAATTTGACCTTGTCGCCAGGCAAAAGCCTTATTTTATTCATCCGCATCTTGCCGGACAAATGGGCTAGGATCTCATGCCCGTTTTCAAGAGCAACTTTAAAAGTCGCCGCCGGCATCAGCTCCAATACTTCCCCTTGCACTTCAATGAAATCTTTCGCATTCAGAGTGGCTGAACTGTCTTGGTTATTTTCTCTGTCTTTTGACATTAACACAAAAAAATTTGATAAAGATAATCATTACTTTATCAAAATTCTTTAAAAATTATTTATCCTATTTTTTATAATAATCTTAATATAAATCTATTATAGAGATAAGGCGGGAAGTTGTCAATAGTCTGAAGACCAAAAAAAACAATTAAAAAATAGCTAACCTAAGCTTATTTTTCTAAAATTGCCTTTATCCGGCGAACGCCGGAACTAGAAGCTTCTTCCTTCTGGATCTTAAAATGACCGAGAACGCCGGTATTTTCCACGTGCGGTCCGCCGCATATTTCTTGGGAAAAGGCCTGTTTGAAATCAGGATGTCCGTCTGGCTGGAGAGGAGCGATAGTATAAATCTTGACGCGCTCACCATATTTAGAATCAAAAACGCCCATCGCGCCGCGATTCTTAGCCTCAGCCAACGATAGTTCTTCGCAAGTAACCGGATAATGGCTGGAGATGGCGCCGTTGACCAAATCTTCTACCGCTTTGATACTCTCCGGCGTCATTTTTTCCGGATGAGAAAAATCTAAACGCAATCTTTCCGGGGTGATATTGCTTCCCTTCTGGACGACATGATCGCCCAATACCCGCCGCAAAGCGGCCAGCATCAGATGGGCGGCGGTATGCAGCTTGGTCGTTTCTTCGCCGGCATCCGCTAAACCGCCCTTGAATTTGCCTGCGGCAGCCGTACGCGACAGGTCCTGGTGCTTCTTCAATTCGGACATAAAACCGTCGCGATCGACCTTAATCCCTTTTTCAGCGGCTAGCTCCTCTGTCATTTCTAAAGGAAAGCCATAGCTCTGATACAGGGTAAAGGCGGTCACGCCATTGATGTCTCCCGATAATTTATAGAATTCGGCCAAGCCTTTTTCCAAGGTACGGTTGAATTTTTCCTCTTCTTTATCAAGGCTGGCCAAAGTCAATTGGCGGTTCTTGCCCAATTCGCCATATATATCGTGATAATCGCTAATGACTACCGAGGCGATCTCTTTGGTCCAGAGAGGAATCTTAATGCCTAGCTGTTTGCCATAGCGGATGGCGCGCCTGATAAGGCGACGGACGACGTAGCCTTGATCGGTATTGGAAGGACTTATCCCCTTATCATCGCTGATGATGAAAGTCGCCGCTTTCAGATGATCGGCAATGATGCGCATCGCCCTGGTTATCTCCGGGGACTCATCATATCGGCGTCCGCTCAGCTCCTCTATTTTGCTGATGATGTTACGGAACAAGTCGGTCTGATAATTATCGGCTAAGCCGTTCATGACGGCGAGGACTCTTTCTAATCCTAAGCCCGTATCGACGTTCTTCTGGACAAGCGGCTCAAATCGCCCGGCGGCATTCTTATTATACTGCATGAAGACGTTATTCCAGATCTCTATCCATAAATCGTTGTCGTCGTTGAACCCGGCCGGCACTTTGCTAGGATCTCCCGCCCAGTAAAAAATTTCCGTGTCCGGCCCGCAAGGCCCGGTCGTTCCGGCCGGCCCCCACCAATTATTCTTTTTCGGCAATTTAGCTATCCGATCTAACGGTAAATCATTATTACGGAAAATTCCGGCCCAGATATCGTAAGCTTCCTGATCGAAGGGGGCGTCGCCGTCGCCGGCGAAAACCGAAACCGCCAGGCGATTCTTATCAAGGTTCAACCACTGCGGCGACGTTAGAAATTCCCAGCTATAGGCGATAGATTCTTTCTTGAAATAATCGCCCAGCGACCAATTACCCATCATTTCAAAAAAAGTATGGTGCGTCGCATCGCCGACCTCGTCAATATCGCCGGTCCTAATGCACTTCTGCGCGTCAGTCAGACGCGTTCCCGCCGGATGCTTTTCTCCCAATAAATACGGGACTAAAGGATGCATGCCGGCCGTCGTGAATAAGACTGTCGGATCGTTTTCCGGAATCAAAGACGCGCTGGAAATCACGGCATGATCGCGAGCCAGGAAAAAATCTAAATATTTTTGGCGCAATTCTCTGGAATTCATATTATTTATAATATATTAACTTCTTCTTCCAAATCAAGAGCGAACTTTTTCTTAACCGCCGCCTTCACTTTTTTGATGAAAGCCAGGACTTGCTTAGCGCTAGCGCCGTCATAGTTCACCAGAACCAGGGCCTGTTTATCATGCATGCCGACCGGACCGATCCTCTTCCCTCTGAATCCGGCCTTTTCAATCAGCCAGCCGGCCGGAATCTTCACTTTGCCTCCTGAGGCCGAAAAATGCGGCAAGTCAGGATATCTTTTTAAAAGCGCCTCGGATTTAGCCCGGGAAATTTCAACATTCTTGAAAAAAGAACCGGCATTGGGGCTTAACGCCGGATTAGGCAGCTTCGCATTGCGTATTTCTTCGATCACCTTGACTATATCGCGCAGACGAGGCTCTTTGATATTCCGTTTCAAGAGCTCTTCCCGGATAGACCCGTAATCTAACTTGAAGTCTGGCTGGCGCTTCAATTTGACGGTTACCGAATAGATAAAGTAGCGGCCCCGCAGCTGATGCTTGAAGATGCTGTCGCGATAGGCGAACCGGCAATCGCGCGCGGAGAATATCTTTTCGTGGCCGGTTTTCAAATCAATCGCCTTCAAATGATAAAAGACATCTTTCAGTTCCACGCCATAAGCGCCGATGTTCTGGACAGGCGCGGCGCCGACCGTCCCATAGATCAAGAATAGATTCTCTAGTCCGTAGAGGCCGTGCTGTACCGTAAAATTGACGAATTTAGTCCAGATTTCGCCTGATTTAGCTTCCACGAGAGCGTAGTCATCATTACGCTCCACGATTTCAGAACCTTTAATCTCATTCTTCAGGACCAATCCTCGCACCTCCTGGGAAATGAGCACGTTGGAACCGCCGCCCAAGATCCAGATCTTTTTCCTATGTTCCTTGGCCCAGATAATCGCCGCCTCTAAATCCGACCGGCTTTTCAAGACCGCGAAAAATTCGGCGGCCGCGCCGATGCGCAGAGTCGTGAAAGGAGCTAATTCTTTATTTCTTTCTATTTTTAACATGGGTTCATTATAAAGAAAAACAAGGAAAAAGTCATCAGTCCACGTCGCCCATAGCCTGCAATTTCAAGAGCTTAGCATATAGCCCGCCCGTCACCCGGGCTAATTCCAGATGGCTGCCGACCTCGGCGACATGGCCGTTTTCCAGCACGATTATCTTGTCGGCTCGCTTAATCGTGCTTAAACGGTGCGCGATAATGATGAGCGAGCGATCGCGGCTTATCTTATCCATAGCGTCCTGGATCAAAGCTTCGCTCTGGCTGTCTAGATTAGAAGTCGCTTCGTCAAAAATCAAAATCCGAGGATTGGCCAATACGGCGCGGGCGATGCCGAGGCGCTGCCTTTGCCCGCCGGACAGTTTTATGCCCCGTTCGCCGACCATGGTCTTATAGCCTTCTTCTAATTTTTCAATGAACTCAGCGGCGTTAGCGGTGCGCGCGGCGGCTTCAATCTCCTTTTGGCTGGCGTTCGGCTTGGCGTAGGCGATATTTTCGGCCACGCTCAGATCGAATATTTCCACTTCTTGCGGCACGATGGCTAAGAATTTCCGAAAAGCATGCAGATCATAATCGCGCAAATCCCGGCCGTCTAAAAGAACCCGGCCGCCTTGCGGATCATAGTGGCGATAAATGAGGCGGGCGACTGTCGTCTTTCCGCCCCCCGACGGTCCGACGAGAGCCGTAATGCAGCCGGAATCTATCTTAAAATTCAAATTGCTGACGGCCGGGCGCTCATTGCTGCCGTAATAAAAAGCGACGTCCTCGAATCTTATTTCTCCAACGATGTTCTTCGGCTTATACGCCCTGGGCTTATTAACGATTTCGCTTTCCGCTTTGAACAAGGCCAGGAGCCGGCTTACTCCTTCCCGGCCCTCTTCTACGCGGTCATAGAAACGAGACAGGCGCAATAAAGAGCTGTAAGATTTTTCGCTGAGAGTAAAAGCGAAAATAAGGGTGCCAATAGTAATACTGCCTTTATAGGCCAGATAAACTCCGAGGAATAAGACGGCTATTCGTCCGAGCGTAGCTAAGGAATTCCGGCCTAGGCCGACCTTCATCATCCAGCCCCATTGCTTATCCTCATTATCGCGGACATGAGCCTTGATCTTATCAAACTCCGATAGCTCGCGCCGTTCCTGGACGAAAGATTGGACGGCGTTGATATTTATTATCGCCTGCCCCATCTTGCCGCTCGCCGTTTCATAGTCTCGATATATCTCCTTGCGTATGGGGTACATCCGCTTATTGGCCAGATAGGTGACCGTGATACAAAGCGGCGCCACGATAATGAACGATAAGCCGATACGCCAATCTGCCCAGAATAAAGCCGCGAGGGTGAATAATAGGCGGATGACGGTCGGCGCCACTTCCCAGCAGATATTGTTTATGAATTCGGAGATCTTATCCACGCCGCGTTCGATGCGCACTATCTTGCTGCCGGTATTTTCTCTTTCGTGATAGCCTAAGCTAAGAGCGACTAATTTTTCCTGCGCCTTGAGGCCCAGATAGTATTCGACATCCACTAATAGGCGGAGTATCTTCCGATCGCCGAAATAACCGATGACGACGCTGACCTCTTCCGATATGAAATACAAGGCGATAAACCGTAGCAATAAGGGAAGATCGTTCAGGTTGAAGCCGTTCAAGCCGTCAATGACCAATTTCAAGATATAGGGCGAGGCGATATCCAAAGCCGCGGATATGATAATAAAGGTCAGGATGACGGCAAAGAATTTCCGAAAAGGCTCCATAAAGCGCCATAATTCCGCCCAGAATAATTTCCAAGGTATGCTTTCTATATCTATTTTTTTAGCCTTATTATCAGTCATAAGCGGTCGGACGATAAAAAATTATTTTTTTCTCAAAAGCTCGGCGCCTATCCGGAAGACATCGCCAGCCCCCATAAGCAAGAGGATGTCGGCAGGCGCCAAGCGGCGGCGCAAATAAGCGCTGGCGGCCGCTATCGTCGGGATATGCCGGACAGATTGCTTGACGCCGCGCTGGCGGTTGGCTTTATCTATCGCAGCCGCTAATCCCCGGCTGGAAACTCCGCCCTTCTTCTCCCGGGCCGAACCATATATATCCAGGATGATAAGTTCGTCAGTATCCGCGAAACTGCGGACGAAGTCCTGGAAAAGAGCTTTAGTCCGGGTAAACGTATGCGGATGGAAAACCGTGATGATCCTATTAGCGGGATAGCGCTGGCGCAAGCCGTAGACAGTGGCTTTTATTTCCGTCGGATGATGCGCATAGTCGTCAATGATCAAAGCGCCGGCATAGCGGCCTAAGACTTGAGCGCGCCGCTCCGTCCCTTTAAAGCCGGCTAAATGTTTTTTTAAAGCGATGAGCGGCACCGCTTGCTGGCGGGCGGCGACGATAACAGCCAGTGCGTTTAAAACATTGTGTTCACCCCAAAGGCTGATCTTGAATTCACCTAAGTCTTGATCCTTATAGCTTAATTTGAAGATCTGCCAACCTTTTTCCAGGCGCAGGTCATAAGCTAAATAATCCGCGCCTGATCCGTAAGAGCCCGTCACCAGATCATAGCTAATCACTTGCCCGCGACAATATTTCTTTATTCTTCGGCTTTCTCTGTCGCGGTTATTGACGATCAAAAATCCGGCGGCGGGAATTTTCTTGACGAAATCAGAGAAAGCTTTAGCGTAGGATGTTTTAGTCTTGTAAAAATCCGGATGATCATAGTCGATATTATTTAAAATTACGCCGCGCGGCTGGAAATATCGCAATTTGTTCTGATATTCGTCCGTTTCCGCGATAAAATACTGCGACGCGCCATTCAAGCTGCTCCCTTTGAATTGCGGCACGCGGGAGCCGACCAGGACTTTCGGCTTTAGTCCGGAACGCCATAAGACGTATCCGAGCCAGGCAGATGTCGTGGTTTTTCCGTGACTGCCACAGACAGCTACGCCGTAATGGCGGTTAAAAATAGTGCCAAGCGCGGCGGCATAGGGCAAGATTTTCGTTTTTTTAAAAAGGTTAGGGTGATCCTTGATAAAGGCCAGTTCCGGATTATTATTCTCATTGTAGGCGGAAGAATAGACGATCAAGTCGGAACCAACCGGGACATTCTCCGCGCTGAACGGCGAAAAAACCTTTATTTTTGAAGCCCTCAGGACTTTATCGGTCAAAAATGAGTCGGCGATATCCGAGCCGCTTATCTTATCGCCCTCACCGGCCAAAAACTGCGCCAACATAGTCATGCCGACACCTTTGATGCCGATAAAGTATATATTTTTATTCTTAGCTGATTTTATGGGCATAATTGACAAATATTTATTAGTATAGTAATTTAAAATCAAAGACCACCAATTAATACACGTCTCAACATTGTATCATTAAAAATTTTTCTGGAGGAAAAATGAAATTAAAAATCATCATTTTCGCTTCACTTTCGGTTTTTTTCTTCATAAACGGATTGTTAAAAACCGACATATTCGCTTTTCTAGCCTCTTTTTCCGGAGAATCTGGACACGTAGTAAAGATCGTTTCGCTTTATCTCTCTCTATCCTTTTTCTATGCCGCGATATATTATGGCCATAAACAGGATGGAGACAACGGAAATAAGAGGGCGTCTGCCGACCGGACTAAAAAGATAAGAAAAGCGCTAAATATCTTCATCATCATTTTCGGCTCCATGTTCGCCCTGGCTTATCTGAATCTCCTGGTAAAAATCGGGGTATTCAGCGAAGCAGTGGCGGATCCCAGGGCTCTGGCGAGATCCATGCCAGACATAATTATCTTCTATGCCCTGATTATATCCAGCTTGATACTCATAACCATCATTCCGATCAGGCTTAAAAAGTTCCCTCCTTAAAAATCGCGACCCCAAATCCTGCCCGCATCGGTAGGATTTTTTATTTCCCCAGGATTTCCTCAATAAGGCCGGCCATTTTCCCCGCGGCACCCCGCCTGATGACTTTAGCGATATTCCGGCTGAGCTTGTCGCGCAGGACCTGGTCCATTAAAACCCGCTTTATTTCCGCCGCTAATCTGTCCGGCGTCAATTCTCTCTGCTCGAAGACGATGGCCGCTTGAGCGGCGCTGAAAACCGCGGCATTATCCTCTTGATGCGAATCCGGAATAGGGATCAAAATCGCCGGCTTACTTAAAAAGGATAATTCGGTCAGGGTCGCCAGTCCCGCTCTGGAAACGACCAGGTCAGAGGCGGCTATCAGATTCAGGAGCTCATCCGGCGCGACGAATTCCCGCGCCTGATAGTCAGCGTTATTCATTATCCCCTCTTCCAGCTTGCCTGGTCCGGTCAGATGAAGAACTTCGCAAAAATCGCTTAAGCTCGGGATGATTTTTAAAATAAGCTTGTTGATCGCCGTGGAGCCGGTTCCGCCGCCAGCCACCAAGACTAAAGGTTTATCCGAATTCAACAGGTAGCGACGCCTGATTTCTTCAGGCGCCGACTGACTGCCGTTAATGGCGGCTTCTCGGATAGGATTCCCTATCAGAACGGCGCGGGATCCATAATCAGATAGAGACTTTTCAAAAGTTACGGTGATTACCCTGGCGCCAGGCGCCATCAGCTTATTAGCTAAGCCCGGACGGACATCTTGCTGATGGATAAGTACGGGGA
>JAJZRB010000011.1 GCA_021806615.1 bacterium | reverse complement strand
TTGAAGATTCCTCACTTATTCCCGGGGGTGGTCAATGGTTATTTATGCGCCGATTTTAATTATGAGTCAGCCGCATCTGTCGATTCTATCCGCGGCGCGTTTTTCCTGATCAATCGAGAGGCTTATCAAAAGATCAGCCAATCCGCGCCGCCCTTACTGGATGAGCGCTATTTCATCTGGTTTGAAGAAGTGGATTTTTGCCGCCAGGTCCATGAATTAGGCGGCGAAATCTGGTATACGCCGGCGGCCACCTGTCTGGACTATGTCGGCCAGAGTTTCAAGCAAGTCGGGCGGAGCGAGAGCCAAAGATATTTCCGGGACTCCATGCTTGCCTATTTCTCTAAGTGGGGCCGGGCTTGGGAAGTTTTATCCTTGAAATCAGCTTGGTCTCTTGTCCGATTTTTTATCAAATGATTATGGAGAAATCAGTAGCGATAATTTTAGTGAATTATAAGGATTACGCGGCCAGATTCTTAAGCGCTTGCCGCGATTCTTTGCGCCTTCAGGATTACCCGGCTGAACGGGTCAAGATTTATATCGTTGATAACGCGGCGACGCCGGAATCCGCCGCCTATCTGAAAGACAACTATCCGGAGGCTATTGTTCTGCCGCGGCCGGACGGTAATTATACGGCCGCTAATAATCTTGGTTTTTACCAGGCTATCGTCGATGGTTGCGATTATTTAGTGGCCGTTAATATGGATACGGAAATGCGATCTGATTGGCTGAGCGCCCTGGTCCGGGCTCTTGACGACAATCCTGAAGCGGCAATCGCCCAGTCTAAGATCCTGCTTTTTCCGCGCACTGGGAAGGAAAAGGAGGGGCCGCGAATAAATAGCCTCGGTAATGTCATCCATTTTTTAGGCTTCGGCTTTACTTCCGCCTATGGCGAGCCGGATAGGCATATCGACGGTTATCCGGAAATAGACGGCTATGCGAGCGGCTGCTCTTTCATTATCAGGCGGGAAGTTTTTCAGAAAGTCGGCGGCTATAATGAGGAGTTTTATATGTATCATGATGATCTGGAATTAAGCTTGAAAGTAAGATTAGCCGGCTATAAGATCGTCCTGGCGCCACGTTCCGTCATTTTCCATAAATATGAATTCTCCCGAAGCGTAAATATGATTTATTACATGGAGCGGAACCGTTACCTGACCCTTTTGACTTTCTATCCGGCTTATCTTTTGCTGCTTGTCTCCCCGGCCGCGGCTTTTATGGATGCCGGGATGTTCTTTTATTCCTTGGTGAACCGATGGTTCGGTACGGAAATGAAAATTTACGCTTATTTTTTCAACCCGAAAAATTATGAACGCTTAGAACGCGAAAAGCGTAAGATAAAAGAACTGAGCGTCGTGCCGTTTTCCAGCCTCGCGCACCGCTTCAGCGGCCGGATAGAATTCCAGGAAATCGCTAATCCGCTTTTGAAGTATTTAGCTAATCCGCTTCTTGATTTATATTGGCGTTTAATAAGATCAATTATCTAGTATGGATATTTCTGTCATCATTGTTAATTATCGGAGCCAGGCGAAGCTTGCAAACTGCCTGGCGGCCCTTCAACGGGCGGAGTGGAGCGGCTTAAGTTCCGAAATCATTGTCGTCGATAACGCTTCCGGAGATGATTTAGGCTATTTGAGCCGGGAATATCCCGCGATCAAGCTGGTTATCAGTCCGCGGAATCGCGGCATGGGCGGCGGCAATAATTTGGGCCTTTCTTTGGCGCGCGGCGAATTCATCCTGATTCTCAATCCCGACACGATCATCCAGGGGAGAGCTATCCCGACCCTGGTTGATTACCTGAAATCCGATCCGTCCGCCGCCTTAGTCGGTCCTAAATTATTATATCCGGACGGTTCGTTGCAATTATCTTGCGCCCGTTTTCCTCATTTCTTCACGCCTCTCCTGCGCCGGACTTTTCTGGGCGATTATTTCAAAGCCAGCCGCGACCGCTTCATGATGACTGATTTTGACCACTCTTCCATCAGCCCGGTGGATTGGCTGATGGGCTCCTGCCTCTTATTCCGGAGGGAAATAAGACTGGCGGACGGAGATATATTTTCGCCTCGTTTTGACGAGCGTTATTTCATGTATTTTGAAGATATTGACCTGGCGCGCCAGATCTGGACACGAGGGCTGAGAGTCGTTTATAATCCGGAGGCGGTCGTCCTGCACGATCATCAACGCCAAAGCGCTCGGCATCCTTGGTACCTAGCCTTATTCTTGGATCCTTTGGCTTGGCGCCATATTTTTTCCTGGCTCAAATATTTTATCAAATGGGGAATAAAAAATACTAAACAATATGAAAAAAATTAAAAAAGCCATCTTTCCGGTGGCCGGTTTCGGAACGCGCTTCCTGCCGGCGACTAAAGCACAGCCGAAGGAAATGCTCATGGTCGTGGATAAGCCGGTCATCCAATATCTGGTAGAAGAAGCGGTCAGCGCCGGCATCGAGGAGATAATCTTCGTCACCGGTCGCGGTAAACGGGCGATTGAAGATCATTTTGACTATTCTTTTGAATTAGAGAAGACGCTAGTCGAAAAGAATAAGCTGGATTTATTGAAAAAAGTGAAAGAGATTGAAAACCTGGCCAATTTTTCTTACGTCCGCCAGCCGATTCCTCTCGGCGACGGCCATGCCGTCCGGTGCGCCGCGCATTTAGTGCGGGAAGATGAGCCGGTCCTGGTCATGTTCGGCGATACTCTTTTTGACGACTCGGTCCATCCTCTGCGGCAGATTATCAGCATGTATGAAAAATATGGCGATTCCGTAGTCGGCTTATCCGAAGTAGCGCCGGGCGAAGTTGATAAATTCGGCGTCATTGATGGCCTTGATTTAGGCGATGGAAATTATGAAATAAAGAAATTCATCGAAAAGCCGAAGATAAACGAAGCGCCGTCTAATCTGGCGGCTGTCGGTATCTATATTATTACCCCGGAGGTTTTTCAAGTTCTAGACAAGATGGAATCCGGCAAATCCGGAGAAATCCGTTTGGCGGACGCTTTTGACCTGATGCTGGAGAATAATCGCCCGATTTATGGCAAAAAGATAGAGGGGGAGTGGTTGGATACGGGCAATAAGTTCAACTTTATCAAAGCGAGCCTGAAGCTAGGCCTGAAAGATAAGGAGATAGGCGCTGATTTACAGAAGCTCATCAACACTTTGAGCCAGAAATAATTTCCGGCTTTTCAATTTTTAAAAAACCCCGCGGTTAGATCCCGGGGTTTTTATATCGCTCGAGCCGTTTTCCTCGTCGGATAGGAGATCCTTACTGGAGGAGCAGGCTATAAATACCTTCCTGCTTTCCGATCTTCGCCCAGAAATACAGTGTTCCGTTCTTATCATCTAAGACCGGCGATCCGATTTTTTCCGCTTGGAAAATTTTCGTGATGAGCCCGATTTTCAAGTCATAGACATTCAGGCCGCTGTCGGTAGAGAAAATCAGATAATCATTCCGGCTATTCCAGATTATTTGCCGTATTTCTTCTCCGACCCGCGTCAGGAGAGAGGCACTATTCTGTCGGAGATCAAACAGGTATATTTCCCAGTTGTTATTATAGACGAGAGTATTATCATCAAGCCACGCCCAGCTTATTATATTATTTATCGTTCGGCTTCCGCCAGCCAAATTTTCCGGGTTTATCAAGTAGAGAGTTTTATTCTGGTCGTCATATAGAGTTATAAAAGGCCGTCCGTCAGGAGAAAATAAGTAGTGCCCGACGTTAGGCAGGATCATCTGTTGTTCTGTCGCCTGGTTTTTTAGAGAATATTTTTTTAAGATGGTTTGTCCGTTCTCAGCGGCCACGTAAAATAAGCTGTCGCCATGCGGTTCATAGGCCAGATAGCGGCCGCCGCTGAGAACTAAATGGCTCATTTGGCTGTCGGCCTCTAAATAGGCGATAAGGCTATCATTCTGATAATAAAGGCGCTTAGTATTTTCTTCGTAATACCAGTTGTTCGCTCCGGCGCCGATAGTCTGGCTGTAATTAATACCCGCGGTTTTATCAACCGGAAAAAGCCAGCCTTTGACTAGTATCTGATCCTGGTTTTTCAGCCATCGGCCGCGGCCGTTAAGCGGCAGAGTCTTTTCTTCATTATTTTTCAGAGTGATGATTTTTCCCGGCCCAGCGATATACAGATATTTGTAGTTTGCGCTTAAAGCTATTTCGCTCGTCGTCGCGGCGGTGATAAAAAAAGGCAAGTCATCCCGGAAAAGATTGATATTCTCGGCAAAGGTCGTCTGTCCCGAGTAGACGCTGATCTTCTTGCTTAGCGGCCAGTAGCCGTCCCTCTCCAGCTTTAAGGTGTATTCGCCCGGCAGAACATTCTTGACTTTAGCCGCGGTCGTTAAATATTGCTTGCTCCAGGGATTGAGGGAAAAACTGGCGGCCGGCTTATCATTAAGATAAATCGTCGCTCCGCGCGGCGCACTGTCTACAACAATCATCCCCGTCCGGATAAGCAGGCGACTTATATGCGGCGGCCAGCTAAGATTGAATTTATAGCCTGAGGCGTATAGGGAAATTATCGTGGTGCCGACGATAAAGGAGAGGACGAAGATAAAAAAGATATAATCGCGGATTTTTTTAGACATAAGGCCTAGCGGTCAAGGACGGTAATCGCGGCCCCGAGCTTGTTTAGCCGTTCGTATAAATTTTCATAGCCGCGATCTATGGAATAGGAGTTGCGGAGGATAGATTGTCCTTTGGCCGCCAGCATGCTGATCAAGATATTGATCGAAGGGCGGAGCGCCGGAGGACAGACTACCTCGTTCGGTTTCAATTCGGTCGGCCCGGTGACCGTGACGCGATGCGGATCATGGAGCATGATGTTCGCGCCTAAGCGGCTGAGCTCGATATAATAAATAGCGCGGTTTTCATAGATCCAATCATGGACCAGGGTCGCGCCTTCCGCCTGGGTCAAGATCGGAACGAAAAGCGGCAGGTTATCAATATTCAATCCGGGATAGGGCTGTGGATGGATCTTATCCGGCAGAGCTTTTAGGCGCGGGCATACCGGGAGCTCCATATCCACGAGATCAAAATAGCCGTTCTTGGATTTATAACGCCGTCCGATTTTTATTTTTTGGCCCATCGCTTTCAGCTTCTCTATTTCTAACAATAGGAAATCAATCGGGCAATTCGTTATCTTCAGGGGGGATTTGGTAGTTATCGCGAGCGAAATGAAAGCCATGGATTCTATCGGATCCGGCATTATCGGATAATTCTTGACCGGGCGCAGCTCTTTGACGCCGGTAATTTTCAGCTTGATGCCGTCCAGCTCGATCTTAGCGCCGGCTTTTTTCAAGAAGACGATAAGGTCCTGGACCATATAATTAGTGGAAGCGAAGTGGATAGTGGTTTCTCCCGGAGCGATGATGGCGGCCATTATGGTATTTTCCGTACCGGTGTCGCTGGACTCGTACATGGTGAATTGCGCCGCTTTCTTGCGAGTATAGCTAATCTGATAAGCGGTCGAGGCCTCTTTGACTTTTATACCCAGATATCTCAGGGCGATGACGTAAGGATTAACTGTCCGTCGGCCCAATTTACAGCCGCCCGCCTTGGGCAGGGAAAAGCTCTTGAATTCAGCGGTAAGAGCGCTCATCAGCAAGAGGGCGGAGCGGGTTTTTAAGAAAGCTTCGCGGTCAATCCGGTTCGGATCCAAGTGCCCGTCGTTTATGATTTCTAGATCATGGTCGCCGACCCAATTTATTTTCAGTCCGAGAGAAGCCAGTATTTCAATAATGCGGTTTACCTCTTCTATGCGAGGTACATCGGTCAGGCTGGTTTTCCCTTTAATCATCACGGTCGCGCATAAAATAGCGACAGCTGAGTTTTTAGCCGAGTTGGTTTTTATGGTGCCATGTAGTTTCCGGCCGCCATCTATGAGAAGATTAGCCATATTTTATCTTATTTTAGCTTATTTTTACCTTAAATTATTGTCTTAAGTTAATAATAGCCTATTTATTGACATTTTTCAAATATTTGTTATTATTATCATAGTTCAGACCTAAGCTGATTTTTTTATTAGCAAAATACTCTATATGTCAAAAATTGCAGTCGTTAAAACCGGTGGAAAACAGTATAAAGTCCAGGAAGGAGATACCGTTAAAGTTGAAAAATTATTAGCGGGAAAAGGGGAAAAAATCAAATTGGATACCCTGCTTATTGCCGAAGGAGCTGGTTTAGAATTGGGGCAGCCGTCTTTGGGAGAGAAGGTAGAGGCGGAAGTCTTAGATACCGCCAAAGGCCAGAAGGTTACGGTCGTCAAATACAAGAATAAGACTCGCTATAAGAAAACAGTCGGCCATCGCCAACTGTTTACCGCTCTTAAGATCCTGAAAATCGCTTAATATTTTTCTTCATTGAGGGTTTCTAAAAATCCGCGGTTCGCGGATTTTTATTTTAATTCATTGCGGTTTTTAAGAGCGCTCGCGAGAGTCAGCTCATCGGCGTATTCCAGGTCAGAGCCGGATGGCAGGCCTTTAGCCAAGCGCGTTATCTTCAAGTGGTCTTTTAAGATCTTAGTCAGATAGAGGGCGGTGGTTTCCCCTTCCAAAGTGAAGTTCAAGGCGAGGATTATTTCTTGTATAGAGTCTTTCTTGAGACGGTTGACCAATTTTTGAATATTCAGATCGCTCGGTTTTACTTCCCGGATGGTGCTGATCAGTCCGCCCAGTACGAAATAATATCCGTCATATTGCTTGGTCGCTTCAATCGCCGCCAGATCCTGGGAGTTTTCCACGAGGCACAATATTCCGGCGCGGCGATTCTTATCGGAACAGATCGGGCAGGGGTCGCTTTCGGCTATGGCGCCGCAAATATGGCAAAGCGTCGTCTTTTCTTTCAGCTCGCTTATGGCTGCCGCTAGACTCTGTAATTTTTCCGGTGTCTGTTTGAGCAGATGGAAAACATAGCGTTCCGCCGTTTTCGGTCCGACGCTCGGCAAGGCAGATAGCTTTTCGATCAGATTTTGTATAGCTGATGGGTAGCGCATGTGCGGATCTTTAGTTCATTCCCGGGATGCCACCCATGTCCTGCAGTTTTTTAGCCATTATCCTCTGGGCGCGTTTTAAAGCATCATTGAAGCAGCTCTTCAAAGCAGATTCTTGGGCGTCTTTAGACAAGCCGTCCCCCAGCTTTAATTCCAATACTTCCATATTGCCGTTCAAAACGACCTTAACGCCGTTTTTTTCTTCCGTGATAGTTTCTTGTGCCAGCGCATTCTGCATAGTCTTCGCTTGGCTGCGCAGATCCTTGAATTGTCTTAATTTATTGAACATATTTAGTTTATAGAATTAATAAATTACGATTTTTTTATGATTAAAATTCTACGGCGTCCGGCTCGTTCGTCCTTTTGGCCATATTCCTGAAACTGACGGTATTTTCATCAAAAAACAGATCTACTCGCCCCGTCGGACCGTTGCGGTGCTTAGCGATATGTATTTCCGCCTTATAGCGCTCTTCCATCGGGAGGTCGTTCGGATTATAGCCGCGGTCAGCCGCTTTGCGGTAAATGAACATGACGACATCAGCATCCTGTTCAATGGAGCCGGAATCGCGCAAATGAGATAGTTTCGGGATAGCGGGATGGGTCAGCTCTACGGCGCGAGACAGCTGGGCGAGAGCGAGTATCGGGATATTCAGTTCGCGAGCGATAGATTTAAGGCCACGGCTTATTTCCGCGATTTCTTGGACGCGGTTATCGCCGTATTTTCCGCGCCCTTCCATCAGCTGCAAGTAGTCGATGACGATAAGTCCCAAGCCTTTTTCCATCTGCAGCCGCCGCGCTTTAGCGCGTATTTCCATAATAGAAAGAGTGCCGGAGTCATCAATATAAATCGGCGCTTCCGCCAATCTTCCCATGGCTTCGCCGATACGGGCGAAGTCGTTATCCTCTTCTTTATCCGAGAGGTTTCCGGTGCGCATTTTCCATAAGCTGACGCCCGCCTGGGCGCAAAGCATGCGGTCCACTAATTGCTCCTTGCTCATTTCCAAAGAAAAGATGCCGACCCCCTCCTTGCTCTTAATCGCCGCCTGGCGCGCAATATCTAAGGCCAGGGAAGTCTTGCCGACCGACGGACGCGCCGCTAAGATCACCAGATCTGATTTCTGCAATCCAGCCAATAGATTATCCAGATCAGGAAAGCCAGTAGAGAGGCCGCGCAGTTTTCCGCTGTGGCGATGCAGTTCATCAATACGCTCAAAAGCGGCTGTGAGCAGGTTGTCTATGGGTAGAAAGGCATTTTTTAAATATTTGCGGCTGACGCCGAAAACTTTCTTTTCGGTTTCGTCCAGGATCTCATCGATCTCCCGTTCCTCGTCAAAACTGATATTGGATATTTCCGCGGCGGCTTGCTGCAAGCGGCGCAGTGTCGCTTTACGCTGGATGATGTTAGCGTAGTTGGCGATATTTCCGGAAGTAGCGACAGCGTTGGACAATTGGGCTAAATATGACCGCCCTCCGATTGTCGCCATCTGCTTTTTCTCTTCCAAGCGGTTGGCAAGAGTGATGATATCGATCGGCTCCTGATTGCCATATAGTTCTTTGATGGTCTCGTAGATGAGCCGGTGGCTGTCTTTATAAAAATCCTGCGGCATGACCGTATCCGCGACTTTGATGATAGCATCCTTATCGATTAGAAGAGAACCCAGGAATGATTCCTCGGCCTCTAGGCTATGCGGCGGTACTTTGGCTATTAAATTTTGATCGTTTGTCGCCATATTTTTACTAGAGGTTTAAAAAGACTTTATCGTTCTTTTATCTTAACCGATATGCCGCTATTTTTCAAGCCTATTTTATCCGGTAATAAGCACAGTTTTTACGCAGTTTGTCCACTGCGATCTTAAAAAAACCGCCATAAAGCGGTTTCTCCGAGCGTTATCCATTAGTGAGCCGACTGTCGGATTCGGACCGACGACCTGCTGTTTACAAGACAGCTGCTCTACCAGCTGAGCTAAGTCGGCTTTCAGTATATGTGCGGCGTCCGGCAGACAGTCGGGCCAGGAATTGGTGCGCCCAGCTGGATTCGAACCAGCGACCATCAGCTTAAAAGGCTGTTGCTCTACCAACTGAGCTATAGGCGCGTTATAAATAAAACGGCTGCGTGAGCCTTTTTATTACAAATTTGATGATAACAAAACATTTTATTTTTGACAAGGGCGAGGTTGGTCCTATAATTTATGCTAACTTGACATGGAAGTATGCTTTGCTATACTTCGGGCACGATATAAGATCTGAATCTTTATCCAAATATAATATTATTTTATCGTTCTTTTTAAAAATGGAGGATCCGCTATGGTGCTTTTAGTCGTCGATCAAAACGAAATCAACCTCGATCTTTGCAGGAGAATGTTATCTCCGATATTTGATTCGGCTATTTTAGCTAGAAACGGAGTGGAGGCGTTGGAACTTCTTTCTTCGCATCGAGTAGATTTTATTTTAGCTAATTTAGAAATGCCGATGATAGATGGATTCCAATTGGCCAAAATAATCCGCAGTTGTGACGGCGGCCGGTTGAGATGTGATCCGCAAACGACGCCGATTGTCATCCTAGGCTCGATTGACGAACGCCATTTATCCCAGATTCCGCCGGATATCAGCGGTTATCTCCAGATCCCGGTAGACAAGAATACTCTTATCTAAAAAATAAGAGAGCATCTTTATGCTAATTAAATCCAACAGATCTGTTGGATTTTTTAAATCCAGATTTATTCTTAATTTTGTCCCTGCTGTTCTCGCCACATAGCCGCGTAAAGCGAGTCCCGGCGCAATAGCTCGGCATGCGAACCGCTGGCTATCAGGCGTCCCTTTTCTAAAACATTGATGATGTCAGCCTGGGCGATAGTAGACAGTCGATGCGCTATGAGAACGATGATCATGTTTTTATTATTGGCGCTTATTTCCATGATAGTCTTGCTGATCATCTTTTCCGTAAGCGAATCCAAGCTGGAAGTCGCTTCGTCAAAAATAATGAGCTGGGGCCGGCGCAATAGAGCGCGGGCGATAGCCAATCTCTGTTTTTCTCCGCCCGACAGCTTCAATCCGCCTTCGCCGATCCTCGCCTGCAGCCCGGCCCTATCCCGAGTTACTATGTCAATAATAGAGGCTTCTTCCAGAACCCGAAGGCATTCTTCGTCGCTGGCTGCCGGGTTGATAAAACGTAAATTGTCGGCGATAGTGCCGGCAAAGAGCTGAGTGTCTTGAGAAACGTAGCCGATATTTTTACGCCAATTTTCTAAATCAAGATTCTCTCGGTCAGTCCCATTGATGATTATCCGCCCGGCGCTCGGCCGGTATAAGCCGACTAATAATTTTATGATAGTTGATTTCCCGGAGCCGGATAAGCCGGCGAAAGCGATGGTTTGCCCTCTAGTGGCGGTAAAGGAAATATTGCTTAAAGCGTCTTTTTCCGCCGCACTGTAGCGGAAAGACACTCCCTGGAAAGAGAATTTTTCCAGATTAGAAATTTTTTCCGGGTTAGCCGGCTTAGCCTCCGGCTGCCGGCTGAATACTTCTTGCGCGACTTCTAAGCTGGCCCGCGTTTCTTGGTATTGGGAAATGACATTGCCGAATTCATAAAGCGGGTTGAAGATAGCGAAGGAATAGAACATCAAAGTAAAAAATTCTCCCAAGGTAATCTGTCCGGAGAAGATCAGCCAGAGCATCAAGAAAAGGAGGACCGATCGGCTGACATTTACCATCGTTCCTTGGATGAAACTCAGGGTCCTGATCATCGTAATTTTTTTCAGTTCTAATCTTAAAATATCGTTATTGACCCGGGCCAGCCGTTCGGCTTCTTGCTTCTCTAGCCCCAGGCTCTTAACCAGCTCTACGTTATGCAGGGTTTCCGTAATGGATCCGGATAAGCTGGACGATTCTAAGGCGATCCGCTTGCTTGCTGCTTTTACTTTTTTACTTATGGCGATCGTCGTGAAGCCCATGATCGGCACGATAGACAGGTAGACCAGGCCGATAAGCCAATTGACATAAAAAGCATAGGCTGTGACGATTAACATACTGAGAGCGGCCAGGAAAACGATATTTATCAGGCTGGCGATAAGCAGTTGCGAATCCTGCCTGGCCTTATCGGCTTTTTGCAAAAGCTCGCCTGAGCGCTGATCTTCAAAGATCTGGTAGGGCAGATTAAAGGCGTGGCTAATCATATCCGAGTATAAGCTCGTACCGACTTTCTGGGTCACGGAATTAACGAAATAATCTTGGAAATTTTTAGCGGTCCGCGATATGAGCGCGGCCAGGACTCCGGCGAGTAAGAGATATAAAACGCCGGTCACGAATTCATGCGCTCCCAACGAGCCGGCCTTAGAGGCATAGTTATCGATAATGAGCCGGAAAATCTGCGGATCAGCGAGAGAAAATATCTGGTTGACGGCTGCAAGGGCCAGGGAAATCAGGAGTATTTTTTTATATTGTTTTAAATATTTCAATAATAATTTCATATGATTGAGAGGGTTTAGTCCTTGATTATAGCAGAATAAGCGCTGAATGTCGATAACTGTGAATATAGGCCGAGCCAAATAAAAAAGGCTCAATATTATTGAACCTTGGTTGCTCTGGCCGGGATTTAACGTATGAACCAGTTCGGGGAGGGGTGAATATTCAGGCTGAGATCTAGTTGTATCATTGGCAGATAGTAAAGAAGATTGCCGATCAAGAGCCCGGCGATTAAAGCGGCTGTGATAAAGAACCTGATCGTGTCTCCATCATTACCGCTTCTTTTCTTATAATAGTAAATTACCATCAGGATTATCATGACGGCGTGGATCCATGGATTTAGAAAGTATCCGGCTACTCCGCCGATGACTAATAGGATCCAAACGTCCATCCAGCTTTTTAAATATGCGATAATCCCTAATACCACGATCGAAAGAACTATGAACATTAGCATGTTTCCTCCAGATGAATTATTAATAATTTTGATATTACAATATCAGATTCTAAAAAGCAAATAAGGCGGGAGAGCCAATAAAAAATCAAAATAATTAATAAAATAGTTTTTATGCTATAATCCCATATGAATATCTATGTTTATGAGAATTAGGGTTAATGATTCTAATATTGTATATTCAAGAGCATCCCAAGAAGACAGGATACCTATTATTAATCTATTGAAAAGTTCGAGCGGCGATAAATCAAGTTTCGATATAAATGGATTTTACGTAGCGAAAGACGAGAATAAGCTTATCGGTTGCGTAAGAATTAAAATTTTTGAGAGTGATTGTTTAGAATTATCCAGTCTCGCCGTAGAAACAAGATATCGGCATCGAGGAATTGGCAGTAAATTAGTAGAAAAAATTTTAGTTCAAGAACCAAGCAGACCTATTTTTCTTTTGACCTCGCCGGACAAGGAATCATTCTATAAAAAATTCGGGTTCGTTATTATCGCTCCGCAAAGATTGCCGGATGTATTCAAGAGAGAATACGATAGAGTTTCAG
>JAJZRB010000006.1 GCA_021806615.1 bacterium | reverse complement strand
TCCGGAGATTATAATTGGTCCGTTGCTTTAGCCGCCCTATACTATGAATCGGGAAATCCGGAGCGAGCCCTAGAGTATATCAAGCAAGCTGAGCATCTGGCTCCGAATGATTCAGAAATTTTAAAACTACAACATGACTATAGTCAATAATTTTTATTATATGCTTACTTTATCTTTCGCCTGGGTTTTCATTATCGGCCTCATTGTCGGCAGTTTCTTGAATTGTCTTATTTGGCGTCTTTATAAAAATGAAACGCTTGGCGGACGGTCTTATTGCCCGCGGTGCAGAAGCATTATCGCTTGGTATGATAATATCCCTCTTTTAAGCTTTTTCCTTTTAAAAGGACGTTGCCGTCGGTGCCATGAAAAAATCTCTTGGCAGTATCCTCTCGTGGAGTTTGTTACGGGGTCCTTATTCCTTGTCATTTTCCAAATGGATAGGTTGAGCCCTGATTTCAGCTTCTTATTGATGCGCGATTGGTTCCTGGTTATTACCTTGGTCATTATCTTCGTTTATGACTTCCGCTGGCAGCTCGTCCCGATGATGATCGTTTGGCCGATGAGCCTGGTAATCTTGATCCTGAACCTAAGCTTGGGCATTCCTTGGGTAACTTTAGTTTTTTTCGGCGCCCTAGGCACGATTTTTTTCTATATCCAATATTTTTTAACCAAAAAACGCGGTTTGGGCGAAGGAGATATCTGGTTAGGGCTGTTATTGGGCTTGGCTTTCCCTGATGCTGGATCGCTCCTCTTGATCATGGTCGTTTCCTATGGTGTTGGCGCTATAGCTAGCTTGATCTTGCTCTGGTTGCGTAAGAAAAATTGGCAGTCGCGCATCGCTTTAGGTCCTTTTTTAGCTTTGGGGGCTATTATTACCCTAATTTGGGGAGAACGAATAATAAATTGGTATTTACAGCTTTTTTCTTAGGCCCTTTCTACCTAGGCAGGAATTGTTTAATTTTTATAAATTTTGTATAATATTAACAGCAATTATTTCTAATCTAAATTTATCTTATGAAAGATAATGTTATCGCTGGCCTGGATATTGGCTCCACCTCTATTCGCCTAGTTATCGGTCAAAAAATTACCGGTCCGGCAGGCGACGAACTGCAAATAATCGGCGCTGTTTCTGGAGCGACCGCTGGCGTGAGCCGCGGCATCGTAAATAGCATAGAAGAAACCACCTCTTCCATTTCCGCCGTCTTAGAAAAAGCGGAGCGCTTAGTAGGTGTGCCGATTGCTCGTGTTTGGGTGAGCATTAATGACCCCTATATCAAATGTGAGCGCTCTAAGGGCGTGGTGGCGGTCGGACGCAGCGATGGAGAAATAAATGAGAATGATGTCAATCGAGCTATAGAAGCGGCTCGCGCCTTGGCCGTGCCAGTCAATTATGAGATCCTCCATGTTATTCCGATCAAGTTCAGCGTTGACAATCAAGGAGACGTGAAAGACCCTATCGGCATGAACGGCATCCGTTTAGAAGTAGAGACTTTGATCGTCCAGGGGCTTAGCACCCAGATCAAGAATCTGACTAAAGCCATTTATCGGACGGGGCTGGAAATAGAAGACCTGGTAATCGCGCCGCTTGCGGCCGCTGAAGCTGTCTTGAGTACTAAACAGAAAGAATTAGGAGTGGCTTTGATAAACTTAGGATCATCTACGACTTCGCTCGCGGTCTATGAAGAGCGGAATCTTATTCATACGGCTATTTTGCCGATTGGCGCTGAACATATCACCTCTGATGTCGCTATCGGCTTGCGCTGTCCGATTAACTTGGCAGAACGGATCAAGCGTGAATATGGCACAGCCTCCGTCGAGGAAGTGGATAAGAAAGACGAAGTTGATGTCAGCCAATTAGTCAAAGAAGAAGAAGTCAATGATGATATTAATGTCATTTCGCGTAAGTATCTAGCAGAGATTATCAACGCGCGCGTAGAAGAGATCTTTGATAAGGTTGATAATGAGTTCAGAAAGATAGATCGTTCCGGTATGTTGCCGGCCGGAGTTATTTTTGTCGGCGGCGGCGCAGAGTTGGACGGGCTAGTAGAAGCCTCTAAGAAAAAATTACGCTTGCCAGCGGCTTTAGGCGTCGCTAAGAATATCAACGTAATTATCGATAAGGTTAAAAATCCCGAATTCTTGACAGCGCTCGGCCTTGTTATCTGGGGGAGCCATACCGATGGCGAAAACTTAGGGGATAATTCATTTAAGCGGAGCCTCGGAGGGCTGCTAGAAAAGACTAAAGGACTCTGGAACAAGATAATGCCTAAGTAAATAATTAATTCAAGATAATTTTATGGCGGAAGTAAAACCGGAAATTGAAACTTTTGCAAAGATAAAAGTAGTCGGTGTCGGCGGCGGCGGCGGAAGCGCCATTAATCGCATGGTTTCTGGCGGCATAAAAGGCGTCGGTTTCGTCGCGATAAATACTGATGTCCAAGCTTTGCACTATAATAAGGCTACAGAAAAGATACATATCGGTAAGACGGTGACAAGGGGCTTGGGCGCCGGTATGAACCCTGATTTAGGCAAGAACGCGGCCGAGGAGTCGCAGAACGAAATTAGAGAGGTGTTAAAAGACTGCGACATGGTTTTCGTTACCTGCGGCTTAGGAGGCGGGACCGGTTCTGGCGCTTCGCCGATAGTCGCTCAGATCGCTAAAGATTTGGGGGCCCTGACAGTGGCTGTTGTCACCAAACCGTTCATGTTCGAGGGCGGACAGCGGAAGAATATCGCCGATCGAGCCTTTTCAGAGTTAGCCGATAAGGTTGATACTATCATTACTATTTCTAATGATAAATTATTACAGGTTATTGATAAAAGGACCTCCTTATTAGACGCCTTTAAGATTGCCGATGACGTCTTGCGGCAGGGCGTGCAGGGAATCGCTGAAATTATAACCGTCCCCGGCATTATTAACGCTGATTTTGCCGATGTCAAAGCGGTTATGTCTAATGCCGGATCAGCCTTGATGGGCATCGGACAGGCTAGTGGCGAAAATAAGGCCGTAGAGGCCGCCAAGGACGCAATCAACTCTAATTTATTAGATATGTCAATTGATGGCGCCCGCGGCATTGTATTCACTATTACTGGCGGTCCGGACCTGAGTATGACCGAGGTGAGCGAGGCGGCTAAAGTCATCACCTCTGCCGCCGACGATGACGCCAAGATCATTTTTGGCGCTGTAGTCGATGAAAAGATGAAGGACCAGATCAAGATTACAGTAGTAGCAACCGGTTTTGACGGTCATGGCAAGAGCCAGAAAGGGGAAATAACCAAGACTTACACCCCGAATACATTCATTGTTGAAAAAGAGAATGAAAAAGAGCTAATGTCTAATACTAATGTTGACAAAAATAAAGGAAAATTTTCCGTGTTTAAGAATATTCCGGTAAAGCCGGCTCTGGAAAAGAAAGCTGAGAAGCCAAGCAATAAAGAAGATGATGACGATCTCAGCGTTCCAGCGTTTATTCGGAAAAAAATGGGTTAAAATAGGCTAAAGGCAGTTTTTGCAGTCCGCGCCCATTCAGTGGCGCGGATTTTTGTTATCTTTTTATTAAAATTCTGTGGATAACTTGATAATTTTTTAATATTTTTTTTAAGATTAGCTGAATTGACCCGTAGATAAAATTTTGTTAAAATATAGATGTAATACAACATTTAGTGGTTTGACGGTATAAAAGACACAAAATATAGGGTTTATTATGAAATGTCCTATTTGCTATTTCCCTGATACTAAGGTCGTTGACTCCCGAGTGGCGCCAGACGGCTTATCAATACGCCGTCGTCGCGAATGTTTGAAGTGCGGTTTTCGTTTTTCCACCTATGAGGAGATAGAGCTTCTGGATCTAGTCATCGTTAAGCGCGATGGACGGCGCGAATCGTACAGCCGGGAGAAAATGGTGAATGGCTTGAAGAAATCTTGCGAGAAGCGTCCGATTACCGAAGACCGATTTAAAAAATTGATCCATTCGATTGAAAGGGATCTGCAGCGCTTGAAAAAGACAGAAATTACTTCCCGGCAGATCGGACAAATGGTTATGAAAAATCTTAAGAAAGTCGATCCGGTCGCTTATATCCGCTATGCCTCAGTCTATGAATCCTTCAAGGATGCCCATGAGTTCAGAAAAGAGCTAAATAAATTAATCCATGAGAAGAAATAATATGTCTGAGACCATAAGCAAGCTGATAAAAAGATCCGGGGAGATCGTTGATTTTGACCAGGATAAAATTACCAAGGCGATTTATAAGGCCGCATTAGCGACAGGCATTGACGATCATCATCTCGCTAATAAGCTTAGCAGTCAGATTTCTTTACGTTTGAATCAGAAATTTCATAAGTCTAGTATTCCGGCCGTAGAAGAAGTCCAAGATATCGTGGAAGAGATTTTAATTGAGAATAAACTTATCCAGATCGCTAAAGCCTATATCCTTTATCGGGAACAGCATAGGCAATTGCGCGATATAAATACCGCGACTGCTGATAATAAATTGATGGAGGATTATTTAGGCAAGGCAGATTGGCGTTTGAAAGAGAATAGCAATATGAGTTTTTCTGTCCAGGGTTTGAATAATTATATCGCCTCTTCCATTTCCGCTCGCTATTGGCTTAATAAACTATATCCGGAAAATATCCGGCAGGCCCACGTTAACGGCGATTTCCATATCCATGATTTAGGCTTGCTAGCCCCTTATTGTTGCGGCTGGGATCTGAAGGATCTTCTGATACGAGGATTCAAAGGAGTCAATGAGAAAGTGCAAAGCAATCCGCCTAAGCACTTCCGCAGCGCTTTGGGGCAGATCATAAATTTTTTCTATACTATGCAGGGCGAAGCTGCCGGAGCGCAAGCTTTCGCTAATTTCGATACCTATTTGGCTCCTTTTATCCGTTACGATAACCTTTCCTATAAGGAAGTAAAACAGGGTTTGCAAGAATTCATGTTTAATATAAATGTACCGACTCGCGTCGGCTTCCAAACCCCATTTACCAATGTGACGCTGGACGTTACCCCGTCCCCGATGATCGGCGAAGAGAATGCTATTATCGGCGGGGAAATCATGCCGGAGAAGTATAAGGATTTCCAGGCTGAGATGGACATGTTCAATTCCGCTTTTGCCGAAGTGATGTTAGCCGGAGATTCTACCGGCCGGGTCTTCGGTTTCCCGATACCGACTTATAATGTTGATAAAGATTTTGATTGGAACCGCGAATGTTTGAAGCCGGTCTGGGAAATGACAGCTAAATATGGTATTCCTTATTTTTCCAATTTTGTGAATTCAGATATGAAGCGCGATGACGCGCGTTCCATGTGCTGCCGCTTGCGATTAGATAATCGGGAGTTGCGCAAACGTGGTGGCGGCCTGTTCGGAGCTAATCCTCTAACCGGATCTTTGGGAGTTGTGACTATCAACTTAGCTCGTATCGGATATTTATCCAAGAGTAAGGAAGAATTCAAGGAGCGGGTCAATAAATTGATGGAGTTAGCTAAGGAAAGCTTAGAAATCAAGCGTAAGATAATTGAGAAGTTTACTGATGACCGCCTATACCCTTACTCCATGTTTTATTTGGATAATATCAGAGAGCGCTTCGGATCTTATTGGAAAAACCATTTTTCAACTATCGGCATCAACGGCATGAATGAAGCTGTCTTAAATTTGATGGGGAAAGACATCTCTACGTCAGAGGGGCATGCTTTTGCCGGAGAAATCCTGGATTTCATGAGGGAAAAGTTGATGGATTTCCAGAATGAGACTAATAACCTCTATAATTTAGAAGCGACTCCGGCCGAAGGAACGACCTATCGTTTCGCCAAGAAAGATCAGCAGCTTTACCCCGGTATTATCTGCGCTAATACGGAATCCGTTAAAAGACAGGGGGCCGACCCTTATTACACCAATTCCTCTCACTTACATGTCAGTTTCTCGGACGATATTTTTTCGGCGCTTGATTTACAAGATGATCTGCAAATCAAGTATACGGGCGGCACAGTTTTACACGGCTACTTAGGTGAAAGGCTGCCTAACGGCGAGACCGCCAAGAAGTTGGTCAAGAAGATTGTAGAGAATTACCGCTTGCCCTATTTTACCATCACGCCGACATTCTCTATCTGTCCTAAGCACGGCTACCTTTCCGGCGAACATAAATATTGTCCGAAGTGCGACGAAGAACTGGGTTATCAGGAAAATATCTCCGAGACAGTCTCCGCCCAGAACCAAGCCGCTAATTTGTAATTTAAATAAATATCATCTATAATTAAATCACGTTGCAGGCAACATATCGCGGTATGTTACTTGGATCGTAGAGATATATATGAGCCCCATACAAACGCAAAGACAGGAATGTATCGTTTACAGCCGTGTCGTCGGCTGGTTAACGCCAGTCAGGAACTACAATCCCGGCAAGGCCTCAGAGTATAAAGACCGCAAGACTTTTAAGGTCGGCGAGTAAATTTTAAGGCTATGATTATCGGTGGTTTAGAGAAATTGACTCTTTTGGACTACCCCGATCATCTAGCGGCCATCATTTTCACCCAAGGTTGTAATTTCCGTTGCCACTTCTGCTATAACCCTATGCTTGTCCTGCCCCAAGTCGGGAAGGACGTAAAAAATAAAAAAGAAAAAGGTTTTTCCCAGCTTTCCACTAAAAACCTTTTTCTTTTTTTATCAGAGAGATTCGGCCGACTAGAAGGAGTAGTCATTACAGGCGGGGAGCCTACTTTGCACCCCGACCTGCCTTCTTTTATCAAAAAAATAAAAAAAATAGGTTATTTAGTCAAACTGGATACTAATGGGACTAATCCTGAGATGTTGTCTCAGCTGATAAAAGAAAAATTAATCGATTATATCGCCATGGATTTAAAGGCGCCTCTAGATAAGTATAAAGAGGTGGTCGGCGCTCCGGTCAACTGTAAAAGTTTGCAAAAAAGTGTTAAAATCATAATGACTAGCGGCCTGCCTTATGAATTCAGGACCACGGTTGTTCCCGGACTATTGGACAGGAAAGATTTTGCTAGCATGGGAGAAATAATCAAAGGAGCTAGCAAGTGGTATTTACAGAACTTTAAATCAGATACCGGCCTAGTCAATGCCAGCTATCAGTCTCGCGCTGCGTATAACAATAAAGATATGGAGGATTTTGCGGCCATCGGGCGAAAATATGTTGGTTTATGTGAAGTCCGCGGTTAATTTTTAAATAAACAGGTATGAAGGATATCGCAGTCTTTGCCCAGACAACCTATCGCAACGAATCTAAAAGATTCGGCATCAAGACCGACGACCGTCGCCGCCATATGTATTTGGTTGGAAAAACCGGCATGGGTAAATCGACTATTCTGGAGAATATGATAGTGGATGATATCCGCGCCGGCCACGGCGTGGCTGTCGTGGATCCGCATGGCGATCTGGCCGAAAAAATCATCGAATATATCCCCGATAATCGGGTTAAGGACGTCGTCTATTTTAATCCGGCAGATATTAATTATCCTATAGCCTTCAATGTCGTAGAACAGGTTGAATCGCACTTGCGGCATCTGGTCGCTTCCGGACTTATCGGGGTTTTTCAAAAACTATGGGCCGATTCTTGGGGGCCGCGCTTAGAGTATATTCTGCGTAACGCCATCCTCGCTATCTTAGATTTTCCAGGATCAACTCTCTTGGGCGTTGTCCGCATGCTTTCCGATAAGAATTATCGGAAGCGGGTGGTTTCTAATATCAAAGATCCGGTCGTTAAGGCTTTTTGGGAAAAAGAATTTTCTGGCTATGCTGACAAGTTCGCGGCTGAAGCCGTATCTCCTATTCAGAATAAAGTCGGCCAATTCCTGTCTAATTCCTTGATGAGAAACATCATCGGCCAAGTCAAATCATCTATTGATATCCGCGATATCATGGATAATGGCAAGATTCTTATCATGAATCTGTCCAAGGGGCGCATCGGCGAGGATAATTCCGCTCTTTTAGGAGCCATGATGATCACTAAGATACAATTAGCCGCCATGAGCCGCGTAGACGTGCCGGAACGCGAACGCCGGGATTTCTATCTATATATTGATGAGTTCCAGAATTTTTCTACCGATAGTTTCGCCAATATCTTATCAGAGGCGCGTAAGTATCGTTTGAATCTGATCTTAGCCCATCAATATATCGAGCAGTTGAGCGAGAAAGTGAAACCAGCCGTTTTTGGCAATGTCGGCACTATGGTGGTCTTCCGTGTCGGAGCGGCCGACGCCGAAGAGCTAGTCAAAGAGTTTACGCCGACTTTTACGGAGGAAGATCTGGTCAATTTACCGAAATATGAAATGTATCTGAAGCTGATGATCGACGGCATCGCCTCCTCTCCGTTTTCGGCCGCCGGCTTGCCGCCTCTGCGCGACGATGAGCAGACCGGCAATACTCAGAAAGTCATTGAATATTCTCGTCAAAAGTATGCCTCTGATCGCGCTTCGGTGGAGGAAAAGATTATGAGCTGGCACGATAATGACGGCGGTGAACCGGAGGGGGCCGCGGGCAAGAAAAATATAATCTTGAATGATCGGGTGCCGCATGGCGATTTTTCTTCAGCTAAGGCTAATATTTTAAAAGCTTCCGCCGTTTCCTCGCCGCCTAAAAATGTCGGCGCGGCTAGCCAGAAATCGTCTCCTCCAGTTTCCACTGCTCCTCAAATCAAACGGACGACGCCAGCCGTTTTTTCGCAACCCGTTAAGACAGACTCCAAGAGCGGTTATCCGGCTATTTGCAGTAATTGCGGGAAAGAAACGGCCACCGTTTTTAAGCCGGATGGCATCCGTCCGGTCTATTGCCGGGAATGTCTAAGTAAAAAAAAAGAGGAAAAACGGCTAGAAGTTGAAGCGCGCCGCGAAGCCAAAGAGCAGGAAAAGGAAAAATTCGCCCTTGATTCTCAGGAGCCGGCTGCCGCTTCTTCTCCGAGCCTTTCTTTGAACGATATTCCTAACCTTGCTCCGCGCGATTTTCGCGGTAGAGAAATAAAGAGCCGTCCCGCCTCCTCATCTCTCAAAACGGAGCGGCCGGATCATCATTATGAAGAAAAGGATTTACAAGAAGGAGAAGAGGTCATAATTACTAACAATAGCTTTTAGATTATGTATTTATTTTTTGATACGGAAACCACCGGTCTGCCTCGTAATTATCAAGCGCCGCTTGATGATTTTTTAAATTGGCCGCGTATCGTCCAGATCGCTTGGAGCTTATATGACGCCGAGGGTAATCAATGGGAGAGCTATAACTATATTATTAAGCCGGAAGGCTTTATCATCCCGCCGGAATCTACGAAAATTCATCGCATTTCTCAGGAGCGAGCCTTGAGAGACGGAGTCAAGCTTCACTCAGCCTTGGAGCATTTTTTACGGGACGTCAAAGGTGCTGCCCACCTTGTCGCTCATAACATAGATTTTGATGAGAAGATAGTCGGCGCCGAATTATTGCGGGAATCTCTCCCTAATTTTCTATCGTCAGCCGATAAAATTTGTACCATGAAAAGCAGCGTCCAGTACTGCCGCCTTCCCAACGGCCGCGGCAGCTATAAATGGCCGAATTTGACCGAGCTTTATCATTGCTTATTTTCTAGCAGTTTTCCCGAGGCTCATGATGCGGTTTTTGACGTCAAAGCTTGCGCCGATTGCTTTTTTGAGCTAAAACGAAGAGGTGTCGTCTAGGATTGGGCTAGAGCCGTCTAAATACTATGGAACAAGCTATTAATTATCTGAAAATAGGCAAAGCGACTGATTTAAGCGGCCGTGATCGCCGAATTTATCGGTTATTAGAAATTTTTCCCGGATTTTTATCGATTTTTTCCCTTCTTTTATTATCAATCTTATCTTATTTTAAGCCAGTGTGGGTGGCTTATTTTATTATCGCGTTCGATGTCTACTGGTTACTCCTGGTTATTTATATGGCTATATTCTTGATTACTTCATACCATCGTTTACAGGTCGGACTTCGGACCGATTGGCGCCAAAAATGCTTGGCGCTGGTAGACGATCAGTCCGGATCAGATGATTTACCGGCTGATTGCTTGGCTCGACAAGGAATATCTTGGGATAATTTATGGCATTTGATCATTTTGCCTAATGTCAATGAGAGTTTGGATATATTGCGTACAGCCCTCTCTTCTCTCTTGGCTGACGGATTTCCGCCCGAAAGATTTATTATCGCCTTAGCTATGGAAGAGCGGGCCGGCGAAGACGCTCGACGCCGAGCCGAGATAATGCGTCAGGAATTTTCCTCTAAATTCGGACGTTTTATCGTCAGCTTCCATCCCGATGGTTTGCCGAACGAATTGAAAGGCAAAGGAGCGAACCAAGCTTGGGCGGCCAAGCAGGCTAAAGCCGAGATCATCGATCCAGAAAGATTGGATTATGCCAAGATCCTGGTGAGCGTCTTTGATATTGATACCGTTGTCCAGCCCGGCTATTTTTTCGCCCTTTCTTATAAATTTTTAACGGTAAGCGATCCTTACCATACCAGTTATCAGCCGGTTCCGGTTTACCATAATAATATTTGGAACGCCCCGTTTTTTTCACGTGTCGCCGCCTCATCCAATACTTTCTGGCAGATGATAATGCAGGTCCGCCAAGAGAGCCTGGTTACTTATTCTTCCCACTCCATGACTTGGCAGGCGTTATCAGAAATAGGTTTTTGGTCAACCACGAATGTCTCTGAAGATTCTCGGATATTTTGGCATTGCCTCATGTATTATGACGGGCATTATCGGGTAGAGCCTATTTACTATGAACTATCTATGGACGTGACTCACGATGAAAGCTTGTGGAAGACGGCTAAGAGCCTTTATAAACAGCAACGACGTTGGGCTTGGGGGGGTGAAAATATTCCATATTTATTATTCAATGCCGGTAAGCGCTGGCATAATCGAGATTTCGATAAGAAAAAAATAATCGGCCATATCATAATCCAGATTTATGGTTTTAACGCCTGGGCGACCAACGCCCTGATTATCGCTATCGTCGGCTGGCTGCCGATGCTCCTGGGCGGAGATCGCTTTAATTCCACCGTCCTCTCAGGGAATCTTCCTTCGGTTACCCAGAATCTAATGAGCGTCGCTATGATCGGGCTGGTATTATCCGCGGTCGTCTCCGCTTTGTTGTTGCCGAAGAAACCGCAAGAATATAGTTTTTGGAAAAGGATAATGATGAGTTTGGAGTGGCTGGCTGTTCCGGTAACTATTATAATTTTCGGGGCGGTGCCTTGTTTAGAAGCGCAAATTCGCCTGATGCTCGGTAAATATATGGGATTTTGGGTCACTCCTAAGACCCGTTAATTTTTTGGTTTAGCGGCGCGGGTTTTTGTGCTATAATAGTAAACAATGATAAAAAATAAAAACCATCCGCGCGTTTTAAATCCAGTGGCGGGATCGTCATCCGATAATTTCTTCTATCGTCTGGTTTCTAGCCAGCGTTTTTTGGCTATCATCGGCCTAGTTTTTCTAGTCGTTATAATATTTCCGCTCGCTAAAACTTATAGCCAGCGCCGTTTGGTGGAAAAGGAAATCGCCGATGTCAAAAGCCAGATCAACGGGTTTGAAAGCCAGAACAGGCAGCTGAAGGATTTAGTCGCATATTTGCAATCAGATCAATCTTTAGAGGAACAGGCGCGCCTGAATTTGAATTTAAAAAAACCTGGCGAAGGAGTGATCGTCGTGGAAGATAAAAAAATTGATATTGATGAGACTTCGGCCACCACGACCGCCAGCGCTGGCAATAATCTGCAGAAATGGTGGCATTATTTTTTTAATTGAGCCGAGAAGGGGATTCGGACCCCTGACCTACGCGTTACGAGTGCGTTGCTCTACCAGCTGAGCTATCTCGGCAATAGATGGAAATTAGTTTAGCGCCCGGAAATTTATTTACGGGAGCGGGTGAGCGGAATCGGACCGCCTTCCTCAGCTTGGGAAGCTGATGTAATGACCATTATACGACACCCGCTTTAATCGTGTAATATTATAGACTTATTAAATCATTTTAGTCAATCAGTGCCTTATGATTATGAAATCTAGAAAATTCTTTTGGCTTATCGGATTATTTTTATTTATTGTCCCCTTAGCCGGCCGCGCGGAAAATGCCGGCGCTTTGCAAATAAAGTATGATATTTCGGCTTTTACCGCTCCTGTTACTTTGGATATTTCTGCTGATCCCAATGTGTCCGGCTTGCCCTGGGAAAAGGAAGCTCTGACGCCGGCTTACGACTATGCTTTTACGACCGCCGGCTTTTATGACCCGAGCCGGCCGCTGACCGTACGCATATATTATCCGGAAAAGAATGGTTATTTCAAACAGATTTATGCTTATGATCCGGTGGGCGGCAAATGGTGGCCGCTTAAAACCGAAGATTCGCCTAACGAAAGGTACGTCTCCGCGACGACGGTTTCTACATCGGGGCGCTTGATAGTCTTGTCTAATCCCGACCTGATGACGGTCGGCCAGGCCAGCTGGTATAAATTCAAGAACGGCCTGTTTACCGCCTCGCCTGATTTTGCGAAAGGGTCGGTTTTGAGAGTCTATAATTTAGCTAATAATAAATATGTAGATGTCACGGTTAATGATTGGGGCCCGGATCGCGGGAAACATCCGGATAGAGTGGTTGATTTAGATAAGGTCGCTTTCAGCCGTATCGCTTCCACGGCCGATGGCCTGATTTCGGTCAGAGTAGAGCCGCTTAAGATAGTGATTCCGGAAGCTAAAAAAGCGGTGCCGCAGACGACGAGCGAGCTGCAGCTGACCGCCTCTTCGGCTGTTATCATGCTGGAAAAGGACGGCCAGATACTTTGGGGAAAAAATCCTGACACCGTCTCGCCTCTGGCCAGCCTGACCAAACTAGTGGCTGCTAAGATTTTTTTGGACACGAAACCTAGTTTGGACAAAATCGTCACGTATAAGAAGGCGGATGAAGAGTATAATAATCGTTATTGTTCTCCCGGCGAATCAGCCCGCCTGAAAGTAAGGGACGGAGAGACCCTATCGGTAGGAGACCTCCTTTATAGCGCTTTAGTCGGTTCCGCGAACAATGCCATAGAAAGCTTAGTGCGCGTTAGTGGACTATCTCGGGATAAATTCATTGATCTGATGAATCAAGAAGTAAAAAAATGGGGCGCTTCTTCTACGCATTTTATCGAACCGACCGGCCTATCCCCTAAGAATGTGAGTTCTCCATTTAATTATGCTATAATAACTAAAGAAGTTTTCAAGAACCCGCTTCTTAAAAAAATCAGTACGACCGAACGCTATAGCTTCAAAACCCGGAACACCAAAAAGGCTCACACTTTGACCAATACCAATCAATTGCTGCGCACGAACACTTATCAGATCATCGGTTCCAAGACCGGTTATCTGGATGAGGCCGGGTACTGTCTGATGACACGAGTGGCTACGCCTCAAGGGAATCTTATTTCCGTCAATTTCGGCTCCAGCAGCCGAGCGAATAATTTCCTGGATAATGAACAATTGATCCGTTACGGCGAACGTCTCATTAAGAAATAATCTGCGCCAAAATATATCTTACGTCTATGATCAAGCTGGAAAACATTTCCAAGACCTACGGCAATAAAATAAAAGTCTTACAGAATGTCAGCCTAGCCGTCAAGCCGGGCGAATTTGTTTCCATCGTCGGCCAGAGCGGCGCCGGGAAGACGACCTTAGTCCGCCTGCTGATAGGCGAAGAGCGGGTAGATTCCGGCCGGGTCAGCGTCGGAGATTGGGATATTACCCGGATCAGCAAACGGGAAGTGCCTTATTTGCGTCGGCAAATCGGAGTTATTTTCCAGGATTTCAAGTTGTTGCCGAAGAAGACATTAGAAGAAAACGTTTCCTTCGCCCTGCAAGTTTCTGGCGGTCGTCCGGCGAAAATAAAGAAAATAGTGCCGAGCGTTTTGAAGATAGTCGGCTTAGACGATAAGAAGAACCGCTACCCGAACGAGGTTTCCGGCGGCGAACAGCAAAGAGCGGCCATTGCCCGCGCTTTAGTCCATCAGCCGAAAATATTATTAGCCGATGAGCCGACTGGCAATTTAGATGCGATAAATGCTAATGAAATTATTGATCTTTTGCTCCGTATCAATAAATTCGGAACGACCGTCATCCTTGTCACGCATAATAAGGATATCGTCAACCGTTTGAATAAGCGGGTTATCGCCATGGAGCACGGCCAAGTCATCAGCGACCAGGAGCATGGCAAATATTTACTCTAGAAGAAAAAATTATGTTATCGCTTTATCGTATTATCAAATTCAGCTTTCAAGATATCGTTAGGAATATCTGGCTGACCATCGTGACGGTGACCATCCTGCTTCTCGCTTTGTTTTCCATAAATACCCTGATAACTGTCCGCTTGATCAGCGATAACGCCGTTACGGCCATCAAGGAAAAAATCGATATCAGCCTTTATATCAAACCGGATACAGTGGAGACTGAAATCATGGCTTTGAAGGCTAGAGTAGCCGCTTTGCCGCAGGTAAAGAACGTCATTTATGTGTCCAAACAGAGTGCGATCGATGCTTTCCGGCAAAAATATCAGAATGATCAGGCCGTATTGGCCGCTTTGAAAGAATTAGGGCGCAATCCTTTATCGCCGAGCTTGACGATCATTCCTAAGAATTTTGACGAGTCAGAATTACTTATCAATAACCTGAAGATGATTGATACGCCCATTATAGAATCGCGAGATTTTTCCGATAATACCGCTATTTTAAACAAGATTAGCGGCATCACTAACCGGGTCAATCAGGTCGGTTTATTCGTCATCTCTATTTTTATCCTGACCAGCTTGCTCGTGGTTTATAATGCCATCCGGGTTGCGATTTATACGCATCGCCAGGAGATAGAAATAATGCGGCTCGTCGGTGCCTCTAACTTCTTCATTTACATGCCCTATTTGTTTTCGGCTATTGTTTATGCCCTCATCAGCGTCTTGATCATCATTTCAGTCTTTTATCCATTCCTGACTCTTCTGCAGCCGTATTTAGAGGCTTTTTTTACGGGTTATGATATAAATATTTTATCTTATTTCGTGGATAATTTTTTCTTGATCTTCGGTACGCAATTCTTGGTAGTAGTCGCTATTAACGTCCTGGCCAGCCTTTTTGCCGTCCGCAAATACGCGCGTATTTAGTTTGACATTTCATGTAATTTTTAATAATATCCTCTTTGAGGATATTTTATTACCTGATGATTGCGAGATCGTCTAACGGTAGGACAGCGGCCTTTGAAGCCGTTTATCCTGGTTCGAATCCAGGTCTCGCAGCCATATTTACAAAATCGCCATTTAGGCGGTTTTTTGATATAATTTCCATATGAAAAGCAAGCATATTTTTCAAAAAATATATACCAGAGACACCACCCTCATTATTCAGCAGCTGTGGTCCCGTCTCCATAATGGACTCAGCCAATTCAATATTCGCGTTAAAGAGTCTCCGGCGGTTGTCGATTATATCAATAACGGAGTGATTGAAGTCTGGGAAAACGTTTCCGCGGTTCGCCATATAAAGAAGGAATTAGTTAAATTCTGCCGTTTACACCCTAAAAAAGCCTTTTCTTTTTTGAAGGAATATGAAAAAACGTTGCGGCGTCTGGATAAGATTTGGAAACGAGGGTCTTTGGGTAGCAAGCAGGAACTGAGCCGATTCGTGATTGAGATTTCTGTCGCTATGGTCGGAGACCTGCTTATTTCCTATATCGGCGATGATCGCCGACTATCCGGTCGTGTCAAGGATTTCGCTTCGCAGCTGAGAGCGGAGGATCATTTTTTCGTGAATAATAATTCTGTCCTGAGGAATACCCTGATCAAGATTTTCCCCAGATTAAAAACGTACGTGAACGTTTTAGGCCTAGAAGATATAGTTAGCCCGCCTAGCTTGAGAGAGTGCCGGTTAAGATTCGCGCAATATATTTATACGTCAGACGGCTATCGCCAGATCGAAAGTTTGAAAAAATATAGCCAGAAAAAACATCTTATTTTCAGGGAAGAGGAAGCGAAGACTGTCGGAGGCAGCATCATGGGACAGATAGCTCATCGTGGCCTAGCGATCGGCCGGGCCAAGATCATCTTTTCCATTCGAGATCTCTCTAAAGTCGAGAAAGGAGATATTATGGTCGCCCCGATGACAACCGTCGATATGTTGCCAGCTATAAATCGAGCCGCGGCTGTCATCACTGATGAAGGAGGTATCATCTGTCACGCCGCCATCGTAGCTAGGGAGCTGAATAAGCCGTGCCTTATATCAACCAAAGAGGCAACCAAGCTATTGAAAGACGGGGATTTGGTAGAAGTCAATGCTCGCGTCGGTTTTGTCAGAATCTTAAAGAATTATTCTAAATTTAATCCCGCCACCTGATATGGATCTGGCTAAGATAAAAAAAGATATTTGGATAAAAAATTGGGCCGGTCATTGGAGCGTTTTGACCTGCCACTATTTGGGTAAACAATACTCCAGAAGAATCCATGATTATTTAGGTGTAAATTTGAAACATTCTATTATAACTGTCAGGCGGGGTTTCAGCACTTGCTACTTTTCCAGGCGAGAACTGAATAAATTAGGCCGGGAGTTGGCGGGCAGAGTAAGGGCTGAGGAGACGCTGATTTTAATTTGGATTAAGAATATCAAGGCCGCCACCCGCGGTATCAATAAGATCATGGCGTCCTTGTCCGGGCGCTTATTGTCTCTTGATGAATATCATAGGTTTCTTGATAAGTTTATCGATTTTGGAGCTTATAATTTTGCCGTGAAAAAAGTCGTCGATTACTTGCCCGACGAGCTGATGTCTAAATTTTTGTCCCCGCTAGCTTCCGCTAGGCTGTATTCAGAAAATGTCTATGCCGATACTGAAAAATTCATGGAAAAGCTAGCGGCTAAGATCGGCAAGAAATATGATTATAAGCCGGAACTGATCTTATGCTTATCTGACGACGAGTTTGACACCCTTCTCAAGAGAGGCGAGATCCCCATTAGCAAGAAGGAATTAGAAAGACGTTTTGAAATATCCACTATATTTTTTAACCATGGGAAAGATGAACTATTGATAGGATCTCCGGCGGTTAGCCTGGATAATGCCCTGATGAAAAGGAGCTATGGCCCTCTTCGGGGACTTTCCGCCTACCCGGGACGCATCAGAGGCATTGCTAGAATAATCTTAGATCCTTTTCAAAGAAAGACCTTTAATAGTGGAGATATATTAGTAACTTCTATGACCCGCCCGGAATATCTGCCGTTGATCAATTTATCGTCCGCCTTTATAACCGATGCCGGCGGCCGGCTTTGCCACGCCGCCATAACCGCCCGGGAGGTCAAGAAACCCTGTGTCGTCGGCCTGGAGTCGGCGACGAAATCAATCCCGGACGGCAGCTTGATCGAGGTAGACGCCGATAAGGGAGAAGTGGAGATAATAAAGAGATATGTTTAAAGAATCGTCGCACATTATCGCCGGTATTTCTACCAAGGTAGATGGCAACATGAAACTTGATTCTTCCTCGGTATCGGATCCCGCAGCTTATAACCGCCAGCTTTTCTTCAATCGCCGCGGTTTTAGCGATCGGCCGATCATCTCCGCCGGATTGGTCCACGGGCGCCGGGTTGCCGTTATCCAAGCCACAGACCCTGGTGGCACGGTGCCTGGCTATGACGCTTTAATTACCGATGGAAAAGGGATGATGCTGACGATTACGGTGGCCGATTGCTTACCGCTTTATTTTTATGACCCAGTGAAAAGCGTCATTGCCATCGCTCACGCCGGTTGGCGAGGGATATTGGATAATATCGGCGGTGAAGTGGCGGCGTCTTTCAAGAAGAATTACGGATCCCAGCTGTCGAACATCCAGGTCGTCATCGGGCCGCATCTGCAAAAATGCCATTTTGAAGTGCAAGACGACGTAGCTAGCCGTTTCGCCGCCAACCCGGAATTCATCATTAAGACCGATAGAACATTCATTGATTTATCCGGACTTGTCCGTCGGCAGCTGGTTAGCGCCGGATTGGCTGACAATAATATCCGTGTCAGCGGAGAATGTACATATTGCTTGACGGATAAATATTTTTCCTATCGCCGCGATAAGGGCGAACTTAAAACCATGATCTCTTATATATGTTTACCGGGAAAAGAATAGAAATATTTTTAAAGGTTCTTATTTTTTTAGGCTTGGCCTCCTTGCTGATTATTATCTTTTCGCAGAAAGTCCAATTTACTTCCAGCGATTTAGGGCGGCATTTAGAAAACGGCAAGGTCGTCTGGCAGGATCGCCAGGTCTTATTCAGTAATTTTTATTCTTATACTGAAACTGGCCGTCCTTTTATCAACCATCATTGGCTGTCCGGCCTCATTTTTTACGGGATTTATTTATTAGGCGGCTTTAATCTGTTATCGATTTTCAATATTATTTTAGCTCTCTTTATTTTCGGGTTGGTTTTTACCATGGTGCAGCGAGCTATCGGTTTCTATGGCGCCGGTTTTTTGGCCTTGCCGCCCATCCTTCTCTTAAGCGAGCGCGTTGAGATCCGTCCGGAAATTTTCAGCTATCTATTTATAATCTTGACCTGGATGCTTATTGAGCGCACGGCGGCTGATCGGCGTTATCGCCGCCTATTGTGGCTTCTGCCGCTTTTTGTCTTTTGGGTTAATATCCATATCTATTTTTTTATCGGCTTGGCGCTCATCGGCTTTAAAGCCGCCGCCGAATTTTTGCCGCCTCTTTTCAGGAAGGCCGCAGGCGAGCCGCGCCGCCTTAGCGGCGCCTGGGCGGCGGCTAAGCCTTGGTTAAGAAATCTTTTCTATCTTTCCTTAGCTTGTCTTATAAATCCTAATACCTGGCGCGGCTTATCCTACCCCTTTAGCATTTTACAGGGCTACGGCTATGATATAGCTGAAAATAAATCTATTTTTTATCTAAGCAGCCTGATGATAAATTATAATTTCTTGATTTTTAAATCTTTGCTGGCGCTTTTAGCCCTGAGCTTCCTGTTGTTATATTTGGCGGCCAAAAAAATAGATCTATTCCATCTTTTTCTCGGATTTTTCTTTTCCGGCCTAGCTTTATTCGCTTCCCGTAATCTAGCGTTATTCGGATTAGTCGCCTTTTGGCTTATTAGCCAGAATTTAGGCCGGGTTTTGAGCTTCTTAGAGATTCGTCGCCCATTAGTCGCGCGATTATGGCCAAGGATTAACGCTTATCTCGCCTCCAGTTTACTGCTTCTTATCATTTGCAGCTCTTTTTATCTATTAAGGGATTATAGCCAGCAGGGCAATTTTATCCGCACAGCTCCTGGTTGGGGTCTGAGCGCCGGCAGCGATGATTCCGCGTCTTTTTTCCAGAATAATGGATTATCCGGTCCGATCTTTAATAATTATGATTTAGGGAGCGCTCTTATTTTCTGGCTATATCCGCGCGAGAAAGTATTTGTCGATAATCGGCCGGAAGCTTATGGCGATCGCTTCTTCAAGGAAATTTATAAGCCCCTCCAGTCCGATCCGGCTGAGTGGCAGAAAGCGGATGCCAAATATAAATTCAAGGCCGTCTATTTCGCTTATACTGACTCCACGCCTTGGGCCCAAGAATTCTTGCATTCTATCCTGTCTGATAATGATTGGGCATTGGTTTATTTTGACCGCTATACGGTCATTCTTCTCAATAAGAAGTTAACCGACCCCGAAACGGTGCGGAAATTAAGCTTGGATCTCTGGTCTTTACGCTCCCGCCTGCGCCTTTTAGCCGCTCAGTCTGATAATAGAGGCAAACTGCAGTTAGCCTCTTTTGCCCAGCTGGTTGACCAGCCTGATTTGGCGGCGGAGTTGTATAAAGAAGTTATCTTCAATGTTCCGGATAATCGCCAGGCCCTGGCTGCTTTCGCTTATTTATATGCGGATAGCCAGGATGCCTATAGCTTGCGGCAATCCCTGGTTTATTTCCGCCGCGCCCTACAGGTTGGGTATGAGTTGCCCGGAGCCTACGATCAGATGGGCTTAGTAGAGTGGCGGCTAGGCGAATATCAAAAAGCCGAGGCTTATTGGCGCTCGGCTTTAAGCTTGGATCGTCACGATGCTTCGGCCTTATCTTACTTAGATCAGATCAAAGGCTTGGAGAAGCAGGGGAAGCTGCCTCTACCTAAATAGTTTTTCCGCTATTAAAGTCTTGATTGCTAATAGCCCGTCACGGGCTTTTATTTTTTTTCCTTCTCTATAACCGCGCCGAGTGTAACTTATCGGCAATTCCATGATTTTATAGCCGGCTTTTAAAAGTTGGGCGGTGATTTCCGGTTCTATTTCAAATCGCCGTCCGCTCAGCCTGATCTTGGCCAGAGCCGAGCGGGGAATCAGCTTGAAGCAGGTTTCCATATCGCTTAATCGGCTATGGAAGAGAGCATTAGTCATGGAGGTCAGGAATTTATTGACTAAGTAGTGGAAGCCGTGATTTCTGGTAGACAGAAAACGAGATCCGTAAATTACCGTTTGATCATTATTCTGCTCCAGCATCTCCGTAAATAAACGGACGATATCCCGCGCGTCATATTCCTGGTCGGCATCGCAGATAATAAAATAATCGCCGCTTATTTCTTCCAGCCCGCGCTTGACCGCGGCGCCTTTCCCCTGGTTGGTCTCCTGATCGATCAGCCGGAAATCGTATGTGGCCGCTAATTTGTTAAGTATCGGTCCGGTTTCGTCAGTAGAGCCGTCATTGACGACGATGACCTCTTTATTGATTTTCAGACTGAAAATAGCGGGCAGCGAGTCCGCCGCGACCTTATCTTCGTTATATATCGGAATTATTATGGACAGTAATTTTTCAGGCATAAAAGATTATTTCGGCCATATCTTAGCCCCGGGCGGCTAATCGGCGGTAAAAGACCTGTTTGGCTATTTCCACGCAGGCCAGGTAGGCTAGGACTATTATGAAAATAGCCACGAAGGCGAGAAGAGGAAGAGGGTCGAAACCGAAGAATTTTCCTAAGCCCGGTCCGGCTATGGCTATCCCCAGGATGACAGCGCCGAGAGTCGTCGCTAATAAGTATTTGCTGGGGCGCGATTCTAAGAAAGGGATTTTCTGAGTGCGGATGATATAGATGACTAAGATCTGCGTGGCCAACGATTCGACGAACCAGCCCGCCTGGAAGCTATGGGCCGGAAGATGCAGCAGGCCGTATAGGGCGTAAAACGTCAAAAAATCAAAGAGGGAACTTATCGGTCCGAAAACCAGCATGAATTTTTTAATGAATCTGATATCCCAATGCTTCGGTTTCTTCAGATATTCTATATCAACGTTATCGGACGGAATTGATAATTGCGAGCTGTCGTAAATGAAATTATTTAAGAGGATCTGTCCGGCCGTCATTGGGAAGAAAGGTAAAAAGAGGCTCGCCCCGATCATGGAAAACATGTTGCCGAAGTTAGAACTCAAGCCCATCAGGAGATATTTCATGGTATTGCCGAAAGTCTTCCGTCCCTCGATCACCCCCTCCATCAATTCCTTGAGGCCCTTTTTCAGCAAGATAATGTCCGCCGTCTCTTTGGCTACATCGACAGCGTTATTGACGGAAATCCCGACATCGGCGGTCTTGAGGGAGGGGGCGTCATTTATGCCGTCGCCCAAGTAGCCGACTATGGCGCCGTTTCTTTTAAGCTCCATGATTATCTTTTCCTTCTGTCCGGGCGAGAGGCGGGCGCAGATAGTGGCGTCTTTAGTCTTTTTGTAGATCTCCTCGTCGCTTAAGCGGTTTAAGTCCAAATTTTCGCCGCTGACGATATTCTTGATTGATAGGCCCAGATCCGAACAGATCTTCTTGGTGACGAGCGGGCTGTCACCGGTCAAGATTTTTATATCTACGCCATGCGCCTTCATGAAGATGAGGGTTTTTTTGACATCGGCTTTTGGCGGATCGTAGAAGGCCATAAATCCTTTGAGAGTCAGGCCGTTTTCTTCCGTCCTGTCGTATTTGTCCTTTTTGGCGTCGATTTTTTTTTCGGTTATTGCCAGTATTCTCAGCCCTTGGCCGCTTAAGTCATCGTAGACCGCTTTGGCTCGGCGTAAGGTTTCAGGATCCAAGATCTTTATCTCATCTCCTAAGGCATAATGTGTGCTGATCTTGAAGATTTCTTCGGGCGCGCCTTTAGTGATCATCGTCAGCCGGCCATTCAGCTCATAGATTATTGAAGAGCGTTTGCGGTTGAAATCATAGGGCAGTTCCTCTATTTTCAGGCAGCCTTCTAGGTCCAGCTTCTTATGTCCTAAGATCGCTTGATCCAAGATGCTCTTGATGCCGGTTTCAAAATAGCCGTTGATATAAGCATCGCGGAAGACGCTTTCCGAGTCTTGGCCGAAAATATCGATATGTTTGATGACCGTAATCCTATCCTCGGTCAGCGTGCCCGTCTTATCGGTGCAGAGGATATCCATGGAGCCGAATGTCGGAATAGAGTTGAGCCGCTTTACCAAGACTCCTCCTTTAGCCATTTTAGTCGCGCCCTTAGCCATATTGATACTCATGATCATCGGCAGCAGTTCCGGCGTAACACCGACAGCGACCGCTAGAGCGAAAAGGAAGGAATCTAGCAGGCCTTTATGCATCACGGCGTTTATCAAGAATATGACAGAAACGATAATAATTATGACCCGGATGATCAAGAATCCGAAATCCTTGATGCCTTTTTCAAAAGCATTTTCCGTTTCTGGCTTAGCTATTCTTTTGGCAATCTGTCCGAATTCAGTGTTCAGGCCGATATTAGTCACCAGGAATTCGCCGAAACCGGAAACGACGTTCGTCCCGGAAAAGATATTATTATCGCTATCGGCGTATTTTTCTACCGGCAGGCTTTCGCCGGTCAGGCTGGCTTCGTTCAGGAAGAAATCATTGGCGCCTCTTATCCGGCCGTCAGCCGGCACGATGTCGCCGGCGGAGAGGAAGACGATATCTCCTGGTACGAGATATTTGGTTTCTAATTCCTGTTTTTTCCCGTCGCGCAGGACTTGAGTGCGTATGGCTAGCCGCCGGGCTATTTTTTCCGCTGCTTGGCTGGATTTATGCTCCTGGTAAAAATTCAGGATAACGCTCAAGAAGATCATAGACAGGATTATAGCCATGCTCCTTAATTCTCCGGTCAGGCCGGAGATGAGCGCGGCGACAATCAAGATAATAATCAGAGGATTCCGGAAATATCCTAAAAATTGGATGAGCGGGTGCTCTCTTTTAGAGGCGGATATTTGATTGTATCCTAAATTCTGGGATCGCTTGATAGCCTCCTCAGTCGTCAGGCCTCCGGCGCCGGAACCGGTCAGGGAATATAGTTCTTCCAGATTTTTTGCCTTTAGTTCCGTGGTCGTTAATAGTTTGTAAGCCATAAAGATAAGTCCTAGCTTGCTTGCTTCCATTATAGCATTATTTAAGCTTTTTTCAGCCAGTAGGTTCGGAATTGGGTGACTTCGGCCACGCCTTTTTCTATGGGACTGATTATTTCTTCTATCAATTGGCAACCAGGCCTCAGTTTGGCCTTCCTAGCCGCATTTCTTGTCTGTTGGCAAAGCCGCGATAGGCTGGCTACTATTTTTTCGGCTGCTTTTTGGCTGAATAGCAAATAAGCTGTTATTGGTTCCTTATTCAAGTCGAGAGGCAATTTTTTTTCTTGAGCCGCTTGGAGTACTGTCAGATTAGCCGGCGTTATTATTCCATTTTTAAGATCGCTGAACCAATCCCGCGCATCATCGGCTAATTGCTTCGCCGCTAGGGCATAGCGGAAAAAGGAAAGTATGGCCGGGACGGCCGTTTTAGCCTTTTCGGGATCCAGATGATAGAGGATGGCAATCGGCCCCAACCCTAAAGCTAGAGATTTATCGGCTAAAACGGTCAGATTATCGAACGTCGGACAGACTATGGCTGAAGGGACTCGCCCCTTGCTTATTGAGAAATGATTTTCTTTGGTTTCCCGTTCGTTGGTCTTATCAAGATGCGCCATCGTCCGATTGAAGAGCCGGTAAAAATCTTCGGGCAGATTGAGGCGATAATATATTTCTAAATAGCGCCTATAATAACCATTGGCCACCGGCAGCTTGCTGTTTATTCCCGACCGATCTAAAAAATCGTCATAGATATTAAGAGCTCGCCATAGGAATAAATTAGCTTTTTGCAGATTTTTAATCAGTCGCGGCGCGATTTTTGGGCGCTTAGCATTTGATAAGGCATCGGCGAACCAGAGCGGCCAGAAGTAAATTTTTTCAATTTTTTTCATTGGCTTGCGAGGGTAGAGGGATGGTAACCATGAATCGGCTGCCCCTCTTTAATCCGCTCGTGACTTCTATCTGGCCTTGAAAATTTTTTTCGATTATATTCTTAGTTGATGACAGGCCTAAGCCTAAGCCTCGCCCGCTTTCTTTCTTAGTGCTGAAAAAAGCTTCAAAGATCTTATTAATATTTTCCGGTGCGATTCCCGCCCCTTCGTCACTAACGTCAATTCGCGCTTTTTGTCCGGATAAGCTCAAATCTATCCTGATCTTTTTAATTTTTGACGGTACTCCGCGGTTCCGATTATTTTCCAAAGCTTCCTCCGTGGCCTCGATGGCATTAGCTAATAAGTTGGTGATAATCTGCCCGAATTTGACTGGGTCCCCGTAAAGACGGACTTCTTCAGCCGCCGTAAACTCTACCGGCGTTTTGGCCTGCCTAGCCTTATAGGCGAGAATTTGAATGATCTGTTTGATCTCTTCATTGGCCGTAAAAATCCTAGCGTCGCTTTCTTGCTGAATTTGCTTCTTTATCCCTGCGATCAAGCCTTCCATTTTGTGGGTCGCTAATAAGGCGTGATGGAGATAAGACCTTACATCAAGGACGCCAGCGCCGCTAGTTCCGTCCCTAATCTGCCCTAGATTCAAAGAGACAGCCGTTAAAGGACTGATTAAATCATGGAAGATCCCGGAAGATAGGCGCCCGAATTCAGCTAGACGATAGAGCTGGCCGATTTTTTCTGCTTCCGCTTGGCGCAGCTGTTCAGTCCTTTCCGCGACTTTAATTTCTAAAGAGTCCCTTTCTTGGCGTAAAGCCGCCTCGCTCTCGCGGGCTCGTTTTAACGCCCGATTGATTTCTAGCGCAAACAGCCAGGCGATGCTCGCGATTATCAAGAATAGGACGGCGTGAGCGACGGCGTCGCTTAATTCATATTTTTCCGCCAGCCAATAGCGATTGACTGCTATTAAGCCGCGGCTCTGGGCATACGTCAAGACGATCAGGAAAATATTGATTATTATTGTGCTGGCTAGGACCAGGTTGGCGCCGATTAGAATCCCGGACAAAGTAATGATCAGAACGGCGAGAAGCAACGCGGCCGGCAGATCGCTCCCCCAGGCGACGAACGAATAGAACATAGGGAGAGAATAGGTCGCGAGCAGAAACCAAGAAGCCGTTTTTACCCATCCCCGTCGGGACAGGAGGAGCAGTACCCCGAAGAATAATAGGATGGCCAAAGTATAAGCGATAGGCAGTCCGCGATCATGCGGGTGGGTGACCCGATCCGCGATTCGGATGATATTTATGGCTATGAATCCGGTGATGGAAAATAACAGGAGGATATTCAAAGCCAATTCTCGCCGCCGGCCGTCTTCGTCATGGAGACGCGGGGAGATCAAGCATCCTGTCAGATTTTTAAGAATCCTATTCATATTAGTTAACGCTAAAGCGCTCCCCCGTTTTCAGGGAAGCGCCGTCTGAAGTTAATCCCGCCAGGGGATACCCGGATTGAGAGCGGCGGCTAGAATCGTGGCTAACAGTAAATCAGATTCCGGATTTTTGGCCGGATCGGTTCCGCTGATTTTCTTAGACATAATTTTTATGGGTTAAGATTAAACCAGATATGGTTGATATCGACCTTTGTCGCCAGGGCGGACGAATCATTGGCAGTTTCGCCCCGCCGACTATTACCGGTCTTAATATAGCAAGCGGAACCTTAAAAAAATCTAAAATTTTTCTAAAAAATTTTTTTATCTTTTTGGCTTTTTCAACCAGCCGTTTCGGCTTTATAACCGCGGTTCGGCACAGTATAGATGAATTTATCTTGCTTGGTTTCCAATTTTTTCCGCAGATTGCTGATATGCGCTTCAATAGTATTAGAAAAAGGATCGGCATTTTCATCCCAGACGTGTTCCATGATTTCTTGTCGCGACATCACCTGGCCCTGGTGCTGCATTAGGTACTCTAAAAGAGAAAATTCTTTTGATGATAAGGCGATGCGTTTGCCATTTTTAGTGACTAAGAACCTGTCCGGATCTAACTCTAGATTCTTAAGCTTTAAAGTATGGCCGCGCCAGGCCTCCGGCCGGCGGAGTAAAGCCTTTAGGCGCGCCAGTAATTCTGACAGAGCGAACGGTTTAGTCAGATAATCATCAGCGCCCAAGGTCAGGATGTCTACCTTGTCGTCCAATGCATTCTGGACCGTCAACATCAGTATAGGGAGTTCTTTTCCTTCTTGCCGGAGCTTTTGGATTATTTCTCTGCCGTTCAAGCCCGGCAGGTTATAGTCCAGGATCAATAAGTCATAACTATTAGTACTTGCTAGGAAATAACCTCGTTCTCCGTCTAGGGCCGCATCTACGGCATAGCCCTCGGCTCGTAGTGCGGCGGCTAAGAGCTCATTGATGCTATTGTCATCTTCCACGATAAGTAAGCGCATATTTTTATTTTATTTTCTTTTTTTTATTTTAACTTAAATTGAACCTCCGGACAATATTTATCCGAGGTATTTGCCTTGCCTTTATCTTAAAATCGCGATAAGATAAGGGGAAGATATGAGCCCGAAATTCTTCCAAATGGCCAGGAAAAATCGTTTTATTGAATCTCTGCGCCCGCAGCGTGAGGACCCTTTTTCCGTACAAGAAGGGCGCCTGTCTTTCGGCGAGCTCAAGGATTCTTTTTATTATGCCGATTGGGCGGAGGGATCATATTTAGCCGATACCAGCCATAAGGAGATGGTCAGCCGATCTTTTGATTTCCGCCGCTTGAAATACTTCGTCTTAATGGCTGTCCTGTCTTTCGCTGTCCTCGGCTTAAGGACTTTCTGGCTCCAGGTTACGAAAAATAATTATTATAGCTTGTTATCGGAGGGCAATCGTTTGCGAGCCGAGACTATTGAACCGAAGCGCGGCATTATTTATACGAACGACCTGAAACCCCTGGTCCGCAATAAAGCTAACTTCGTCTTGTATTTCAAACCGATAGACCTCCCTAAGGACGAATTGGTCCGCGATGACTTATTGCGCCAGATGAGCCGGATCATAGAAGGGAAATCTACATCCAGCCTGCCGGAGACTAAGGCCGGACCGGTTAAATCCGGGGAGGTCGGCGCGGGCGTAAGCGTCATGGCTGACGACGCCACCTTCTATCAGCTGAAAGAAGCGCTAGCTAAAGTAAAATTAGGTTCCTTGGAGTCTTACCAGCCCTTATTCGTCAAAGATAATATTGATTATGATACGGCGATGCTTTTAGCGCTGCGCCTTCAAGATTGGCCGGGCGTGTATCTGTCTAGCAAGATCAGGCGGGAATATCTTTCTCCGCTCGCCACCTCTTCTTCGTCCGTTTTGGGCGTTAGCAGCTTTTCCCATATTTTAGGTTATACCGGAAAAATTAATGATGCTGAACTGAAAGCCGGCGGCGATGATTATTCGCCTATTGATTATGTCGGCAAAATGGGCATTGAATATTCTTGGGAGAAAGAACTCAAGGGTTCGCCGGGCCGGAAAAATATTGAGGTTGACGCTCTGGGCCGTCAGAAGAAGATAATCAACGAAATTCCGGCGCAAGATGGCTATAATCTAGAGCTTTCGCTTGATGCTGGTTTGGAGCAGCAAGCCGAAGCGATAACCTCCGCTTATTTAAAAAAAGCTAATTTACACCGGGCGGCGGTCATTGTCATGAATCCCAATAATGGCGAAATATTGGCCCTAGTCAGCTTGCCGGCTTATGATAATAATCTATTTGCTAAAGGCATCAGCCAAGACGAATATAATAAATTCTTGAACGATCCGGATCATCCCCTATTCAATCGGGCGGTAAGCGGCGAATTTCCCTCCGGCTCGACCATCAAGCCCATTTTTGCAGCCGGCGCCTTGCAAGATAAGATTATTACCGAAACTACCAGTTTCCTCAGCAACGGCGGCCTGCGCATCGGCGAGTGGTTCTTCCCGGATTGGAAGGCTGGCGGACACGGACAGACCGACGTTAAAAAAGCTTTAGCCTTATCAGTCAACACCTTCTTTTATTATATCGGCGGCGGCTTCGGCGATTTTAAAGGCTTAGGCGTCAGTGGCTTAGTGAAATATGCTAGATTATTCGGCTTAGGAGAAAAGACCGGCATCGATTTGCCTGGAGAAAGGCCGGGTTTCGTCCCGACGGCGGATTGGAAAGAAACAGTCAAGAAAGAGCCTTGGTATATCGGCGACACCTATCATTTCGCTATCGGCCAGGGGGACGTCCTCGTTACGCCGCTTCAAGTCGCTAATTATACGGCCGCTATCGCTAACGGCGGGACTCTATATGAACCACATCTGGTCACCAAGATCTTAGGGACGGACAATCAGGTCGTAGAGGATATTACTCCTAAAATAATACGCAGTAATTTTATTGATCCCGCTGATTTGCAAATAGTCCGCGCCGGTATGCGCGAGACGGTGACACTTGGAAGCGCCCGCTCCCTTAATTCTCTCTCCGTTGCCGTCGCGGGAAAGACCGGTACGGCTCAATGGTCTACCAAGAAAGGGCCGCATGCCTGGTTTATCGGATTCGCCCCCTATGATAAGCCGGAAGTCGCGATTACTGTCCTGGTAGAAGAAGGCGTGGAAGGCAGCACTATCGCAGCCCCGATCGCCCGGGATATTTTAAGCTGGTATTTTGCTAATCATCATTAAGATAAATCCATATATGCCCCTTATTCCTCTGCCGCTTCATCTTTTTATCCATTTTTCTCTGGCCGCCCTAATCGGCTATTTGGTCGGACGGCGTTTTAATAGAATCTGCTTAGGCATCGCTTTCGGCATCATTGGCGGATTTTTTATTGATTTGGATCACGTCTTAGAATATTTTCTGGTCTATGGATTCCATTTTGACCTTATTTATTTCTTGGAAGGGCGGCAGTTCTTAAGCAGTGACAAGATTCACATCTGGTTCCATGCCTGGGAGTATCTCCCCGTTTTATTGTTATTGTCTTGGTTCTGGCGACGCCAAAAAGCCGTTTTGGTCATCTTATTAGCTTTAACCGCAGGCGCTTTCGTCCATTTGGTCAGCGATTGCCTAATTAATCAATATCCGCCGCGTAATTATTCCTTGATCTACCGCTATATGCATGATTTTTCTGCCCAAGAATTATTGAGCCCCGAACAATACCAAAAATACATCCGTGATCGCCAGTATTTCGGCATGTAATTTTTATCTGATATTAAATAAATAAATTATATAAATGTTTATTTTTTAGCACTCTATTGACTTGAGTGCTAATTTAGTTTATAATAGATTCAGTATGATTTCCGAAAGAAAAAAATTTTTGTTGGAGACGATCATCAAGGAATATATCAAAACCGCTACGCCGGTTTCTTCGGGTATTATCGTCGAAAAATATAAGCTGGATATTTCACCGGCGACCGTGCGCAATGAAATGATGGAATTGGAAGATGAAGGCTATATCTATCAGCCCCATACTTCGAGCGGCCGCATCCCGACCGAAGCCGCCTATGAGCTTTTATTGGACGACGCCAAACATAAAAAAAAGAAGAAGGAATTGAAAGAGTCGGAGACTAAATTATTAGAAGAGTTGTTCAAGCGCGAGGCGAGCGCTTTCCGCCAGACCGCCAAAGCCATCGCCGAATTATCCAGCGGCGCAGTCTTCTGGGCTTTTCATAAAAACGATTTGTATTATACCGGCCTGTCCAATCTTTTTTCTCAGCCGGAGTTCAAGCAGACGGACGTCGTCTGCGATGTCTCCGGCGTGATTGATCGCCTGGAAGAAATAATCGATGATATTTTTGAAGATCTAAGCGTCGGTGAACAGGTCTTAATCGGCTCCAAGAATCCCTTCGGCAATTTCTTGAGCGCCGTCCTGGTCAAGTATAAGGATAATAACCAGAGCGGCTTATTCGGGATCCTGGGCCCGTTGCGTATGGATTACGGCCGCAACTTAGCTTTAGTAGAGTTTATTAAGAAAAAGTTTGAATAATATGGAAGTCAAAAAAGGTATCTATCTCTGCCATACCGGCAATAAATATCGCGTTTTATTCACCGCTCTGGATACTAAGGACCATGCCAGCGAGGTAGTGGTCTATCAAAGCTTGCAAGATGGCAAGATCTGGGTACGCTCTGAAGAAGAATTCCTGGGCTTTAAGGAAATCGACGGAGAAAAGAAGGCGCGTTTTACTTTTGTCAGCGAAGAAGATGAGGAGCCCTGGGAGCATAAGTATAAGCGTGCCTTAGCTGATTATCAGAATCTATTAAAACAGACCGCCAAGGATAAGGAAGATTTCGCCAAGTATGCGCTGACTGATTTTTTGCATAATGTCCTGCCGGTTTATGACCACCTGAAGATGTCCCTCTATGGCTTGAGCGAAGAAGAGGGAAAGAATGCCTGGGCTGAAGGCGTCCGCCATGTCTTAAAGCAATTCAAGGATGTTTTAGAACAGCACGGGATTGAAGAGATAAAGACGGTCGGCGAGGCATTCGACCATAATACCATGGAGGCTATTGACGGCAGCGGCGAAACGGTCAAACAGGAGATAATGCCGGGCTATCGGCTGAATGGCAAGGTTATCAGGCCGGCTAAAGTAATAGTAGAATAAATAATAAATTAAATTTAAGCTTTCCGCCTCTATTTAGCATCAGATCTAAATTTTGCGGGAAGATATATCAAATCATATGTCACTTATAAAATGGACTCCTTTTTTCCCGGAATTTGACGACATGGATAAAACGCTGGAATCCATGTTGCCTGCCGTTCGCGGCAATCAATTCGGGTTCACCCCCGCGGTTGATATGTATGAAGATAAGGACAATATCGTCGTCGAAACCCAGTTAGGCGGCATTGATCCGGAGAAAGTCGACATTTCCATAGAGAATAATGTCTTGACGATCAAGGGCGAAAGTGAAAAGAAGAGCGAAGTGGAGGAAAAGAATTATTATCGCAAAGAGATCCGCCGCGGTTCTTTCTACCGTTCCATACCGCTCCCGACTAAAGTAGACGGAGACGCGGCTTCGGCCGTCAATGAAGACGGCGTTCTGAAGATTACCGTACCGAAAGCCTCCGAAGTCAAGCCGAAGACGATTAAGATAATAAGCAAGAAGAAATAAATTGTTAATAAATCAAAAATAATATGCCAAAAATTTTAGGAATTGATTTGGGCACGACTAATTCCGCCATGGCGATAATGGAAGGTGGAGCGCCGAAGATCATTGAAAACATCGAAGGGAACAGGACGACTCCGTCGGTTGTCGCTATCTCTAAGACCGGCGAGCGCATCGTCGGCCAAGCCGCTAAGCGTCAGGCTGTCATCAATCCGGAAAACACGGTTTATGCCGTCAAGCGTCTTATCGGCCGTCATTTTAGCGAGGATGAAGTCCAGCGTGATTTGAAGATCGCTCCATATAAGATCTTGCAGGCCGGCGAGGGGGTCAAGGTAAAGCTAGGCGACAAGGAATATACGCCGCAGGAAATTTCGGCTATGGTCCTGGCCAAGCTGAAAGCTGACGCCGAGGCGAAATTAGGAGAAAAGATCACCGAAGCCATCATTACTGTACCGGCTTATTTTAACGATTCGCAGCGCCAAGCGACTAAAGATGCCGGGCAGATCGCCGGGCTAGACGTGAAACGCATCATCAACGAACCGACAGCCGCCGCTTTAGCTTATGGTTTTGACAAGAAACAGGGTCAGAAGATCGTCGTTTATGACTTAGGCGGCGGAACTTTCGACGTTTCCGTCTTAGATATTTCCTCTGATACGGTAGAAGTCAAGGCGACAAATGGCGATACGCATTTAGGCGGAGAAGATTTCGACCAGCGGATAATCGCCTGGATAATAGAAGAATTCAAAAAGGATCAAGGGATTGACTTGTCCAAGGATACTTTAGCCCTGCAGCGCATTAAAGAAGCTGCGGAAAAAGCTAAGATCGAATTATCGACCGCGACCGAGACCGAGATCAACCAGCCTTTCATCTCTACTGATGCCAACGGGCCGAAACATCTGGTTATGAAATTATCCCGGGCTAAACTAGAGGCGATCGTGATGGACTTGGTAGAAAAAACGATTGAACCGTGCCGGAAAGCTTTGGCTGATTCCGGTTTCCAATTATCCGATATCAATGAAGTTCTCATGGTCGGCGGCATGACCCGCATGCCTTTAGTACTGCAGAAAGTAAAAGGCTTTTTCGGGAAAGAACCGAATCTGAGCGTCAATCCTGATGAAGTGGTCGCTTTAGGCGCCGCGGTTCAAGCCGGCGTTTTGCAGGGGGATGTTAAAGATGTCTTATTGCTGGATGTTACGCCGCTGACCTTAGGCATCGAAACCTTGGGCGGCGTCGCGACCCCGCTGATTGAGAGGAACACCACTATCCCTACTTCCAAGTCGCAGGTTTTTTCTACGGCCGCTGACGGCCAAACCGCGGTGGAGATTCATATCGTCCAAGGCGAGCGCCCGATGGCCGGCGATAATAAGACTTTGGGCCACTTTACCTTAGACGGCATCCCGGCCGCGCCGCGCGGCATCCCTCAGATAGAAGTCAAATTCGATTTAGACGCCAATGGCATCCTGAATGTCTCCGCGACCGATAAGGCGACTAATAAGCAGCAGAAGATTACCATCACCGCTTCTTCCGGCCTGTCCAAGGAGGAAGTAGAAAAAATGAAGAAGGAGGCGGAAATGCACGCTGAGGAGGATAAGAAGAAGAAGGAAGAGGCGGAAGTCAAGAACCAAGCCGACGCGGTCATCTTCACTATGGAAAAGATGTTGAAAGAGTCGGGCGATAAGATGAAGCCCGAAGATAAGAAAGAATTAGAAGACAAGAATGCTGAACTTAAGAAAGCCAAGGAGGGCGGAAATTTAGAAGAGATCAAGAAGAAAATGGAGGAGATCAATACTGTCGCGCAGCGTATCGGCGCCGCGATGTATAAACAGCCGGGCGCTGATGCCGGAGCCGGCCCTAATGCTGGCGGCGGCTCAGAATCTGGCGCCCAAGCGTCGGCTGGAGAAAAGAAGGATGATAATGTGGTTGAGGGAGAAGTGGAAGAAAAGAAATAATTAAATTTTTATAGATCGCCTCTATTTTTAGAGGTGATTTATTAAGGATTAAATTATTTTTATGACAGCCGGTGGCACAGAATTGAAATTTCCGTCTAAATTTTTTTGGGGTTGTGCCACTTCGGCCCATCAGATTGAAGGCGGCCTGCTCAATGACTGGACGGAGTGGGAAAAATCGCCCGGACGCCTGGCTGATCTAAAAGAGAAACAGGAGGATCCTTTAGATTTCATTTCCGGCAGCGCCGCCAATTCTTTCGTGGAAAATAACGCCGATATCAGCTGTCTGAAAGATTTGGGGGCGAATGCTTATCGTTTTTCCGTCGATTGGTCGCGGCTTGAACCGCAGGAAGGACAGTTTTCCGAAGAAGCGCTCCAATATTATAAAGAATTCGTGAAGAAATTGCGCGCCCACCGCATAGAACCATTCGTCACTCTCTGGCATTGGCCGCTTCCTTTATGGCTCAGGGACAAAGGCGGCTGGGAAAATCGGCAGACAGTCGCTTATTTCAGAAGATTCGCAGGCCGGATCGCATCTTATTTGGATGAAGAAGTGAATTTCTGGGTCACTTTGAACGAACCGCTAGTTTATGCGTCTCAGAGCTATCTGGCCGGCGAGTGGCCGCCGAATAAAAAAAGCTATTTGTCTTTATGGCGAGTGATAAATAATCTGGCTGCCGGCCACCGCGCCGCTTATCGCGCCTTGAAAGGAATCAATGGAGCGAACCAAGTCGGCATAGCCAAGCATAATATTTATTTTGAAGCGGCGAGAGGCGCCGGAGTCAACAAGTTTCTTAAAAGAGCGGCTGACTGGTGGTGGAATGAGCGGTTTTTGAACAAGATTAAGCGCCAGCAGGATTTTATCGGCCTGAACTATTATTTCCATAACTTAGTAGACTATGGCTTCGGTCGCCCCTTTGATTATGGTAAGCGTTCGGATCTAGCTTGGGGGCTTTATCCCGAAGGCATTTACCATGTCTTGCGCGGCTTGCAGAGGTATGATAAGCCGGTTTATATCACGGAGAACGGCTTAGCCGATCGTGGTGACCAGCATCGCGCCTGGTATATAACTGAGATTTTAAAAAATGTCCATAAAGCTATCGGCTGCGGCGTTCCGGTAAAAGGCTATTTCCATTGGTCTTTGATCGATAATTTCGAATGGGCCCAAGGTTTCCGCCCCCGTTTCGGCTTGTATGAAATCAATTATCAGACTTTTGAACGCCGGCCTCGGCCGTCCGCTAGTTTTTACGCCGATATTTGCCGCTATAACCGAATTTAATTTATGTCCAAAGATTACTACGATATCCTAGGCGTTTCTAAGAACGCCGGCCAGGATGAAATCAAGAATGCTTTCCGTAAAAAAGCGCACGAGCACCATCCTGATAAAGGCGGCGATGCGGAAAAATTCAAAGAGCTCAATGAAGCTTATCAGGTTTTAGGCAATGCGGAGAAGCGCAAGCAGTATGATCAGTTCGGCGCTTCTTTCCAGCATGGCCAGGCGGGCGGCGGGTTTAACGGTGCTGGCGGTTTCAGCGGTTTTTCCGGTTTTCAAAACGGCGCCGGCATGAATTTTGACTTTGAAGATTTAGGCGATATGTTCGGCGGTTTCGGCGATATTTTCGGTTTTGGCGGCGGCCGCGCTTCAGCTAAAAAAAATGCGCGCGGGCGTGATTTAGAGATGGTTTTAGGTTTGGAATTCTTAGAGGCGGCCTTCGGCGCCGAGAAAGAGATACATTTTTCTAAGAATATCTCCTGTACCCGCTGTCATGGCACCGGCGCCGAACCCGGCGCTAAAATTGAAACTTGCGCGACTTGCGGCGGCAGCGGCCGGGTTTCCCGTTTGCAGAGGACTATTCTTGGCAATATCCAGACGCAGAGCGCCTGCACGGCTTGCGGCGGCGAAGGCAAGATTTATAGTCAGAAATGCGGCCAGTGCGGCGGCAGCGGCTTACATCACGAGTCCGTCAAGCTCAAGGTCCGCATTCCGGCCGGTATCGCTGACGGCGAGTCTATCCGTTTAAGCGGCCAGGGCGAAGCCGGTCCGAAAGGAGCGCCCTCAGGAGATTTATATCTGCGCGTCAGGATAAAACCGCATAAGAAATTCGTCCGCGATGCTTACGATATCAGGACTGAGGAAAAGATCAGCATCAAGCAAGCGGCTTTAGGCGATAAAATTGAGGTGCAAAGCATCCACGGGCCCTTGAAACTCAAGATACCGGAAGGAACGCAGTCTGGAACCGTCTTTAAGCTGAAAGAGAAGGGGGTGCCTAAGTTGCATAATCGTGGCTTGGGAGACCATTTCGTTAAGGTCATAGTGGAAATACCAACCGGCCTGAGTAGAAAGCAGAAGCAGCTTCTAGAGGAGTTGGATTTATAATGTTTAGTACCTTTTGTCAATTTGATAAATTAGCTTATTTTTTTGACTTTCAGCGGAAAAATGCTATAATAATAATGTCTTTATTATTAATAAAACCAAAAAATTATGTGCAAAAAATGCAACTGGTTGATGAAACTTTTTGGTTGTGAGTGCCCTGAATCTACGAAAGACAGCCCTGTTTCCGCAACCGATAAAACCATGGCTGGAAACGGATCTCAGCCTTTAACAAATCCGGTTGGAAACGATGATCAGCCGGCGGCCGCCCAACCGGCGGACGAGAACAAAGAATAACGCGATTAAGCTATTAGGATTTAAAAGGCGCGATTTTCGCGTTTTTTAAGTATTTATATCTTAAGACTACTATGTTTATTGATACCCATGCCCATGTTAATTTTGCCGCTTTTAAGAACGATGCCGATGAAGTCATCCGCCGCTCTTTAGCAGGCGATACCTGGATGATCCTGGTCGGATCAGAACTAAAGACTTCCGGCCGCGCTTTAGATTACGCTAATAAATATGAAAAGGGCGTCTATGCTGCGGTTGGTTTGCACCCGGTTCATCTTGAAAATGGCCCGGTGGACACCGGCGAAGAGAGCTATATGTCCGGCTTTATCGCTAGAGCAGAAGAATTCGACTATGATAGTTATGAAAAGCTTGCCAAATTTGAGAAAGCGGTCGCTATCGGAGAAGTAGGCTTGGACTATTATCATTTAGATCCCGCGAAAGACGTTTCCTTGATCAAGAAAAAACAGCAGGAAGTTTTTGCCCAGCAATTGCTTCTGGCGCGCAGTTTGGATCTGCCAGTCATTATCCATTGCCGCCAGGCGCATGATGATCTTTTTGCCATCCTGCATGACTTCAAGCAGGAATATAGCCGGCTTATTCCGGCTGACCGCCCTTGGGGCGTCATCCATTGTTTTTCCGGAGATGAAGATCTGGCTTGGAAATATTTTAAATTAGGGCTCCTTATTTCTTTTACCGGCCTGATTACTTTCAGCAAACAATGGGACGATTTGATTAGAAAAATTCCGTTGGATAAGCTGATGATCGAGACTGATACTCCGTATATGACCCCCGAGCCTTATCGTGGCCGGCGCAATGAGCCGGTCCTCGTCCAATATGTCGCTAGCCGTATCGCCGATATAAGAGGGATAAGGATAGAAAAGGTGGCCGAGGCGACTACGGCGACAGCACGAAATTTTTTCCGAATATAAGCAAAAAAAATAATTTATAATTTAAAAACAGGAGGGTTGACACGTAGCCCTTTTTGCGCTATAAAAAAAATGGCCTAAAAATATGAAGAATAATTCTTTAAATGCCGCTTTAAGGATAATGGCCAACATCTCTGCCTGGATCGCTTTTCCGGTTATTATCGGACTTTATTTAGGTAAATGGCTGGATAATAAATTCGGCACTGATCCGTGGCTGTTTCTTATCACTATCGCTTTCTGTTTTTTAGTTTCGGTCTATGGGCTGGTCGTGAGCGCTCGGCAAGAATTCAAAAAAGTAGAGAAAGAATACCGGTCAGAATCAACGGCGAAATCGTCTGATGGACCAAAAAATAAAAATATCAGCTAGTCGTTGTTCAATAAAAAAACACACCATGATTGAAGAGATTATCCATGAGAATACCTTATATTCTGAGCCGATTATGCACATCGGCGGATTTACCGTGACCAATTCTTTACTGACTTCCGGCGTAGCGCTTTTGATCATCTTGCTTTTTGTGATTCTCGTCCGCCGTAATCTGAAAAAGGTCCCGACCGGAGCGCAGAATATATTGGAAATGATAATTGAAGGCTTTTTGGGGATCTTTGATGACGTAACCGGCAGCCGGAAGCGCTCTTTGCAATTCGCCCCCGTGGTCTTGGCCGTTTTCCTGTTCATCGTCATCAATAATTGGATGGGGCTCTTGCCCGGTGTCGGTTCTATAGGCCAGATAGTCCAAACGAGTGAGGGGAAATTTTTTATTCCTTATTTGCGGGGAGCGACCGCGGATATCAATACTACTTTAGCTCTCGCGACCATCGGCGTAGTTTTAAGCCATATTTTCGGGATTTTAGCCGTCGGTTGGTGGAAGTATCTGAATAAGTTCATAAATATCCAGGCGTTTTTGGACATTCCGAAGAAGATCAGGAAAGATCCGATGATCATTATCGTTAATCCGATCAAAGCTTTTGTCAGCCTGATTGAGATCGTCGGTGAATTAGCCAAGATAGCCAGCCTATCCTTCCGTCTCTTCGGCAATATTTTTGCCGGCGAAGTCCTGCTCGCCTCCATTTCTGCCATTCTGGCCTTTGGCGTTCCCATTCCGTTCTTATTTTTGGAGATTCTGGTCGGTCTTATCCAGGCTTTGATTTTCGCTATGCTGGTCCTGACTTATATGACGATAAGTACCACCGCTGAGGAGCATTAATTTAGTTTAAATTTAAATAGAAGCTGGCGCTGTAATATTATTATTTAGAGTCAGCTCATAAAATTATGGAAAATGTAATGTTCGCCAAGGCTTTAGCCATCGGCATCGGTTCAATGTTGCCCGCTTTCAGCATCGGCTGGATCGGTTCCAAGGCCATGGAAGCTATCGGCCGCAATCCGGAAGCTGCCGGTAAAATCTTAGTGCCGATGCTGCTTGTTTCCGCTTTTGCTGAAGCTATCGCCATTTACGCGCTCGTTATCGCTTTCAGCATCAAATAATTGAAAGCTGAAAGATTGAAGATTAATGGTTTTTTGGTTAATCTTCAATTTTCAATTTTTAATTTCAAATAATCGTATGGAGTCATTAATTTCTACTTTTCATGTTGATGCCGGTCTGTTCCTGGCGCAGGTAATCAATTTCGCTATCGTTTTTTCTATCTTGTATTTTTTCGCCTTCAAGCCGCTCGTCAAAGTCATGGCGGAACGTTCGGAGCGGATTGATAAAAGCTTGAAAGAAGCTGATGAGATCGAGCAGCGATTGGCTAAGACGGCTTCCGAGCAGGATGAGATCATTTCTTCCGCCAAACGGCAAGCCGCCCTTCTTATTGAAGAGGCGGATAAGCGCGGCGAGGAGCGCCGGAGCGAGTTGGTCGCTAAAGCCAAGGAAGAAGTCGGCTTAGTGATTAATAATGAGAAAGCTAAATTGGCGCGGGAAAAAGCCGAAACCTTGAAAGAGATCAAACGCGATGTCGCCGATCTGGTGGTCGCTGTCGTAGAAAAGGTCTTGGCCGAGAAGATGACGAGCGCCAAAGATCAAGAGCTTATTAAGAAATTGGTTAAATAGTTTATGAAAATGTCTCCCCGACAATACGCACAAGGATTATTCGCCGCTCTTCAGGGACAGAAGGAGGCCGTCGTTAAAGATGCATTGCGTAATTTTGTCCGGATCCTGGACCGTGATCAAGCTTTAGGCCGGTCATCGGAAATTATCGATCATTTCCAAGAAATTTGGGACGGCGAGCAAGGCCTGATAGCCGCGGAAGTAACGAGCGCCCGCCCGCTGGATAAGGCCGCCAGGAGTCTGCTTGTCGACTATTTGAAAGATAAGACTGAAGCCCAGGATATTGATTTATCGGAAAAAATAGACGCTAGCCTGCTGGGCGGCTTCCTGTTGCGTTATGGCAGCCAGGTATTAGACGGCAGTTTACAAAACAGCTTACAAAGTTTGAAAAATAAGATTAGTAATTAGCATAAATATATGTCCACTACCAAGGATTTTATCATTGAACAGCTGAAGGACGAGATCGCCGGTTTTAAGGCGGAAGTCAGCGAGAAGTCAGTCGGCCGAGTCTTGAAAGTTTCTGACGGCATCGCTCTCATTTCCGGCTTAGCGGAAGCGATGATGTCGGAAATCCTGACCTTTAAAACCGAACACGGCGATGTCGCCGGAGTGGCTTTGAATTTAGAAGAAAGCCAGGTCGGCGCCATTATCTTAGGAGATTATACCGCGATAAAAGAAGGCACCGAAGTCCAGGCGACGAAAAGGATCTTAGAAGTTCCGGTCGGCGAGGGCCTCATCGGCCGGGTAGTCGATCCGCTCGGCGAACCATTGGATGGACAGGGGAAGATTGAAGCGGCTAAATTTTATCCGATTGAGAAAATAGCGCCCGGCGTCATTACTCGTGAATCGGTCAAGCAACCGGTGCAGACCGGCGTCAAGGCGATTGACGCGATGATCCCTATCGGCCGCGGCCAGAGAGAACTCATTATCGGCGACCGTCAATTAGGAAAAACCGCTTTGGCGATTGATACGATTATCAATCAGAAGGGGGAGAATATGAAATGTATCTATGTGGCTATCGGCCAGAAAGAATCCAAGGTTGCCAACATCGTCGCTAAATTGACCGAAGCCGGCGCCATGGATTATACGACTATCGTCTTGGCCGGCGCCTCTACCTCCGCTTCCTTATTATATATCGCTCCTTATGCCGGCTGCGCGATGGCCGAATATTTCTTGGATAAGGGGGAAGATGTTCTGATCATTTACGATGATCTATCCAAACACGCTGTCTCTTATCGTGAAATTTCCCTTTTGCTCCGCCGTCCGCCAGGGCGCGAAGCTTATCCGGGCGATGTTTTTTATCTGCATTCCCGCTTATTGGAAAGAGCCTGTAAATTGAATAAGGAGCACGGTGGCGGTTCTATTACCGCTTTGCCGATCATTGAGACTCAGGCCGGGGATTTATCGGCCTATATTCCGACTAATGTCATTTCTATCACCGATGGCCAGATTTTCTTAGAGCCCGACCTGTTTTATAAAGGCAATCGTCCGGCGGTTAATGCCGGCTTGTCCGTTTCCCGCGTCGGCTCTAGCGCACAGATAAAAGCCATGAAAAAAGTGGCCGGCCGGATGCGCCTGGAAGCGGCCCAATATCGCGAGTTAGCGGCTTTCGCCCAATTCGGATCGGACTTAGATGCCGAAACAAAATCTAAATTGGAGCGCGGCCAGCGTCTGTATGAAATCTTCAAGCAGGATCAGTACCAGCCGCTTTCAGTCGCTAAGCAGGTCTTGATCTATTATGTTCTGATTAACGGATTGATGGATGATGTCCCAGTCGACCGTGTGCGCGAATTTGAAAGTGGCTTATACAAATATGCTGACTTAAACGATGAAGTTTTGAAATTGATAAATGAGAAGAAAGAATTGTCCCCAGAAATTGAAGAGAAGATTAAGGGGCTTGTCGCTGATTATAAGGATACCTTAGATTATTTGATGAAGTAAACGTAAAGGAAGGATAATATTCGGAGCGTATATAAGCGAAGGAATATCATCCCGATAAAATATGGCTAAGACCAAAGAAATCTCCCGACGCATCAAATCCATCGCCAGTACGAAGAAGATTACGAAAGCGATGGAGATGGTAGCGGCGGCTAAAATGAGAAAAGCGATCGAGGCGGTTTTGAAAACTCGCACTTATGCTAATTTAAGCTGGGAGACGGTTTTGCATTTAGCCAGACTATCCGAGAATGAGGCCGGGAGATCTTTGCATCCTTTATTATCCCGGCGGCCAGACCTGAAGCGGGTAGCTGTCATCCTGATAACGTCTAATCGGGGAATGTGCGGCGCTTATAATTCGGCTATCGTTAATAAGGCGGAGATGTCCGTTAAAAGACATCAGGTCGCTACTGATTTTATCTTAGTCGGAAAGAAGGGGACAATCGTCCATCCGCACGGGCACAATGTCGCGGCCGAATTTGAAAAGAGCGATATCCTGACTGATGTCCGAGATATTTACCCGATAATCCGTTCCGTCTTGAATGATTACCAGAATGGCAAGTACGACCGGGTCCTGGTCGCCTACACCGATTTTGTCAATCCGGTTAAACAGGTGCCGCGAGTCAAGCAATTATTGCCGATTGAACTTGAAAAAACCGATGAATATTTAGGACTGGCCGGGCGAGGATCCAGGGCGGCGGTCAGCCAGGAATTTCTAGAACAGAAAGAGCAGCAGCATTTAACGAGCGATGGTTTATTCTTTGAATATAAATTTGAGCCTGATCCCCGCACCGTTTTAGATTCGATGATCCCGCGTCTTTTAGAGATCCAATTATTCCAAGCTTTCTTAGAGGCGAATGCTTCAGAGCATAGCGCGCGCATGACCGCCATGCATCAGGCGACGGAGGCGGCCAGCGATATGGTCAGTGAATTGACTTTATTTTACAATAAGGCGCGCCAAGCCGGCATTACCGCGGAAATCGCGGAAATTTCCGCTGGCGCTAACGCTTTAGCCAACTAAAATAATTTAAATAATATGAAGGAACTTAAGTCTAACTCAGGAATCATCAAGCAAGTCATCGGCGTCGTCGTTGATGTTTATTTCGCGGATAAATTGCCAGCCATTTATAACGCTCTGGAAGTCGATCTGGCCGGCAAGAAACTGATCCTAGAAGTCGAGCAGCATATCGGATCGAATTTGGTGCGGACCGTGGCCATGGGTTCTACCGACGGCTTGAAGCGCGGCGATCAGGTTCTCGACACCGGAGCGGCCATCAGTGTCCCGGTCGGAGCCGAAACCCTCGGCCGTATTTTCGATGTCTTAGGCAACGTCGTAGACGGCGGAGCCGCGGTCAAGGCAGAGAAGAAATATCCGATTCACCGCCCGGCGCCAAAATTCATTGATCAGTCCATAAAAATGGAAATCTTAGAAACGGGCATCAAAGTCATCGATCTTATCTGCCCTATCGTCAAAGGCGGCAAAGTCGGCATGTTCGGCGGCGCCGGCGTCGGCAAGACCGTAGTTATCCAGGAGCTTATCCATAATATCGCCTCCGAGCATGGCGGCTATTCAGTCTTTGCCGGCGTCGGAGAGAGAACGCGCGAGGGGAACGATCTATACCATGAGTTTAAAGAAAGCGGCGTTTTAAGCAAGGTTTCCATGGTTTTCGGGCAGATGAACGAACCGCCAGGAGCGCGCGCCCGCGTCGCTCTTGCCGGGCTGTCTATCGCCGAATATTTCCGCGATGAAAAAAATCAGGATGTCTTATTCTTCGTGGATAACATCTTCCGTTTTACTCAGGCCGGCTCAGAAGTTTCCGCTTTATTGGGCCGCATGCCCTCGGCTGTCGGCTATCAGCCTACTTTGGCGTCTGAAATGGGCGAACTCCAGGAAAGAATCACTTCTACTAAGAACGGTTCCATTACTTCTATCCAGGCGGTTTATGTCCCGGCTGACGATTTGACCGATCCGGCCCCGGCGACGACTTTCGGACACTTAGATTCTACCGTAGTCCTGTCCCGCTCTTTATCGGAATTAGGCCTTTATCCGGCTGTAGATCCGCTCGATTCATCTTCAGTGATCTTGGATCCTAAGATTGTCGGCCAAGAGCATTATGAGGTCGCTCGCGGCGTACAGAAGATCCTGCAGCGCTATAAGGAATTGCAGGATATTATTGCTATCTTAGGCATGGAAGAATTGTCAGTCGAAGATAAGATAATTGTCGCTAGAGCCCGTAAAATACAGAAATTTTTGTCACAGCCGAATTTCGTCGCGGAAACTTTTACCGGTCGTCCCGGGAAGTATGTCAAATTATCCGATACCGTCCGCGGCTTTAAAGAGATTTTGGACGGGAAACATGATGACAAAGGAGAAGACCATTTCTATATGAAAGGCGGCATTGACGAAGTCGGCGCTTAAGATCCTGAGCGGATTAATTTTATTTTATGCCAGATAAGACGATACAATTCGAAATCGTTACGCCGGAACGCACCGTTTTGAAAGAAGAGGTGCTACAGATCACCGTTCCGACTACGACCGGCGAGATTACGATCTTGCCGGATCATATTCCCTTGGTTTCGGTCTTGCAACCGGGCGTTATCGAGGTCAAGCGTCCGGGGAATATCCAGGAAATCATGTCCGTATCCGGCGGTTTTATCGAGGTGATGAAAGATAAAGTCGTAATCTTAGCCGATACTGCCGAACGCGCCGACGAATTAGACGAAGAAAGGATAAAGGCCGCGCATCAGCGGGCGGAAGAATTGAAGAAGAACGCTAAATTCGTAGATGATGTCCAATTCGCCGATGTGACCGCGAAGCTGGAGAAGGAATTAGCCCGTTTCCGGGCAGTCAACCGGTGGCGGAAATTAAAAAATACCGATCATAAGAATTAATATAAGTTAACATCATTCATTTAGTACATTTTAAAGGAGAACATATGACGAACTATCACGAACAAGCCGCTGCTTTGGGCGGACACCCGGAACACGTTTCTGACCATGCCCAGCTGTTTGATAAGGCCTGGGAGCAGACCAGCGAGAATTTTTTGATTAAAGGCCTTAAAGCCGGCCAGGACATTGAAGATTTATTGCTTCAGATGCCCGGTTTCAAGGAGGCTTTTAGCCATGAGTTAAACACTTTAGAATGCTCTGACGGCCGGGTCAGGAGCGGCGCTAAAATGGGCGTCGCCGGCGAAGGCATTCTGCTTAATGATGAAGAATGGAAGGTTTTAGTCGATGCCCTGAGAGGGAAGGATATGCTGATTACCGGGCACGAAAGCTGCGGTGCGGCCGCCATGGCGCATCCGGGGCCGGATAGCGATGCTTATGGCTACGCTACCGCCAAGAAATTAGCCATCGAGACCGGGAATAGATATCAAGAAGTCCATCATGAAGATTTTATCAGCCCTATCCATAATGAGAGGACTCTCGTCGTGGAAGGCACCGGTAAATTCGATGTGGCTAACTGGCCGGAATTCCCGCCCCAATATATCAGTTCAGCCGCCGCCCTAGGTCTGGGCGACGCTTATCTTAAGAAAGCTATCGCCGCTTTGACGGGCATTGCCATGGGCGATCATGGTTTCAGCGATAAGCGCTTTAATGCTGAAAATCCTTTCTATATCATCGTGTCCGCTAAAGACGAGGAACAGAAGGAGCACCTTTCGGCTCTCGCGGAAGAAGCTGTCAAGGATTTAGGCGTTAAGGTCCAGGTTACCGGCTTTGTCGCTCCCTTGGAAAATAAACAATAATCTCCAATTTCGATATTCAAAAAGCCGCTCGGTTTTACAGCGGCTTTTTTTATTTCGTTATTTGAGGAATAGCCAGCCGAAAATTATGAGGCCCAGGACGATCCGATACCAGCCGAAAGGGGCGAAATCATTTTTTTGTATATACCGCATAAAGAAGCGGACGCCAAGCATTGCGGTCAGGAAGGAAACTCCGAAGCCGACGAGCCAGATGATAAAATCATGCCCCCCTAAAGCGCTTAAGGCCGAGCGGCTTTTAATAAGGTCAAGGCCGGTAGCGGCTGCCATGGTCGGTATGGCTAAAAGAAAAGAAAATTCTACGATATTTTTTCTTTTTACGCCCAGGCTTAGCCCGCCGATTATCGTCGCCGCCGCGCGGGAAGTGCCGGGGATTATGGCTAATGATTGGAAGACGCCGATAAGAGCCGCTTGCCGGTAAGATATCGACTCAACTTGGTCGTCGACGTTCGCGCCTTCGTTCGTCTCGCTTTTCCCGCTTATTTTTCGGGAGTGATATCTTTCAAACCAGATTAAGATTATGCCGCCCAAAAGAAGGGCGGCCGCGATGACATAATTGTTATCTAGCAAGTAATTTTTAATGATCTTATAAAAGATCAATCCGATAATGGCTGTCGGAATAAAGGCGGCTGTTATCTTCCCGACTAGATCCCAGCTGGACCAGATTTTTTTCCAGTATAAGACTACGACGGCTAAGATTGCGCCTAGTTGGATGGAAATTTCAAAAGTCTTTAAGAACTCGGAGGAGGGAATTTGCAGCCACTCGCCGGCTAGAACGAGATGAGCCGTAGAAGAAATCGGCAAGAATTCGGTCAGGCCCTCGATGAGCCCTAGAATGAAACCATGGAGGATAGTCATAGTCTTTATTTATTTAAGTTAACGATTATCGCCTGAGCCGTGCAGGGCATTGCGTTTGAGACGGGAATGTACTTTATCTAAGTTCATCTGAGCTACGTCGTCAAAGTCTATGCCCAATTCTTCGGCCAGCTGCGACAAATACCACAGGACGTCGCCCATTTCCTTGCCTACCTCTTCCCGATCGCTCGCGCTCACCTGTTTGTTTTTATCGCGCCAGATTTTTTTGATTTTGTCCGCCACTTCTCCTGCCTCGCCAGCGAGCCCTAGGGCGGCATAGATGAAATTGGTGCCTTTTTCAGGGTAGTCAGCTGTTTCTTTTGCTTTAAGCTGATATTCGCGAAAAGTCATATATTTTTGGTTTTTTAGCTATTTTACGGCAAATTTATTATACATCTATTGTACTATAAAGCCTTATTTGGCGATATATTGACAATTATTTATAGTTATGTTATAATGATATATCTTCTATTAGAAGATTAAGAATATTGGGCTCTTTAAAAAAATTGGATGAATTACTAAATTTCAGCTTTTTAGTTTAAATTTAGTAATTCATTCAATAAATATTACATCACAATCAAGGACAAGGTCATGCTAAAAATCACCGTTATCGTCGCTATGGTTCTGTTAGTCGGAGTCGCTCAAGCTCAAATTACAGATATCCCTGTTACCGCCGACAGTACAGTAAAAATCAACTCTGTTTACGCCGGTTTGCTATCTTCCACCGGCTTCAGCTATGATAGCCTTTCTCTGTCTCCCGCTTCAACCTCCACCTCGTTGGTTACCGGTTTCATGGCTAGCTATCAGCCATTATCGTGGCTGTCAGTACATAGCATAGAAGCTTACTATGTCAATAACGCCGGTAAGAGCGGCGACTTCCACCGATTCTGGTTCAAAATGAGATATGATAATCTCGTTTTATCAAGCGGCTTATTATCATCTCAATCGACCAGATCCCGCCCGCTTATAATTACAGGAGACGGACAGTTTGAAGATTGGACCCAATCTCAGATCCCAGGCGGCGCGCTAGGGGCGACCTTGGATTATTATTTCAATGGCAATTGTCTCGGTTTCGGAATCGCTAAAAGGAATAATCACCCCGAATATCAAGCCAGACTGGCTGGCGAGCATCTTATGTTCACGGCTTATTACCCTGAATTTAAGAAAAAACCGGGTTACGCCCTGGAATTAAAGTATGATGGTTTCCATAACGTGACCGTCTATAATGTCGGCGAAGTAATGGCCAATTTCACATCAGTGACTTTGAGCCAGAAACAGCAGCTCGACATCTATTTAGACGCCGGCCACAGCTTCCAATCCGATAAGACAGTCCGCTTTGAACTTGGATTGTTAAAGAGTTTCGAAAGCAGGCTACTGAAAGGTCTTATCGGAGTAGCCTATAATTATGAAACGCGATCTATTATAGGATACGTATTCGTTCATATTTGATTCTTTCAAAATTTGTTAGTCAGTACTTACAAATCTTCAAAAGGTTTTAATCTCACCCCCAATCCCCCCTCAATTAAAAGGGAGCCGTAAAAAAGCTCTCTTTTTTCTTTGTCTTGACAACTTTTTTCTTAGGGCTTAAAATAATAACATCGTTAGCACTCGCGATAAAAGAGTGCTAATCAAATTTATTTAATATAAGATAAAAAATATGAAATTAAAACCACTCTTTAATAATGTTATCATCAAGCCCTTAGCCAAAGAAGAAATCACTAAGTCCGGCATAGTTTTGCCGGATACGGTAGATAAGGAAAAGCCCGAGAAAGGCGAAGTCGTCGCTGTCGGTTCCGGAAAAATTTTGGAAAATGGCCAAGCCGCCAAAATGTCCGTTAAGGTCGGCGATAAAGTCGTCTTTAAGAAATATTCGCCCGATGAAGTAAAGATCGACGGAGAAGATTATCTGGTGCTCAGCGAGAACGATATCGTTGCCATTATTGAATAATTATTTAATTTTTTGAATCCTCTAATCATCCAAACTATATGTCTAAACAAATAATTTTTGACGAAAAAGCTCGTTTAGCTCTCAAAAAGGGCGTTGATCAATTAGCGAATGCCGTTAAGGTAACTTTAGGACCGAAAGGCCGCAACGTCGTTATCGCTAAGGGTTATGGTTCCCCGATTATCACTAAGGACGGCGTTACCGTGGCTAAAGAAATAGAACTGGAAGATAAATTCGAGAATGTCGGAGCAGAGATTATCAAGGAGGTCGCCTCTAAGACGAACGATAGCGCCGGCGACGGGACGACCACGGCCACTGTCCTGGCCCAATCCATCATTAGCGTCGGCTTGAAGCTGGTGGCGGCCGGAGTAAACCCGATCGAGATCCGCAAAGGCATTGAGAAGCGGGTCGGGGAGATAGTCAGCGGATTGAAAAAGATGTCCAAGACGATTTCTACTCCGGAAGAAATCGCCCAAGTAGCTTCTATCTCGGCTAACGATGAAGAGATAGGCGCCATTATTTCCGAAGCGATGTCTAGCGTCGGCCAGGAAGGAGTGATTACCGTCGAAGAGGGCCAGTCATTCGGGATTGAGAAGGAAGTGGTTGAAGGGATGCAATTTGATAAGGGCTATATCTCCCCCTATATGATCACCAACCAGGATAATATGAAGGCGGAAATGACCGAACCGCATATCCTGATTACGGATAAGAAGATCTCTTCTATCCAGGAAATCCTGCCTTTATTAGAAAAAATCGTCCAATCCGGAAAGAAGGATCTGGTTATAATCGCTGAAGATATAGACGGCGAAGCGCTAGCTACTTTCGTGGTCAATAAATTACGCGGCACCTTCAATGTCTTAGGAATCAAGGCCCCTGGTTTCGGCGACCGCCGCAAAGCGCTCTTGGAAGATATCGCCGTCCTGACCGGCGGCCGGGTGATTACGGAAGAAGTCGGATTGAAGCTGGATAAAGTGGAAATAGCTGATTTGGGCCAGGCGCGCAAAGTTGTCGCCTCTAAGGACAACACGACCATCGTTGATGGTAAAGGCGAGGAAAAGAAGATCAAGGCTCGCGTGGAAGCGATCCGCCGCGAAAAAGAATTATCGGACTCTGATTTTGATAAAGAGAAGCTCCAGGAGCGCCTGGCTAAATTAAGCGGCGGCGTAGCCGTCATTAAAGTCGGCGCGGCGACGGAGACGGAAATGAAGGAGAAGAAATATCGTATTGAGGATGCTTTAAATGCCACTAAAGCCGCAGTGGCCGAAGGTGTCGTCCCAGGCGGCGGCTTAGCCCTGGCGGTCGCTTGCTATGGCCTTAACTTTGATAAATTTGACGCGGAACTCAAGGACGGCCACAATATCTCGGTCGGGGAGAAGATTATCAATTCCGCGATTTTAGAGCCGATCAAGCAAATCGCCTTCAACGCCGGCGTCGACGGCTCCTTAGTCCTGCAGCGCATCATTGAAGAGAATAAATCGTCTAAGGAAGTCCGGGGCTATAATGCGGCTACCGGAGAATTCGTCAATATGGTCAAAGCCGGCATCGTCGATCCGACCAAAGTCGTGCGTTCGGCTTTAGAGAATGCGGCTTCAGCCGCCATGATGTTTTTGACTACCGAAGCCGTCATCACGGACAAGCCGGAGAAAAAAGAGCCGGGGCACAGCCATGAAGCGGACTATGGCGCCGGCATGGGCATGATGTAATTTATTTTAGCGATTAATTTTCAAGAGCCGCCAGAAAAAGGGCGGCTCTTTTAGTGCTAATTTATCTTTTTTTTGTTATAATGTAAGCATCTAATCACCATTTAATTAGGGCTTATGGCTAAATCAAGAAAAAAACATAAAAAATTGACCGTTGTCGCTGTTTCCGGCTTTTTCAATCCGCTTCATGTCGGGCATATTGATATGATCAGGAGGGCTAAGAAATTAGGCGACAAATTAGTCGTGATCGTCAATAATGACAAGCAGGTAAAACTGAAGAATCGGGTCCCTTTTATGTCCGAAAAAGACCGGGTCAAAATTATCGGAGCTTTGCGTGACGTCGACCAGGTATTCTTGGCCGTTGATGACTATAAGTTAGCCAATGGAGAAATACCGGTGATAAAATCATTGGCTAGAGTCCATCCGGATATTTTCGCCAATGGCGGCGACCGGCATAATATCGTCAACGTGCCGGAATATCCTATTTGTCAGAAACTAGGCATCAAGATGGTTGACGGCTTAGGCCGTAAGATAAGAGCCAGCTCGGAAATAATCGCCCGCGCGGCTATCTTGAAAGAGCAGAAAGCTCCGGCCGCTTCAAAGCATAGGCGTGTTAAATCTAGCAGATAAACCATGAAAAAAGTCGTTAGATATTTTTCAATTACAGTCGCCACCCTTTTCGTCACGATCTTAGTCATCAGCCTTTTTTACGTCCGTTATGTCTATCGCACCCTGATCGTCGATAATGAAAAAAATTTTCCGCCCTTCATCGTCAAGATCATCGATAAGCTTAGCCATCGCGCAGAAACGCCCCCAACTTCTCTAGCCAGGCCGGAAGAAACGATCCAGATTCTAGAGGGGTGGACTGAGCGCGATATCGCCGATTATTTTGAACGCTTGGGCAAATGGCCGAATGCCCAATTTTTAGAGGTCGTCGGACAGCCGCAGATTGACTATCGCCAGCATAAAGACTGGCCACCGCTCGCCGACTGGTCTGAACGCTTTTCTTTTTTGAAAGATAAGCCCGGATATTACGGCTTGGAAGGTTACTTATTCCCGGACACCTATCGTATTTATGCTACTTCGACGGTAGAAACGGTGGTCAATAAGATGTTGCTTAATTTCGATAAGAAATTAACGCCGCAGATGCGCGCCGACATCAAGGCCCAAGGCAAGACGATCTATGAAATCGTCACTATGGCTTCTATCATCGAGAAAGAGGCGCCGCTTGATTACGGACGGCAAGACAACCATGATGCCCGCATAATTTCCGGCATCTTTTGGCGACGATTGAAAATAGGCCAGGCTTTGCAGTCCGATGCTACCTTATCTTATATTTTTGATGATAATGAGCCGAGCCATAGCCGCCAGGATCTGGAAGTGGATTCACCCTATAATACCTATAGATATCGAGGTTTGCCGCCCGGTCCGATCTGTAACCCCGGCCTCTTGGCGATTGAGGCGGCCATTTATCCTCTGGCCAGCGATTATAATTATTTCTTGACTCCTCAAGGGAAAGATACGGTAATCTACGCCAAGACCTACGAAGAGCATTTGAGAAATAAATATAAATATTTAAAATAAATTTATGCCTTCCGATGAACCAACCATTCTTTCGTCTGAGCTGGCGGAAACGAGCTCTAATCCGGCGTCTTCCGAGGATCAGCAATCTCCCCGGTCCGGCCGGAAGAAAATATTGTTGGCGCTAGCTTTCATCATTTTCTTTGTCATTCTCGCCGTCGCGGTTTTTTTCATCGGGCAAAAATATCATTTTTTTTCCCAACCGGCTAAAGCGCCGGCTTCTCCGGCGCCTACTGCCGCGACCAGCGCAGCCAGTTCTACCAGCCCCGGAAATTTGCCCGACCTCAATGCTTTAGGCGGCGCGACTTCCAGCGATATCGTGGCTTCCTCCACTAACACCTCTGTGGAATATCTGACTTTCGGCGATTTTTATAAGGCGCCGGATAATAAGATCTCCCCGCAGATAAATGATTATGAACTGCCTCTCAATGTGAAGATAGAGGTCATGAACTATTATGACGTTTCCCGTAAATTGAATTTGGATCCGGGCCTGGACAGCCTTAATAAAAACGGCTTCGCGACTATCGTCAATCCTTGGCCGCAGGCCGCGCCGGACTTCTATTCGCTATACAGCAACTTGAATAGCCGCCAATTGCCGCTGATGATTACTTCTGATTTCTTGCTTTATTATTATCAGAATATTTTTAAGAAAGTCTTCAAAGATGTGGAGGAGAATGTGTTTTATGATAACCTCTGGGATATCAATAAGGAAATGTATACCGTCGCCAAGAATCGTTATGAAGCCCGTTTGGCGGCTATCGGCGATATTAACGATTCCGTCCTGGAAGGAGAAAGGCTGGAGACCGCTTTCTTCGCGGTCGCGCTTGAGCTCTTGAAGCCGGCGGCGGACCAGATAGCGGCCAAAGGGGCGGCGGATAGCGGCGGGCTTTTCGTTTCGTCTGAAGCCAGCCATTTTTATTTCGTGGTTCCGCCTTATTTGCGCGATGATGTCTTGGCGGAAGTAAAATTGATCCGAGATTCTAGAGCCCAAACTAAATCGCCGGTCATGCTGTACCCGCGAAATTATTCCGATTTTACGGTGCCGGTCGATTATTTAGCCAACGCCAAATTGAATAATTTTTATCTGACCACCAAATGGCTTAATTCCGTCTTTCCTCTGAATTATCGCGCCAAAGACTGCCCAAGCTGCCTTTTAGACAAAGCGGACTGGCGCATAAATCTGACCGCGGCCAGCCTGATTTCCCAGGACTTTTCCAGCTTATCGGACGTCAAGAACAAATGGGCCCGGATTTATAAAGTCATGTCTTTCTTCAAGGGTTTGCGGGAGGAGCTTGATTATGTCCATTATCGTGATTCTTTAGCCGCTTTATTTGGGACTGATTACGATATTGAAAAATTATTTGATGACCAGAATAAAGACGGGTTGGCTAATCTGGAAAAATTACGCGGAAAGTTGGCCAGCTATGATTTTCCGGAAATTTCCGGCGCTCTTATCAAGAGCGATCCGGCGACTAGAGCGAAACTGGGCTTTAAAATGCTCGCGGAACCATATTGGCCTAATAGCTATATTTTCAGCCGTTTAGTCTCTCCGGTGATCGGCAGTTACGCCGGGACGAGCACTAAGCCTTATAATGTCACAGCTTGCCTAGACAGGACGAACGAGCAGAATAAGCGTTGTAATGGTTTTGCCTTGGATACTATAAATCTCGTCTATCCTATCGGCAATAATGATTATTTCGCTGAGAATACCAACTATGCTGATTATTCCCGCGTATCCCAGGAGCTGCGCACCGAATTAAGCCGTAATTCAGTCTGGCACCTGAATAATTATTGGACTACTTTAAGCCTGCTTAAGGCTTACCTCAGCATGCCGAAGACTAATCTGCCGCTCTTCGCCCGTTCCGCCGCCTGGCAGGGCCAATCTTTGAAGACTGCCGCCGCCGCTTGGATAAATCTGCAATTGCCGTTAGAAAAATTTTCCGTGGCGCCGGTCGTTAAGGGTCAAAATCTGGATGATTTTTCCCGTTGGAGCGAGAATTCCTATATAGAGCCGAATTTGGATCTGCTTAATGAGATGGCCGCTAATGATGATATGATTCTCAAGATGTTCTCGGCCTTGCAATTGGATTCAGATGTCCGTCCAGCCTTGCAGGATGTCCGTAATTTTTCCGATAGCCTTAATTCCTTAAAAAAGATAGTCGTCAAGGAGCTGAGCGGCGAGAAGCTAGGCGAAACCGACAATGAACTGATCACTGATTTTACTAAACAGCTCCAGATTTCCATGTCCCCGCTTTCAGCTAAACAGCTGGCTATAAAGCTGCCGACGCAAAAAAGCGTGCTTCGTGAAGACTTGAGCCGTTTGAAGCTCCTCGTTCTTATCCATAGAGAAGGGGACAATAAGGTCTTTTCCGTCGGCCCGGTCTGGGATTATCAAGAAAGCCATTAGTTAGCGGCTAGACTCAGACGACCGGCGTTCAGTCCGGGCAATTATAAGAGAAGATATAAACTTCATTATTTATAGTCCACCAATGGTCCGCGGCTAATTTAGCCTCATTGATCGTCCGGCCGCTTTGATACCAGTATTTATTGACGACGAGATAAGCTCTCTTTGCGCCCGTCAGGCGGCAGGCCCCGGCCAGATTATCTTGGCTGGGGCTTTTATAAACCATATCTAAATAATATTGGTACAGCGGCCCGCCGGTCGGGATAGGATAGAAGTATAGCGGCCCGAGCTTAGTCTGATAATAATGGTCAAAGCCGAATTGCTGCAAAGCGGCGGCGCTGACTTGCTGGTTAGCGAGAACAATATAAGAAGCCGGAGCATCCTGGTCAATAGCGTGGACTGCTGTGAGGTCATAGGCGCTCGTGCTATAGCCGCGGCTATTCCAATATTTATCAAAACGCGGGTAAGATAGATATAGGCTGGCAGTCAAGAGGCTTAAGCCGAAAATAAGCCAGATAATCATTTCTGGATTCGGCAGCCGGAATAATCGGCCAAGCAGTCTCAGAGAGAGCCAAGCCAGGAGCGGTAAGAAGAAAATAGCGATAATAAGCGGTATGCGTTCGGCATAAGCGGTTTGCTCGTAGCTTATTAAATCCGTGAATTTTATTCGGCTGCTTAAGAGATAGGCTGCTATGAGCCCGGAGTTTATAAAGATTAAGCCGCTTAGAGCCGGTTCTTCCGATGATTCGCTTTGTCTAGCGCGGCGATAAAATAAGACCAGGGCCGCGGCGCAAATCAGGATGAATAACAGTTGATAGTTATCGGCCAAGAAATAGACGGAATTTAAGAGCCAGTCTTCTCGTCCAGCGCTTCCCGGGTTGGCTATTAGATTTTTTAATGGCTCAAAAAATGATAAGAGCCAGTTCCCGCCTGTTTTCCAGCTTTGGCCGGCGCTTAGGAACAAAGATACCGGTAGAGCCAGGGCGGTCATCAGCCAGATAACGGCGGCGGTAATTTTTTGAATTTTTTTGCTGAATTTTTTTCCGTACTTGCTAAAGCTTAACCAAACCGCCCAGCTTAAGGCCGGTAGTCCGGTCAGGGGATGGATGGAAGCGGTAGCGGCTGCCAGGATGAAAACCCGGTCCAAGCGGCCGTTATTCAATCCGGCGAGGACCGTCAAGATCAGGAACAGATAGCTTAAATTTTGCGGCGTCGTAAGAGTGAAAGGAGCGAAGGTCAAGACCAGCAAGAAAAGTATGGTTAAAAATATAGGTCCGGATTCAAAATAAAGATTCCCATCATCCGCCTTATCCTGATTTTCGCTCCGCTGGACGAGAAAATGATATATGGCCGGCGGCAAGAAGAAAGCGCTCAAGCCGGGGACCAAGATTTGATTCAAAAAATGTAGGGATAAGCCGCTTAATTTATTGATAATGACCATCAGGCTGTAGGCGCCGAGATAATAAGGAGGTTTCGGCAGGACTTGGCCTTTGGCGGCAATAAGCTCCATCGTGGCTTGATGAATGAAGGGGTCAAAGCCGTATCCGATCTTATAGACGATCAAGGCGACTGAGAAGGATAGAAAATAATGAGCGCTAAGTAAGGCTATTTTCCAATTAGCGCTTATTCTCTTCTTGGCCAAGATAACTATCAAGAAGAATGAGGCTGAGGCGTAGAGCCAGAAAAAATTATAATTTACGACTTGCCACGGAGAAATCAAGGCTCGATCGCTGCGACTCGACCATAAAACGGCGAGGAGAGCCAGAAGGTTCAGGCCGTAAACGGCGAGCCATATTTTTTCTGCCTTTTTAAGGTTTGATAGTCCGCGACTGGATGCCAGCTGCCGTTTGAAAGGTCGGAAAAAGAATAAAGTAGCGGCGCTTAATATTATGGTGATAATTATCGCTGGCCAGTCTAAAGCGTAAGCATAATAAATCGTCGCTCCGAATATAGCGATCAGGGCCAGGAAAATCAGGCTGTATTCGTTAAAATCACCTGTTATTTTAGGCCAATTAAGAATTTTTTGGTGCATATTTAAATAATAGCAAATTCTTGCTAAAATTGGCAATTTCGGATAAGATAATCACGTAATGCTTTTAAATTCAATGTTCTGGAAAAAATATCATAATTTAATCATCGTCAGCCTGTTAGCCTTGATTTTTTTTCTTGCTACGTCCAGCTTTAATTATTTGACGCAGGATAAGGATTACGTCAAATGGTCGTCGCCGGATGAGACGGCTAATTATTTTTTTACGAAGCGCTTCAGCCAGACCGGGCAGTTGGCTTTTTTTGATTCTGCTAATCTGATCGGCGATAATCTTATCATGCCGCGCAGCGTCCGTAGCGACGCCGGATCGATAAAGCCGGTCAGTTTTTTAGGGATTATTTTAATCTACGGCAGTCTGGCCGCCATTTTCGGCACCCCGATCATTCCTTACTTGACGCCGTTTTTTGCCGCTCTCGGCCTTATTTTTTTCTTCTTGATAATCAGGCGATTATTTTCGGAACGCATCGCTTTATGGTCCGCCTTTCTCCTGGCTTTTTTCCCGGTTTATATCTATTATACGGTGCGTAGCATGTTCCATAATGTCCTGTTCGTAGCGATGCTGCTCGCCGGTTTATATGTTTTAAGCCTGGCTTTAGGCCGCCGGGAAACGCCGGCTCCGTCCAGAAAATTCTTGTCCTGGTCTCTATCTGGGCGTGCGTGGCTGGAACTATTAGCCGCTTTTTCAGGGGGTTTTTTGATCGGCTTGGCGGCTATTACCAGGACCTCTGAATTATTATGGCTCGCTCCGGCCCTATTCTTAATCTGGCTCTTCTATTGCCGCCGATGGGGAATAAGCAAGCTGTTCTTGTCCATCGCCGGTTTTATTTTAGCTTTTATCCCGGTCGCTTATTATAATGAAATTTTATATAATTCTTTCTGGCATGGCGGTTATAACGAAATGAACCGCTCCTTAGATGATATCGCACAGAATAGCAGCGTCCTTTGGCAGTTTACCTGGACCGGACAATTCGGGTATTACCGCCATTACTTAGGGAGGATTTTCCACCAGATCTTTTATTTCGGCTTTAATTATCCGCAATCTATGGCTATGTTCCGGCATTACGTCCAGGACATGTTCTCCCTGCTTTTTAATGCCGGTTCGGTCGGTTTATTCATCCTGATTATCCAGAACGGCCGGCGTTTCCAGAAGAAATATTTAGCTTATATCTTGGCCTGGATTTTTTCCAGCGCCCTTCTCGTCTTCTATTATGGCAGCTGGAAGTTTAACGATAATCCGGATCTGACCCATTTTACCATAGGTAATTCTTATACCCGCTATTGGCTGCCGCTTTATTTGGGCTTGATGCCGCTCGCCGCTTTGGCCCTCGTTCGCCTGAGCCGCGCGATTTTTCTTCTGGCGCGGGAAAACGGTCCGCGCTGGCGCGGCTTTATCGCCACCGGATTGCAGGCCGCGGCTGTTTTAGCCTATGCCTCTTTGTCTCTCCTGTTCGTCCTCTATGGCTCGGAAGAAGGTTTGGCTTATTTATACTATAATAATCGAGCGGAGAAGCTGAATACTGAAAAAGTTTGGAGCCTGACCGAACCCTCGGCTATCATTATCACCCGCTATTATGATAAATTTTTTTGGCCGGAGCGGCGGGTCATCATGGGGACTATCCCGGACGGAGAAGTCTTGCGGGCGGCCGTGAAACTGGTTAAATTCTATCCGCTTTATTATTATAATTTCTATTTGAATGATGCCGATGTTTCTTACCTGGATGAGCGAAAATTGAATGTTTATGGCTTAAGCTTGAAGCTGGTCCAGAAAACCAACGCTAAATTCGGCCTGTATAAATTGGAAAATTCACAAATTTATGAAACGCCATAAGACTTATAAGATCGTGACTATCGGTTGCCAGATGAACCAGGCTGATAGCGAGCGTCTGGCCTCTTTTTTAGAGGGGGAGGGCTTCCGAGCGGCTCGCGACTTTGAAAGCGCTCAAGCCGTTATTCTCAACACTTGCGGCATCCGGCAAGCAGCCGAAGACCGTGTTTATGGTTTGGCTAATGAGATCAGGCGTCGTAATGCCGCCGCTAAGATAGTCGTAACCGGCTGCTTGAGCCGTCGGCCGGACGTCCAAAAGCG
>JAJZRB010000014.1 GCA_021806615.1 bacterium | reverse complement strand
GGAAAACGTCGGACTTGCCTGACGACCGTGCCGTCTGAAGCTACTAAGCGGCAACCGCTGACCACTGCTTGCGGATGGGATTCCGCCCAAGCCAGGGCCTTAGACAGAGTGTCTCTTTCTACTAGCATATCCGGATTCAACAGCAGGATGAATTTTCCTTTGGCCAGCTTAATGGCTTGATTGTTAGCGGCGGCAAAACCGCGATTCTCCGTATTCGCTATAAGGTTAACCGTCGGAAATTCATTTTTGACCATCGCCGCCGTACCGTCTTGGGAATTATTATCAACGACGTAAATAGAAAAATCAAAATCACCCGCTGAAGAAAGGAGGGCGCTGAGGTTAGCTTTCAATTTTTCTCGGACATTCCAAGAAACGATGATGATTGATAAATCCATACTGGATTTTAGCGGCTGATCTTAATTAATTTCAATCTTTGGCCGAGGCCGCTCACGATCTTGACCTGATATTTACGGACGCCTAATTCAACCGCCAAGAAATTAATCAGTTCCTGATTGGCCTGGCCCTTTTCCGGAGGGGCGGCAATCGCGATCTTAATGGTCCCGTCCCCCATCTTGCTTAAAAAGACGCTCTCGCCGGCACCGGGGATAACTTTGACTTTAAAATATATTTCTTTATTATTAGCTAAATCTTCAATATATTTTTCTAACATAAGCATTGTACCCATTATTTGTCCGCTGATTTTACCTTATCTTTATTCTAACCCCTTTCCCGGCTTTTTAAAAGGCCGGGAGGAACATAAAACACTATCTGTCAAGATTTATTTTATTTAAATAATGGGTTAGAATATAGATACTTTTAAATTTTGGAAATAAATAACAAAATCATATGAGCGCCGAAAATGACCTGAAAAATGAAGCCGGATCAGACAGCTACAAACGGCCGTCTTGGGATGAATATTTCATGAGAATAACCGATATGGTCGGAAGCCGCGGCTCCTGTGATCGCGGCCGCGCCGGCTGCGTCATAACACGTAATAAAAGGATAATCTCCACGGGCTACGTCGGCTCGCCGGTCGGCTTGCCGCATTGCGACGAGGCCGGCCATGAGATGCATACCGTCACCCATGAAGACGGCTCGACCAGCCGCCATTGTATCCGGACGACGCATGCTGAACAAAATGCGATTTGCGAAGCGGCGCGGATGGGTATCGCTTTGGAAGGGGGGACTTTATATTGCAAAATGACGCCATGCTATACTTGCGCCAAGATGATCATCAACGCCGGGATAAAGCGCGTCGTCTGCGCCCAAGATTACCACGGCGGCGCTAGAAGCAAAGAAATATTCAAAGAAGCAGGCCTGGATTTCGTTCTGGGTTCGGATACGATGACTACTTATGCGGACATGAAATAAGCTAGTCATATTTCTAAACGCGAATACTAAATAGATACCTAGCTAAAAATATATGAAACAATACTTGGATCTCTTGCGAGATGTTTTAGCGAACGGCCAAGGGAAAGACGACCGTACCGGCACCGGGACCATCAGCGTCTTCGGGCGCCAAGCTCGTTATGACCTAAACCAGGGCTTTCCTCTTTTAACCACTAAGAAAGTCCACTTGAAGTCAATAATTTATGAATTGCTGTGGTTCCTGCAGGGAGACACGAATATCAAATATTTGAATGAGCACGGCGTGACTATCTGGGACGAGTGGGCCGACGAAAATGGCGATCTCGGTCCTATTTACGGCCGACAATGGACGGCTTGGACGGCTAACGACGGCACTAAAATAAACCAGATAGCCGAGGCGGTCAAGGCCCTGAAGAATAATCCCGCTTCGCGAAGGATTATCGTGAGCGGCTGGAATGTCGGAGACTTAAGACAGCTCATCGGAGGGAAAAAAACCGCGCCGCCTCCTTGCCACACCATGTTCCAATTCTATGTTTCTTCTGACGGACGCCTATCTTGCCAGTTATACCAGCGTAGCGCCGATCTTTTTTTGGGCGTACCTTTCAATATCGCTTCTTACGCCCTCTTAACGATGATGATGGCTCAGGTCTGCGATTTGAAATTAGGGGAATTCGTCCATACCTTCGGCGACTTGCATATTTATAAAAACCATTTGGACCAAGTCGGGCTGCAATTGAGCCGCGAGCCGCGAACTCTGCCTAAGATGATGCTTAATCCGGCGATAAAAGACATCTTCGGCTTTAAATATGAAGATTTTACTTTAGAGAATTATGACCCGGCGCCAGGGATAAAAGCGCCGATCGCTATTTAATTATTTAAAAATAACATGATTCCCGTTACCATGATGATGGCCATCACAGTCGATGGCAAGATCGCTAAGCATAAGACCCAATTTGCCGATTGGACCAGCCGCGAAGATAAACAGTTATTCGTCAGCGTCTCGAAGGCACACGGCGTGATTATGATGGGTGAAAATACCTTCAAGACTTTCCCGGCGCCGCTCAAAGGCCGCCTGAATGTCGTCTTTTCTCAAACTGATCACGAACCGTTAGAGGGCGTAAAATGGGTCAAAGGAGAGCCGGAAAAAGTTTTGGCTGAACTAGAACAATCAGGATATAAATCGGCGCTTTTAGGGGGCGGGGCGTTTTTAAATTCCCTGTTCTTGGAAAAAAAACTGATCAGTGAGATTATCCTGACCGTTGAACCGAAAATTTTCGGCGAGGGC
>JAJZRB010000005.1 GCA_021806615.1 bacterium | reverse complement strand
AAAAGAGTAGTTTTGAATTTAGATATAAAAGATTTTTTTGAATCAATTACGGACAAAATGGTTTTGGATTTATTTATTAGAATCGGATGCAGTGAAGAAGTATCAACAGCAATAGCTAAATTAGTAACCGTTAATGGAGTGTTGGTCCAGGGTTATTCATCTAGCCCTATTATAGCTAATATGATTTGTGAAGGTTTAGATAATGATTTATTAAAACTCGCTTCCGAATCAAACTCTGATTACAGTAGATATGCAGATGATATATGTTTTTCTTCAAATAATGATACTCCAGATATATCCGATATACAAAAGATTTTAAATAAATATGGTTTTAATCTTAATAGCGAAAAAACTCGGGTTATGTATAGAGGGTATAAGCAGTATGTTACAGGATTAACAGTGTCTGATTCTAAATATCCCAGAGTGCCGAAAAGATTTAAAAGAAGAATTAGGTTGCAGTTATATTATATGAAAAAATTTGGTGTTATTGGTCATCTTGTTAATATTAACAATTTGCCAGTTGACGTTTATGAAGATAGGGAAAAAATGGAACTTCTTAATTACGAAGCAACTGATTTACTTATACATCTTCGCGGTTGGATTGATTATATAAATTCAGTAGAACCAGATTTAGCTTCTGTTTTTTATGAAAAATTAGAGGGGGTAAAAAAAAATTTTTAATATTGCATTATTTTTATTGAATTTGTATGCTCATTGACAAAAATATAGCTTTATGCTATATTTTTTTGTTATTGTTCTTTTTTAAAAATATAATATCTATCCACTTACTGGAGGAGGGCAAATGCTGAAAATATTCAGTGACCCGGAACGAAATTTTATAGTAGTCAAAAATGAAATAGACCAAGGGTTTGAAGTTGTTAGTATTCATGATATACAACCGACAGAGGATATTCTCAAGAAGGAGTCGGTTGATTATTTCTTGGCAAATCCGGAAAGAATTTTTGATGAAAAAATTTCCATTACTAAAAGTGATAATTTAAAATACAAATATTCTACTGTTGATGGCAACAATAGATTATTTGTCTTATTCCTTTTAGGGTTCGACAAGCTTAAGATTCTGCCAGACGATGCCGATCACTTTTATGTCGAGGGTGATAAGAATAACCAAGATATGGCCGAAGACACGAGGAACCGGGGCGTAACCGGATGGGAACTGTTAAAAGAGCATTTAGTTCCAGAAGAAGAATATCACCGAATGTTAAGTGAAAGGTATTAGATTTAAGTAGATTGAAGGCGTGTCAATATTTATGACATGCCTTTTTAATAAAAAATAACCTCTTTAAGGCTATTTTTTAGCAAGAGTAGTCTGTCATTTATTATAATATAGAAGTCCGCCAGGTCCCGCGATAATGAAAGTTATAACGGTGATAGCTATCGTGCGCCTCCTGGCTAGGGAATACCATCAGATTATAAGCATAGTTATTCAGCTTATTGCCATCAGTATGGTGGACCACTTCTCCCGGTCGCAGCTTTCTACCTAAATGTTTTTCCATCATCCAGCGGTGAAATAGTATATTACTATCCTTAAAGCAGCGATAACCATTTTCATTTATATATGTAATGCCGGTTCGCCCTGATTTATAATTGTTTTCGCTATCCTTCGATTTATTAAATTGTTTCTGGCCAGGGCGCAGGAAATTAATATCAGTATTATTTCTCCCCGTGATAGGGGAGAGAAGAGATCCTACAAATATTGCGACGCCAGATAGTATGATTAGCGAATAAAGCATATTTTTACTGATTTTGAATAATATCATATATATTGATATTTGTCAATATTCAGTAAAAAATAAGCCCATTTTAGTGCCCCATTTGTCTCATTTATTTTAGACCCCGACCGATCCGCGTCCTTATTCCTACAAAAAAGATCTCCGGAAATCTTTTAGAAACCCCCATGCTGGCGGTATAGGACAGGAGTGGGGAGCCATCACATTTTTTGTGTTATTGACCGAGATATATCCTTTAATATCAGCAAAAAATCAAAATAACTCAGTTTAGGCTGAGTTTTTTTGTTGGAGTCAAGGATGAAGAAAAGCGCCGTAAATAAAGGAGGTTGTTAGTTCGAATCCTACTCCTGGTTTTTATATTTAATACATTTAAGATATAATTAAAATACATAGTTTAATGCACAATAAATAAAATTAGATAAATAATTTACTATGAAATCTTTAGGAATTCTTAATCCAGAAAACGCGTTAGAGGAAGAGATTGCCAAATATCAATTTAGAGAATGCGCTCGAGCCATCGTTTATGATCAAAACGGTAAAATAGGTATTCTCCATGTTTCGAATGAAAATTATCATAAGCTTCCAGGAGGAGGCGTCGAAAAAGGTGAAGATATTTTAGAGGCACTAAAACGGGAATGTCAGGAAGAGTTGGGTTGCAATATAGAGGCCTACGATGAAGTTGGCCAAATAGTTGAATATAGAAAGATATTCCAGTTGAAACAGATATCCTACGTATATTTGGCCAAAGTAATTGGAACAAAAGGGATCCCGGCGTATACCCCCGAGGAAACTGAGGGAGGATTCGGCGTTCAATGGCTTGATATCGATGAAGCCATTGAACTCTTAAAAAATGACAAAGCGCGGAATGATGAAGGTAGATTATATATTGTGCCAAGAGATATTGTGCTGCTTCAGTCAGCCAAAGATGCCAAAATATAATTATATGAATAAAATAAGCATACTTTCGTGTGAGTATAAGCGAAAGGACAATTTAGTATGAAATTCAACGAAAAAAAACTGGAAGAAACAGCCAAGCCATATTTTGATTCTGCTCGTGCTGGTGACTGGGAACATGCTCTCCGGGTTGTCAGATGGGTAAAAGAACTCGGAAGTGGCCGAGTTGATCTAGATTTGTTAGTTACTGCCGCCTATATCCATGACATTGGTTGGTCGGGAGTAGCTCCTAAAGGGAAGATAGACTTAGACGAGATGATTAAATTAGAGTCTAAAGCCAACGATAATTCTTCAAAATTAATTTCTGAAGTTCTCGCCAGATTGCAATTTACTGAGAAAGAAATTCAGACAGTCAATAGATTGGTAAGCGCGGCCGACAAGCATAAATCCTTCAACGATGACGAAGCTATAATTGTTGACGCAGATAGTCTGAGCAAGCTGTGCCTTGAACATTTGCAGCAAAAATATCAACCTGAAAGTTATTCCAAGGTAATTAATCTGTTTAAGGCCGAGCTGACAAACCGGATCAAGACGCCGCAGGGCAAGAAGCTGTTCCCTAAGCTTTTGTCTGAATTGGAGCGGGCTGTTAATGATTTAAATGATAAATAATAGGATTAAAAGATTAATGTGATATGAAATTACTTTTAGCATCCAAAGAAAAGTTCTTAATTAAGAAGGGGTATGGTTTATTGGGTATACCGCAAGATAAGCTGAGGATCGGCTATATAAATACCGCCCTGAAAGTGGTTTTGATGGGGTTCTGAAAGATTTATTGAAGGACGGTTTGTGCTATGTCGGCTGCAGCTCAGGCTCGTATGTCATGTGCCCGACAGTAGAAGTCGGCGGATGGAAGCTTACTCGCAATAGATATGGGGTTACCGACTTTACTGCGCTTGGATATGTTCCTTTTCTAATCAAGTGCCATTATACCGATGATGCTAAAGAAAAAGTCATGAAAAAGATGAAGGCCTTAAAATACCCATTGAGAGTGCTGAAAGATAACCAAGCTTTTCTTATCAATGATAATTCTTGTATTTTTGCGGGGGAGGGCGAAGAAGTAAGACTAGAAGATTAAAAAAAATAGAATAAATTTTAAAATCGACATAACTATGAAAACTGATATCAGATCAATCCAGGTTTTCGGCTCAAATTGTCCGACCTGTAAGAAGCTCTACGAATTGGCTAAGGAAGCGGCGAGCCAGCTGAATATAACTGCTGAAGTAGAATATAGTGCGGATATACAGAAACTATTAGATACTGGAATGATGTCTTCGCCTGTTCTCGTTATCAACGGCCAGCCGGTTTGGGCGGGGAACTTGCCTAGCATTGAAAAGCTCAAGGAGCTATTGAGCGTTAATGGCCAGCCGTCCGTAGAAGAATCTCATCGTGGCTGTTCTTGCGGCGGCCGATGCTAAATTATGTTTTATCCTCTCCAATTATTAGCTGATTGGTTGACTTATTCTTTTTTCAAGATCATTCCCGGGACTTTGCTTGCCAGTGCGGTCGATTTTTTTATTCTTGATACGATGAAGATCGCTATTCTCTTATTGGTGATTATTTTCATCATATCTTTCATCAGGACCTATTTGCCGCCGGAAAAAGTTCGATTATTTCTAGTCAAGCGGAATAAGCTAGTCGGTTATGTTCTGGCTTCGTTATTCGGGATCATCACTCCTTTCTGTTCCTGCTCGGCCGTGCCTTTATTCCTGGGGTTCGTCGAGGCCGGCGTGCCTCTGGGCGTAACCTTTTCCTTTCTCGTCTCTTCTCCGATGATTAATGAAGTCGCCCTTGTGTTATTGATAGGTCTTTTCGGCTGGAAGATAGCCGCGATTTATATCGTTAGCGGTTTGCTTATTGCCATTGTTTCCGGATTGATCATCAGCCGCTTGAAAGTTGAATATTTGGTAGCTGATTTCGTTTGGGGGCATAGCCAGATCGCTGATTCATCCTTGATTTCTAAGATGACATTCAAAGAGCGGCTGGCTTATTCCAGGGATTATGCTCTAGATATCGTTAAGAAGGTCTGGCTATATATTATTATCGGCGTCGGCCTTGGCGCCTGGATCCATGGATATGTTCCCGCTGATTTTCTGGCTTTATATGCCGGAGCCGATAAATGGTATGCCGTACCATTAGCTACTCTTATTGGTATTCCACTTTATTCTAACGCCGCCGGAGTTATTCCTTTAGTCAGCGCTTTGACCGAGAAGGGCGTCGCCCTAGGGACCACTTTAGCTTTCATGATGGCAGTCACCGCCCTATCGCTGCCAGAGTTTATGATCCTGAAGAAAGTCATGAAGACTAGACTGATAGCCATCTTCGCCTTGATCGTAGGCGTCGGTATTGTTTTTACCGGTTATTTGTTTAATGCCGTGTTAAGATAGTGGATTTTGTGGCGTTTTAAGACTATTAGATAATAATTAGGCTGAACCAGCCTATTTTTATTAGGCTTATTGACTGCCAGGCGGATTAAGTATATAATGCTTCTATTACAAATTCCTACTTGTAGGATATTTAATATTGACAATATGAAAAAGACTGATACTTTTTTCGGCTCGACGACTATTGGGAAGAAGGGCCAGGTCGTAGTGCCGATGGAGACCAGGAGGGCCATGCGCTGGAAAGAAGGCGATAAATTGCTGGTCTTCGGCCTGTCGAATGGCGTAGTGGTCGTCACGAAATTAGATAAGCTGAAAGAATTCGCCAGCCATTTAGAGAAGAAGATAAATAAGGTCAGACAATATATTAAGAAAGCTAATTAATTTTTTTATGGATGGAAATAAGGAGACTATCGCTCCGGACAAAGCGTCCGCGCCCGTTTCTTCCCATGCGCCAAATATCTTCGCGCGCTTGAAAATCACTCCTCGCCGGATAAAATATGCGGTTATTATCTTAGCCGCTTTAGGTCTGGGCGCCGGTTTTTATTATTGGCATGTTATCAGTCAGAGGGTTTACAGCGATAAGGCCGAAATCTTCGCTCCGCTTATCACACTGAGCGCTGAACAGCCCAGCGTCTTGCAGAAAATCTTGGTCAAAGAAGGCGATCGGGTGGCCGCCAACCAGGCGGTCGCCAGGATGGACCGCGCTAATTTCGTCTACGCGAAGCAGGACGGCTTGGTCGTCAGTCTGAATGACCAGGTCGGGAAGCTGTTTTCTCCGGGGGAGCCGATAGTGACTATGATCAACCCGGAAGATCTGCGCCTTATCGTCCATATTCCGGAAAACAAGGGTTTAAGTTCGGTGAGCGTCGGGCAGAAAGTCATCTTTACCGTAGATGCTTTCGGTTCTAAGGAATTCCAGGGCGTAGTAGAAGACATTTCTCAGACCGCCGACCAATCTTCGGTCGTATTTTCTATATCAGACAAGAGGGATGAGAAGAATTTTTCTATTAAAGTAAAATATAGCAATTACCCCGAATTATTCAATGGCATGTCCGCTAAGGCCTGGATCTATAAATAAATATGCCAAACCGTAGCGCGACGCCAGCCAGTGAGTGGCTGGTTTTGATAACTGTTATCGTCGGTACTTTCCTCGGCCGCCTGGATCAGACGATCGTCAATTTAGCCTTGCCCAAGATAATCCAGGATTTCGGGATTACCGTCTCTTCGGCCGGCTGGATAGCGACCGCCTATATTTTAGCCAACGCTATCTTCGTGCCGATCTGGGGAAAATTGGGAGATACTATCGGCCGCAAGAAAGTCTATATCTTGGGTTTTATTATTTTCATTTTCGGCTCAGTCTTAGCCGGCTTATCCTGGAATCTCGGCTCCATGATTATCTTTAGGATAATCCAGGCGATAGCCGGTTCGGCCGACTACCCGACGGCCATGGCTATCATCGCCGTGACCTTTCCTGCCGGCCGGCCGCGGACTCAGGCTCTCGGCTTATGGTCGGCCTCTTTTGCCGCCGCGGCTGTTTTCGGGCCTCTTATCGGCGGGCCTCTAATCGATAATTTCAGCTGGCGCTCAGTCTTTTTGATAAATCTGCCAGTCGGCATCATCGGTTTGGTCATGGCTATTATCTTTGTCAAAGAGTCGGTCTCTGAGAAGAAATCGGTCATTTTTGACTGGTGGGGCGCGATCACCCTGGGAATCTCGCTTTCGGCCTTAGTCCTGGTCTTAGATCGGGGCATGGATTGGGGCTGGCTGTCGCTCAATAGTTTCCTGGCCTATGCTTGCATGTTATTATTTTTCGGTATTTTTTATAAAGTGGAGAAGAAGATTTCGGAACCGATCATTGATTTTAAATTTTTCAAAATCGGCACTTTCGTCAATACTCTAATAAATAATTTCGTGGTCTTCATGGGCATGATGGGCGGGATATTCTTGATCCCGATTTTCGCCTCTACTTATCTGGGCCTGGACGCCACGGAAACCGGTTTGCTGTTTATGCCCATGGCCTTCATGATGATGGTCTCGTCCCCTTTAGGCGGCCATTTCGCCGGAAAAGTGCAGCCGCGCTATATTATCGCTCTCAGCACCCTGGTCGCCGCTTTGGGTCTATTCCTGTTTTCCTTCCTTGATCCCAAGTCAACTGTCTGGGATATAATCATACCGCTCAGCGTCATGGCTTTCGGGCTAGGTTTCGGCATGGCTCAGCGCACCAGTCTCATCGCTTCTATCGTTCCCGAGCATGAAGTCGGTATCGCTTCCTCTATATTGGCTTTAGTCCGTAATATCGCCGGTGCTTTTGGTATTGCCCTTTTTGGAACTATTTTGTCCAGCTCCACGGAAAGCCATGTCCTGAGCTTAGCTCATAATAGCGTCTTGCGCTCCCACGACCCGGCGGTTATCGGTCAGTTCATTTCTCTTATCATACTTAAAGCCCAGATACTGGCTTATTCTACTGTTTTCCAGATTTCCGCTCTGATCATCCTTATCGGCGCCGCCTTGGCGCTCCTGATCAAGGTAGAGCATAATGATAAAGAGGTGGAAATATTCATAGATTAAATCAGGGAATGTGAAGATCTTAAAAATCGCCTTTATTTTGAGGTGATTTTTTGTTATAATAGAATAAAGGTCGGAATTTAATAAATTAATAATCAAAATTATGACTGACGCGAACATTTTCCAAGTCCTGGGCCTGGTTTATTTGTTCATTGGGCTCGGCATGTTGGTCAGCCCTCGTTTCTATAAGGAGGCGCTGATCAAAATGATGGATAACGAAGCGATTCTTTTCATAACCGGCATCTTAGTCTTTATTTTAGGTTATCTGTTGGTCGCTTATCACCATGTCTGGGCGGGCGGCTGGCCGGTAGTGATAACTGTCATCGGCTGGGTGGCCGTCTTAAAAGGCTTGATGATCCTATTCGTTCCTGAGGGATCGGTCCGGATTTATAGATCTTTAAGGATCGCCGAGAGGCAGATGGGTTTTTATGGCCTTGTCGCTTCCATCCTGGGGATTATCTTGGCTTATATCGGCTATTTTATTTTATAAGTATATTGGGCGTGTGATGAATATAGTGTAATGACTAAATTTTTAATTTTTTTTTTGCTATGCATAGAACTACTTTGCGGGAAATATCAAAATTCACATCCGGCTTGGTCATGGGCGATTTTCTTTGCGGACTATGGTTTTATTTCGGCGGTTATCTGCCGATGACCTTCTTCGGCCTTACCTTCAATGTCCAGGCCGTAGTCGCTTGGCTGGTCTTCGATATCCTTCTGCTGGCCTTTTTGGTGCATTACGGTTGGCGCTTGGGCGATCGTCCTCGTACTGGCCAGGAGCAGAAATTCCATTTATTGGCCGGGATAGTCTTCACTCTCGTCGCCCTGCTCCATCTCTCCCGTATTTTATTCGGTTGGAGCTTCGTGCTTGGTTCCTGGGCTATGCCTTATTGGCTGAATGGCTTGGGAGCAATCGTCACCGCTTTCCTGGCTTACGCTAGCTTCAGCCTGGCGAAAAAAGACTAAAACATTTTTATAAATCCGTCTTTTATGGTCATGGAAATATTTTTATTGTTGGCCGGTTTCGTCATCTTGATAGCCGGCGCCGATTTTTTAGTAAAAGGAGCCTCGTCTTTAGCGATCCATTGGGGAGTATCTAGCTTAGTCATCGGCTTGACCGTCGTCTCGGTAGGGACTTCGGCGCCGGAATTGTTTGTCAGCCTGACCTCATCATTCCAAGGAGCGGGCGGCTTATTACTCGGTAATATTTTAGGCAGTAATATCGCTAATGTCCTTTTGATTCTGGGGTCAGCCGCCCTGGTTTATCCTTTGGCTATTAAACGGCATACGGTTTGGCGCGAAATTCCTTTCACCCTGTTTTTAACCGTCTTGATTGCCATTATCGCGACGTCTTTCACTAGCAGCCAAGGCGAAATTTCTTGGCGCGGCGGCATGATCCTCCTATTGCTTTTCTTCCTTTTCCTTTATTATGTATTCTCCATTACCAAATCCCCTCGCGATATCGGTCTAGAGAAGATTCGCGAGTATCAATGGCCGCATTCTGTATTCATGCTTATTCTAGGGATTGCCGGCTTGACGTTCGGAGCCAAGCTGGTCGTTGATAGCGCCCTTGCTTTAGCCGGCTTATTTAAGATAAGCCAATCTCTTGTCGGATTGACGCTTGTCGCCGTCGGGACTTCTTTGCCGGAATTGGCCACATCCTTGGTCGCCGCCTTCAAGCGCGATAACGATATAGCCGTGGGCAACGTTATCGGCTCTAATATTTTTAACATCTCCCTTATCCTCGGCTTATCAGCAATCATCCGGCCGGTGGAGTTCTCGCCTCTTTTATTGTTTGACCTCTATGTTTGCGCCGGTGTTTTAGTGCTCCTGTTCTTATTCATGTTTATCGGGAAACGGCATGTCCTTAACAGATGGCAGGGGGCATTCTTTGTCGCTCTCTATTTCGCGTATCTGTTCTTTTCTTTCTATAAGGGTTGATGATCAAATTGGATGTTTTGATCGTTCGGCGTTTATTCTGCAAATAAAAAACCCTCGGCGAACGAGGGTTTGAGAAAAATACCGGTGGGGGCAGAGAAGAGAGCTTAGTCGATTTTGACCCAGATGTCTTCCAGTCCGCGGTAGGCCTGGTTGGAGTCTAATCCGTAGCCCACTATCCATTCAGGGCCCAGATTGTCAAAACCGAGGTATCTGATAGAAAAATTAAGAGGGCCATGGCTATTTTTTAGCCCCAAGATGCAGTATTCAATCGATCGCGGCGGATTATCGCCGTTTATCAACAGATCGTTCAGGAAATTCATGGTGGCGCCATTATCCACCACGTCTTCTACCACGATGACGTCGCGATTCCGGAAATTAGCGTGAGGCCGACTGACTATTTCTACTGCGCCGCCGACTTCGTCTTTACTGAATCTTTTTAATCCGATGCTGTCTATATGGTGGCGGAATTTGATCTTATCCAATTTTTTAGACATGTCAGCGCCGAAGAATATGGCGCCGGTCAGCACGTATATTAGTATTGGTTCCTGGTCTTTCCCGGCGTAATCAGACTTGATTCTCGCCGCGAGTTCAGAAATTTTTTTAGATATCATTTTTTTACTGAACAGGATCTGATATCTGTCGCCGTTGATTCTTAAAATTTTTTCCATTTTTCCGCTTCTCCTATATTTTTTTATTGTTTAAGGACGATAATTATTGATTTTTATAATCGTTTAACAATAATACATTTAAATTATTTTGTCAAATAGGATTTGAGCTTTAAAATTATTTCTGCTATTATTGAATTATAAATTCTATATATGTTTAAAGATCTAAAAATCGATAAAGTAAATTATTTTTTATTCTTTATCTTTTTGACCTTATTAATCATCGCTATTCTGCAGAGCCTTTTGGAGGCTTTCTATATCAAGGAGATCCTGGACCAGGGACTCGTGCCGCCGACCTATCGTTTCTTGGGGGTAAATTCCTACCTGTCTCCTTTAGTCAAGATCGCTCTCCTTGTCGTCGGTATAGCGGGCGGCTATTCGGTCGGTCGGAAGAACTGGAAGCGGGTGGCCCAAGAAAATCCCGAGATTCTTGAGCGGGGGAGAAACGATGCCGGGAAGAAAAAGGGCGCGCGAAGCGTCAATAGGAGACGAGTGAATTGACGTTGGCTCTTATCTAGCTGTATAGATATAAATAAAAATCCCGGTCAAATCGATCGGGATTGTTGTTTTATAATAGTTTTACCTCCTGTCCTAATTTTGGTATTAAAATGTTTTTCAGCCATTTATTTTCATCGGGAAGAACTTTTAGCAATTCCGATTTAAGATAAGTGGCGCTTTCTTCTTCGCCGTGGACTAAGAAGATTTTCTTCAATTTTCCGGGAGCGGCTATGTTTTCAGTATAAGAAACGAGGAAGGAACTGTCGGCGTGGGCTGAGAAACTTTCAAAATTGACGATTTCAGCCTTTATGATTATTTCATCGCCGTTCATCTTGACGATCGGGAACCCTTCTTTCAGCTTGCGTCCCAAACTGTTCTTAGCCATGTAGCCGACCAGGCAGACGACTGTTTGTTTATGGCTCAAGCCGGCGCGCAAATGATCGCGGACTCGTCCGGCATCGCACATGCCGGATCCGGCGATGACAATGTATGGTCCTGGCTCCTTAAGTAATTCCAGGGATGATTTTTTGTCATTGACGGTCTTTAAAAAATGATTTTCTTCGGTACTGAAAGGATTGAAATTTATGATGTCTTGCCCGCTGAACATTTGCAGATCCCAGTTTTGACTGAAGACTTTGGTGATTCTCGTCGCCATGGGAGCATCTAAATACATATTCATGCGCGGTATTTTGCGGACTGACATGTAATAAGACAATAGATAGACAATCTCCTGCGTCCGCTCTAAGGCGAAAGAAGGGATTATTATCTTTTGTTTCTTATCAGCCGCTTTCCTGACTACTTTAAGCAAGTCATCAATTTCCGTTTGTCTTTCGGGATGGAATTTCCCGCCGTAAGTAGACTCTGAAAACCAATAGTCTAGAGGTTCCTCTACTATTTCCGGCGGCGGCAGGATGATGCCGTCCCGTCTTCCTAGATCGCCGCTGAAGCCTAAATGGATATCGCCGTTCTTAGTCTCTACTCTGATAACGGCGATGGCTCCTCCTAAGACATGCCCAGAAGCGTAGAATTTCAGGTTTATCCCCTTAGCTAATCTTATCCAAGAGTGATAGGGAGAACCGCCGTTTTTTACTAAGTTGCAAGCGATTTCCACATCGTTCATGTCATAGAGCGGTTCCGTTGCTCCGTTAGGAGAGCGCTTTTTGTTCTTGTTGAAATTCTTTAGACGGTCATAATTGCCTCGGGTAAAATGGTCGCGGCCTCGTCCATGAAGGTCGGGTTGACCGCCTTCTTTGGCGAGTTTGGCTTTAAGATGAGAGGATTCAATGGCCTGGATCTTGGCGCTGTCTTCTAACATGACGCGCAATAGTCCAGCCGTTGCTTCCGTGCAGATGACGCGTCCTTGCTTGCCGAAGCCATTTCTGACTAGGAATGGCAAGCGGCCGATATGGTCAAGGTGGGAATGCGTCAGGACAATGGCATCCAGGCGCTCCGGCTTCAATTGTTGGAGAATTTCTCGGTTTTTTTCAAAAAATTCCTTGAAATTCGTCTGGACCAAGCCGGCATCGATTAAAATCCTTATTACTCTTTTTTCTTGCTCAATAATCAAGAGAATCGCTGAGCCGGTTAAGTTATCGCCGCTAGCGACCCCTCCCAAGAATTGCACGCTGAGTAAGGTATCCATATGTCTGCCTCAATATTTGTGGTTGGTGAATAGGTATTATGTTTTGGAATGTTAAAGTCCTTTTAAACAATAATAACTCCTTTTTATTATTGTTATCTCCATTATCTAATAATATGAGACTAAGCACAAGTTGATAACTCCGTCTCTTTTGAAGCTTATTGCGGAAATCAGGGCGATTACGCTATAATTAAGGGATGAAAAAAATATTATCCAGATTTAATCCCTATACTTTAGCCGGTGCGGCGGCAATCATGCTTGCCGCTCTATTGTGGAGCATTGATGGCTTGTTTATCAGGCCGCAATTCTACTTATTGCCGGCGGAATTAGTGGTTTTTTGTGAACATGCCTTAGGGTTCATGGTTCTGGCGCCTTTTATCTTCTACGATTGGGAAAAGATCAAATCATTAAGCTATAAGAGCTGGGGTTCAGTCCTCTGGGTCAGCCTATTTGGCGGACTTTTGGGGACGATAATGATCACTAAGGCCTTTTTCGCCGCTGTTAATGGAGAGGTGACTTTTGCCACGGTCGTTATTTTGCAAAAGCTCCAGCCGATTTTTGCCCTGTTTCTCGCGCGCCTGGTTTTAAAGGAAAAATTGCCGCGCCGTTTCTATTTTTGGACCGCTTTAGCGATAATCGCCAGTTATTTCATCGCTTTTGCCAAGACCGGCCTAGACATCAGCGCCATAAATTGGCAGCATAATGCCGCTTTATTCGCTTTCTTAGCCGCTTTTGCCTTCGGCTCTTCCACGGTTTTCGGCAAGCGCGTCGCTAACCATTTAGACTATAAGGCTGTAGCGGCTCTGCGGTTCGGCCTGACTGCCGTCCTGGTCTTTATCCTGATTTGGGCGGATGGCGCCATTTTACAGTTCCATCAGATTGATCTCCGGCATTGGTGGCTTCTCGTCCTGATTGTCTTTACGAGTGGCGCCGGCGCGATGTTCATCTATTATTTCGGTCTGCGGCGCGTTTCAGCCTCGGCCGCGACCATTCTAGAGCTCTTCTGGCCTTTTTCCGCCTTAGTCTTGGATTATGTCTTCAATAAGAACTATCTGACCCCGATCCAGATTCTTGCCGCCTTGGTCCTGCTTCTAGCTTTCTTCAAAGTCTCGTCTTTAGATAAGCCGAAAACCTCTTTTGTGGCGAAAGTCGTCCACGGCCAGGGAAGAGGAAAAGCTCTCGGTTTTCCGACAGCGAATCTAGACAAGGTCGATTTAGATATTCCGCACGGCGTCTATATTGTTTCGGCCATGGTTAGAGACAAAGAATACGCCGGATTATTGCATTTCGGCTTCAAGGATGTCTTTAATGAGCCGCCTTCTTTAGAGGTCTTTATCAAAGATTTTTCGGCGGATATTTATGGCGAAAAAGTAAGGATAATAGTCAAGCGGAAATTGCGCGATGTCCAAAAATTCGCGAGTCCCGAACTCTTGCAAGAAGCGATAAAGCGCGATTTAGCGGCTTTAGCTTAGTTGTTTATCTCTAAGATCGGCTATAGATTTAAATTATGGCTCCAGACAATAAAAAAATCGTGCCGCGCCACATCGGAATAATCATGGACGGCAACCGGCGTTGGGCGAGAGCCCGCGATCTGCCGACTTTAGAAGGTCATCGCCGCGGCTACCAGAATATTAAGAGAATCGCTCTCAGCGCTTTTAAGAGCGGCGTAGAAATCTTGACGGTCTATGCTTTCTCTACGGAAAATTGGCGGCGGGAAAAAAGGGAAGTAGAATATTTGCTGAAGCTATTCCGATTGCTGGTTGATAGGGAAGCTGATCTCTTGATGAAAAAAGGCGTGCGGATTAATTTTTTCGGAAGACGCCAAGATTTTGACAAAAGCTTGCAAGACGGCATGAAGCAGATCGAACGGAGGACTAAAGGCAATAGGAAAGGAGTGCTTAATATTTGTCTGAGTTATGGCGGCCGGGATGAGATCGTCCGCGCTGTCAGGAAATTAGCGGCCAAGAAAGTAGCTCCCCGAGACATTACCGAAGAATCAATCAGCGCTAATTTAGACTTGGCCGCTTGGCCGGATCCTGATTTGATCATCCGTACTTCCGGCGAACAGCGTTTATCCGGCTTTCTCACCTGGCAGTCAGTCTATAGCGAATTATATTTTACTCAGAAGCATTGGCCGGAATTTGATAGCGGCGACCTGTCTCAAGCCTTGGAAAGCTATGGCCGACGAGGGAGGCGGTATGGGAAATAGATATAGATATTGGTAATTTTAGAGAATATATCGTGATTTATAGAGCGTTATTGGCTATTGACAATAATAGATAAATTATGATATATTCTTTTATTAACAATTAAATAAGATTAATCAATAAAAAATCATTATCCACTAATTACAAAGTAAGGAGACCAGATGAACGAAGTATTATCTTTCTCTTTGAACCAGTTAGTAAGCTGTATTGATAATCCTGATAACTGGAACCCTGACGGCCTGGTCGTCAGAAAATTCTATAATGGCGAAGAATTCAATAGTCGCCAGCCCATCGGAGACGTTTCCACCCAACGTTTTCTCGATTCCGTCATAGTTTATGAAGGGGTGGTTGATGAAAGCAAGGTCACAAGCCGAACGCAGTCTCCGGATGATTTATTCGACGAATTATTCGCCGAGACCGACGTTAGGAAAAGTTCTTTTAACCAATAGGAGGTAAAAGTGAAGAGACTCTCTTTTTTCTTTAATATTTTTTTAGCCGTCCACCCGACATTTTCATTTTTAATATCATTGAAAGCTTACCAATTCTTTCCTAATTGGAAAGTCGGCCGGCAGTCATTTTATCTGGCCTGCCGCTTGTCCAGGGATATCTTGAAAGATGTGATGTCAGCGGAATTGCTTTATCGCGTCGCCTTAGACGGCAGCGCGGAAGAAAAAGAAGCCAGTGCTTTATGCATGAGCTTCTGGTGATTAAAAGGAAAAGTTTATTTTTTAAAAGTCCGATAAAAATCGGGCTTTTTTATTTTAAGATAAGCATGTAAATCTGGCCGTCGGTAAAGAATTGGTCGCCGGTAAAATTTCGTCCGAGGAGTGGCGGTACGAAGTTTTCTTTCCTGTAATCCATGATTTTCCCGGAGCTTTCCAGGTCTTGGAATAAACGTTCCCGTTCGGTGTCTATGTCCGGCGCTATGCGGTGAGTGACGCCCCATTTCAGCCCCGTATCCAGGCTGACGGTTCCGACATAAATAGTATTTCCTGAGCCAGTCTTGATATTGGTTTTCCAGAAGCGCGCATGGTTCCTCTCCCGGATGCTGTTATCTCTAGTGGCTTTTTCAAAGCCGAACGTATGGGTTTCACCATTCCAGAAGGAGGGCGTCATAGGAGCGTCCGGATAAGGCTGGTTGAAGAGAGCGGCCCGCGCGGCCTTGCCTAGCGATTCGTCGTTTATAGGATCGGCCAAAAGCCAGCCGGCTTGGCGGAAATCGGCGACCAAGCTCTCATCGCTTGGCGCGGAGACCATAAAGCTCAAAGGTTCTTGGCTGGCGGCGGTGATAGTTTCTGTATAATGTGGCAGGGTGAATCGGGCGGGCAGGCTGAAAATATCAGCGACGAAGACCGGGCTTTCGGCCGCGATTTCCGGTCGCGCCGGGCGATAATGGAGGGCAAAATAAAGGGAGAAACCCATTTCGGCGAGCAATAAGATGATCGTGATGAGTTTTATGCGGAGGTTTGCTTTTGTCTTGTCCGGGACGTCTCTTGTCGCGGCCGATTTTTGTTTGCGGTCTAATTGCCACTCGCTGAAGCTTATGCCTAAGATGAGCCAGAGAGCGCCTAGAAGATAGCCGGCTAAGACATCGCTTAAATAGTGGACACCTAAATATAGCCGCGAGAATCCCAGCGCGAGTATCAGGGCCAATCCTATGAGTAGGATAAAAGTCTTATTCAGTAATCTTCTAGTATGGCGCAATAAAAAATAGATAAGAAAACCATAGAAAGCGACGGCCGCCGTCGCATGTCCGCTCGGGAAAGAAAAACTAGTCTCCGTATAGACCGCTAGGGGCGGCCGAGGACGTTCAAAAGCTAATTTGCTTAAGAAGCTTAATAAGCTGGAACCTATCAAAGAGAGCCAGAGAGGCAAGATATAGCTTTTTTGGTGCCAAAGCCAGAATAATAGGCTAATAATGGCTGTTAAGCTGATGATGATTTCTGCTCGGCCAAGCGTAGTAATAGCTAGGAATATCCTGACATAATAATCCGAACGGAATAAGAGTAAGAGGTTATTGAGACGGACGTCAGCCGCGACGATCGGGGCGGAAGTGATGAAATCCTCTATCAAGCCCAAAAAAGCGAAGAGCGTATATAAGAAAGCCAAGCCGAGCACAGTGGCGTTCAAGCCCCAAAATGACCGTCGATTGGAACGCTTTTTCAAGAAGATAGCTATTTGTTGATGGGTGGACAGGAATCCGGCGATATATTCATTCTTTATTAAGGCTAGTCCGAGAGAAGCGGCGATGGATTTAGTAAAGCGATAAAATTTCGGCCCGTATTTTATCAGGACATAGATAATAAGATAAAAAACGGCGGATATAGCTAAGCCGAGGACGATTATGAGGAGACGCGGGTTGATCATATGGTTTTGCTAGGAATTTATTATATTTTACCGCGGGAATAGCCCCTAAGTCAATGAAAAAATATTTTAAGAATAACTTATTAATAAAAAAATATGATGTATTATTATCCATTTTTCGGTTTTGGCTGGGTGTTCATGATCGTTTTTTGGTCCCTGATCATCTGGGCCATAGTGTCTTTGCTGAAACCTCGCCATTATCACGATAAATCTGATCATGTCCATGGCCGGCATCATGCCCTGGTTATTTTGCAAGAGCGGTATGCTAAGGGCGAAATCTCTAAAGAACAGTATAAGGAAATGAAGCGAGATTTGGCGGAATAATTCATTAGCTAACTTATAATAATCATAAAATTTATGAGAAAAATATATTTGGTTTTGCCAGCAGTCTTATTATTGGCCGCAGGCTGCAGCTCGCCGGCCGTAAATAGCGATTATACCCCTAACGGCGCTAATTCTGTCCCAGCGGCGGCTAGTCCTGAGGCCGGCCCGGCGGTTAACGCTCGCGTTAAATTAGCCGATCAGCCAGACTATCAATACTATTATTTGATTTCCGGAAGCAGTTTGACTCCGGAGGCTAAGACCGCGCTTACCGGGTTCGCCATGGCTAAGCAGTCCTTGCCGGACGGTACGACCCAGATAGATTTAAGTTCCACTAATCCAGAATACAAGAATCAGCAGTATGTCTTGAAGCCCGGCGAAGAACTATATTTTAAAGAGAGCTTCCTGGGAGACGATAAAGAAGATAAAGAATTGGGTTTGCGCGATGATGCGGCCGTCGTCGTAGATAGCCAAGGTTATATTGTCCAATAATAAATTAATTTAAATCAAAGAATTTTATGGAAGAAAAAAATTACAAGGACCATGCTTGGGGCAGCTGCCATGGAATATGCGGCGGCAGTTTGACTAGAATCATGCTGGCTTTCGCCATTACCGTGGCTCTATTATCTGTCGGAGTGGTTATCGGCTTTGAAGCTGGCCGCTACCGGGAAAACAGTTATAGCCATTATTATGGCGGAAGAGGAGGGGAATTCTCAAGATCATATTTTGATGGCCGATGGTCTGGAGGCTGTGGCCAGGATTTCCAGCGTTTCCAAGACCGAGGAATCCAGCCGGATAATCCTCCTGTAAATTTTATCCCGGGTAGCATGATGAATACCGCTCCCAATGGACAGGCTTGGCCGGCCGGAGCCCCCGTTCCTACGCCGGGGCAATAAAATCGCCGGATTGACAGTGTAGATAGTTTAAGAACCCCACCTAGGCTTTAAAAGCTGCCGCTAAGCGGTGGCTTTTTGTTAATTTATGTTATAATAAATAAATAACCCATAGTTTTAGCGAAAACTGTCTATGTCTAATATCATTCCGCCCAGCCTATCCGGCCTCACTAGCGGTCAGGCGCGCGAACGGCTTATGGCCGAAGGTTATAATGAATTGCCTCGGGAGAAAGAGCGTCATTTTTGGCAATTAGCCTGGAATATCATACAAGAGCCGATGTTGCTCCTTTTATTGGCTTGCGGTCTGATTTATGTCGTACTTGGAGATCTGCGGGAAGCCTTAGTTCTTTTGTTTTTTGTGTTCGTCATTATATTCATCACTATTTATCAGGAGAGTAAGACAGAGAAAGCTCTCGCGGCTTTAAAGAGCTTGGCTAGTCCGCGCGCTCTAGTATTGAGAGATAGCCATTATCAGAGAATAGCCGGTCGGGAAGTAGTCAGGGGGGATTTGGTCTTTCTGAATGAAGGCGACCGGGTGCCGGCTGACGGTATCTTGATCTGGAACAATAACTTAGCGGTTAATGAGTCGCTTCTGACCGGCGAAGCCCTTTCTGTCCAGAAAGAAGCCGGCCATCAGGATTCTGATATGCGTCGCCCCGGCGAGGAGAGCCAGATTTGCGTCTATTCAGGAACCATGGTCGTCTCCGGCCAAGGGTTGGCTTTTATTAAAGCCGTAGCTACGGCGACAGAAATGGGCCGTATCGGGCAATTGCTCGGCGGCATAAAGACGGAAAACACCTTGCTCCAGAAGGATATTAAGAGGCTTATCAAATATGTATCGATAATCGGATTATCTTTCTGTCTGGCTGTCATAGCCGTTAGCTTCATGTTTTCCGGAAATTTATTGCGCAGTTTTTTATCCGGATTAACTTTGGCGATGTCTATTTTGCCGGAAGAATTTCCGGTCGTTCTCGCCATCTTCTTATCTATCGGCGCTTGGCGGATGTCGCGGCGCCAGGTTCTTATCAGGAAATTGAGCGCTGTTGAGAGCTTAGGCGCGGCCACGGTCTTGTGCGTGGATAAGACCGGCACCTTGACTATGAATAAGATGAAGATAAAGCAGATTTGGCTCGCGGATGATGAGGCAGATAGCGATCTTAACCGAGGCGCTCTTATGGAGAGGATCTATGATATCGCGCCGGCAGATAATAGCGCTTTGCGCGAGATTTTGAAGATAGCGGCCTTAGCTTCTCATCAGGAAACTTTCGATCCCTTGGAAAAGGCGATTAAGGAATTGAAACGCCAGGTTTTTTTGAAAGAAAACATTTATCATGGTTGGCGCCATCAGCGCGAATATCCGCTCAGCTCATCTTTATTGGCGGAGACTAATGTCTGGGAAAATCAGGATGAAGGATGGCTCGTCGCCTCTAAAGGCGCGCCGGAAGCGATCATGGAACTTTGCCGCTTGGCAGATGATCAAAAGGATGATTTGCATGCTCAAGTGAAAAAGATGGCTCAGGACGGCTTGCGGGTTTTAGCGGTTGCGGCCGCGATCGCTCCAGCCCAGGATCTGCCTGAATCGCCGCGGAGTTTTACTTTCAAGCTTGTCGGCCTCTTAGGTTTCATGGACCCGGTCCGCGCCCATGCCGCGGATGCGATTCAAGAATGCTATGAAGCCGGGATTACGGTCAAGATGATTACCGGCGATTATCCAGAAACCGGCAAGAATATCGCCGGACAGATCGGCCTGGCTAATCCCGAAGAAGCTTTGACCGGCGCGGAGCTCCAGTCCCTCAGCGATAAAGAATTAAGCCGCGCCGTTAAGCATATAAACGTTTTTGCCCGGATGGTTCCGGAAAATAAATTGCAGATCATAAGAGCCTTGCAAAAGAGCCGGCATGTAGTCGTGATGACCGGCGACGGCGTCAATGACGGCCCGGCCTTGAAGGCGGCCGATATCGGCGTGGCTATGGGAAGCCGCGGAACTGATGTCGCTCGCGAAGCGGCCGACATCGTTCTCTTAGATGATGATTTTTCTTCCTTGGTAAAAGGCATTAAAGAGGGACGACGAATTTTTGATAATTTAAAAAGGGCCATAGTCTATACTTTAGCGGTCCATATCCCGATTGCCGGCTTAACGCTTATTCCTCTCATCCTCGGCTGGCCGATAATACTTTTTCCCGCCCATATCATGTTCTTAGAGCTGATCATTGATCCGTCCTGTTCGGTAGTGTTTGAAGCTGAACCAGCCGATCTTAATATCATGAAACGCCGGCCGCGCAACTCCCGCCAGTCTATCCTGAATCGCAGCAATCTATTCATCAGTTTTATCCAAGGACTAAGCATCTTGGCTGTCGTCCTAGCCGTTTATAAATATTGCTTGATATTCGGCTTTGACGACGCGAGCGCGCGGACTACGGCCTTTACGACCTTGATCTTCGCTAATCTGCTCTTAATACTCACTAACCGTTCTTGGCGCAGCAATACCTTCATCATCCTATTCAGGCAGAATAAAGCCCTGTGGCCGATAGTCGGCGGCGCTTTATTATTTCTCGCCCTGACTATTTATACCCCGTTTTTCAGGGATATTTTCAGTTTCGCCCGTTTAGGCTGGGAGATAGTCTTACTAGCTTTCGCGGCGGCTCTTTTATCCCTATCAATCTTTGAGATTATGAAAGTTTTTCACCGGACAGAATTAACGGATTGAACAGAAGTCGAAAAACTATTATATTTAGTTATTATTAATTTTTTAAATTTATGGTCAATCCCGCTAATCCGCCATCGGTTGAAGCTAAAAATTGGCATCAAAAACACGAGGAACGTCTGACCCCAGGACAGAAGATTGCCGATTTCGTCGCTGATGGCATGGGCTCTTGGACTTTCATCATCGCCCAATCTATTTTTGTCGCTCTCTGGATTTCTTTCAATTTGGTCGGCTGGTTTTATCATTGGGACGTTTATCCTTTTATCCTTCTTAACCTGCTTTTTTCTACCCAGGCCGCCTATGCCGCTCCGGTTATCATGATGTCGCAGAACCGTCAGAATGAACGGGACCGCATCCACGCCGCCGAAGATTTCAAGACTAACGTCAAAGCCAAGCAAGAGATTGAAGAATTGCAGAGAGCGCTGGCCCGGATCGAGAATGAAAAGCTTAGTGAGATAATCGCCCGTTTGGATAATCTGCAGAAAAATAGTTGATCCGGGAAAAATAAGGCGGATAATAGAAAATTAAAAAGGATTCTTTTTTAGAATCCTTTTAAAATTGTTATTGAGGAACGTTGACTTGCTGCAGCAGGTCTCTGATTAAGGTTAAGACCTTAACTAAGATCTGAGAAGCCAAATCAACTGCCTCTTGCGGAAGCGCCCACTTTAAGACAACGATCAAGACGATCACTGCCAGAAAGCCGTTTAAAGTCTTAAACATATGTTTAAAATTAAACAGCCCGAGTTTTCAATTCCCGGGCCTCTTAGTTATTTATTAACTTTGAGGTTCGGGCTCGGCTGGGTGCTAACCTTGTAAAGAACTTAACAGATTACTTTAGCAAATTTTTTAAATTATGTCAATAGTTAGCTAATATATCTAATAAATATTGATTTAGCTTGACTACTGTTTAAAAAAAGGTTATTATATTAGCGACTTAATCAAAAATTACGTCAGAAGCGCGTAATTTTTTTATTACCGTTATTTATTGCTATTAACTTTTATTTATTGTTAAATTAGAAAATATGGAAATCAGGAATATTGCCATCATTGCCCACGTTGATCACGGCAAAACGACTTTGACTGACGCCTTGATGCGCCAGACCGGGATGTCCGAGGCCGGCGTCAGCATGGATTCTAACGATTTGGAGAAAGAGCGGGGAATCACGATTTATTCCAAGAATACCTCGGTCTTTTACCGTGATACGAAAATAAATATCGTCGATACTCCCGGACACGCCGATTTCAGTTCGGAGGTGGAGCGTATTTTACGTTCCATAGATTGCGTTCTCCTGTTAGTTGACGCTCAGGAAGGGCCGATGCCGCAGACCAAATTCGTCTTGAAGAAATCCCTGGAGCTGGGCCTGAAGCCGATAGTCGTTATCAATAAGATTGATAAGCCGGCGGCTCGTCCGGCCGAGGTCAATGAGATGGTCTACGAGCTTTTCCTTGATCTAGGAGCAAGCGACGAGCAACTAGATTTCCCGGTGATTTACGCGGCCTCTAAACAAGGGATCGCGAAAAAGAATCTGGATGATGAAGCTAATAATCTTGATCCGCTTTTAGATTTGATTTTAGAACATGTTTCGCCGGCTTCCAGCCCCGAATTAGAAGGCGAACAGCTTTTAGCCCAGCCCTTCAATCTGGCCTATGATAATTTTTTGGGCCGCTTGGCCATTTGCCGCGTTTATAAAGGCAAGATAAGATCAGCGAGCACGGTCTATGTGGAAAATCTGAATGGCGAAACCAGGCAGCGCAAGACTACCAAGCTCTTTACCTTCAAAGGATTGAGCCGGGAAGAAATCAGTGAAGCTTCGGCGGGCGATATCGTGATGGTCGCTGGTTTAGCCGACATTTATATAGGAGAAACTATCGCCGAAGCGCCGGAGCAGGGTCCGCTTCCGGCTATTAAGATAGATGAGCCGACGATTTCCTTGAATTTTTTAGTAAATAATTCTCCGCTGGCCGGCCGGGAAGGAAAATATGTTACGAATCGGCAGATAAAGGAGCGCCTGGAAAAAGAATTAGAAGTCAACGTCGGATTAAAAATAGATTTTTCTGATGCGAACGCTTATAAAGTATTCGGACGCGGGGAATTGCATATCGCCATCCTCCTTGAAAATCTGCGACGCGAAGGCTATGAACTGCAAGTTTCCCAGCCACAGGTTATCATAAAAGAGGAAAACGGCCAGAAGCTAGAGCCTTTTGAAGAGATTACGATAGATATTCCTGAAGCGATGACCGGAGTCATTATGGAAAAGATTTCCAAGCGGCGCGGCCAGCTGAAGGATCTCAAGACCCATAACGCCCAATCCCGCTTGATCTTCGAGATCCCGACTCGCGGGCTTCTAGGCTATCGCAACGATTTTATCGTTGATACTCGCGGCGAGGGCATATTATGCACGCATTTCGTGGGATTTAAGCCTTTTGCCGGTGAAATTGAGAAGAACCGCCTGGGCGCCATGGTCTCTATGATGAGCGGTAAATCGCTCGCCTATTCTTTGTGGAATTTGCAGGACCGCGGCGTATTATATATCAAGCCCAATACGGAGGTTTATGAGGGTATGGTTATCGGCAATGTCGCTAAAGGCAACGATATGGCCGTCAATCCTATCAAAGGCAAGCAGCTGACCAATGTCCGCGCTTCCGGCTCGGACGAAGCTATCATCTTGACTCCACCCTTAGAATTGAGCTTAGAAAACGCTTTAAGCGTGATGAATGAGGACGAATATTTGGAAATAACGCCGAAGAGCGTCCGTCTGCGCAAGCAATATCTGACTGAAAACGAAAGGGTAAGAGCTAAACGCTAAAATTTAAATCATTTATGAAAAGTTCGCCTCAACCCGGCTCGCTTTTTATTCTCATCAAATTCTTGGCCGGAATTTTTACGGTCTGTTTTTCATTATTCATAGCCGATATATATCCAGTAGCCGCGGCCAGTGATTTTTCCGAAAAGGTTCCGGTCCTGATGTACCATTATATTGAATCGGCGCCGAAGGAAACCGCTCTAGCCGGCTTATATCTTGAGCCGGATATCTTCGCCAGCCAGCTGGCAGAAATCAAAAAGAATGATTACCACAGCATTTTCGTTTCGGAATTAGCCGACAGCCTGCGCCAGAACAAAAGATTGGCGCGATGTTCTTTAGCTTTGACTTTTGATGACGGCTATGAAGATTTTTATCAGAACGCCTTTCCTTTGCTCAAGAAATATCAGATCAAGAGCACCATTTATATTATCGTCAACGCCCTTGATAAGCCTGGCTATCTGACTAAGAGCCAGCTCAAGGAGATAGCCGCGAGCGGCCTGGTTGAAATCGGCTCCCATACTTTTAATCATCCCGATCTGCGTAGCAAAAAGATAAAAGACGCGATCTTTGAAATAAAGGACAGCCGAGCGGTCCTCGCTAGAATCAGCGGCCAGCCGGTTTTGACGTTCGCCTATCCCTACGGCTATTTTAAGCCGGAAGACTTGGACATCGTTTCCAGTACTTATCTCGGGGCAGTTTCTGTCCATCCGGGCAGCAATGAGAGCCGGAGCAATCTATGGCTTATCAGGCGATTGCGTCCCGGAGATCGCTCGGGCGCGGTTTTCGCCCATTGGCTATCGTTTGAATTCTAAGGTTTTTTCATGCTATAATGATCAGATAATAAATAAAAAACTATGAAAAAAACAATTTGGCTGATTATTATCGCTCTCGTGCTGATAATCGGCGCTTGGTTTTGGACTTCTTACAATTCTCTAGTGACCGCGAACGAAGCGGTGGATAATCAATGGGCTCAAGTAGAGACCCAATATCAGAGGCGTTTTGACCTTATTCCTAATCTCGTCGCCGCTGTCAAGGGCGCCATGGGGCAGGAACAGACGGTTTTCGGAGAATTAGCCCAGGCGCGGGCAAACTATAGCGGAGCTCAGACAGTCAATGAGAAAGCCGCTGCCGCCAGCCAGGTAGAAAGCGCTTTCGGACGTTTACTCGCGATTATGGAAGCTTACCCTCAACTTAAGTCTATTGATACCGTCCAGACCCTGATGGCCCAATTAGAGGGCACGGAAAATAGAATAAGCGTAGAGCGCGGACGCTTCAATGATGAAGTAAAGAATTTTAATGTCATGATCAAGCGTTTTCCTATGAATATGCTCGCTGGGCTGTACGGTTTTACGGAAAAGACTTATTTCCAAGTCGCTCCGGTTGCGGCGAATGCCCCGCAGGTCAATCTAGAGCTCAACAAATAATAATCCAACCGGATGCCGCGACGCTTATCCATCGTAATTTTTAGTTGCCTTTTGTTTCTTTCGGCCGGTCAGGCGGCTCGGGCTTATTATAACCCGGGACAGCCGACCGGCTTTGTTAATGATTATGCCGGCGTTTTAACCTCTCAAGAGATAAGCACCTTGAATGATAAATTGACGCGGTTTAACGCCAGTTCTACGAACGAGATAGCGATCGTAACCATTAAAAGCTTAGCGGGAGATACTATTGATAATTTCGCCAATAAGCTTTTCGCTGATTGGAAAATCGGGAAAGCCAAAAAGGATAACGGCGTTTTGCTCCTTATCGCCGTAGATGACCGTAAGATGCGCCTTGAAGTCGGTTATGGCTTAGAAGGCGCTCTGCCGGATGCCACCGCCAACCAGATAATTACTCAGACCCTGCGGCCCTCTTTCCAGGCCGGAAATTATTATGCAGGAATAGACTCGGCGAGTGATCAGATCATTTCGGCCACTAAAGGAGAATATCAAGCCGCGCCGCCTAGCTCCAGCAATATTAGTTTTGGACATGTAGATTTCGGTTTCGTTATTTTCATTCTTTTCGCCATTTTCAATCTGATCATGGCTTTATGGCGTCATTTGGCTAAGAGCCAGAGCTGGTGGGAGGGTGGCGCTATCGGCGGCGGTTTAGGGCTGTTAGTCGCCCTGATATTTTTCAGAACCTTGCTTTTATTGGTCATTCTGCCGATTTTAATCGGCGGCTTAGGTCTATTTTTAGATTTTCTGGTGTCTCGTATCTTACCCAAGCCTAAAGGGCCAAGCGGCCGGCGCGGCGGCGGTTTTTGGTTTTTCGGCGGTCCGGGCGGATTCGGCGGCGGGTCATCCGGCGGTGGATTCGGCGGCGGCGGCTTTGGAGGATTCGGCGGCGGGTCATCCGGCGGCGGCGGGTCATCAGGCGGTTGGTGAAAATAAATATTGTACAATGAAAAAAGCGCTTATTCAAAGATAAGCGCTTTTGTGATCAACGGATGTAAATCGGTTCTTCGGTGGATTCCGTTTTCCACATGAAGATTAACCCGATTATACTCGCTAACAGATAGAGCCCGACATATTCCCAAATGAGAGCCATTTGGAAACTGAAAACGCCAAAGCCTGATTCGATTATGCGCCCGGTGAATATTCCGACCGAAGTGCCGGCGATTATTCCGGAGACAGCCAAGGTCCTTTCAGTCTTTGAGCCGCTATCCATGACTACTATGATGAGTAGCGTTAAGACGATTATGAAAGATACTGTGCCGTTAGTGGCTAGGGAACTGAATATCATGCCCAAGATAAAGGAGACGAGCACTAAAAGGTTCGATATCGCGGCAAAGATAGTCAGGTCGATCTTTTTTGAGGAATGAGCCCGGCAGTGGACCAAAAGGATGGATAGCATCAGCAAGAGGGGTAGGTAAAAGGATAATATGGCAATATCCATCGCCGTTTCTACTTTTCCCAGCTGTACTTTAGAGGTCTTAGATACCACTCCGCCTTGATTGACGTAGGTATCTATCTTCTGTATTTCGCTGATATTGCCAGTCGGATTCAAGCTGACGGGTATGAAAAATGGATCGCTTTTTTTATTGACCATTTGCCCGTCGGCTAGCCGATTAAGCTCTTCAGCGGAAAGATCCTCGTAGAAGCAGTCTTTAAAAGACATTTGGGAGCGGCTCCTTTCTAATTCCTGGATTTCCATCTTCTGGACGGCTCTTTTGATCTTAAGGTCGGCTTGATGATCATTCATAGAACCAGTCTTTTTGTCCTGGGAGTAGGATGTTCCTAAAAAAGCGAACAGGATAAGCGTGACAGAGACAATTAATTTTTTCATGATTGAGCCTTTGTTTTATTTTGGTAATGATGTTTTAAACTTTTGAACGAACTATTTAATAGAAAACTTTATCATAAATTAACCTTTTCTGTCAATAGATTTTATTCTATCTTTATTGGCGATAATTAGCTTATTTTTATGCTATAATATAAAAATGTTAGACATCACCTTGCTTGCTATCGGCAGGCTTAAAGACAAAGATTATCAGTCTTTGGCAACAGAATATCTTAAACGCTTGCGCCCTTTCGTCCGCCTGAAAGTCATAGAGTTGGCGGCCGAGCCTTTTAGAGCGAACGCTAAAGAGCGAGCCAAAGAGCTAGAGAGCGGCCGGATCTTAGATTTTTTAAATAGAAAAAAAGAAGGGCGGGAAAGATCGTCCGTTTATCTTCTCGCTGAAAGAGGCCGCGCCTTTACCTCGCCGGAATTAGCCGCTTGGCTGGACAAGCCGCGCCCGCTTATTCTAGTCATGGCAGGAGCGCTCGGTTTTAGCGATGACCTGTATAGGAGTTATAAGCAGATTTCCTTATCTCCTTTGACTTTTCCTCACGAATTGGCACGCATCGTGCTCTTAGAACAGCTTTATCGGGCCGCCACCCTGATAAATAAAAAAGAATATCATTATTAAGTATGGCGACCGGATTGCAGAAAATACAAAGGGAATTAAGATCGCGAGCCGACAAGAGAAAGGCCGCTATCTTACAGCGTTTTTTCAAGACCGGCCCGGGCGAATACGGCGCGGGCGATATTTTTTTGGGTTTGCCGGTACCGCTCCAGCGCCAGATAGCCAAGAAATACAGTCATTTATCCAGGTTATGCCTGCACTCCCTTTTAAAGAGCAAGATCCATGAATTCCGCTTGGTCGCCCTCCTTATCTTGACGGCGCAGTATGAATCAGCCATCAGTCTGGATGCGAAAAAGAAAATAGTGGGATTCTATTTAAAGAATACGCGGTTTATAAATAATTGGGATCTGGTAGACTTGTCCGCCTATAAGATCTTGGGCGATTTTCTGCTCCGCTTCCAAGCGAACCCGATAATCTTATATAAGCTGGCCCGCTCCTCTAATCTTTGGGAAAGACGCATGGCCGTAGTCGCCACCTATGCTTTTATAAAAGCCGGCCGGACTAAGGAGGTTTTCTTGATAGCAGGGAAATTATTGGAAGATAAGCACGATTTGATCCATAAGGCGACGGGCTGGATGCTGAGAGAAGCTGGAAAGCGGACCGGTGCCGACCGATTGAAGAGATTCTTGGACAAACACCATAAAACCATGCCGCGTACGGCTTTGCGATATGCTATCGAACGCCTAAGCCCGGCCGAAAAGCGGAGCTACCTGTCAGGAGGAAAATTGTCCCTGCGTCTTTAACCCGGTTTTTGCAGGTTTTTATTGTAGTTTTTTAAGGAAGTGATATAATAATAAGCACTAAATAATAATTAAGCATTTTTATGCCCGAAGAAAAAAATATCGGCGCCAATGGCGCCGCTAAGAAAGACTGTTGCGAATCCGGCTGCACCCACTGCTGTTCTAAGAAGCCGCATATCGCCGTTATGATCGTCGGCCTCGTATTGATCACGGCGATAGTTATCACCGCTATTTTGCGCGATCGCATCGTCAATCAGCAATTTAAGAACGTGACTGTAACCGGACAGGGAAAGATCGCTTATACTCCGGATATCGCCATCGTGACGCTCGGCGTGCAGATCGATAAGGTCGCTAAGCCGGAAGACGCCTTGAACCAGCTTAATGCTAAAGTGGCTAACATAATCAAGGAAGTAAAGGCCACCGGAGTCAATCCGGAAGATATCCAAACCCAGAATTATTCCTTATATCCGCAATATGATTATAAGGATAATATTTCCTCTGTTTCCGGCTATAACGCCAATGAACAGCTGGTAATCAAAGTAAACGGCTACGACAAGGATCCGAATCGTTTAAGCCAGGTGATCGCGGCCGCCTCTAAGGCCGGAGCCAACCAGGTCAATAATCTAAGCTTTGACGCTTCCAACATGAATGATCTGAAGCAGCAGGCGCGGCTGGCGGCCATTGCGGACGCAAAGGCGAAAAGCAGCGCTTTAGCCGCGACAGCCGGCGTCCGCTTGGGAGATATTACCGGCTGGTATGAAAATCTGATCGGCCCGACTCCGTATATGACCGCCGATTACGGCAAGGGCGGCATGGGAGCCGGAGCCGCTAGCGCTCCGCAGATTCCGTCCGGCGACCGGGAAGTGATAATTGAAATCGGAGTGACATATAATATCAAATAATTTATGAACGGCAATGGGAACCCGGATTCGCACCGCAGTTCGCTGATAGATAAGACGGTCCTGGTCGTTAATACGGCCGGAGCCAACGACCCTCTCCACTCTAAAAAATCTTTCATTCGCAAGGTAAAAAGCCTTGGTCTTCGGGTTATCGTCTTGAGCCGGGAAGCCAGCAGCTTCCAGCCTTATGTAGACTATAGCGTGACCGCCAATACCCTCAACTACGCGGAAGCGCTGGAAGCGCTAGATGTTTTTCTAAAGAATAATCCGGACATAAAGCTGGATGGGGTCATCACATTCTTAGAAGATGACGTCCTTTTGACGGCTAAGATAGCCGATAGGTATAAATTGATCGGTACGCCTTATAAAGTCGCCAACCGCGTCCGTAATAAATATGCTTTACGGGAATTTTGCGCTGCTAATCATCTGCCGGCTGTCCGTTTTCGCGAACTGAAAGGGCCGAAAGATCTTGACGAGGTAGTGAAAACATTCAAGTTTCCGCTCGTGGTCAAGCCGGCTTACGGCGCGGCGAGCGCTTTTGTGGTCAAAGTAAATAATGAAGAAGAATTGCGCGAAAGCTATAACTATATCAAGAAAGACATTTCGCCTAAGATAGAGTCGGCCTTGAACGACGGCTTGGAGGTTTTCGTGGAGGAATATATCGACGGCGACGAAGTGGACTTGGACATCCTTATCCAGAACGGCAAGATAAAATTTTATGCTATTTCCGATAATGGCAAGACTAAGGAGCCGTTTTTCATTGAGACGACGCGGACGACGCCCTCCAGCTTGCCGCTGAAAAATCAGGCCGAACTTCTGGCCATGGCTGATGAAAGCTTGGAAAAATTAGGAGTCTTGAACGGCTGCATCCATTTTGAAGCCAAGTCTACGCCTCGCGGCCCGGTGCCCTTAGAGATAAATTTACGCCTCGGAGGAGACGAGGTCTATCCGAGCGTAAAAGCCGCTTGGCATGTCGATCTGATAGAAAATCTCCTTAAGATCGCCTGCGGCATCTATATCCCGAAATTTGAATTTCCGAACGGTCCCTATGAATATTTGATCGCGGACACTTTCTCGGCTAACTATTCCGGCATCGTGGTCCAGCTGGAAATAGCCGAGGATCTGAAGCGCCAGCCTTATGTCAGGGAATTCCAGTTTGAAAAGAAAATCGGAGACTCCGTCCTATCCCCGCCCGACGGCTATGAATATCTGGGTTGGATACTGGTTACCGGCAGCAACGCTCTGGACGCTCAAGATAACCTGCGCGAAGTGGAAAAGATGGTGAGCTATGAAGTCGCGAAATTCCACCCGGCCTCTTCTATCGGCAAGACGACGCGCCGTTCGCCATTTTCCGTTTCGGCGATAAACGTGGATATTCTCAAGCGCCGCTCCAAGATCGAGAAGATAAGGCGCATGGCTATCACCAGCCAGCGCAACCTGCACGTGGGCATCGCCTGTAATCTGTATGAAGAAGCGGCCGCCGATCAGGAGACGGCCGTAGAAAACGATCTGACCGTCATCGGCCGGGATATTGAAAAAACCTTGCGTGAGCGGGGGTATAAGATAAGCTTTTTTGATTTTAATGATCTGCCCAAAGCTTTTAATGAGCTTAAAAACAGCGATGTTGACCTGATTTTTAATGTTTGCGAACGGATAAATAATTCCAGCTTATTAGAGCCGCATGCCGCCGCTATCTTCGATACCTTGCAGATTCCTTATACCGGTTCCAATCCTTTTACTCTGGGCCTGTGCATCGATAAGATAAGGGTCAAGAAATTGTTGAGCTATCACAAGATTCCGACCCCGGAATGGGATTATGTCTATTCGCTGGATGATGATATCCGAGATGATTTGAAATATCCCCTCATCGTCAAGCCGGCTAATACCGATAATTCTATCGGCATCACTAATGACTCGGTAGTCAGGAATAAGGAAGAACTCTATCGCCAGTTAGAGAGAGTCCTGAAAGAAGTGCGGCGCCCCGCCTTGATAGAAGAATATATAGATGGTGACGAATATGATGTCCCGATAATCGGAAGCGAAGAAGACGATCTGCGCGTTTTGCCGCTCGCTCGTTCTATCTTTGACGCCCTGCCGGAAAATTTATGGCATATTTATCCTTTTGAGGCGAAATATACGGATGGCGGCGAGTATAATAAGATCTTAGTCCAGCGTCCGCCGAAGAATATTAATAAGAAATTAGAGACGCTCTTAGGGGAGATCGCCTTGGATACCTATAATATACTGGATTGCCATGACTACGGACGCGTGGAAATACGGGTTGATAAGAATAATAATCCTTACGTTTTAGAGCTTAATCCCAATCCTTCTTTAGACGCGGAAGGGACTTTCTCCGCTTCGGCGGAAGTCGTCGGCCTGGACTACGGGGATTTTCTTGAGGAAATAATCCGCCTGGCCATCAAGCGCTATAAGGATAACCCGCCTTACTATCATCTCCAGCCGAACATAATGTAATTATGATCATCCGAAAAGTTACAGACTTAAAAGAGGCGGAATCCCTCTGGCGCGCCCTTACTCCTAATGCCACCATCTTTGACGAATGGGATTTTCGCTATTCTTTTTATAAGCATAAGCCGTATCCTATCTCTTTTTTAGCGGCCGAAGAGGAGGGCGGATCAGGGCGGCGAGAGGCTGTCGGATTATTGCCGCTAGAATATAATGAGTCCTGGGGCGGCTGGGAGTTTTTTGCTGAGGAGCATTGCGAAGAGAGCCGGCCTTTTATCAAGGCCGGGAGAGAAGACATTATTCCTAAATTATATGAAGCCGCGAGCGGGCTGGTTAAATGTGATGATATTTCCGGCGATGACGAATTTACGCGCTCTCTCCCGATTGAAGATTATATATATGTCCTGCCCCTCGCCGGGCTTAATAGCTGGGAGGATTATTTGAAAGCCCGCTTGTCGCCGAAGAAGCAGCGTAATTTTCGGAGCGATTTTCGCAAAGTTGAGGCGGCTAGTCCGAAAATATTCTATGGGCGGCAGGCCGATATTGATTTTTTATTCAAGCTTAACGCCGCTCAGTTCAATGATTCTTATCTGCAATTCAAGGAAGATCGCGACGGCTGGAGAGATCTGCTGTCTCTGCCTTTTTCCTGGCAGATAGTCGGCATTGAGGTTAGTGGCTCGGTACAAGCCGCATCTCTTTCCGTCCTGTATAAGGACAATTATCTGTATTTGATAAATGGCGCCAATAAGACGGCCGTCCCTGGCTTAGGGAAATATTTGAATAAAATAAACTTAGAAAGAGCCATGGAGCTCGGGGCGAAGCATTGGGACGCCGGCCTGGGCGATTGCCAATGGAAAGAAGCCTGGCATCTGGATAAGATCCCGCAGTATTACTTCCATAAAGGAGAGGACTAGGCCTAGTTATTGAAAGCCCCCGTGTTTATTGGCATATTTTATAAGGTGTGCTATAATGTCTATATAAACATTGAGCTTTTACTAAGTTGTTTAAAAATCACCCGTTAGATATTAAGAAATATTAATTAATTTTTAATAGTAATTATTAAAGGACATTATTATTAAACGGTCTTTATGACTATTTATTAATAAGCCCCATGCTAAAATTATGTCAAAAATGACAAAATCGCAGATGATTGCCGCTTTAGCGGAAGCGACCGGATTAAGCAAGAAGGAAACCGCTGGTTTTATGGATACTTTAGCCGGTTTCGTGTATAAAGAGGCTAAAAAGAGCGGTGAATGCGTTCTTCCTGGTTTCGGCAAATTAGTCAAAGCACACAGAAAGGCCAGAGAAGGCCGTAATCCGGCGACCGGTGAAACCATTAAGATCCCGGCAAAAACTGTAGTAAAATTCCGTTTAGCCAAGGTTGTAAAAGATGCGGTTCTTTAATCAGTAATCAGTAATCAGTAATCAGTAATCAGTTTCAGGCAGTTAGAAAAAACTATATAAAAAACACTCCGACGGAATCCGGAGTGTTTTTTTTATGCTTTCCAGGCGGATACGTATTGCCCCAAACCGGAACTTTCCAGCTTATTTCTGAGTTTAGTATTCTTATGGAGGAAAGTTAGGAGGGAACCGAGCTCAATCTGATAACGATTTTTCACTATCTTATATCGTAAATTAGGATCAGCCTTGATAGCCCGTCTGATCGTTTTTCCTTGGACGCCGCCAAGATCAGCGGCTTCCGAGACAGAGACCCAAATAGGGAAGCCCACTTCTTTAATTGGAAAGTTTGCTTCTGGTGTCATTTTTATGTTAATTTATATATTTAAGTCTAGACTATTTTAGACTTAAATATATAAATATGCTAATAAAAAATAAAATAATTATTTAAGTCTATATTATATTAGACTAAAATAGTATATATTTATTGAATTATGTCAAATTTACATAATTTATAAATTAGCCAAGCTCGGTAATTTATAAAAATTTTGGTGGGAAAGAAATATATCAAGATAAAAAATCATCTTTAAGTCCATATTTATTTAGACTTAAGTCTTACTATATTATTCATTTAATAAAATAAAGTCAAGAGAGTAGGCTATATAATTTAAAAGAATAAATAAATTAGTCATTTTAAAATAAGATAGTTGCGCGATGATCATTTTAAGATTTATTTGCGTACCTAATATTAACAATATTTACTTGCTTTTTAGGGCCTATTATGATAGGATAAACAGCAGAATTTAACATTGATTTCTATGGTTGGCGGCGGGTGAAATGACTCCCGTTATTTTTTGTTAAAAGAAAAAATATCTGACAACATGGCTCTTAACCCGATAAAAAAATTTAAAAATAAGCAGATTCTAAGCCGTCTGAAAAATAGAGACAAACAGGCTTTCATTAAGATTTATGACGAAAACGTGGCCGAAATCCATCGTTTCGTTTATTTTAAGATAGGGAAGCGCGAAGAGGCTAATGATCTGACTTCCATTATCTTTTTAAAGACCTGGAACTATATCCAGAATAAAACTTTAGAGGACGCTAAAACTTTGCGGTCTCTTTTGTATAAGATAGCCAGGACATCAATTATTGATTATTACCGCGAAACAGGCAATAAAATTACCGTTTCTTTAGATAATGAAGAACGCCCAATAGATGTTATTGATGAAGCGCAAAGCCCTTCGGAACGCTTAGACCAGGAAGCTAACTTGAGCCTGATTAAAAAGCTCATGCCCAAGCTTAAAGAAGAGTATCGGGAACTCATTATAATGAAATTCATAAATGATTTGTCAATAGAAGAAATAGCCGATATTAGCGGAAAAAGCAATGGCAGTATCCGGGTAACGCTACATCGGGCTTTAAGCGCCCTTAAAGAACTCGTAGAAAAAGAAGGAAAACTGTAACATTTCAGCTAATTATACGTATACTATTGTGTATGACTGACCAAGAGCTAATCGCTAAATTAAATAGTCTGAAAAAATTAGGCCCCGATAAAAATTGGCTGGAAAGCAATCGGGCTCTTTTATTATCCCAAATATCAAATTCCGGCGCGGTAGATTTGCCGGCTTGGAAAATATTTTTAATTGATTTTTCCAGTTCCATGAAAGCCATTTCACAGCCGGCTTATGCGCTTGGCATTTTTGTGATGCTCTTGCTGTCCGGCAGTTTATTCAGCCAGCAGATCTTAGCTAAAGCGAAACCTAACGATTCTTTATATATCGCTCGGGTGATTTCCGAGAAAGTGAAGATAAATACGACTTTTAATCCCGAAGAGCGCGATAAGCTCGCCGTACAGTTCGCGAGCGAGCACGCGCAGGATATCAGCGCCGTCTTAGCTGATCCGGCTTTTAATACAGAAGCGAATAAAGATCAGGTCGCTAAATTGAATGATAGTTTCAAGCAGGAAGTAAATACGGTTAAGAACCATATCGGACGTTTGGCCGCCGCTCCTAAAGCGGCTCCAGCTAGCGCTGTAGCGGGGACCAATACTGACGACGTGATGATTGCCGAGAATTCTAAGGATGAACAGGGAATCAAACTGATGGAAAAGTCCGATATCGCCTTGGCTCCTGACGTAAAGGAGGCGACCGGAACGGTTAAATCCTTAGTGGAGAAAGCGTCTGTAAAGGATGAAGCGACTAGTACCGATAAGACGACGGTTGATGAGGGAGCGACGACTAGCCTGGAAAAAGCTAGTTCTACGCCTGATGCCGCCGTCAATAATCCTTCAGCCGCCGATAAGATCCTAGATGAAGCGACCCAGTTATTCAATCAGAAAGATTATACGAAAGCCGTCGACAAGCTCAAGGAAGTAGACGAGATAATCAAATAGATCTTTCATTAAATTTTCAAAATATAAGTTGAAGCGCTAATTTGTTAGTTTATCTCCTGTACCGGTTGATCCGAGCCAGAAGATCCGTCCTCTACTCTGGACAAGACCGCGAGAGATAAATTAACAAATTCGCGTTTGCGAATTGGCGAACCGCGTAAAGGGTCGAGTCTCGGTGAAACGAGATGGGTTTGTCCCTTATAAATTAAATTTTCAGTCTAAAACGCTTGAACGATCTCGTTTATTTCAACGGTAAATCGGTTAAGCTTTTCTCCAGCTGGCGGGCAACACGCGCTCGGCTGGCAGAACTTATGACTTTAAGATCAGCCGGCCTTCGCCTTAAGCTCAAAGCGAGCTGGTGAAGCGGGATTCCGACTGATTTACGGTCGACCTAAAGATTGATCGTCTTAGCGCGGCAGACTGAACACATATCATTTATAATTAGTTCCGACTCTAATGTCCGGGACGATTAAAATGATCCTAATCATTACTTATGAAAAAATTACGCAAACTCTTAGTTATCGGCGTAATGGTATTATCGGTTATCGCGATGAGCGGTATCGTTGTTTCTCCGGCTTCGGCCGCCGCTTCGGCTGGCGACTTGATCAAAATGGCCGGCAACTCCTCCGTATATTACCTTGGCTCCGATGGCAAGAGATATGTCTTCCCTAACTCCACTACTTATTTCTCCTGGTACCCTGATTTCAGCGGCGTGGTAACCATCCCGTCAGCTGAATTACAAAGCTACCCATTGGGCGGCAATGTGACCATGAGACCGGGTACGAAGTTAGTGAAGATCACTACCGATCCTTCTGTCTATGCTGTTGAACCTAACGGCACTCTCAGAAAGATCCAGAGCGAAGCGCAAGCGGCTGCTCTATACGGTACTAACTGGAACAAGAGAGTAGTTGACGTTCCGGATGCTTTCTTCACCAACTACACTGTCGGCGCTGTTTTAGCTAATGGCGCTACTCCGGTCGGTTCCTTAGTAAAAAATGCCAGCGGTGCTGACGTTTATTACTATGATGGTACTAACTACAGAAAAGTTGCCAACGAAGCGGCTTTGACTGCTAACAGATTCCAATTAGCTAACGTTATCACTTCTGCTACGACCGTTACGGCCGGCGGAACTGAAGTTAGCGCCGCGGAAACTGCCTTAGTCAATGTTGCCCAGAATGGCGGCTCCGGTCCGGTTGTCACCGGTTCCGGCTTGATGGTTTCTTTAAGCTCTTCTACCGCAGCGGCTTCTAACGTTGTTACTACCTCTGGCGGTGGCCAATCAATCGCTGATATGGCTACCTTTAACTTCACCGCCGCTAATGACGGTGCAGTTACGGTTAAGACCTTAAAATTGAAGAGAGTTGGTATTTCTTCCGATAGCACTTTATCGTCTATCTATCTTTATGATGGAAATACCAAATTGACTGACGCCGGTTCCTTATCTAACGGCGTAGTTACTTTCTCTAATAACAATGGATTATTTACTGTTAACGCTGGTCAGACCAGAGCGATCACTGTGAAAGCTGATGTCGCGGCTAATGCCACTGGTAATGTCGGTTTCTCGGTTAACGCCGCTTCCGATGTTACTTCCACTGGCGCTAGCGTAACTGGCTCTTTCCCGCTTACTGGTAATTTAATGTCTGTTGTGACTGCGACTGATTTAGCGACTGTCGTCGCCGGTACTGTTACCAGTTCTGGTAATGTCAATGCCGGTACGATGAACGCGACTCTTTGGTCCGCTCCTTTAACTATCAGCAACAAAGCTGTTAATTTAAAGTATGTCAGCTTCAGACAGATCGGTTCAGTAGCTAGCGATGCTATCCAGAATCTGAAATTATATGTTGATGGAACCCAAGTCGGTTCGGCTTCTTCCGTCAATAGCGATAATAGAGTTAACTTTGATTTATCCGCCGCTCCTTATCTATTGAGCACTGGCAACAGGACCGTAGAATTGAGAGGCGATATCATCAAGGGCTCTAATACCAATTTCAGCTTCTCCATCCAGACCGCTTCCGATATCGTTTTAGTTGATACCAACTACAACGTTAATGTCGCTGCGACTGGCTTACCGCAAACCACCACTTCAGCCAATATTAACGTTGGTTCTTTGGTGATTGCGGCTGACCCGACTTTTGCCGCTACCCAAGTAGTTAAGGGCGCTTCTAATGTGACCTTAGCGAAATACACCATGAAAGCTTATGGCGAAGACATGAAGGTTACCACGTTAAACGCGACTGTTCTCTTCAACGGGAATACCGCTTCTGGCGATGGTGTTAACAACCTGGCTATCTACGTTAACGGCTCTCAGGTTGGTAGTTCTCAGAATGCCGTTGTTTCCGGCGCTACTGTGACCGGTTACACCGCTACTAAGACCTACGGGACCACTAACTTATTCACCGTCCCGGCTGGCTCTACTGCCACCGTGGAAATCAAAGGTGATTTAGTTATGAACAGCGGTTCAACCACCTCTACCACAATTACGACTAATGCGGCTTCGGTTGCCGGAGCTTTCCAGGGCGTGACTTCTTTCGCCACTTCCGGCGGAACAACTTACGCGACTAAAGCTTTGACGATTGTTTCTACTGGCTTATCCAGCCTGTCTAAGAACAACGCTTTCGCTTCAGCTCAGAACATCTCTCCGAATGTCCAGAAACAGAAGATCGGTTCCTTCACATTCCAGGCTGGTTCTTCTGAGGCTGTTAGAGCGACCAATTTAGCGGCTACTTTAGCTGTAAGCGGCGGTAACATCGTTATCACTAACGTCTCCAATCTTTATACTTCTGAAGATCCGACCAACGTTATTGGTAATCCGATAGCCGGCGTTAACAACTTCCCGGTTAACTTCACCTTGCAACCTGGTCAGACCAAGACCATTGATATCTATGCTGATGTAGCTCAAGTCAACGATAACAGCACTTTGACTGTCAGTGACTTGAAGGTCTCGGCTAGAACGGTCAGCACCAACTTAACGGCTGATGCTAACACCGCTGGTCAGGTCTTGACTTTCTTGACTGGTACTTTATCTGATCCGACTTTGGTCTCTTCAGATGCTCCGTCCGCTTTGGTGGTCGGTGGCACTAGCGCGACTGCGGCTGTCTACAAATTTGTAGCTACCAACGGCGCGGCTAAGATTACCAGCTTGAAGTTCAAAGTTACCAACAATGCCGGTACGGCTGAAGGAACTTCCGTCAATTCTTTGACCATCGGAACCGTAAGCGCCCCGGTTGTATTATCGGGCTCTGATTACGTCGCTTTCTTTGATGGCACATTGAATATCGATGTTCCGGTCAACACGGTCGGTACTAACGTCACTGTGACTGCTAACTACAACACTGTCGGTACTAACGCTACGGCGACTAGAACCCAGTCTAAGTTAACGGCCACTTACGTTAAATACCAGATCGGTTCCAACACCCCGGCGGAAAAGACCGGTTTGACTGTCGCTGCTAACACCATGTTAGTTGTCGCTGCTAAACCGACTGTTTCCTTGTCGGATTACGTTCCGACTAGCCGCACTTTGAATGTCGGTACTCAGGAAGTGATGAGATTTACTGTCGCCGCTTCTAACGGCCCGGTTAATTTCAAGACCTTCACTGTTACTCCGTTATTCAACGGCGCTAGCACGGTAGCTGTCGCCGGTGTCTATGACATCAACGATATGGCTACTAACTTGATTGCCGCTCCGGTTTCTCTAACCACTACTAACACGCCGGCCGCTGTTGCTTTCAGCTCTGATTCTTTAATCTCTTCTGGTAGCAGCAAGACCTATGTCGTTAAGGTTAGCGTTGGAGCCCTTGGTGCCTTGAATTCTAACAATTTAGCCTTGAACTTAACTTCAGCTGATGCGTTAGCTTCTGGTACTGACTGGCAATGGAACGATACCACTTCCGCTTCTTACGGAAATGGCTACTTAGTAAAGAATTTGCCGGTTAACGGCTATTCCTTCAACTACTAAGGAATTCCAGTTTTCCCGATTTCCTAAACATAAATCGGAACAGCAAAAGGACCCCTTCGGGGGTCCTTTTCTGTTGGTTTGAATTGTGCTATACTGGACTCTACTAATTATTAAGTATTAAATATATGAAAGATACTGTCAAAAATATCTTGAATAAGCAGATCCAGGAAGAATTCTATTCTTTCTATCTCTATATCGCTCTCGCCGCCCGGCTGGAGAATATGAATTTAAAAGGCGCCGCGAATTGGATGCAAGTCCAGGCTAAGGAAGAAAATGACCATGCTTTGGGTTTTTTCCGATTCTTAGTGGACAGGAATGAAGAACCGAAGCTCTTAGCCATTAGTGAGCCGGATTTAGGATCGGCCAAGACCATCGGCGAAATATTCGCCTCTGGCTTAGCGCATGAAAAGCATATCACCGCTCTTATCGGCAAGATTTATGAAGTAGCGAGAGAAGAGAAAGACTATGCTTTAGAGTCTTTTATCAAATGGTATATTGATGAACAGGTGGAAGAAGAGGCTAACGCGACTGCGGTTATTGAGAAAATAAAGCTCATCGGTAACGACGGCTCCGCCCTCTATATCTTAGATCAGGAGCTGGGCGCGCGCGCTTACGTCCCCTCCGGCCCTTATGCGGCCAAGGCTTAAGTTCTGGTCTAGCATAGCTTTGGGATAAAACAGCCTTTTCGGGCTGTTTTTTTATTATTTTTTTTGATGAATGTCGACAGCCGATGAAAGGCTGTGTTATAATTTCCTTATAATCTATGAATATTGTAATTTTATGCCCGCAAAAGCTTATCTAAGGATACTCCAGGGGGGATTATTAGCCTCTCTCCTCATCATTTTTTTCGTCTTCAAAGACCTTCTTTTTCCGTTCATTACCTCCAAACAGCTGAGTTTTAATATCCTGATGGAATTCTTATTGGCGGTTTGGCTCGTTTTTATCATGCGTTATCCCGCTTATCGCCCGAAGAAGAACTATATCAGCTACGGCTTATTGGTATTTTTCGCGGCCATTATCGCTTCTTATCTCGTCAGCGTAGATAAGAACCTGAGCTTCTGGGGAGACGCTGAACGCATGCTCGGGCTTTTCCATCTTCTGCACTTTTTGATCTTTTATTTCATATTGGTTACGGTTTTCCGCACTTGGGCGCAGTGGCGGTCCTTATTATTCTCTTCGGTCCTTATCGCTACCATCATCAGCTTCATAGGCTTGAGCGGACAGGGGGAAGTTTACGCTACGATAGGGAATACCGCTTATGTGAGCGGTTACCTCATTTTCAATATCTTCTTCGCCTTGATCTTATTCGGGCGCAGCCAGAGCTTCGGCCGCCGCTCGCTTTATCTCCTGCCGATAATCGTCATGCTGCTAGAATTCTGGCGTTGCCACACCTCGGGCGCCATTATCGGCTTATTCCTGAGCTTCTTGCTCTTATTATTCTTTCTGGGGCTCAGCCATAGGAATAGGGCGTTAAGGCGATCCTCATTACTTATTTTCTTATTAGCGGTCTTGGCTGTCATCTTCGTTTTTTCCCAATATCAGGCCGCTTGGTTCCAGAATAGTTTTTTAAGGAATCTGACTTTTGAAAAAAGCACTTTCCAGACTAGGCTCATCTCTTGGAAAAGCGCGGCTCTTGATTTCAAATATCATCCGCTTTTCGGCACGGGTTTCGGCAATTACGCCATTATCTTCGATCGTCATTTTGATCCTAAATTTTTTAATTACGCCCGGACCGAGACTTATTTTGATCGGGCGCATAATAATCTTATAGATATCGCTTCCACGACCGGATTGTTCGGTTTAGCAGCTTATCTGAGCATCTTCGCCGCGGCTTTATATTATTTAGCTTCAGAGTTCAAGAAGAACGGCGGCCGAGCGGGAACCGGCGAGGAAAGCTCTAAGAAGAATTTGGAGATTCTAGTCCTCCTCGCCTTGATGGCCGCGTATTTTATCCAGAATCTGGCCGTTTTTGACTCTTTAGTCACTTATGTCGGATTAATGGTCATGCTCGGTTTCATATATTGGCTGATTGAAGAACCGGCAGGAACAGAGGAAGGCGATGATGTCAGGCATATTCTTGTTTTAAGCCGCCAATGGGAATGGGTAACCCTTATCATCTTAATTTTTGGCGCTTATCTTTTCGCTTATAATTATAATATTAGGGTCTGGAAGATGTTCCAAGGCGTCATTGTCGGCTATAGCGATATCGTGGACGGCAATTTAGCGGATGGAGTCTTAGCTTACCAGAAAGCCTTAGTCGGCACCCCCTTAGATCGCGACGGCCGGACGACCCTTATCAATTTGATAACGATAGATCCTAACATGCTAGATTCTCTGACGTCTAGCCAGGCGCAAGCGACCCTAGACTATACGATTTCCTTGGCGCAGGAGAACGTATCTTACAACCCGCAGGACAGCTTGATGCAGATGCAGCTCGCTCAGATATTGGATACCGCCGCGCGGCATTATTATCAGGATTTAGATAAATTCAATTATTACTCCAGGCAGGCGATTGAGGCTATAGACCGTTCCATAGAAGCGAGCCCGGGACGGGTGCCTGTCTATCTGGTTAAGGCGCAGATGCAGCTTGTCCGCGGCGAAAAGGAGGAAGCGCTCAGTACCATAGATTATGCTATCAGCCTTAATCCGGATTATTCTGAAGCTTATTGCCGCTTGGCCCAGTTCTATGTATTCATGGATAGCCAGAACAAGGCGGCCATGAAAGATGATAAGAAGCTGGGAAATTCTTTAGGCCGATGCGTTGATTTAGGCGGCGTAGATACTATCAATTCTAATAGCCTGCTAGTCAGCGCTCTGTCATATTTTACGGCTAACAGCGATTACGCTAGGGCTTTGAAATTAGCCGAACGGCTGAGTATTTTAAACAGCGATTCCGCCGAAGTCTGGCTTAACTTAGGCAAGCTTTATCTTCTATCCGGCAATCAGGCCGGAGCAGAAACGGCACACCGGCGGGCGGTCTTGTTGTATCCGAAGTCAGAGACGGATTGGGCCGATTTCTTAAAGACCGTGGAAAAGACCAAAGCTACGAGCAGTCCGGCACTGAAGAAAGCGAACTAGAAAAAAAGATAGGTATCCCCATGAAAATCAGGCCAGACGGTCTGATTTTTTAATGGCGGGGAAAAAGATTTGTTTATCTGGTTTTCTGCAGGTATTGGAGCATTTATTATTTTAGGAAAAATTTAAAGGGCCATCAGCCCTCTTTTGTTATAGTGGAAAAGCCGGAGAATGCAGCCTAGCGGCCGGCCGGGAAATAGAAGGAAATATTATTAATTTTTTTTAATCTTATGGACAAATTGAAAAGCAAGTTGAAGATGTTTTTGGCCGCCGCCGGCCAGTGGCGTAGAAGCGCCAGCTTTAAAAAAAGATTATTTTTAGGCGGAGCGGCTATCGCGTTAGTTTTAATCGCCGGCTACGTATCCTTGGTTTTTTTCAGCTTTGACCGGCCAGTTCTTAAGTTAGCGGAATTGAGGAATTCTTGGGAGAAAGAGAAGCTTTGCCATGAAGATTGTCTCTCTTTCCGGCGCGTCGCGGTTCAAGAGCTTATCGGCGACCTAGCCTCCAGCCCTTCTTACCGGCTAAAAAACCTTTTGCGGAGTTATTTTTTAGATGAAGGACTAGAAACGGGATTCCGTGTTGAATTGATACGTATATTATCTTCAGCTTATGCGGACAATCCGCCTCCGTATATCCGTGAATATCTATCTAATACTTCCGGCCGGGCGGAATTACGAGCCGGAATCATCTCCTATTTCAGCCCGGAGGCCTTATCTTCCGATAAAAAAGCGCCGCCCGGGTCTAAACAAACAGGAAATGATTTTTATCTTTCTCTCCTAACGAGCGGCGAAGATCCGCTAGTCAAAGAAGCGGCCGTCCAAGCCCTGAGCAGCCATGGAGCCGGATCCGGCGGTGATCATGGCCGAGCATCGGCGCTTTCTCTCAAGCAGCTGGGAGATATCGCCGGGCTCGCGCGTGATCCGTCCACGGATAATCATCTGCGATCCTCTCTCGTTTTATTGCTAGCTGATCATTATCTATCCTTTCCTGAAGAAGTCGGAAAAGATTTGCAAGAAATTTATTCTGATAAAACAGGCGGCGATGATATTAGCCGGGCTTTCGCGGCGGATACCCTGAATAATCTGGCCGGCAGGAAATTGCCGCTCCCGGAAATCAGCGCGGCGCAATGGGAGCGATATTATAATAATTAACTTATATTCTATGGATATGAAAATTAAGATTCTATGCTCTAGCTTGTGCTTATTATTTTTTTCTTTGCCGCTTTTTTGCAGCGCGATGCCGCCCGGCACTCTCTTGTACCGTACTTCCAGAGACGGCAAGATGTATGGTTATAGCCAGGATTCTTTAGTCTTTTCCGAAAAGGGAATAGTGAAAGACATCTATGCCGGCCACGCGGCTATCTATATCGGGCGAGAAAACGGGATAGATTATATAGTGGAGGCTATGGGAAGCGGCATAATCAAGACGCCCGCGAAATACTTTGTTAATCGGGCTGAAAATGAGACTTTTTTAGGCGCGCGTATTCCCCGGAAAGCTACGGAACTGCAGCGGGCTAAAGCCGTGGCCATCGCGAAGAGCCTGGTCGGGCGAGATTTAGCTTATGATTTTGATTTTAAGGATCAGAAAGGACCGGCGAGCGGCGAATGGACCTGCGTCGGCTTGACCGAGAAAGTATATGAAAGTTCTAATATTTCTAACCCTAATAATCTAGACGCTTTGGAATACGACCCTTCTTATTATGCCGTTGATATCACTCCGGACGGCTTTGCGCCTTGTAGCGCTCCGGATATCTATGGCGACTGTTTTTCGCGCGATCAGGAATTTTCAAAAATAGCGCCGCGCCGAGATTTGCTCATTCCCGCCCCGGAAATTTTCGGATATGATGTCGGCCGGGAGCATGATGGCGGCCGCTATATGTTCCTGCCCTATACCCAGTTCTTGCAGCCGTCTTTAGAAGCAGTGGCCGCGGATGTGGAAATTTTTTCTTCCTTTTCTGGATCAGATATACGCGGGACGATTGATAAGACGGCCTTGGTTCTGCGGTGGAGCCTCATAAATAATCCGCTTTCCAGCCTTAAGCATATTAGTGTTTCCGTTAAGAATTCAGTAGCGAGGATGATCAATGAAGGTAAAGAAATAGCGGCTAATATCGGAACTAAGATTTTTGGCGGTAATGGTGATGGCGGAATAGTGTTGAATGCCGGTGATCTGCCGCCGCGTCGAGCACAATCGGCTCAAAAAACAGCCGCCGCCAAGACAAGCTCCGCCAAGACTAAAGCCCCTAAAAGCACGGCTTCCAAGATAAGCGTCGCTTCGGCGCCCTCAGTAACGGTCAAGAAAGCTGGAGTTGTGCCGTCTAAATCTCATCAGGATAACGCCGGTCAGGGGGATGTCATTCCTAAAAACGTAGCCGGAAAAACCGCCTCTTCAAAACGACCCTCTTCAGTCTTGAGCCGCCCTCAAGATACTGCAGTCGCGGCCAGCGGGAATAAAGCCGCTACCGAAAATAAACGGGCCGATAGCCAAGCCTCGCCGCCGGCTTATTATCCGCCCGTAGTCTATAATAATTTTACTGCTCCGGCCAGCTCCGGGGCCTCTAATCTAGCCGCAGACGGTCAGCCTAAGATCGCTATATTGAATAAAATTTATGCCACCCTAGACAATGATTTTATTGAATTATTCAATCCCGGCGATAATGATTTTGATTTGGCCGCCGCCGGTTATCGCCTAGAGAGAGCCAAAACCGCCGAGGATCCTACTTTATTGATGCGCCTCGGTGACCCCGCTGACGGCTCTTACCCGGGCGGCACGATAATCAAAGCGCACGGTTATTACCTGATTGTCCGGGCTACGGCCGATGCTTATTATCAAGCTAAGGCTGATGCCATAGCTACGCGGACGGAATTCACTTGGACCGGTTCAGGCTATACCATATATTTAGGAAAAGGCGCGATAAGCTCCAGCACGGATCCTGATATCGTGGATGCCGTCGGCTTCGGTCCGGACGCGACTTATTTTCTGGGCAGCGGTCCGGCGCCGGCCATAAGCGATAATTATTTTTTGGATAGGAAAGATAATAGCGAGAATAATCAGCTTGATTTCCGCTTGTTCCCGTCCGCTGATCCGTCCGCCGTAGCGGCCCGAGCGGCGCTTATGTCAGAAAACGCCAGTTCCACCATGGAAATAATCGGCAGCGATGAAGCTACGACGACTGAAGAAATAGCTACGACGACCGAAGAAGCCGCTACGACGACCAAGGAGATAGCGACAACCAGCGACGAAGTCGCTACTACCACCGAAGAAACGATTACGGAAGGAATAGGAACCTCCACAGAAGAAGTTGCCACCTCTACAGGAGAAATAGCGACTTCTACGGAAGAAGCGGCGACTTCTAGCTCCAGTATTCTGGCGCTAATCAATAAGATTTACGCGACCGGCGACAACGATTGGCTGGAGATAAATAATCCGACCGATTATGATCTTGATTTATCCGCTTTTGATTTTCATTTATCTAAGACAAAAACCGCAGAGGAACCGAGCCTGATGATGCGTTTCGGCAATCCGAATGACGGCTCTTATCCGGGGGGCACGGTAGTTAAGGCGCATGGCAACTATTTAGTCGTCCGTGATGAAGCGAACAATTATTTCCAAGACCAAGCTGACGCGATTGCCACGCGGCCGGAATTTGTCTGGGCTGATTCTGGTTATACTTTTTATTTAGGAAAAGGCGCGATAAGCTCCAGCACGGATCCTGATATCGTGGATGCCGTCGGCTTCGGTCCGGACGCGACTTATTTTCTGGGCAGCGGTCCGGCGCCGGCCATAAGCGATAATTATTTTTTAAATCGCATCGGTTTTAATAATGATAATCAAAGCGATTTTGATTTATTATTATCCGATGATCCAAATATAGCTACCAGTTCCGAGCCGGTCGTTGATATGAATTTAGATTTATTCGTGCCGCCCGACCCTATCATTTCCAGCGGTCTTGCCGGCCTATGGCATTTTTCCGAGTGTTATGGGGAAGGTGAGTGGGCAGTTGGGAAATGGGATTGCTCTCGGGTAGTCGGTCCGGCCGCCGGCCGATTTTCAGGCCCCCTTAATCCTCCTTCTGATCTGAACAGTTTTTCTTTGAGTTTTTATTATAAAAAATCTCTAAATTTCCCGAGAGTTATTTCCAGCCTGTCTAACGCGGACGGGGATGAGATGCGGCTTATCTTGGAGCCTGGGATGATGACTATTGAAGGGTTACCTAATTCTGATTGGCGTTATTATAAAGATACAAAATTTGACGGAAACTGGCATCAAGTATCTTTGGTGGTAAGCCAGGCTCTGGATTATTGGGAAGTTTATATTGACGGCCAGAAAGTAGTGCATGAAGATTTCTTGGCTGATTTACCGCTGATGGATTCTTGGGAAATTTATGGAGACTGTGATCCTGTGCTTATTGATGAAGCAGCTATTTGGGATAGGCCGCTTTCTGCCGGAGAAATCCTAGCTGATTATCTGCGTGAGGCGCCATATAGCCCGCTTACCGGACGTGAACCGCAGCAGGAAGCGCGTTTGATCCATTTCTGGGATTTCAGCGAAGACGCGGGCGGAATGGCTATGGATAGTATATCTAATGCGGCTCTTAATATCATGCCTGAAGCTTGGGTCGGGCGCAGCCACGGTAATTATGCTATCCAGACGATCAACGGCCATGATTTTACCTCGAACCTGGACGAAATAAAGTCGCGCGATATTTCTCTGGCTTTCTGGTGGCACAATAGCGCTTATCCAGGGGAGGGCCGAGCTAATATTTATCTGGACGGTACGGCGGCGGGAGGCGCTAATCGTCTCGCTTTCTTAGTTAATTCTTATCGCCCGGGATTCTGGTTTAATGGCAGTTACGGGATTCTAGCGGAAGGAGTTGATAAGGCGATACCGAATGATAGCGCCTGGCATCACTTAGCCTTAGTCTATGATTCTTATCGTTATAAATTACGCTTTTATGTAGATGGTGGCGAGAAAGCCAGTTCATCGCTCATTTGGATAAAAGAGGGAGATAATATCAATTATCTGAAGATATTTACTGATAATGCGAGTTCCGAAATAGACGACTTAGGAATTTATGAAGGAGCTTTGAGCCCGGCGCAAGTGGAAGAGATTTACCTCCAGACTAAATAAGCCTATAAAACTACCGCATTAAATTGTGGTAGTTTTTATTTTTTAGTTAATATTTAATAAAATTTTTTGATTTATTTGCTTTTTTTAATCTTTTATTGTACTATAAATGGCGTTATTGGGGTAAGTGGGCGATCGCCTCGTTATTAAACGGGGAGGAAAGTCCGGACTTCATAAAAAACGATAGTGGGTAATGCCCACCGTCCGCTTCGGCGGATAGGGAAAGTGCCACAGAGACAATACTAATTCTGGGATATTTAACAGAATAAAAGGTGAAAAGAAACCGGATGTCCTTAACGGGGCTACCGGTTTGAGCCTCCGGTGACGGAGAAACCCTGGCAAACCCTATCGGAAGCAAGAGCAAACTTTAGTCGCGCCGTCCGGCCCTTTGGCGAGGTGTCGCGGCTAAAAGACAAGTAGCTCGCTCGAGCCCGTCAGCAATGACGAGCCTAGATAAATGATCGCTAGAACAGAATCCGGCTTACGGCTGCCCCAATAACCTTAGTTTTCTAAAATTTAGGCGACAATATGAAAAAAATTGAGTCGTTTTTTTCCGCCCTCTTCGTGCCGGTTGATTTTTTCTTAGTTGTCTTAGCCGGCATATCGGCTTATTACTTACGTTTTTCCCATTGGTCGGTAACTGTCCGGCCCGTGGTTTTTAGCTTGCCTTTTACGGAATATTTCCAGTCAGTCTTATTCATCGCCGTCTTATGGATAATCATTTTTATGCTTGCCGGCCTTTACCAGATCAGGACGGCGCGGCAATTGGCCCAAGAAATCCAGAAGATCTTTTTCGCTTGTTCTACCGGGTTGGCTTTAGTAGCGATCTTGATTTTTTTCCAACGCGAATTATTTGATTCGCGTTTTATCGTTTTGATAGGTTGGGCTTTCGCGGTCATTTACGTCAGCTTGGGCCACGCCTTTATCCGTTGGTTCCAACGCTTTTTATTCCGATACGGCGTCGGCGTCCATAAGGTGATCCTGGTCGGGAATTCCAAGACGACAGAAAATCTTCTGGCCGAGTTTTCCAAGAATACCAAAGGGGGTTTTTCAGTCGTTAAAAGAGTGCGTGATTTCACTTTGGAGACGGCGCAGGAGCTAGCGGAATTCATCGCCGATCGGGAAATAGATGAGATCATCCAAAGCGACCCGAATCTCAGCAAGGCGGAAACGTTACGCCTCTATGATTTTGCTAATGAAAACCATATTACTTTCAAATATGTCGCCGACCTCCTGGAAGTAAAAGTGTTGCAGACCGAGGTCACCGAGGTCATCGGTATCCCGATAGTGGAGGTGAAGAGGACCACCCTGGAAGGTTGGGGGCGCATCTTGAAACGTATCTTTGATATCGTCGTCTCCGGCTTGCTCATAATCATCTTCTCCCCGATTATCTTATTGGCTATCCTGGCCATTCTGCTGGATTCCGGCGGTCCGATCTTCTTTTCCCGTCGCGATGACGGATCATACGTGACCCGTATCGGCGAAGGCGGGATGCCGTTCAAATATTTTAAATTCCGTTCCATGACGCCGAATACCGACAGCATGCGCTATAATGAGCTGGCCGATCGCAATCTGCGTACGGACGGGCCGATGGTCAAGATAAAAGATGATCCGCGCGTGACGAGAGTCGGGAAATTCATGCGCCGCTGGTCTATCGATGAACTCCCCGAATTGTTCTTGGTCTTCATCGGCCGGATGAGCTTGGTCGGACCGCGGCCGCATTTGCCAGAGGAGGTCGCAAAATATGAAAATTATCATAAGAAGACCCTGACTATAAAGCCGGGAATCACCGGTTTGGCGCAAGTTTCCGGCCGTAGCGATCTCTTATTTGAAGAAGAAGCGAAACTTGATGTCTATTATATCGAGAATTGGTCGCTGCTCTTAGACCTGTCTATTTTATTTAAGACCCCCTTTGCGGTGCTCAAGCATCGGCAAGCGGAATAAAATTAAATCTTTTAATCCATGAAAGCGGCTTTGATCCATGATCATTTAGCTCAGGACGGCGGCGCGGAAAAAGTCCTGAAAGTCCTGGCGGAGATGTTTCCGGCGGCGCCGATTTATACTCTTTTATATGAACCGGATAACGTCGCGAAGAATTTTTCCGGCCGGCATATAGAGACTTCTATCATCCAGAAGCTTCCTGGCGGCATACGCCATTATAAATGGTACTTATATTTCATGCCGATGGCTGTGGAATTTTTTGATTTACGGCCTTATGATCTAGTGATCTCTGACGCCAGCGCTTTCAGCAAGGGAGTGATAACGGCGCCGGATACGATCCATATCTGCTATTGCCATACGCCGACGCGCTATCTCTGGAGCGATGCTCACGAATACTTGAATGAATTGCCTTATAATAAATGGTTGAAAAAGATAATCTCTTTAGTTCTCGGGCGCCTGCGCCTTTGGGATTATAGCGCGGCTCAGCGCGTCGATTATTTCATCGCCAATTCCCGGACGGTCGCCGCTCGTATCAAGAAGTATTATCGACGCGATTCGGCCATCATCTATCCGCCGGTAGAAACGGAGAGATTCAGCCTGAGCGACCTGAGCCGGCAGGCTCCGGCCGAACGTTATTTCTTGGCCGGCTGCCGCCTCGCGCCTTATAAAAGGATAGACTTGGTCATAGAAGCCTTTAAAGGATTGGGTCCGGATTATCGTCTGAAGATATTCGGCGACGGGATTGATCTGCCGCGGCTTAAAAATTTAGCGGCCGGCAGGGAGAATATCGAATTTTTAGGCCGCATAAGCGAAGAGGAGAAAGCTCGTCTCTTCGCGGGCGCCCAGGCCTTCATCAATCCTCAAGAAGAAGATTTCGGCATTACCGTCGTCGAGGCGATGGCCAGCGGCCGGCCGGTAATAGCCTATCAGAAAGGCGGAGCCACCGAAACGGTCATCGCCGGCAAGACCGGCCTGTTTTTCTCCGAACAAAGCGCAGCCGCCTTGGCGGCGGCCATTAAGAGCTTTAAAAGCGCCGATTTTTCGCCGGCCGATATCCGCCGCCACGCGGAACAATTTTCAGTGGCTAATTTCAAGCGCCGGATGCAGGAATTCATCGCGCAGGTAAAACCATAAGATAAATTATGAAGATCGGAATTGATATCAGGGTTTTGATGGATAAATATTATAGCGGTGTATCGGAATATACCGCTAATTTATTAGAGGCGCTCTGGCGCCAAGACAAGAGCTCGGATGAGTATAAGCTGTTTTATAATTCTTTCCATAATTTAGACGGCCGCTTTAATCATTTGAATGCCGGACGGGTCCGGGTCATCGGCACGCATTGGCCGAATAAAATATTTAATTATTTGCTTCAGAAATTTTTATCTTGGCCTAAGATAGATCGCATTTTAGGCGGAGTTGATATCTTTTGGTCGCCGCATTTCAATTTCACTCGTTTGAGCGCCGGCCAGTCCGGTCCGAAAAAGGTGATCACGGTTCACGACCTATCCTTTCTCCGTTATCCGGAATTCTTTAGCAGCCGCAAGAATCTATGGCATTTATCCTTGCGAGTCAAGAAGACGTTGCGGACGGCGGATATGATAATCGCAGTTTCAGAAAATACTAAGAATGATATCGTGGAATTGGCCGGTATCGCGCCAGATAAGGTCAGGGTAGTTTATTCCGGCAATAACTTGTCTAAAAGGGAAATTGCTCCCTCGGAAGCCCAGGAATTCTTGAGCCGCCATAAATTAGCTAGGCCCTTCATCTTATACTTAGGGAACATCGAACCGCGCAAGAATATTTGCGGCTTGCTCGCGGCTTTTAATCTCTTAAAAGCCAAGACCGAAACGTCCGGAGTAAAGGCGGACGGCTTGCAATTGGTTTTAGCTGGCGCTTCCGGCTGGAAAAATAAGAAGATATATGAAGCCTGGAAAGATTCTCCTTATTGTCATGATATTAAATTTTTAGGTTATATTAGTAAAAAAGATAAGGAAATTTTATATAGCCAAGCAGCCATTTTCGTCTACCCGTCATATTATGAGGGTTTTGGATTTCCGCCTCTAGAAGCTATGACTTACGGTCTTCCGGTTGTCGCTTCTAATGTTTCTAGCTTGCCCGAGGTATTAGGCGGCGCGGCCCTGCTTATCAATCCTTTCAAGCCGGAGGAGATCGCGACGGCGATGGGCCTGATACTTGATGATAAGGACCTGCGCTCCAGGCTTATCGCTCGCGGTTATGAACAGGCAAGATTATTTGACTGGGATAAGGCGGCTAAAGAATATTTGAAAATTTTTCAAGAAACGCATGCCGGCAAAGATTAAACAAAAGAAACAGACAAGACGCGGACGGGTCTTAGTCGCTATGTCGGGCGGAGTCGATTCATCGGTCGCGGCCCAGCTTTTAAAGAACCAAGGCTATGAAGTAGCTGGCGTTTTCTTGCATTTTTGGAAGGATGAAACGGCGGGCGCTCTAGCGGAGAACCGCTGTTGTTCTTTGGAATCTCTGTCAGACGCGAAGGCGGTAGCCGCTAAAATAGGCATCCCATTTTATACTTTTAATTTCTCCGAACGCTTCAAAGAGGCGGTCGTAGATAATTTTCTAAGCGAATATGAAGCCGGGCGGACGCCGAATCCCTGCGTCGTCTGTAACCGTCAGATAAAAATCGGCTTATTATTACGGCACGCCTTGGCTCTCGGGTTCGATTATGTCGCTACCGGCCATTATTTGAATTTGAAAAAAGTCGGACGGCAATATCGTCTATTCAAGGCTCAAGATAAGAATAAGGATCAATCCTATTTTCTTTATACTTTCCGGCCGGATGAATTAAAACATCTTTTATTCCCCTTAGGCGCTTACTTAAAGCCGCAAGTCAGGAAATTGGCGGAAAAATTTAAGTTGAAAGTGGCCGGTAAAGCGGAAAGCCAGGATATCTGTTTCTTGTCCGGAGATCATAATGATTTCTTGAAAAAATATTTGAAATTGACGCCGGGCGAAATCAGGCTTCTGGATACGAATGAAAAAATCGGCGAACATCAGGGCCTGCCTCTCTATACTATCGGCCAACGGCGGGGACTGGTCGGGGGTACGGGTCCTTATTATGTCGCCCGCTTTGATTATCGGAAGAATATCCTTTATGTCGTCAGGAATTGGAATGAAGATATCCTTTACGCCGATGGGCTGATCGCGGCTAGAGTTAACTGGCTTTCCGGCCTTGCGCCACGGCGCCCTTTCCGGTGCGGAGCGGTTATCCGCTATGGCCACCCGGCCGTACCGTGCGAAGTCAGGCCCAAGAATAAGACTGATTACATCGTCACGTTCCGCCAGCCGCAACGCGCCGTAACACCTGGACAAAGCGTCGTTTTTTATGATAAAAATCAAGTATTAGGCGGAGGAATAATAAAATAACGATATTGATATGAGAGAATTTTGTGAATATCAAAAAAAGATCAGTCAAGCCCAGGAAGTAGCTCGTAGCGGCCGAGAATTCAAGGATCGCAAGCTAAATGATAGCTGGCGGGGCCTGTTCAATGCCAAAGCCAGCAAATTTGAACGTTTGACGGCCTTTTTGAGCATCGTACAAAACTTTCTGCCGGCTGATAGCTCGCAGTATGCTACGGATAATCTGCCTTTTCATCCTGCAGATTATGAATTCAACGGCATGGTCGGCGGCGGCGGAGAAAACGACGTCTATGAACTAAGCGCCAAGAAAGAAAATATCCCGTCCTGGGCGATGAAAATAAACCGTCTTTATGGCGGTGATGTTAAAGAGCTGACCGCTAAGGCCAAAGAAATAAATAGCGAATATAAGGAAGTAAAAAGCTGGTTCCAGGATATGCCCGGGCTAGTTCCAGAAGAATATAATATGATCATGGAAGATCCGCGTGATAAGAAACCGGCTATCGTCACCTTGCAGAAATATTACGGGCAAGAGATTAGGGATCTATTCAAAGAACTGGAAGGCGGCGGGGCGGAGCGTATTTTTAAGGATAATCCCCAGCTCAAGGATGAGATTTTTAATTTTATCAGGATCAGCGAGGGCCGTCTGCGAGAAAACGGCGATATCATAGATCTTATCGGGCCGAAGAACCTGTCTGTCATAGATATAAACGGCCAAGATCATCTAGTCGTCCTTGATCCCCATCTGATCAGCAATCCGCGCCGCCAGCAGGAATCCGTCAAGAAAGAGCAGAACGATCGCCTGGATTCTCTGCGCGAGCTGAGCGGCTACGGACGCCAGCCGGCGGATGATTTAGCCGCCGCTTGAATGTATGCTATAATGTTCTTCGTATTAAAAAAATAATTTACGAAAAACATTATGCCTCAACAGCTCCCGGATATCTTCAAACGGATCCAAGACAGGAAAAAAGAACAGCGTGAATTAAAGGCTATGTATCGCGACGCCTTGTCAGTCAACGGCGGATATCAGAAGATATTGGAAGAATTAGCCGATTTGAAAGTCAAGAAGAAAAAGATCGAAGCCGGAGTGCAAGCCGATTTTAAGGATGAATTCAATAAATTAGAAGGATTAAAGCTTAATATCGCCGGAGACAATCAGCTTCTGAGCGATCTGGCGATAACGCAACTGACGAGCGGAGAGCCGGTGAAGATAGTAGATGAAAATAAGATAGAATATGAACCGGTCTTTACGGTCAGATTCAAAAAAATCTGAAGCGCGGAAATATAAAAAACAGACCTTTGATGATTACGGTCTGTTTTTATGTGCCGCGGGCGGGAATCGAACCCGCATGAAGTCGCCTCCACACGATTTTGAGTCGTGCGCGTCTGCCAGTTCCGCCACCGCGGCCAGTTTGAACAGCCAGGCTAGGACGTTAAGCTTTGATTACGAATTTTAGTATAATAAAATAAATTTTAATTGTCAAAGCAGCCGCTTTCCGCTATAATTGAAATAGAAAAATTCTCTGATAGCCAATTTATTTATGGGTAAAGTCATCGCTATTGTCAACCAGAAAGGCGGAGTCGGTAAAACGACGACTGCTGTTAACCTCGGAGCATATTTGGCGCATCTGGGCCAGCAGGTCCTTCTAATCGATGTTGACCCGCAGGCCAACGCGACTTCTGGCCTAGGCTTGGATCATCGTAATCTGGAAGCGGGAGTATATGAAGCTCTTTTAGGAGCGAAGAATCTGCCGGAAGTCATCAGGCGGACCGTCCAATCAGGCCTGAAAGTCGCACCGGCGACAATTTCGCTGGCTGGCGCCGGAGTAGAGATGGTTAATCTGGATAACCGCGAATTCCGCTTGGCTAATATCTTGGAAGAAGTGAAAGGGGATTACGATTATATTATTATCGACGGGCCGCCATCGCTCGGTTTATTGACCATAAATAGCTTGGTAGCCGCCGACGAAGTCCTTATCCCTATCCAAAGCGAATATTATGCTTTAGAGGGTTTGAGCCAGCTTTTAGAAACGATTAGCCTGGTCCAGAATAATTTAAAGCCGAGCCTGGGTATCATGGGAGCGGTGATAACGATGTTTGACCGCCGTAATAAGCTTTCCGAGTCCGTGATGTCCGAATTATACCAGTATTTCCCGAATCGCATCTTCCGGTCGGTCATACCGCGCAGCGTGCGCCTGGCCGAAGCTCCGAGTTACGGCCGCTCTATCTTCCATTATGATCCGAAATCGAAAGGCGGCCGCGCCTACGAAGGCTTGGCTAAAGAAATTTTGAGTTTAGAAAGGAAATTATAAAATCTTTTAACGCTATACAATATGCCTCAAGGTTTAGGTCGGGGGCTCGGCTCCTTAATTCCCAAAAAAACCGTTACTTACGGCCGCAATCCGTTTGCCGCCTTGCCTTCCGATGAAGAGACGGTAGTCATGCATGACGGCGACCGGGTATTTAAGATCAGCCCGGATAAAATAGATATCAATCCGCAGCAGCCGCGCACGAATTTCAACGAGAGCGCCTTGAATGATCTCGCGGAATCTATCCGGCAACACGGGATAATCTCCCCGCTCATCGTCACTAAAAACGGCGATCGTTTTGAGCTTATCGCCGGAGAGCGGCGCTTGCGCAGCGCTAAGCTTATCGGATTGAAAGAGGTGCCGGCGATAATCCGCGAAGAAAAGGAACAGCGGAAATTAGAATTAGCCTTGATCGAGAATCTACAGCGCGAGGACCTTAATCCATTAGAATCAGCGCGTGCCTATAAGCGCCTGATAGATGAATTCAATATTACCCAGGAAGAAGCGGCGAAAAAGCTCGGTAAGGCCCGCTCCAGCGTCGCTAACGCTTTACGCCTCTTATCCCTCCCCTCAGCCGCCCAGGAAGCTTTAGCTAGCGGCAAGATCACCGAGGCCCACGCCAAATATCTTCTCGGCTTGGAAGGCGAGGCCAGACAACTTAACATGCTGAAGAAGATTATGCGCCAGAATCTGACCGTCGCCGAGACGGATAAGGAAATCAAGCGCTTAGGCGGCACTAAGGCGGCTAAGCCCAAAGACTATTTTGATCGCGCGAAAGAAGAGGAATTGGGTGAATATTTCAGCACGAAAGTAGAGATCAAGAGGCAAGGGAAGGGCGGCAAGCTCATAATTGATTTTTATAGCGAAGAAGAATTAGGCGAGATCGTAAAGAAGATAAGATAAGATCGCCTGATAGAATATTCAATAACTTGAATTAAAAAATCCCGTGATCTTATCGCGGGATTTTCGCTTATCTTTGTCGGCTAATCTTATAAATATTTATCGATGCCAACGGATTTGCGCAGGCTATGCATATCGCCGTCGGAGATTCCAGCCTGGAAAGCGTGTTTTTTATCAACCTGGAAACATAGAGCTCCTAACCTGTCGCGAGACGCTTCAGCCAGCGACATGATCTGGGTATTATATACGACGCTGGCTTTGATGGCCGAAAGTTTCTTCAAGACATCGACGCCGAGCTCTAAGCCGGCATATTCCTGGGTTCCTTTTCCTAATTCGTCAATGAAGACAAAAACTTCATTGACCGGTAGCTTGTCCAGGGCAGCCAGCAGATTTTTTAGCTTTGTGACCAAAACGGTGGCGGTCGATCCCTGACCGTCATCGCTGAGTACGGCGCCGATAGCTTTCTTAATATTGAAGTGAAAATTTTCTCCGAATATCAGCAAGCCGCTTTGCGCCAAATAGAGATTGACGAGTAATGTCAGCCCAGCGGTTGATTTCCCTCCGCCATGCGTACCAGTCAAGCAAATCAGACGGCCGTTTATTGGCGGTAAATTGCTTAAAGCTACTATCGGGCCCTGTTTTTTCCCCGTGTTGTCATCATCACCGTTGAGCAGATGTATAGGATACAAGCTGGAAAAAGAGATCACATGTTCGTTTTTAGCTGCTATTATCGGTCGGCTCAAAGGAGCTTTTATCCTGCGGGAGAGATTCTCCATTCGGCTAAGAAGCAAGGACATGTTTTTCAATTCGTCGAGACGGTTCATTAAGAAAGTCCTCAGTCCTTTGGCTTGTTCTACGAATTTTTCTATTTCTGGCCTGTAGAACAAATTGTTCAGAGCAAACCATTTGTAGTTTTTATCGCACTCCGGTGACTTTATTAAAAAATAACCATCGGCGGCTAATCTGCTTCCGTTTTCCTGTGCCTTGATAAGCCCTAAGATCTTCTGCCAACTGTCCGCGTCCTTATTGCTCTTTAACTCTCCGTTGACCTTAGCCCTCATTTCATAATATGTTTCTTGATCGGCTTTAGGAAAATAGTTCGGGTCTAAGCCGGTATTGGCCAGCTTGGGATCGCCTTCGCACACATTCATGCAGATCATCTTCAGAGTAAGCCCGGTAGCACCATAGATTACATGGACTTTTAATCTAAAATATTTTCGGCAGTCAAGACTTTTTATGATATCCGGCCAAAATACTTTTTTTATTTCAGGCTTTAGAGCTTTGAGCACATCCTGGGCCAAGGCGCCGTCAGCTGAACGGATAAATCTGGCTGTATTAGCTTTTTTCTTATACTCCTTGTTGAAGGCATCTACTTCTTTCTTCTTTCTGGCAGCCAAGCGTGGGAATAGCATCGCGCGGATGGATTTTTGCGTCCAGGCGGGATAACGTTCTAAGCTGTGTCTGCTCAGAGCGAATGAAAACATGGTTTGTCCGTAAACCATGCTGTCCGGATTTAACGCGATCTTGAAAGCATCGTCCTTCAATTCTTTCAATTGGACGAATTCTTCTGGATCATAGTTCAAAGTCAGATCGAAGTTCAGGATTGCTTCTATGGAAGCCGATTTCTGGAGTATCTCAGCCAGCTGGAGCATCAGTTCCTGTTCGGGCTTTTCCAGCGCAGTTATCTTGGATAGGAAATTGCGGAATTCTAGCAAGCGGTGCGGCAGATCTTCCTTAGAATATAGGCAGTTTAACAGCATATATACTTTATCGAAGAACGGGTTATGCTTTAATTTCGGATTGAAGTAATCCAAAAAAGCATCTTGACCGCTAGGTATGCTGAAATCCTGTTCAGTGCCTGCGATTAAATCGCGGAAATCTTTATTCTTATAGATGAACTCCATGATGCGTCCGCGGCTTTCTATTTCTTCGGGGTTGCTAATTCCGAAGCTATCTGAAAGATCGAACTCATCAAGATCCAGGGTAGTGGACAGTAGGCCCTCTATTCCCAGGTCTTCCGGATTGATGACGTTTAAACGGCCTATTTTTTCTCTATTTTTTTCCCAAAAAGTTAATTCGGGATTATCTAGATAAATAGCTCCGTCCGGCAGATTAAGATTTGTCATGTGAACCTCAAGGTTTATTGGTTGATAGTGAATTATGTAAGAACAAAATAACATTTAAGTTTATCCTTTTTTTTGAAATTTGTCAATAGCTAAAGAAAGGTTTGCCATCCTTAATTTCTTATACTAAAATGATAAGGTAAAATTAAATTATTATCATTCTATTTAAAGTTGTATTTTGCTTAATATAAGAACATAATTCATGTCTTTTGTCCATCTTCACAATCATAGCCACTATTCCTTGCTGGACGGCCTTACCAAGCTTGATGAGCTTATTAATTATGCTAAAGAACAGGGGTCTCCAGCCGTAGCCCTGACCGACCATGGAGCGATGTATGGCATAATAGATTTTTATCAGAAGGCTAAAAAGGCTGGTATCAAGCCGATTATCGGCGTAGAAACCTATCTAGCGCCCGGCTCGCGTTTTGACAAGAATACTCGCGACGACGGACGCGGCTACCATCTTATCTTATTGGCCAAGAACAATATCGGCTATCAGAATCTTATCAGGCTGGTTTCCGCGGCCCATGTAGAGGGTTTTTATTATAAACCGCGGATAGACTGGGAGATATTAAAAGAACATCATGAGGGGATCATCGCTTCTACGGCTTGTCTCGGCGGAGAAATACCGCGCTTGATTAGTGGTGATAAGTTGGAAGAAGCTGAAAAGAGGATTCTAGAATATAACGCGCTTTTCGGCCAAGGCAATTTTTATTTAGAAATTCAGGACCACCCCGAGTTATCCGGCCAAGAAAAAGTCAACCGGCAGCTGATAGAATTTTCTAAAAAATTGGGCATTCCGCTGGTCGCGACCAATGACATACATTATTTCAAGAAAGAAGACGCGGAGGCTCAAGACATCCTGCTTTGCCTCCAGAATAAGAAGAAGATATCCGACACGGATCGGATGAAGATGCTAGGCTACGGAGATTATTCCATGCGCTCTAACGCGGAGATGATCGCCGCCTTTAGTAAGACGCCGGAAGCGATAGCCAACACCCTCAAAATCGCGGATATGTGCAACGTAGAGATTGAATTAGGGAATATCCAATTGCCGCACTTTGAGGTTCCGGCCGGTTATGACGGCAACTCTTACTTAAGAGAGTGGTGCGAAACGAGGATAGAGAAGCGCTATCCGGAGGCGAAAGCCGAAGAATTGGCCAAGGTCCATGAACGGTTGGACTACGAATTATCAGTTATCGCTAAAATGGGCTGGCCGTCGTATTTCTTGATCGTCGCGGATTTTATCAAATGGGCGAAGGACAACAAGATCGTTGTCGGTCCGGGGCGCGGTTCGGCTGCCGGGTCTCTGGTCTGCTATCTGGCGGGGATCACTAATCTGGATCCCTTGAAGTATGATCTGTTATTCGAGCGTTTCCTAAATCCTGATCGCATCTCCATGCCCGATATCGATATGGATTTCGCCGATATCAGGCGCGGCGAAGTCTTGAATTATGTGGAAGAAAAATACGGGAAGGATCACGTCGCCCAGATTATTACTTTCGGAACCATGGCGGCGCGTGCCGCAGTGCGCGATGTCGGGCGCGTCTTGGACGAGCCTTATGACTATTGTGACAAGATCTCTAAAAGCATCCCGATGTTCATGAAACTCGGCGAAGCTTTGAAAAGCGTACCGGAATTAAGAGAGATGTATAGCCAAGAGCCGGCAGCCAAGCGGATATTGGACTATGCGAAACGCTTAGAAGGCGTAGCCAGACACGCCTCGACGCACGCTTGCGGCGTCCTGATAACCAAAGATCCTCTGACCGAATATGTTCCAATCCAATACGCGTCTTCTTCCGACCAAAGCATCATCTCCCAATACTCCCTGCATCCGATTGAGGATCTCGGCCTTCTGAAGATGGACTTTTTAGGACTGAAAAATTTGACTATTATTGAATCCGCCCTGAAAATAATCAAGAATACTCGCGGCCTGGAAATAGATATCGATCAGATCCCCTTGGATGACGCTAAGACTTACAAGCTCTTCCAAGAAGCGGAAACGACAGGCGTCTTCCAGTTTGAATCATCAGGCATGAAGCGGTATCTGCGCGAACTCAAGCCGACGGTCTTTGAAGATATCATCGCCATGGTCGCTCTCTATCGCCCGGGTCCGATGGAATGGATCCCGGATTATATCGCCGGCAAACACCATTTGAAAAAAGTCGCTTATCTCCACCCGAAACTAGCGCCTATTTTGGAAAAGACCTATGGCGTCGCGATCTATCAGGAACAAGTTATGCAGATCGCCCGCGATTTAGCCGGTTTCAGCATGGGGCAGGCCGATGTCTTGAGGAAAGCCATGGGTAAGAAGATCGCCTCTCTTCTCGCGGAACAGAAGGAAAAATTCATTGAAGGCTGTGTCAAAAATGGCGTTTATAAAGAATTAGGCGAAAAGGTCTTTTCCTTCATCGAGCCTTTCGCCGGCTACGGTTTTAACCGCAGCCATGCCGCCTGTTACGCCATGATCGGCTACCAGACCGCTTACTTAAAAGCTCATTGGCCCGTGGAATTCATGGCCGCTCTTTTAACTTCCGACCAAGGGGATACGGATAGAGCCGCGATTGAAATAGAGGAGTGCCGCAATATGGGTTTGAAAATAATGGCGCCGGATATTAATGAATCTTTCGGGACATTCACGGTCGTGACCGCCGGCACCAAGAAGAATCAAGCCGTGAGCGGCTCTATCAAGCTGGATACTATCCGTTTCGGCTTGAAAGCGATAAAGAATGTCGGCGAGCATATCGTGGAAGAAATCATCAGGGAGCGCAAGGCCAATGGCCCCTATCAGGATATTTTTGATCTTTTAGCCAGAATAACCGATAAAGACCTGAACAAGAAATCTTTGGAGAGCTTGGCTAAGAGCGGCGCTTTAGACGGTTTCGGCGAACGCGGACAGCTTTTAGCGAATATGGAACGTCTGCTCAGCTTTAATAAGGAATCTGCTAAGAATAAGGAGAATAAACAGAGCAGCCTGTTCGCGGATCTGCCGTCAGCCGAAGTAAGCCGCCTTAATCTGTCGGAAGCGGCGCCCGCCGGACAGAATGAGAAACTGAATTGGGAAAAGGAGCTCCTCGGCCTGTATGTCAGCGAACATCCTTATAATATCTTCCGTCCTTATCTAACGGGCTATGCCATTCCTCTCGCGCAACTCGGCGGACACAAAGGCGATGATCAGATAATCACAGCCGGCATTATTTCTACGATCAAGAAGATAATCACGCGAAGCGGGGAATCGATGCTATTCGTCAAGATAGAAGACGCGACGACGACCGTGGAAGTGCTTGTTTTCCCGCGGCTCCTCAAGGAAACTGATAGCCTGTGGCGGGAGGGGCAGGCGCTCATAATAGAAGGGAAGATTTCGGAAAAGGATTCGGAAATAAAGATCCTGGTTAACCGCGTGGCCGCGCTTGACATTAACGAGCCCCAAAGATCAATTGATGATTTTAAAAAATTATTGCTCGCCGCCGGTCCAGTTAAACGTAATTTTAAAAACGGCAACGGGAACGGCATGGTCCCTCAAGCGATCAAACCGTCCCCCCAGCCGTTACGGCTTATTCTTTTGAAAGAAATGGATGCTCAAGGATTGGAAGAATTACGCCGCGTCTTTGCCGGATATCCGGGCTCTGATGAGGTTTATTTCCGCATAACTGTAGCGGGCAAGAATCAGATCATCAAGACTGCATTCAAAGTTTTTAACAATCCAGGCCTGCGGAGCGAGCTGAAACAAAAATTCCCGGATTCAATCAAGCCAGCCGGCTAGAGATAAGGCGAGAATAATCTTCGATTGATTGTCGGCTTTTGGAAATTCTGTTATAATGAAGCTAGTTTATCAAAAATCATTTTTATATTTAGTTATGCCCAGAATAAAATCAAGTCCGACAGCCTCTCCCCGAAAGAATCGTCCTGCCAGAAGTTCCAGTCCTCGGACTTTGCATCCCAAGAAAAAAACTAAATCTATCCTTGTCGATGTCATCGAAGATGAATTAGCGGCCGACGGCGATCTGTCGTCCGGGCTAGGCGCTGACTTCAAGGATCCGGAGAAAGGAACGATCTCCAAGAAAGATAAGGATGATGTCTTTTTAATGCGCCCCGAAGCCGATGAAGAGCTTGATCGCCAGAAAAAATTTTTTTCGGAGATAGTTTCTGAAATGAAAACCAAGGCTACGCCAACCGGCCGGGGAGGAGAAGCCCGGAAGAATCCTAAGTCTAAAAGGAGCTTAGGCCTTTATCGGCGCTTAGTGATAAAATTCATAATTCTCGTTGCCATCTTAGCCGTCGTCGTCGCTTATTTTTCCTTCTCCAAATTGACCGTCGCCATTGATCTGAAAGGTGAGACTATCAATGATAACCTGTTGTTAAAAATAGCCGATGCCAGTACTCAAGCCACGAGTACTTCGCTAGCGAGTTCTTCGACCGACCCGCGCGAGCTTGTTTATGGTACCATTAAAGAAATAAAGACCGATGTCGCGAAGACCTATCCGGCTTCCGGCGAAACTTATCTCGGCGATCAAGTGATAGGACAGGTCAGAATCATAAATAATTATAATAAAAGCCAGGCCCTAGTCGCGACTACCCGCCTTTTAAGTCCCGACCATAAGCTATTCCGTATAAAGAATGCCGTCAACGTGCCGGCTGGCGGCGAAGTCACGGTAGATATCTACGCCGATAAGCCCAGCGCTGATCTGGCGATTGACCCGACCACTTTTACTATCCCCGGTTTATGGCTCGGATTGCAAGATAAAATTTATGCCCGAAGCGATGCTAAATTCGTCTATGAGCAAAAAGTCCAGAAATATGTCAATGTGAGCGATTTGGAGCGTGCTACTAAAGATATAAGCGATACCTTGCTCAGTACGGCCAAGGAGCAGGCCAGCGCGAATATCGCGCCCGGCAGTAGTTGGCTTTATTTGGCCGATGAATCTCCGACAGTGGTGATCGATGCCAAAAATGGCAGTAAGCAAGATGAATTTACCGCTAAGGCTAGCGGAAGGATAGTCGCTGTCTATTTTCCTAAGGATCAGGCGGCGAAACTGGCGGCGGCTAAGCTAAATCTCCTTATTCCTGACGACAAGGAGCTGACTGAATTCAAACCGGAAAATATTTCTTATAGTTTAGAAAATTATGATGCCGTCTCTAAGACAGCGACGGTCAAAGCTACTTTTACCGGAGTGATGGCTCTGAAAGGCGACGCCCAGGTCATCAACCCGAGCCAGCTTGTCAATCTAAGCGCCGAGCAGATAGCCACTTATCTTAAATCACAGCCGGAAATCAAGGATTACACTTTGAGCTTTTCCCCCTCTTTCATCAAGAAGGCGCCTAGTCTGGTTGATAGGATAAGCATCATAGTCAACAAATGATCAGGGTCAAATAAAAAATATTCCCAAAAAACACCCCGACATCCGAGGTGTTTTTATTTAGATTGGAACTATTTTCAAGCCAGTTAGAACAAGCCTAAGAATTTACTATGGCTGGCGCCTGTCTTCTGGCGTCGGGCATAGATGGCTGCCGCTTCTTTGGCGCTTTTATCGTGAAAAATTATCGCTCCTAAAGCGGCGCTTAGACGTTCCGCCTCCTCTAGGGAGCGTTGGTGCAGGTTGCGACCCATAGCCAAACCGTTCGTTCCCGATATTTTTATCTGCGCCTCCAAAGTCTCTAATAATTCTTTGATCGGCCGTTTTTCTCCGCCCACGCAGATGATCTTAGTCCGTCCGGCGGCGGCGCTCACTTCCTGGAATCTTTCCGCATTTTTTTTAAAGTCCTTAGTTCCATAAGGGTATTTCACTTTGGCAAAATCAGCGTCTAGGGACGCGGCGATGCCGGCTCCGCCGGCGATAGTATGGATATCTTCTTCCTTGATATTTCTGCCGCGCGGGTAAACCCATAAGACGGCTGTCAGTCCGGCTTGGTGCGCCTCGTAAATGGCTTTAGCCGCCTCGGCCGCCATCTCCGCCTCATATTTTCCGCCTAAGTAAAGAGTATAGCCGATGCCCGCTATTTTTAAGCCGCTATCCTGCTTGAACTTGACGACATCCGCTACCGTCCACCAGAGGCGACTGGAATTTTTTTCTTCGTTGGCTCCGAGATTGGTCTTACCGTTCAGTTTGACTAGATAGGGAACCGATCTGTAGTTCGCTCCATAGCGGGCGATGAATCCCAAATGGGTAGCCAAGACTCCGCCATGAGCGGCCGCGGCGATTTTGAAAAGATGCTCCGGATGTTTATCTTCGGGGTTGATATTTCTTCCGTAAAAATCGTCATTAAGATGTTCTACCTTTTGATCTCCGGCGACGAGCAAAAGGCGTCCTGAGCCATTCGTCAGGATCCGATAGTTATGGCGATATTCGCTATAGCGGCGCCTCGGCACGCTTAAAGGGATTTTTATTTCTAACATATTATGTTATGATTATAATAAGAATATTATATCATAGATATGTCAAAAAAGGAAAATTTAGATAGAGATATTGATCTGAAAAATTATGATGATCCGAGCGGCGTCAGCTTGCGAGAGATGAATTTCGGCCTATGGCTGTCAGAACACCGTAAAATATTTTTAAAATCCATCACTATTTTCTTGATTATTCTTTGCGCCTTCTTTTTCATTTATTCTTCTTATAATCTGGTGATTTATTTCTTATCCGGAGATCCTAACGCCGGATCAGATACCAGTGCCGTTCCGACTTCGCCGCGCCAATTGACCGCGGATCTGCAGATTTCTCCGCTCGCTGTTTTTTCCGGCGACGAAAGTTCCGATTTAGCCGTCAAATTACAGAATCCGAACTCTAAATTCATGGGCAGCTTCAAATATTGTTTTACTTTAGCCGGCAACAGCTTGTCTTGCGGCAACGGTTTCATAATGCCGGGCGAAGATAAATACATTCTGGCTCTCGGCCAGAATCTGCCCGGCAGCCAGAGCGAGGCGGAATTCAAGCTGACTGATATTTTCTGGCGCCGTATAGATGCCCATCAGATTCCTGATTGGAACAGCTTCGCCTCAGATCATCTGAATTTTCCGGTGAGCGCCATAAATTTCAGTTCCGGATCCTCCAATAATCTATCGGAAAAAATAAGCTTGAATAATCTGTCTTTCTCCATACAGAATCAAACCCCCTATAGCTATTATGAAGTGCCGGTCAATATCCTGCTCTTCAATGGCGAGGAGCTCGTGGGCGTTAACCGCTATGTGCTGGAAAATTTTTTGGCCGGCGAAAAACGCGATATCAAGATCAGCTGGCCGGGCAGCTTATCCGCTGTCAATCGGACGGAAATCAAGCCGGATTTAGACATCCTTGATGACCAGATTTATCTGAAATACCAAGGGACGCCGGCCACCGATTAAATATGCTCAATCGATTTAGGACCTATCTGAAGAATTTTGATTGGATTATTTTTGCCGCGGTTTTATTGCTCGTTACTTTCGGCTTGGTGGAAATATACAGTGTCGCCCTAGGCCAAGCGAGCGGCAATCTATTGAATTTCAAGAAGCAGCTTATTTTTTCCGGCCTAGGTTTTCTCGGCCTGTTCCTCTTTTCTTTCATTGATTATCGTTTTTTGCGCAGCTTGAACCGTTATTTCTATGTTCTGGCGGTCATCATCCTTATCGCCGTCCTGTTCCTCGGCCAGACAATAAGAGGGACTAAAGGCTGGTTTTCTTTTTTCGGCTTAGGGCTGCAGCCGGTAGAATTCGTCAAGATAGTCTTGATCCTGTTCCTGGCAAAATATTTTTCTAACCTGGCGACAAAGATCAAGACTACCAGGCATTTTCTGACCTCTGCTCTAGGGGCAGCCGTCTTGATAATATTAGTCATTTTCCAGCCTGATTTCGGTTCGGCCCTTATCTTGGGTGCTATTTGGCTGATAATGATCCTCGCCGCCGGTTTCAATAAGAAATACTTTATCATTATCGGTTTAGCCTCGATTGTCGTCTTAAGCATTTCCTGGCTTTTCTTATTCAAGGATTACCAGAAAGAAAGGGTCCTGAATTTCTTTAATCCCGGCGCTAATGCCTTAGAATCAGGGTATAATATTTCCCAAGCCATCATCGCCGTCGGGTCCGGCGGCTTGACCGGCAAAGGAGTCGGTTTTGGTTCACAATCCCAGCTTAAATTCTTGCCGGAAGCGCAAACTGACTTTATTTTTGCTGTTATCGCGGAAGAATTGGGGTTTTTCGGGGTAATATTGGTATTGGGCTTCTATTTTATCTTCTTTTTCCGCTGTTTTTCAGTCTTGAAGAAAATCAACAATGATTTCGGCATTTATTTCCTACTCGGGGCGGCGGGCTTGATTTTTATTCAAATGTTTATTAATATTGGTATGAACTTGGGGATTATGCCGGTCGTCGGATTGCCCCTGCCTTTCGTCAGTTACGGAGGCAGCTCACTGGTGTCGCTTCTTATCCTAGTGGGTATAGTGGAAAATATTATTATTAAATCAAAAATTAGTTATTAACCGTATGACTATCAAACTCAGCGCCCAGCTGCGAGAAAAAAAAGAAAAATTAGGTCCGGATTACCTGCCGGGCGTTTTATATGGCAAGGGGATAGACAATAAGAGTCTGAAATTTAAAAAGGTTGATTTTGAAAAAGTTTTCAGCCTGGCCGGAGAATCTAACTTGATCGATCTTAATTATGGCGAAGATGAAATCAAGGTCTTAGTGAAAGACACGCAACGCGATGTCGTCAAGAATTTCTTGACCCACGTTGATTTATATCAGGTTAACATGAAAGAGAAGATCACGACAGAAATACCGTTGCATTTTGTCGGCGAAGCTAAGGCGGTCAAGGAACTCGGCGGCGCTTTGATCAAGGATATAAGCAGCGTGGAAGTCGAATGTCTGCCGGCGGACTTAGTCGATCATATTGATGTTGATATTTCTGTCTTGAACACTTTTGACGACGCTATCCATCTGCACGATCTGCATTTGCCTCAAGGCATGGTCTTAGTCCACCAAACCAATGAAGTCGTCGCGGCTGTCAAGGAAGCGCGCGTCGAAGAAGAGCCGGCCGTAGCGGAGGCGGAGGCTGAGGCAGCTAACGCCGCGACGGCTGAAGGAGCCGCCGCGCCCGAAGGCGAAGCTAAGAAGGAGACTGAAAAGAAATAGAATAATAGCCTGTAAAATATAAAAGCCGGCTTAATCAGTCGGCTTTTTGTATTATGGCTAAACGATCCTTGCGAGATAAGTCTTTTTTAATCTTTAATTCAGCTTGAGGCAGGTATTTTTTAATTAAAGATCTGATCTTGACAGTTTGTGCCGGGTCTATTTCACATAAGATCCGGGCGTGAATGCCGCTTAATTCCAGATCGGCCAGCTGCCTGAATAATTCTTTATAATATTTGAGGCCGCCTGGGCCGCCATCTAAAGCTAACTTTGGCTCCCGCTGTATGCTCGGAGAATCCTTTATCTGGGATTTAGTCAGATAAGGGAGGTTGGCGGCGATGATCAAATGACGCCCGGCCAATTTCCTTTCGTTTAGCTTTAGGGGCGTTAGCAGATTACCATGAAGAAATTCAATCCGCCTTCCCAGCTTATGAGCCAGGGAATTTTCTTTGGCGATATTTAAAGCTTGTCGGGAAATATCTACGGCCATGAATTTAGTCTTCATAAATAAGGCCGGAGATAGTTTCCTTAATTCGGTGGCGCTGGCGACAATGATGGCTCCGGAGCCAGTGCCTAAGTCCACGATTAATGGCGCTTTTTTTGATTTATCGCGCTTAGCGGCGGCGATGATTTCTTCGACCATCATCTCTGTCTCCGGCCGAGGCGTCAGCACTGCCGGGTTAACCTTGAAGCTCAGGCCATAGAATTCTTTCTGCCCGGTAAGATAAGCGATAGGCCAGCCTTCAAGGCGTTTAGTTTCTAAATTCTTATATCTTCCATAGAGAGCATGACTGATTCCAGTTTCCGGATGAGTCAGCAGGTATTCACGGCTTTGGCCCAATAAAAAAGAAGCTAGGATTTCGGTCTCTAGCCGCGGTAGGGAAGACTCCTTAAGGATGGAGCGGATATCTGGTTTTTTCATGTAACGTATTTATTTTAAAGCTGTCTCTGCTTTGGCCGCCTTCCTGAGTTCATTGATGATCTCTTCTATTTCTCCATCCATTATCCTGGTAATACTATGCCAGGATATGTTGATACGATGATCGGTGACCCTGTCTTGCGGGAAATTATAAGTCCTTATCTTATCGGCCCGATCACCGGCGCCGACCTGCGTCTGGTGGGCGGTAGAACTGGCGAGCCGCCGTTCTTCTTCTTGACGCGCCAATAAACGGGAACGCAGGACCTGGAAGGCACGTTCTTTATTCTGGTGCTGAGAACGCTCGGTTTGCGAGCTGACCATGATCCCGGTCGGGATATGGACTAAGCGGACCGCGGAATAAGTCGTATTGACGCTCTGGCCGCCCGGGCCGCTGGAGCAGAAAGTATCGATGCGGACATCATTAGGCTTTATCTCGATATCAATCTCTTCCGCTTCCGGCAGGACGACGACCGTGGCGGTAGAAGTATGGACGCGCCCTTGTTTTTCGGTCTCTGGTACCCGTTGGACGCGATGCGTGCCCGCCTCTAATTTCAATAATCCGTAAGCCCCTTCGCCCCTGACCTCAAAGATGATTTCTTTGAAGCCGCCGATGCCGATGACATTGGAATCAATCAAGGCTATCTTCCAGCCGCGGCGTTCGCAGTAGCGGGAATACATCCGGAATAAATCGCCGGCAAACAGAGCCGCTTCATCGCCGCCTGTCCCGGCTCTGATTTCCAGGATAGCGTTTTTTTTATCATTCGGGCTGGCCGGATGTATTTCT
>JAJZRB010000010.1 GCA_021806615.1 bacterium | reverse complement strand
AGATTTTTTCCGCTATCGGCCATAATAGCCACCATATTTTTTGGAATCCGGGGATGACCCAGTACTTGGGAGGCGTGAAGCCGATAGCCGGGTTTTTAAAGAAAACGACGGTTTTAGCTTCCAATAAAGACGAAGCTTTGCAGCTGGTAGTCGCCTCTCCGGAATATCGTCATCTGAGCCGTAATTTTTTGGATCGCGAAGAGAACTTGATCAAGATCATCCATGGTTTCGGGCCTAAAATAGTAGTCCTGACCTTAGGCGGCGACGGAGTTATCGCTTATGACGGGAATAAGATATATCGGCGGGGGATTATCAAGGAAAAAAAGCGGGTAGATACGACCGGCATCGGCGACGCCTTCAATTCTTCTTTTGCGGCCGGCCTGACCATGTATGAGGGCGATATCGATCGGGCGCTAGGACTAAGCTTGCGCAACGCGGCCGCTAAAGTGACCCACTTGGGCGCGCAGAACGGGCTTTTGCGCCTGAAGCGCGGCCCGCGCCGCTTCGCCAAGCGCCGGACGAATATCGTTAGCACCCGCAATCTCTGATTAAAGGGACAATGATTATTATCAAGATATATGATTAATGGCGTAATTATTAAAAAATTGAGCCAGAATGAAGATGAGCGGGGCTGGCTGACCGAGATTTTCCGCCGTGACGAACTGGACGATTTCCAACCGGCGATGTCTTATGTCAGCCTGACTAATCCCGGCGTGGTGCGCGGCCCGCATGAGCATGTGGCGCAAAGCGACTGTTTTGTCTTCTTAGGTCCGGGGCGTTTCCGCCTATATCTTTGGGACAGGCGCCCGGGATCCGATTCCCAAGGAGAAACGCTGGAGTTAGAAGTCGGCGAAGGAAACCCGAGCATGGTCATCGTTCCGCCCGGCGTGGTCCATGGTTATAAATGCATTTCCGACATTCCGGCCTTGAGCATAAATCTGCCGGATAGATTATATAAGGGGGAGGGGAAGAAGGAAGAGGTTGACGAAATCAGATGGGAAAAGGATCCGGCATCGCCGTATAAGATCAATTAAACTATTATCTATGTGTATCTTCTGCCAGATCGTCAAAGGAGAGATCCCGTCATATAAAGTCTATGAAGATGATAAAGTCTTAGCTTTTTTAGATATCAAGCCGGTAAATCCCGGCCATGTCTTAGTGATAACCAAGGAACATTATCCTAATATTGAAGAAACTCCGATCGCAGAATTGAACGCCGTTATCTCGGCGGTGAAAACTATTGGCCGGCTCCTTAAAGACAAGCTCGCGATAGCAGGATACAATGTCACGGAAAATAACGATCCGGTCGCCGGGCAGGAGATACCGCACCTGCATTTCCACGTCATTCCGCGCCAAGCAGGCGACGGGAATAAGCCTTGGCTTCAGGCGGAATATGGCCCGGGTGAAGCGGAGGCGGTCTTAAAAAAATTACAAGATTGATTATGAAATTACTTGTTACCGGCGGCGCCGGCTTTATTGGTTCTAATTTCATCCATTACTGGTTAGCTAAGTATCCGGCTGACGAGATCATTAATCTTGATCTTTTGACTTATGCCGGAAATCCGGACAACTTGAAAGATATTGAAAACGACGCGCGCTATGAATTCGTCCATGGCGACATCACCGATGCGTCTTTGGTCGCCAGCCTCGTTTCCAAAGTAGATCTCATCGTCCATTTCGCGGCGGAAAGCCATGTCGACCGTTCTATCAAAGACAGCGCCGACTTCATCAAGACCAATGTCGAAGGGACGCGCGTCTTATTGGAGGCTGCCAAGAATAAGGGCGGCGTCCGTTTCCACCATATTTCTACCGATGAAGTCTTCGGCGCCCTGGCTTTCGGCGCGCCGAAATTCAACGAGACGACGCCTTATGATCCGCGTTCGCCTTATAGCGCTTCCAAGGCCGCGAGCGACCATTTAGTCCGCGCTTATTACCATACTTATAAATTGCCGGTCACCATTTCTAATTGTTCTAATAATTATGGCCCCTATCAGTATCCGGAAAAATTGATTCCGCTATTTGTCACTAATTTATTGGAAGGGAAAAAGGTTCCAGTTTATGGCGCGGGCGCCAATGTCCGCGATTGGATCCACGTTGATGATCATAACCGCGGCGTGGATCTGATCATCCAAAGAGGGAAGATCGGCGAGACTTATTGCCTAGGCGGGAATAATGAAAAAAGCAATTTGGAAATAACCCGTCTGATCTTGGAATTGATGGGCCAGGGGGAGGAGATGATAGAATACGTAGCGGATCGCCCAGGCCATGATTTAAGATATGCCATTGATTTCACTAAAGCTAAGGAGGATCTAGGCTGGCAACCGGAGATCGATTTCAGAGAAGGGATAGCCCGGACGCTGGCGTGGTATAAGGACCAGACGGCCTGGTGGCGGAAACTCAAAGCTTAATTTTTTATGTCGCTCGGCGGCGCCCATCATTATGGATAATAAGAAGATTTTTATCATTGAAGACGACGCTAATCTGCTTTATGGCCTAGAAGCGCAGTTCGCGGCCGACGAATTCACCGTCGGCACGGCGACCGGCGAAGAGGAGATAGAAGAAATAATCGATGAACTGAGGGAATTCAATCCGCACTATGTCATTTTGGATTTGATCCTGCCGAAAGTAGACGGTTTCGAGATAATCAAGAGGATGAAAGCCGATAATGAGCTCAGCGAGAAGCAGATTTTCATCTTTACCGATGTGAGCGACGAAGACAGCCGCCAGCGCAGCTTGGATCTCGGGGCAGATTTCCTATTTTTGAAGGACGAATTTGACACTTTTGAATTCGCGGAAAAAGTCAAGAAGATCTTATCCAATCAGGAAAAAATGACCGGACGCGAGGACGAAGAATAAAACTCTCGCCTTAACGCCGCGATTGACTAATGCCTGCGAAAATACTAAGATGAATTAGTCCTTATTTTTTTGATTCCTCTATTATTATGTTTATTAAACGGATAGGCATTGATCTGGGCACGACCTATACTTTGATCCACGTTCCGAAACGGGGCATTGTTATCAATGAACCGAGCGTCGTCGCTGTCGCGGTGGATGATAATAAGATCTTGGCGGTCGGCAACGAAGCGAAAGACATGATCGGCCGGACGCCGGATACGATTAGAGCTGTCCGTCCTTTGAAAGACGGAGTTATCGCCGATTACCGGGCGACGGAAGCGATGATCCGTTATTTTATCAATAAAACTTTGGGCGGCATACGCCTTTTCCGTCCGGAAGTGATGGTCGCGGTGCCGGCCGGAATTTCCTCTACCGAGCGTCGGGCGGTTATTGAAGCGACGATAGCGGCCGGAGCCAAGGCGGCTTATATCATCAAGGAACCGGTCGCGGCGGCCATTGGCGCCGATATACCGATAGGTTCTTCTACGGGGCACATGGTGATCGATATCGGCGGCGGCACGGCGGAAATGGCCGTTATTTCTTTGGGCGGCATCGTGGCTTCAACGTCCGTCCGCGTCGGCGGCAATAAGTTTGACGCCGCTATTTTAGAATATATCAGGAAAAAATATAATCTGGCGATCGGCGAGAGGACCGCGGAAGAGATAAAGATAAATATCGGTTCGGCTCTCTATATGGAAGATAAGCTTTATATGGAAATCCGCGGCCGCGATATCGTGACCGGCCTGCCACGCAGCATTACCGTCTCGAGCGATGATGTGACAGAGGCCATCCAGAACGAACTGGAAGCGATTATCTCGGTCGCCAAAAAAGTCTTGCAGAAAACGCCGCCGGAACTTGCGGCGGACATCATGGATAAGGGGATAGTCCTGACAGGCGGGAGCGCCTTGCTCCGTAATATCGATCAGCTCTTGTCGCGGACGACTGGCGTCGCCGCTTATGTCGCGGACGATGCGATGCTCTGTGTCGCCAAAGGAACCGGCATCGCCTTGGATAATCTGGATTCTTATAAACGCAGCATCTTAGCCACTAAATAATCAGCCGCCCGCCTCCTGGCTCGCCGCTGATTTTTTATTATTATGACTATCGGCATTGACGCTTCACGCGCTAATTTACTCCATAAGACCGGTACGGAATGGTATTCTTTTTACCTGATAAAATATCTGGCTGTTTTAGATAGGAATAATAAGTATATTCTCTATGTCAATAAGGAGCCGCGGGCGGAATTAGTGTCGGCCATTAAAGATAATCCCAATTTTTCCATAAAATTATTGCATTGGCCTTTCCAATCTTTTTGGACCCTGGGGCGACTGACTTGGGAGATGTTATGGCGCCGGCCTGATGTCCTGTTCATCCCCGCCCACGCCCTGCCTTTATTCGGACCGCTAAGGACCGTCAATACTATCCACGATATCGCTTTCTTGCGGGAGCAGAATTTATACCGTTCCATCAAAGTGAAAACCGATCTGATGGCTTCGCGCCGTTTGATAAATTTTTTGGTGCGGATCCTGACTCTCGGACGTTATCGATCGGAGTCGGTCGATTATCTATATTGGTCGACTACTTTCGCCCTGCATCATGCCAAGAGGATCATCGCCGTTTCCGAATTCACGAAACGAGAGATCCTGGATCTGTATCCGAAAACCCCGGCATCCCAAATCGCCGTTATCCATAATGGCTATAATAATGAATTATTCCGTCCGGTCAATGATCCAGAAAAGACGAAAGCCGTCTTGGACAAATACGATTTGAGCTCCCAGTTCTTCCTGTATACCGGACGCCTGGAAAAAAAGAAGAATACGGCTACTTTAGTCGAAGCCTTCGCCTTATTCCGGGAAGACCATCCGCAGTCTGAAATGAAGCTCGTCCTGATAGGCGACGCCGGTTTCGGCTATGACGAAGTGAAATATGTCATCCAGGAATTCAATCTGGAAGAAGAAGTCCAAATGCCGGGCTGGGTGGATGAAGAGGATCTGCCTTATATTTTCGGGGCGGCGAGCGCCTTCATCTTTCCTTCTAAGCATGAAGGCTTCGGTATCCCGGTCTTGCAGGCTCTCGCCTGTGGCCTCCCGACCGCCGTTTCGGATCTGCCGGTCTTAAGAGAAATCGCCGGTGATGCCGTCCTATATTTTGACCAGAATGACAAGAGGGAGATTTCCCGAGCTATGGAGAGGATAGCCGGCGATGAAGCCTTGCGCCAGGAATTAAGAGCTAAGGGCCGAGAGCGGGCTCAAGGATTCAGCTGGCAAAAATGCGCCGCCGAGACATTAGCGCTTATAGAAAGTTTGAAATAAAAGCCTTTATTTTGAGTTTTGAAAAAAGCCGGTGACTGTGATAAGATGGAGATGTTATATGAAGAAACTGATAACATCTTTTTTTATTCTCTCGCTATTTATAGTTGAGCCGGTTTTGGCTAGCCTTACGCCTAATGACCCTTATTATGGCAACCAATGGTATTTATCCAAGATCAAGGCGGATAGCGCCTGGGAGAAGATTTCGGCCAGTCCGGATATTGTTATCGCCGTCATTGATTCCGGCATTGATATCAATCATCCTGATCTAAGGGATAATATCTGGCATAATACTAAAGAGATCGCGGCCAACGGGCGCGATGATGACCACAATGGTTTTATCGATGATGTGAGCGGTTGGGACTTTGTCAATAATGTCCCTGATCCCTCGCCGAAATTTTCTGCCGCTTGGACCGAATCCGGAGTTTCGCACGGCACGATGGTGGCCGGCATTATCGCCGCGCGCGGGAATAATCACGAGGGCGTAGCGGGCGTGACTTGGAGAGCTAAGATCATGCCCCTTAAAGTACTTAACGATAAAGGGGAGGGCAAGATAAGCGATGTAATAAGAGCGATTGATTATGCGGTCAATAACCGCGCGGATATTATAAATTTGAGTTTTGTATCTTTCAATTATAGCGATGCTTTGCAGGAAGCTATCCGTCGGGCGCGAAGCGCCGGCGTCTTGATTGTCGCCGCGGCCGGGAACGAACAGGCAGCCGGCGAGGGTTACAATATCGATAAGACTCCGATTTATCCGGCTTGTTATGACGGCGTCTTGGGCGATAATATGGTGATTGGCGTGGCCGCCACCGATGCTTTAGACCAAAAAGCCAGATTTTCCAGTTATGGTTCCCGGTGCGTAGATTTGAGCGCTCCGGGTATCAGCTTTTTCAATACAGTGACGCCGGGCAGCGTCGCGGGCGATCCTAATCGCATTTATGACGGCTATTGGTCCGGCACTTCCATGGCCGCCCCGCTCGTTTCCGCTACCCTAGCCTTGATAGAACAGGCTAATCCAGAATTAAGCCCGCGCGAGACAGTCAATATTCTCTTCGCTTCCACCGATGATATCACGAAGCTTAATCCTAATTACCAAGGAGAATTAGGCAATGGCCGATTGAATGTCAATCGGGCGGTAGAGTTGGCTAAAGAGCGGCTGTTCAGCCGCATGGGACGCCTGCTTATCGTGCCGTTCAAAGGACAAGAAGAGGCTAAGCTGACCGCCGCTAATGGCGACGTGGTTAATCGTCTGCCGCTTTCCAGAGCTTTGGCCGGATCTTTGGCCGCCGGCGATATAAATGGCGACGGTTCGGAAGAACTAGTCTTAGGAGCGTCTGTCGGGACTGAACCGCAGATCGGCATATACAGTCCGAGCGGCAAATTATTGAAGAAATTTTTCGCTTTCGACCCAAAATTCCGCGGTGGCGTCAATGTCGCTCTCGGTGACTTGAATAATGACGATAAATTAGAAATCGTGGCGGCCGCCGCTTCGCAAGCCGCGGCTCTCGTGCGTATTTTCGATACTAATGGAAAATTGATCAGGCAATTCAGCGTAGACAATAAAGCTTGGCACGGCGGCTTGAATTTAGCGACTGGCGATGTAAATGGCGATGGACATGAAGAAATAATAGTCGCCTATGCCGCCGGCAACGCGCCCCAGGTTAAGATCTTCAATGCGTCCGGGAGCCTAGTCGATTCTTTTTATGCTTATGAAAAAAGATTCCGCGGCGGCGTGAAGGTCGCGACCGCGACTTTGCATGGCCGAGCGGATCATAACCAGGCGGAAATAATCACGGCGCCGGGCCAGGGCCGGGAAGCGCAGATTAAGATCTTCGACAGTACCGGCCGCTTAGCCGGACAATTCCTGGCTTACGGCCGCAATTGGCATGGCGGCTCCAGCCTGGCAGTCGGCGACTTGGATAATGACGGTCTGCCCGAGATCGCGACCGGCGCCCAGCCGGGAGCGACGCCGCATGTCAGGGTTTTTGACAGCCGGGGCGGACTTTTGGAATCTTTCTATGCCTGGGGCGGAGACTTTATCGGCGGTGCGAATATTGCTATAATAAAAGTAAATAATTAAGCGCTTAATCTATGTCTAAACAGGTAATTTTCGATAAGAAGAACGTCCTGGTCGCTGGCGGAGCCGGATTTATCGGTTCGCATCTTTGCGACGAGCTTATCAAAGAGAATAAGGTCATTTGCGTGGACAACTTCATTTCCGGAAGCGAACGCAATATCGACCATCTTCTGGCTAATCCGGATTTTGTTTTCATAAATCATGATCTTTCTAAGCCTCTGGACTTAGAACAAGTCGAAGACTTGCAGAAATTCAAGGTGGAATTCCAGGGCGTCCAGGAGATCTATAACCTGGCTTGTCCGATGTCGCCTAAGCATTTTTTAGAGAATCGTCCGGCCTTATTAGCGGCGAATTCTTACGTGGTCAAGAATTTATTAGACATGGCTATTAAGTATAAGTCCCGTTTTTTGCAGTTTTCTTCGTCCGTAGTCTACGGACCGCGCCAGAGTGATGACCCGCACCGTCAAGTCAAAGAAAGCGAGCTCGGCCTGGTCGATCAGCTATCGGAACGCGGCGCCTATGATGAGGGCAAGCGTTTCGCCGAAACCATAGTCAATAACTACCGCGCCGTCTATGGCGTAGACGCGCGAATAATGCGCCTATTCCGGGTTTACGGACCGCGCATGGAGGCTAACGACGGCCAGATGATCCCTGACTATATAAATAGCGCCCTGGATGGCCAGGACGTCGTGGTTAACGGAGATGAGAATTTTTCCTCCTCTTTCTGTTATGTGAGTGATGTCATCGATGCCATTAGTCGCCTCATGAATTCAGATCTGGCCGGCCCGCTCAATATAGGTTCGGACGTGGATATAAAGCTGACGGACCTGGTCAAGATGATACTTAAGGAAACGAATTCGCAGTCGCGGATAACCTATGCTGATCGGGAGTTGTTTATCAGCGAATTGACTCTGCCCGATATACGTTTAGCCAAGGAAGAATTGGGTTGGATGCCGGTCGTGACCTTGGAGAACGGCTTGAAAAAGACGATTTTTGACCTGAAAGCCAACAAGAAATTACAAGGCTTCGGGGCTTAATCGGCGTAATATTTATGGATCAGAAAGACTCCGGCCGCCTGAAGGCCAAGATAGACGAAATTCGCCGGCTCTATAGTGATTATTTACGGCGCTTGGGCTGGTTGCAGAAAGAGCAATCCCGCCTGATTAGCGGTTTTGTCAAAGAGACGGAGCAGAAAAAGCTGCAAGCAATTAGAAAAGATATCATTAATTAAATTAAGATGGCTTAATATGGCTTGGCAATTTTTTGATAAGAAAAAGGCTACCGGTAAAGGCGAGAACTCTGAGAGTAAATTGGAACAAAGTGATTTATCAGGGGTTGAATCAGGACCGATCAGTCCGGAGCAATTAGAAAACATAAAAATCCGGACGGTCGAGGATATCCGGTCCAGTTCGGCGGAGGCGGTCAAGAGCGGCGAGGACCTTTTGGTTGAGGCTTTGGGCGGAGCGGCCGCCGATCCGGCCGATCGGATAGCCGGCGCAGCGGCCCTTAGGCCGGTTAATGAGAAAATTAAAACTTTAGCTGATCAGACGGCGGGAGAGGTTGAGACAGCCGGCAGTTTAGAAACAACGGATAATCTCGCTTCGGAAGATGGGCCGAGTTTTGAGCAGACCGACCATGAAAAGATTAGGCAAATCCAGGAGACGAAGAATCGTCTTAATTTGGCCTTGCTGTATAAAGAACGGGGAACCAATTTAGGATCGAATGAGATGGGGCTTATTTTTGAAGAAGAGTCCGGCGAACTCTATGAAAAGTTACTGGGAAATAACGCTGAATTTTATGTAACTGACACGATCGGCCTGTCTCGGGAATATCCGGAAAATGAAGGGCGAGTTCTGATGGATGGCGCGACTATTTCCCGTTATGCCGATTTTTTAAAGAAAGAAGCCACTAAAAATAACCCGGAAAAGATGCAGGAAGTAGGAAGTCTCCTAAACGAATATGTTGATTTTGCCAAATCAAAGAAAAAGATTTTAACTCGGCCGGGCATGGATTCTGTCGCCGATCTATTATCTGACGGCGTCCTCGCTCGCCATCTTGCCCCGGATGGCCTGGACGAAGAGACTTACAATCGTTTAAATGAATTGGCGCAGGAATTGAATAAGGTCAATAATCGAACAGAATTACAGGAGATTGACCCAGCTATCCCGTCGGAAGGCTGGCCTTTGGAAATTCAGGTCCTGATAGCCGAAAATCCTGAAGCCGGATCCTTGATTAACAGATTGGCTAAAAAATATAAGTTAGAGCTCAAGACTAAAACGGGCAGCGCCGAAGATGTCGTGTCGGCTATCCACGATATAAGTACCTTGACTCAGCATAAATTCCAGACTAATTGGCTGAAGCGCCTAGTGAAAGAAGATAAGAACCCTAAGCTGACTTTAGGCGGCGATATCAAGCAGCAGGTTGCCAGCTATCAGGCGGCGCAAGAAAATTTAAAGCAGCAAATCGCTCAGAATCAAACCGCGCAAGAGCAGCATCCCGATGCCGCCGGCAAATACCAAGCGAAGGACGAGAAATTACAAGCGAGCTTGCAGGAAGTGGAAAGATTCTTGGCACTTACTCAGCAAGATAATTTGGAACAGGATCTGCAGAATAAAGTGGAGTTGATCAGGAATGCCCGTAATGACTATAAGGAATTTGTTTGTCTGGACGAGTCGGTGATGCGTGAGGAAGATAAGGAGGACTTGGTCCACTTAAATCAGATGTTCAAGGGAATCAACGATGATTATGCTTTGCGCCGTTTGCAATTCGATCTATCCGATGAGCAAAGTTCCGAGGCCCAAGAGACGGTGAAAAAGATGATGATGGTCGGCCCGGTCGCCCATACTTTAGAAATGATGAATTTGGGCGCGGTCGCTAAGATCTTTGCCGCCTCCTCTGATGATTTGATGGGTGAATGGGCAGAAATCCAGGCTTTGAAAGGCGCCGGTTACTCGACTAAGGAAATCATTAAGCGGGCTAAAGTCGCCGTGCCGGTTTTCGCCGCCGCAACCTACGGCGCGACTAAGGTGGAAAAGCTTCTGGAGAGCGGCAATAACTTGGCGGCCGGTGCGACTTTTGGCGTTACCGCCGTCGCCCTGTCTTTGGCAACCTCCGTACAAAGCATGAAGATGTATAAAGAAGGTTATAAGGAACTGGTCAAAGAAGGTAAGATTTCCGGCGAGTCTTTCGTAGCCAGCAATCCCGAATTTAAAAAGAAATTTAAAGAATTCAGCCAAGGCATCGATAAATTTGATAAAGAAAAGATGCTTTCTGTAACGCATAAGGTTTTAGACGAAATCAACCTGAACCAACAATTATTGAGCGAGGAGGAAGAACAGGATCTTCTGAGAACCCTAGATAGTTTGGACGAGAAGCAATTCTTGAAATTGATCAAGAAAAATTTTAACGCTAAGGCTTGGAAGGAGGCAATCGCTCAGGATTTTAATAATCCGGTCCGCCTGGGGATATTGATCGGTTCTTTATCCGCTCCCGTGGTCGGCTTAGCCACCGGCGGCGCCGGTCTGTTGGGCAACGGCTTCGTCCTAGCCGGCGTCGGTTCAGTAGAGAGCATATCGGGCGGGGTGACAGTCATGGGCGCGCGGCGCCTGCTGGATTATAAATGGAAAACTAGTTTACAGAATCGCCTGAGAGCCGGCCAAGAATCAGATACGGAGACTGACGAAAATGAAGCGCTGCCGGAATTTTCCGGCGTTGCCGTTTAAAGATTCTGAAGATTGTTTGTTTACCAGTTTATTTTTTGCTTAAACCGTTTTAATCTTTTTATTTTATTCGGTAATTTTAAAAAAACGAGTTAAGTCCTCGTTTTTTTTATTTCTCGCTATTTTATTGATTCTTCAATCTTTATCCGTAAATCATCCTCATCGCCCGGTTGGAATAATCTATCGTCCGATTCGATGATTTCCGGGATGCCGCCGAGATTAGCGGCGATGACCGGCAATCCGGCAGCGCGGGCTTCATAGATTACTGTCGGTGAATTTTCATAGCAGAGAGAAGGGACGATCAAGCAATCGCTGGCGCGCATCGCCTCTTGGACGGCCTGACTGTCCAGGCGGCCCCTGAATTCTATGCGGCTATCTGATGCGGCGGCTGCTTGTGCCGCCGCCATCTTTTGTCCGTCGCCGACGATAAGTAATGTCAGGTTCGGATCGCCGATTTTCTTAAAAACTTCTAAGAGCAGGAAGACCCCCTTATGGGTTTCTAATTGCCCGACAAAGAGGAAATTTTTGGCGCGGCGGCCGCTTATCGGCCGACTATCGTTGGACTCATGGCTCTCTAGTCGGAAGGGTCTGATTTCCGTTTGGGAATCTTTGAAAAATCCGTGTTTTTGGTGCAACCCTAAGAGCCAGCGCGAAGGGGAAATAACTTTGGCCGGTGCGGCGAATAGGCGGCGGGTTAGGGCCTGGTAAATCTGTGCGCCCAAACCAGCGATCTTTTTTTCCTGCCCCCAGAGCAAAAGCCCGGACGGATGGAGCAGCTGGATATCATGCAGAAAATGCTCTTGGCGGATATTTAAGCGTCGCAAGACGAACGGAGCCAAGAAACCCAGACCCATCAGATTATGGGTGATGGCCAGGACTGGTTTTTCAGCCTGCAAGATGGTTTTTATCTGATGATATTTACGGATGGAAAAAATATTAGCGATCTGCCAAAGTGCCCGGTATGATAGAGAAGCGTCGCCGAGCTTATAAAAGTTAGAAGTTACATAATATATTCGTAGACCGCTTTTGTCATTTGCCATTCTTGATATTTCTGCGCGTGGCGGCTTAGTCGTAATCAAGAAGACTTCATGGCCGCCCGACCGTAATTCATCTGCCATTTTTTGGACGACCGTTTCCGCTCCGCCTCTTTTAAACTCGCCGTATAAATTGTGCATCAAGCCGATTTTCATAAATTATCCGCCTCGGGATTCATGCCCGTGAATAATTCTTCCAGGCGCTCGCGCATCAGGCCCAGGCCGTATTTTTCTTCCGCCCGCCGCCGCGCCGCTAGCGCCATAGCCCGCCGCAAGCCCTCATTATGGAAAATGAAGGTTAATTTTTTCCGTAAGTCTCGCACGCTCCCGGCTTCTGCTAATAACCCCTCCTGGTAATTGGAAAAGACGCTTCTTACGCCCGGCAAGTCGGAAGCGATGACCGGTACGCCGCAAGCGAGAGCTTCTATCAGGACGATGCCGAAGGCTTCATTAGTGTTTATAGAAGGCAGGATGAAGAGATCGGCGTTCTGGTAGCTGCGGACCAGCTCGCTATCATCAAGACGTCCGAGAAATTCTATCTTGTCCGTCAGCCTTAATTCGGCCGCCAGCTTCTCGTATTCTTTCCGCCGATCGCCGTCGCCGACGATAGTCAAGCGCCAGTTATCATCTGCCAATTCGGCGAGAGCCCGCAAGAGGATAGGTACCCCCTTGAAATAATGCGCCCGGTCCAAGCCGCCGACAAAGAGCAGGCTCAGCCGGTTCTTCTTGATGAATTTATCGTTGATGTAGTGGATGATTTCTTGCGTCTTAGCGATTATCTTGTTTTCCGCCGGGCGGTTTAGAGCCTTAGGCTTGAATTTATCCAGATCCAATCCGAAAGGAATTTCCTTGAATTTTTCAGGATGAGATGAATAATATTTTTTTATCTGGCTTGCCTGGATATAATCTAGGCTGGCGCTAATGATGGTTTCGGCTTGATTAAGCAGAGAAGAGCGGATTAAGCGGCTAGGCAAGCTTAATATCTTAGCCGTTAGTCCGAGGTTCTTGACATCCATGTGGTAATGCAGGATAAGTTTGGGCTTTCTAAAAAAAAGCTTGAACAGCCAGATGATTTCGGCCGTGCCAAAGAAAGGGTAGTGGAGATAAATATAGTCAAAGCGCGGCAGGCGCCAGAATAATTGCGGCAAAAAAGCGCCGTGGCCGTATTGGAGCCAAGGCCGCAAAGTTTGGGGATTGAAATTTATAAGCTCATGATTTTCGGCTAGCAGCTGGCCTATTTGGCGGGCCCCGTTACCGATTCCGCCGGCATAAGGCGGCCAGGCACAGGCGATGTTTGCGATTTTCATCTTTTAGTTCTTATCCTTGTTATTTAAAGCTATCTGCCTGGCTAGTTCCGTCAGGTTCCTATCTATTTTCGCTAAGCCGAGGCGCAGGCGGAAAACCAGATAGAAAAGAGCCAAGACCGCCAAGTAAACGAGGAAGCTGATGCCGCTCAGAGAAAATCCGAGCAGGCTTAGTAATTGGTCTATTTTCCTGATGAGGAGTATGGCTATAGCGGCGCTGAGCCAGAAAATCAGCCAGAGTATCAGCTCGTTCTGTTTGATTTCCTTTTTTTTCTTTTGGTCTAAGAGACGGAGGATGAAGAATAAGATGATAATAAGGGCAATAGCTTGCTGCAGCATAGGCTTATTTTATTATTTTATGGATTAATAGGTCTTTCGCTATCTTGAAACCGCCGGAAAGTTTCTGCCCGAAGTCATGATAGATGACGGTAATAGGTACTTCGGCGATGCGCAGTCCGGACTGATAGGCTTTGGCTTGGATTTCGCTGTTATGCGCCATTTCGCGGTTGTCTATCCTGATAAGCTCTGCGGCTTTACGGCTTAAAGCCCGGAAGCCGTTCTGCGGATCGCTTAATTTTATGCCCAGGATGAAACGAGTAAAAATATGCGCTAGCGGGTATATCAGGTATTTTTTAGTAAAGGGAAAATTGCTTTTTTTGCCTAAAAAACGGGAGCCGAAAACGATATCCGCCCGTCCCTCCAATATTGGTGCCGTCATATCCTTTATCTCTTCAGCTAAGAATTGGTCATCGGCGTCAAAATGGACAATAATGTCCGCTCCGCTGCTTAAGGCATAATCATCTCCAGTCTGGAGCGCCGCCCCCTGCCCGCGGTTTATAGGGTGGGAAATGACGATCGCGCCGGCGTTACTGGCCAGTTCAGCTGTTGCGTCCGTTGAGCAATCATTAACGACTACGGTTTCCTGCACATAGGGCCGGACCCCAGCTACTACCCGGCTAATGTTCTCGGCTTCATTCCAAGCCGGAATGACGCAAGTTATTTTCATATTAAGCCGTCTTTTATTTTTTGTCTTTCATCTATCGCTAGCGGGCGAAAACCGCTGACCAAGGCTAGCTGTGCTAATTTTTTAGCGAATTTAGCCGTCCTTAGATCAGATTCGTCCGAAGCGGCGATGAAGCTCTTTATTTCCGGGCTCAGCTCCAATATTTCAAAAAGACCGATGCTCTGCCTCTCAGCCTGTCCTCTTTTTTCCCGCGTCTTTTTAAGATTGACCAGGCGTTGGCTAATAATCAGTTTCAGGGCATCTAATTTCAAGCGTTTAGGAAGCGGCGCTTCTAGTATCCGGGCCAAGACGCCGAAGGCGTTATCAGAGGTCATCGTTCCTAAGACCAGCCGGCCGGAGGCGGCGGCCGAAAGAGCCTGAGCGAGGGCCCAGCCCTCGTCTAAGCTGTCAGTCAGGATAATATCGCTATCATGTTGCAGGATCTTACGCCAGTTATCCGGAGTAGGCGCGAGCTGGTTGACATCGGATAGCTTGTCCGGTAAAACGCTGCTTAAAGCGTAGATATTATTCGCGGTTTTGTTCAGAAGGGCGGCTAGAGAATAAAGCGTAGAGCTTTTCCCATTCTGGGGCGGAGAACTGACGATGACTAGCCCGTGCCGCTCGCTGGAGATCTTTTTCAATTTCCGTAGATCAGTCGCCTGGAGCCCTAATTGGCTGAGCCGCCAGAGCTTAGCCGGCTGATTGATGAGGCTGATGATTATCTTTTCGCCCTTGTTTTCTGGTAAGACGCTCAAATAATATTTCCATTGGCCGTTTTTAGCGTCCATTTTACGATACTCGCGCGTCAATAAATCTCCCGGAGCGACAGCCAGGATCTGCTGGAGATTAGAAAAAAAATCCCGTTCCAGTTTCTTGGGCAGAGTGAAGGTCCTGGTCTCGCCGTTAGGGAGATGGCAATCTAAGGATATTCTGTCGCTTTGGCCGCTAACGACCAGATGTTCGGCCCCGGACTGTATCGCATAATTGAAGAGTCGGGAGATAATCTTTTTGCTCATGTTCTAAGGATGTTTATCGTGCTTTATTTGGTTTTATTATAACACGGTTTTGTATTATTTAAAAATATGATAAAATTGAAACAAATTGATTATTTGGCTTATTTTTATGGCATACTCCAATTTCTATGGCTGGTTTTATTCAGTTCGTCAACAAGCGGCTTCCGGGCTAGCTTCGGTTTGGCACTTTAATCCTAGCCGCTGGTACTTCCTGGTTATTCTTCTCCTGCAAATAGGCGCTTGGCTGGAGGCTCTGTTCATTTATCATAATTTATCCGGCGACCTTCTCGTCCTGCACTATAATGTAGATTTCGGCATTGATTTAGTCGGCGATCCCCGCCAGATCTTCCTTTATCCTATTATCGGTCTGGGCATTCTAGCATTCAATACTATCGTCGCTGCGGCTCTATATCGCCAAAGGGATTTCCGGGTCTTCGCCCATTTCCTCTTAGCTGCGGCTCTGGTCAGCGCCTTATTCCTTAATTTAGTCCTGCTTTTTATCTATCTGATTAATTTTCGTTAATTCCTTATGCTTGAATTCTATATCGTGAAGATCTTATTTTTTTTCGCGCTGGCCTTCGTTTTTGCCGTCAGCATCGCGCCGATTTTGACTCATTATCTATATAAATATAAATTAGGCAAGAAGATCAGGAATAACGGCGCGACTCCGATTTTCAGCGAATTGCATGCCCATAAAGAAGGGACGCCGACTATGGGCGGCGTCCTGGTCTGGGGGACTCTCGTCATTTTCATAGTTTTATTTTCTCTGCTGGCCAATGTCTTGCCCTGGGAGATTATTAAGCATTTAGATTTTTTATCCCGCTCGGAAACGCTCCTTCCTCTGGGCGCTTTGGTCATTACCGCTCTTATCGGCCTATTTGACGATTGGCTGGACGTGCGCGGCAAAGGGGTCCTGGGCGGCGGCGGCTTGAAGTTGCGCCATCGGCTCCTGATCTATATGCTTATCGCTATCTTTGGCGCGATGTGGTTCTATTTTAAATTAGATTGGACTGTATTCCATGTGCCTTTCTTGGGCAATTTTGAAATCGGCGCTTGGTATATTCCCGTTTTTATATTTATCATCGTCGCGACCTCATTCTCCGTAAATGAGACAGATGGTTTGGACGGTCTGGCCGGCGGGACGCTTTTGATCTCTTTCGCCGCTTACGGCGTCATCGCTTTTTCTCTCGGCCGTTATGAACTCGCGACTTTCTGCTCGGTCATCATCGGAGCCTTGCTGGCTTTCTTGTGGTTTAATATCCCTCCTGCTCGTTTTTATCTGGGTGACACCGGTTCCATGAGCTTGGGGGTGACTTTAGGCATCATCGCTATGCTTACCAACAATTCCTTGCTCTTGATATTCATCGGCCTGATTTTCATCCTAGAGTCCTTATCGGTCATTATCCAAGTATTGTCTAAAAAAATACGTGGCCGGAAGATTTTCCTCTCCGCGCCTATCCATCACCACTTCCAAGCCGTCGGCTGGCCGGAAGCTAAAATAGTCATGCGCTCTTGGGTGGTAGCGGCCATTGGCGCCGCTATCGGCCTCATTATTTTCTTATTGGATCGTAAATTTTAAATTTTCCTTATGTTCAGCCGTTTGAAGAAAAAAATAGCGGGCTCAGCGTCTGATGCGCACGAGCCGGACAAGAATCTCCTCGCGGCTTTAGGAGTATTGATCGTTTTCGGGCTAGTGATGCTTTTTAGCGCTTCTTCAGTCGTTTCTTTCGCGCGTTATGGCAATACTTACCATTACTTGGTCCGTCAATTATTCGGGCTCGGCGTCGGGCTCTTATTCTTTTGGCTATCGGCTCGCGTCAACTACCATTGGTGGAAAAAATTTGCCAGCTTTTTTCTATTCTTTTCCATAGTTTTATTGCTTCTGGTGTTTATTCCCGGATTGCGTAACGAATATGGCAGCGCTCGGAGCTGGATAAATATCTTCGGCCAGTCTTTCCAGCCAGCTGAACTAGTAAAAATATCCTTTCTTATCTATCTG
>JAJZRB010000004.1 GCA_021806615.1 bacterium | reverse complement strand
GGAGCTAATGATGTTTGGGCAAATAATGGAGCTGGTAATCTTCAATTTTATACTGCTGCCCAAGGAGCTGGTAATCAGATGTATGAACGTATGAGGATTGACAGTTATGGCAACGTCGGTGTTGGGATAACGAATCCAATCGCTAGGTTGCATATTTTAGGAGCCGGAAGCGAATCCTTATTTAGAATAGAGAATAGTAACGCATCGGATTATGGTTTGATTAAATTTGTTGAGAATGGGGTCGGTAAAGGGTATATCGGTATGGGCGGGTCGTCACAAGCAGGTTTCAATGCTAACTCAGCTTATTCCGCTGATGGATTTTCCATAAATGCTGATGGTTCAGGGGTTATGAACATCTCAAATAGAGGTGCATCAAAAACTATTTATTTGAATACGGGGACTGAATCTACCGGAGATTTTCATACTGTAACCGTAAGCTCAGGAAATGTGGGTATAGGAACGGTTACTCCAGGGGCAAAGCTAGATGTGAATGGGAATCTATTATTTTTAAATAGAAAAATGTCTTTTGTCGTAAATGATGCTCATGCGACATCGGATTACTATAAAATAGCCACCTTTACTACTGGGACTAGTTACTCTAACGATAACTATGAATTTCGTATTATGCAGCGTTATGGAGAGGGTACCCTGACAATCATTTTGCATAATTATCCGAATGAATTTGGATCAATAGACCAATTCACTCTATCTGTTCCTGGCGGCGCTAACTATAAAAATTTTTATTTAGTGCAATCAGCTAATTACACATTCGATTTGTATGCTTATGTGAATGCTTGGGATAGCCTTCAGATGTATCAAGTGTTTTCCAACGATAATTGGAACTCCCCAGGTAGCTATGTTACTTATTACAACAATAAAGCGGCGTCATTACCCGCGGGAGCGGTAGAAGCCTCTTATCGATTGCATGAATATGGTGGGTTTACAGCTATGGGCAATGTCGGAATCGGCAAGACCAACCCTGGATCAAATCTAGATGTTGTCGGTAGTATCAACGCCTCCGGCACAGTCAATGGCACTGGTTTATGTATCAGCGGAGATTGTAAAACAAGCTGGGCAGATATAGTCGCAGCTGGCGGAGCGAACAATAATGCCATAGTATCTTGGGGACAGTTAGAGCCCCATGGAACATATACGGATTTTAATACCAATGTCACTTACTGGGGTTATGACTATGTCCAAGGCAATACCAATGCTCCTAATAGTAATTCCGGGCAATGGTATAGGAGCAGAGTTTCACTCGGTTCTGGTTATGGGAAAGATTTTGGCGGAAGCAATAATTATTGGCTAGAAACAGCGATACCGAGATATAGCCCAAGTACAGCGGGAGGCATGTGGATAAGAACCCATGAAAGTAACGCAGTCGGTGCTTGGTACCAAGTCGGGTCTAATATTTTAGGCAATTTTACAGCTGGCGGGAATGTGGGGATTGGTAATTCCGGGCCGCTAGATAATTTATATATTACAGGAGTTAACTCTGGTGGCGTTGATGTTTTGAATAATGATGGTAATGATCGTCCGGGTGTGACTGTCAAGGGAAGTTATCCAGAGATTAATCTTATTTCTACGACTCCAACCAACGGTAATCACGGTGCTACTTTGAGATTCGTCGGTTATCATGATGCTAACATGAATACTTGGAGCCATTGGGTTATTGGTTCTGGCGGGAACGCTAGCAATCTTGATTTTGGTTATTCGTCTACTAGCCAATCAAACCCTCATATGGGTATTGCTAATTATAATAAAGATTGGGGAGGGACTGATGGCTATACTTTTATGCGGATAACTTCCGGCGGCAACATTGGAGTTGGGACTTTAAGCCCTCAAGGGAGACTTAATGTCTTAGCCCCAGCTTCCATACCGCAAATGACCCTAGGATCCACAAATGGAGTGGGATTCGCTGTTACCGCCTCCGATAATACTGGTTACGGACAATATTTTGGCGTCTACGGCAATGGGAATTCATGGATACAGGCCGGAAGAACTGATTCTGCTACCGCCTATAATCTTTCATTACAGGCTTCCGGCGGTACTGTCGGCATCGGCCTGACCAATCCTTATGCTAGCTTAGATGTTAACGGCGATTTAGCTTATAAATCTGGTCGAGCAGATAACCTAGTGCAGGATCCCCAGTTTGCCCAAGACACCACTTGGTGGAATAGATCAGGGAATATCAGCTATGTATATCAGAATCTGCCAGATGGCACGAGAGCAAGAGCGGCTAGAACAGTTACCGCCGGTGTCGGTACAACCGCCGAAACATACGAGCAGTCAAAATATATTAAGATTGATCCGAAGAAAACTTATCGAATAAGTGTTTGGATCAAAGGCGAGGGCGGCGGCACGGGAGGAACAAAATATTTAGGGATCAATACCTATAATAGTAGTTTTGGTGAAACGGCCGTCTATAATACTGGAGGCGCTGGAACGACCAACCCTTATTTCCATTGTGGAGGGTTGCCAGGTAATGATACCTGGTATAAGTATACAGGCTATATTTACGCCTCTGATACCCCAAATGGCTGGACTGAACCATCGGATGCGAATGGTAACGGCTGTAATATTGGCGGGTATACTGTGAGGTTTGATCCTAACGCTCAGTATTTAAGAATCAGATTTTATAATTATTCTTATAATGTCGGTCAGCAGATTGTCTTATTCGCTGATCCGGTTATAGAAGAAGTTAATTCAGAAAATCCTTTCTTCGCCGTGAGTAATAATTTATCTATTGGTAACGGACAAAACGTCGGTATCGGTAAAACCAACCCCGGATCTAATCTAGACGTCGTCGGCAGTATCAACGCTTCTGGAACAGTGAATGGCACCGGCCTCTGTATTGCCGGAGTCTGTAAAACAGACTGGGGTGCTACCAGCGGTTGGACAGTTAACGGCACGACGGTCTATAAATCAGATACGAATGGCAGTGTCGGGATCGGTACTACGGGGCCGGCCTATAAATTAGATGTAAACGGCTGGATAGGTATCGGTGGAGGAAATAGCGGTGCCGGAGGTGTTTCTGGGTACGGCATAGCGCTCCCTTCGACTAACAATGATTTTGTCGGGATCTTAGGCGAGAATAATGGCGCCGATACTTCTAACGGTATATTTTATACGACTGACAACGTGAATGACGGCTGGTATTTCCGGCAATCCGATTGTTGCGGCGCCGGTACCCTGGATTATATGCGCGTTGCTCGTGACGGCGTTTATTATGTCGGAGAAGGGAATTTCGGTATCGGTGTCACTTCGGCTGCCGCCGGAGCTAAATTAGAAGTCGGCGGCTCCATAAAATCTACTGGATTATCAATTTCTACCGGCGATTTGAATATGAACCAGAACGGCGTGACCGGCAATATCACTAACGTTAATAAATTGACCGTTAACACCATCGACCCGTTGTATAAGATTAACGGCGTCAATTACGCGACCTTTGCCGCTTCAATAGCGGGCGGCGTCAAGGAAGAATACGCCGGGAAGATGGATATTTATAAGAAGACTCCCGCCAAAGAATACGAAGCGATCCTTGATTTCTCTAAGGTCGCGGAAGGCAGCGATCTCTGGGTTTGGCGGCAGGTCGTTGATTTCAATAAGGATAATGTTGAAGTCATCATGACCCCCTATGGCCGTTTAGCCCAAGTTTATTATATAATAGAAGATAATAAGCTTATTTTCCGCGCTGACCGGCCGGTGGAGATTTCCTACCGTCTGACCGGACGTCGCTTCGACTGGCGTAAGTGGCCGACTAAGCCGCTGGATCAAACTGAAAATGGATTGTTCGTAAGATAGGAGGGACAACAAATAGATTATAAATTTATATATAAATAAGACGAAATTCCCGCTTTGTCGGGGGTGCTAGTCATAAAATTTATGGACAATAAACCAATGGACGATAAGTCCAAAAAAATGTGGATCCTCCTGGGAGTGCTCGCCGTCATCGTGATAATCATCATCGTGGCCGCTCTGCAGGGGAAGAAATCCAGCCAGACCGCAGGCACGCCGGCGGGAACTGGCCAGACTGCAGGGACAGAACAGCCGACCGGAACGACTACGCCGACCGGCACGACTACTCCGGTACAGCAGGCAGACGCGAACAAGGTCTATGACCTAAAGGGCGCTACCGCGGTTGTGCCTGGCGCGAGTTTAGTCACCAAAGACCAGAAAGTGGTTACTCCGGAAGGGAAGGCGGTCAAGAATGACGCCATTCCGAATACGCCCGAAGCGCCTAAGCCGGTTTTGGTTTCTAAGGACCAATTGCCGAAGCAGACTATTAGCTTAGAGATCGGTAATGGCAAGATTACGCCGAGCAGCTTTACCGTCCCGACTGGCGCCCCGGTTTCGCTGGCGGTTACTTCCACCGATAGTCAAGTCCATGTCTTCATCTTCTCTAATTCCGCCGTCGGAGCTATAGCGATGGGCATTAGTGGCGGCCAGACTAAGGCCATAACTTTCAATGCCCCCGCTCCCGGTACCTATGACTTCCGTTGCGACGTTCCCGGACATAAGGATAAAGGCGAATTCGGAACTATGATCGTGAAATAGTTTTATTCATTCAGTCGGATATTCAAAAACACCCGTTGATTTCGGGTGTTTTTATTTTAGCCGATATGCTATAATTGTTAATATAAATACTCAAATCATCTCTTAGGTCTTAGCTATGCCTAACTTGTTCAAGCTAACGCACCGATTGCTTATTGGATCCATTATCGTCATTATTTTTTTTCTAGCGGCTCTTTTAGCGATTAGTTATTTTTTATCGCCGCGCGCTAACGTTCCTTATCTTGATGATTTTCTGCCGCCATCCGCTTTCTCGCCTAACCCGAATATTATTGACTTGTCTTCATCAACTTACCCGATTTCTCCTGATAAGAATGGTGAGGGTGGCGCTTCTTCTCCAACCGATGGCCCGGTTATAAATAAGCCCAGCTCTTCTTCGCCGGCCGGGACAATTTTGCATCTCGGCTCTTTCGCCTATAGCTCTTCTAACTTTGACGTCGCTAAGTCAACCCTGCATTTTGATAACACGGCGTCCATCATCAGTTTTCCGCCCGACTATGATTGGCGATTCGCCGGAGATGTCCCCGCTTCTATCCAGCAATCTTTAGAGTCGTTTAATTTCAATGATTCTTCCGGGCCATACCAAGAACGCCGTTGCCTGGGAGCTGATTGTTTGGAGCAGAAAGGGAATAGCCTATATTATAATGGACGTGCGGTCAGATTTCCGGCCGGCATAGATAGTTCTAACCTAGCCGCCGTGTCTATCGGTTCTTTGACGCGGCGCTTCTTAGTCGGCTTTACTCTAAAAAATACGGGCGGAAAGTCCGGCGAGATTTATCGCGGCTTGATCTACTATTTTGAGGCCGGAAAATTTACTGAGATCAAGACTCCGAAGCCGATAAGCTCGCGATATTTCGGGCTCTTCGGTTTCGGCGGGGAAGAGGGCGATTTTTTGGCTATTTATGGCGGCTATCAGGGTATAGCCTATCGCATCCGCGGTTCTAGCCTGTTGGATATCAGTAAATTTTTCAGCATGAAGGTTATGGCTAATGGCTTTAAGCCGGAAGTAGTCAGAACTACGGCCGGGCCTAACGTCAATTGGTATATTTTCAGCCTTAGCTCCGGCCAGCCGCAGCTTATCAAGCTCTGGCAGAACGGCAGTCCGGATATCGTCGGACAGATTGTGTTCTCTGATTTCTTCCGTGAAGGAGATAAGTCGGCTGCTTTCAAGCTCGCGCCATCTGATTCTAAGAGTATAAACTTTTTCGCTAATATTAAAGATAAATATGGTAAGGAAAGATGGTATCTTTTTAGCGATCGCGGATTCAAGAATACTGGGGAGGGCTTTTTGAAATCTTTGCCTATCATCTGCGGCCGGCCGGACGATAAGATAAGCATACAGACCCTCGCGGAGAGCAAGATAACCGTAGACGAGCCGAGCCGGAATTCAGTAAAGTTATTATTTTCTAAAGACGGAAATATCTGGCAGGCGGTCCCTCTCGGCGAGAATAAAGCTTTCCCGGTTTCTTCCATTGATTATTATTTCCTGAAGGTGGTTTTCTCCGGAGAATCCGATCGTTTCTATTCGCCGGCCGTGAGCTCTATCTTCTTTGATTACTATTTCCAGAAGTGATATAATTATGTTATAATATGGACAGGATAATATTTAAATATATTTAGCCATTTTAAAAAATTTCAAAAATAATTTTTAAAAAAAATTTAAAAATTAAAAAAAATTATGAAAAAGACTAACTACCTTTGGTTGGGCGCCGTCGTTGTCATCATTCTCCTGGCCGTTTACTTGGTCATGAGCTTGAATGGCCCGGCTGCTCCGACCGGCGAGACTAATAATCCAGCCGAAAAAGGGCAAAACTCCGCTTCCAATGCAAACTCTGGTCTAGCCAATGGCTCGGCTACAACTCAGACGCCAGCCACCCCTCTTCCGGTCCCGGGTAAAGATGAAGCCGGCGCTCCCGCCCCGACTAACGGCGGAACGATTACCGCTAGCGGCAGCAGCTTCACTCCGAAAGGCCTCAGCGCCAAAGCCGGATCTAAGATAATGTTGACTTTCGCCGCGACTGACGATAAGCGACATACTTTCGCTTTCAGCGATCCTCGCCTGTCTTTCATCCTCGTGACTTTCAGCAAGACCGAAGGCAACAAGTCCATCAGTTTCCCGGTCCCGGCCGCCGGCAGCTATGAATTCTACGTTGATAATCAGAAGAATACCGGCGTTTTGAATGTCCAGTAGCCCACGCTCGCTTAGCTAGAAGAGCGATCTTCTCCAGCTTTTATTTTTTTACAATATAATTATGCCTCCAAAAAAGCTTAAACCAAGCGTCTTATTATTTTTCGCTGCGGTTTTCAGTTTTTTAATAATCGGCAGTCAATCAGCATCGGCGGCTACGACTTGCGGAAATATCGCTTCTGTCATTTCTGGCCCGACCTCGGTCACGGCTGATTGCCACATCAGTTCAGGCTATGAGAGCGTTGATAAGGGGGATTTGGGCATCGTGGCCGGTCAAACGCTGACCATAGATCCGGGCGCCACTTTAGTGATTAACGCCACGCATCAGATAAACCTCCTTTCTAACACCAGCCGTATAATCGTTTCTAAGAACCCCTCCGGCTATGTGAAGAAGGGTTTTTTGTGCGCTCCGGATGCTAATAATGATAAGGTCCCTGATTCTCTGAATTGGGTCTTGGTAGAAACGACACCCGCTAACGAAGCGTCTAAGGCTTGCCCCGCCGGCTATACTAGAAAAAGCGACCTGACTACCCTAAATACCTGCGTCAACGGTTATCACGATTATGATAAGGATGGCGACGGCGCCGGCGCTTATGGCTGCTATATGCCGTCCGGAGGCTATAATATCGTTTCTAATAATTATGACTGCGACGACAGCAATGCTTCTATCAAGAACGGGACGGCAATAACCACTTACTGCGGCGTCGGCACTTGCGGCGGAAGCGGCACGGATACTTGTACGAACGGATCATGGGTAACGACCGCTACCTGTACGACAAGCGCGGCGGCCTGTTGTGACGCGAGCGGAAACTATAAGGTCGCTAATACGCCTATCAGCACCTGTTTAAAATGTAACGGAGCGGCGGCCAGCCCGGTCAATCAGGCATCCAGCGAAGACTTAGGCAACAATTGCGCGACCGGTGCCTTAGGTAGTGGAACGTCTTGCCAGGCTTCTAATTGTTCCGGAACAGGCGACTATTGTGGATCATTAGTTGACGGCACTCTTTGTAATTATGGCGCTTGGAGCGGTTGGGGCGGAGCTTCTGGAACATGCGCCGCTAGCCGTTCTAGATCTTATTATAATTGTTCGGCCGGTTCTTGTTCTGCGACGGCGGCCGGCACTGACTACGATACCCCTCAATATGCTCCTGCCGCCGGACAAGTCTGGAATGGTAGCGCTTGGGCCGCGGCGAGCTGTTCTCTATATTGCGGCAGCTTGAGCGGCGTCTTCTGTACCGGGCAACAGGTCCAGCAATCAGCCTATGGCTGTAATACTAGCGGTTCCTGCGATGCGGTCACGGCGCGGGCGACTTGTAACGGTTCAACCTGCGGCGGCGGAGAAAATAGCCGTTGTTCAGGAGGATCTTGCGTCAACCAATGCTCCGATGGGATCGATAATGACGCTGATGGCTGGATAGACAGCTTAGATAGTGATTGTAATGCGAGCGCCCATCAGCAATGCCATCCTTCGGACGGCGCCTGTTGCGACGCGAATGGAAATTTCAAGGCGTTAAATACTCCGATCAGCGTCTGTTTGAAATGCAGCGGTACTTCTGCTATACCGGTGAATCAGTCGCCAGGCGAAGATTGGGGCAATAATTGTTCAACCGGAGCTTATGGCACCGCTACATCTTGCCAGTCTAATTATTGTTCCGGTACCGGGGATTATTGTGGATCTATAGCAAACGGCACAAGATGTAATGAAACCGCCTGGTCGGCCTGGACCGGCGCTAACGGCGTTTGTACAGTAAGCCAATCTCGTGATTATTATACTTGTTCAGCCGGTTCTTGCTCTACTACGGTCAATACTGAATATAATACTTCTTATATCACAATTGGCAATGTCTGGTGGAATTCCGCCACTGCGGCCGTTAGCTCGACGATTAATTGTGGCGTAAGCAGTACTAATTCTTGCAGCGCCCAACAGCCACAAGGGAATGCTTTAGGCTGTAATGGGCTAGGGAATTGCACTTATCAGAGTTCATCTAAAGTCAGCGTCGGCAGCCCTTGTCCCGGATCAGAAAATAATTACTGCACTAACGGTTCTTGTTCTAATGATTGTTTTGACGGCGTAGATAATGATGGGGATGGTTATATTGATGCCGCTGATACTGATTGCGGACGGCAGTGTTTAAGCGGAGCTTGCTGCGACACTTCTACTTATCAATTCCGCCCCTCTTCTTATACTTGTAACGCCTCGGCCGGACCTTGCGACGTAGCTGAAAATTGTACTGGTTCCAGCGCGGCTTGTCCGACCAATGCTTATGTGGCCGCCGGGACACTTTGCAGCTCTTCAGCTGGGGTCTGCGATTATAATGATTATTGTACCGGATATTCCGCTGGTTGTTCCGACAGCAAAGTGGGGGCCGGCACTGTCTGCCGCGCCAGCGTGAGCGCCGCTTGCGATCCGGCTGAAACCTGCGATGGCGTGAATAATAATTGTCCGCCCGATGTTACTAATAACGGCGCTTTGTGTGCGTCTCCTTCCGGCCCCTGCCAGAATGCCGCTTTCTGTGTTGGAAATACTTGTCCGGCCCAGACCTATAAGAGCAGTTCTACGGTTTGTTCCACTTGTACTCTCAGCAATCCGGGTAACGGCGCCTGTGCGCGTAGCGGTACTGGCCAATATTGTAGCGGTTCAAGCGCCGCCTGTAGCGGTTCAACCTTCGGCTGTTCCGACTATGGTTCTAACGGCCAGGTCTGGTGGAATAGCAATTGGTATACCAATACTACCAGCATTTACTGCGGCACCGGTTCCTGGTACTGTAGCGGCCAGACGCCCCAGGTTTATACCTACGGCTGTAACGGAGCAGGGAGCTGCAGTACTTTCATAGGAAATGTCATAAGCGGATCGGCGTGTGCCGGGACTGAGGCTAGCTGGTGTGTTAACGGTTACAGCAACTGCGTGAATTATTGTACGCGCGGAGGCACTAGCCAAACCGGTAGCCCTTATAATGATGATCAAAACTTAGCTTGTTTTGGTTACAGCCAATGCACAAGCGGCGATTGTTGCAATGTCTCTAACGGCAGTTTTAAGCCAGCCGGCACGGTTATCAGCGCTTGCCTGCAGTGTACCGGTTCTTCAGCGACCTCGGTCGCCGTCAATAATGGTTCGTTCTGCGGTTACGGCGCTTTCGGCGCTTGGTCAGGAAATGATGGTGATTGTAGGGCCAGCCAATCGCGCATAATTTACGGCTGTTCGGCCGGTTCATGTTCGGCTAATATCGGGACTGACTATAATTATCAATACTGTCAAGCTGGACAGGTTTGGGTCCAGGCGTATAATAGTTGTATAGCCGCTTCAGGAACCTATAATTGCAATGTCGGCGGCGCAACCTGCTATAGCCATAACCAGATGTGGTTCACTTACGCCGGTTGCGGAAACTATACCGGCACTTGCGACTATACGCCTATCGGCCAATTCTATTCTTATACCTGTAATTACCGTGGCGGCATGGCTTGCGATTACGGATTCAATTATTGCGTCCCTTGTACGCAGAATAGCGATTGTTATGCCGGAGAATATTGTATAAACTATGCTTGTACCGCCGGAGCTTACGGCTATAAGGACGCTGATAAGGACGGATATGGCGCGCCGAATACCTATCAATTCTGGCCCACTAGCTCCAGCTATAATGTCGTTTCTAATGGAAATGATTGTAATGACGCCAATGCCGCGGTTGGTCTCCCGAATTTTGCTCCTGATGCCCACTATTGCGCTTGCAATCGCGCATGCGGCGGCGCAACCTGGACGCAATATGATTTTAGTTGCAGTCCTGTTGCCACTCACGTGACTACTTGCAGTAATGGCTGTCCTAGCGGCTTGGTCCAAAATTGTTGGGTGCCGAGGTTGCAGCAAGGGAATTTCTCTGGCTCCTGTGTCAGCGGCCAGTGCGCGATGACCTTTCTGCCGGATATCGGTAGTTGTAGCACCAATTTCTGTTGGGGCGAGGGTTCTGTCGCTTATTAGAAATTGTCTATTTTTAGCTAATAATTAGCTATTCCTATCTCTCATAAATAGTTCGTCATCATGGCTCATAGAGCTAGTTATGAGCTGTCTTGACATATTTAATAAAATATAGTATAATAATAGCATAATAAAAAATCAGTATTCGGGCGTTTTGCCCTTTAACAATTCACAAAGGAGTGATGAAAATGAAAAAGCTAATTTCCGTTCTCGTTTTATTCATTGCCTCCTATCTTTGGGGGCAAAACCTGCCAACAGTCGTTGACAACAGCGCCTGGTTCCCGCCAGCGAAGACACAGTATTGGAATAGTTGCCAGATATTTTCTCTGACATACTATCTGAAGTCATATAACTGGAATAGGCATTTCCAGCGGAATCCTAGTTTGCCGGAAAATCAATTTTCTCCATACTTCGTGTGGAATCAGATTATTGACCCGATATACCATTGGGCCGAATATAGGGGAACATTTGATTTCTTGTCTACCCAGGGAGCCGCTACTGTCGCCGATTTCCCGATGGTGGATAATCCAGATTTCAGTTATCAAGAACTTATGCCGAGCGCAGAGAGCAGAGAAAAGGCCTTGTCTTTTCTTTCTTCCGGCCTCAAAAATATCCGTGGCTGCAACCCAGATTCGATCAGCGCGCATCTATTCATATCCCAATTGAAAGACTCTTTAGCCAAAGGCGTATGTTTTACTATCGGTTTTCCTTTATTCCCGTATATAAATAATCTGTACAATCAGTCTCCGGCTGTGTATAGATGTTCTGCCGGGATATCGAGAGATAGCATGTACGCCAGCCATATGGCTGCTGTCGTCGGTTATGACGATAATATCGGCGGCTTTAAAGTCATCAATTCCTGGGGGCCTCAGTTCGGCGATAACGGATTTTTCTATCTTGATTACAAATGGCTTTATCTCATGCCGGGCTTTACATTCGATGTTTATTTTCTGGAAGAAGATTTCAGCCATCAATCCAGATTGAGCCTAGACGTAAAGATCAATAATTTCGTCACTGGCGTTGATCTCATCCAAGTCAATAATTTCATTGTTGACACCCTATATCTCGATCAATCTAACCGAAGGGTTGATTTTCCGGATATGACTGCCTATTTTTCTTTCCCTAATCTACTAAGATTATTGGAAGTGAACGGCACTAAGATAGTAGATAAAAACACAAATTTGTTCATGCCAGCGCATAATCACGACGGAAAGTATCAGATAATCAGCGATTTATCTAGCTATAGCCAGGCCGGTAATTTTCAATCCGCTAAGATGGTTATGTATGACCCGATCTCCGCTAAATTTTCAGGCAGTGACGGCCACACCATCTATGAATATCAACGTACACCGCAGGCTCAGATAGAAAGCGCGTATATTAGGTTCACGGATAGCGGCAAGAAAGTGATCGGCCGAGAAGTCAGCTTACCCGATACTACGGTGGTTTGCGAAAACTACTATTCGTTCCAGATGACTTATCACGAAGGAGGTTTTGAGGTCTTTGTTAAGAAGAGTACTTGTACTTTTAAACGAAGATTGATCACTTTCTCCGTAAGCGATACCGTCGCTACTAATCTTCCTCCAGTATTTACCGCGGTTCCTGATACTATCAAGGCTTATAAGGATAGCGTAGTCACCTTCCAATTCCAGGCAGTTGATCCGGAAGGCGAACAAATAGTTTATTCTGTAATCGGCGGACATGGAGCCACGATCGATTCTACTACCGGTTTATTCAGTTATCCTAGCCAGCAAGTCGGATCTTTCGTTTTTACGGTCCAGGCCAGCGATGGAAATGGCGCCGCAGTTGATACCTTCACCGTCAAGGTGGATAATATCACTGCCGTAGACGACCATTTCTCTCTCCCGAACAAGTATGAACTATCCCAGAATTATCCTAATCCCTTTAATCCGGCGACCACTATCTCTTTCTCGCTCCTGAAGTCAGGTCCAGCGTCTCTGAAGGTTTATAACCTTCTTGGCCAAGAAGTTGCACTCTTGGTCAATGAGGAATTAAGCGCCGGCAGCCATCAAGTCAAATTTGATGCTAGCCGGTTAGCCAGCGGAATCTATGTCTATGTTCTAAAGGCCAATGATTTCACGGCTACGAAGAAAATGATTTTAATGAAATAAATTCATTAGATCAAACCCCTGTGTTTTTCCAACGGGGGTTTTTTATTTGCTGGGCCCGGTGTTCACGTTAGTCATTTTCCTTAATCTTTTATATAATATATAAGTAAAATATTAATTTTAAAGCCTTGCCGCATGGCCACTTTTTTGCTCATCGCTTCCAGCCTGATATTGGTTTATTTATCTGTTTACGCGCTAGCGTTCATTTTTCTTTCTCTCGCCGCCGTTTTTCTTAGACGGTCGGAGCCGGTTTTAGCATCGCCTATTTCCGATCCGGAAAAGCCAGTTTCTCTAGAGCCGGTTTCTATCTTGATACCCGTCTGGAATGAAGGGGACAGCCTGGTTGACGCCGTTATCGCGGTCCAGGAGCAGGACTACGCCGGCCGTTTGGAAATCTATATCCTAGTCAAAGATGGAGAGGATAATTCCTTGCCCGCGCTCCTGAAATTCTATACGGGAGCCTCGGATTTTTCGGCATTGAGAAGATTAAATATGAATCCGTCCGGAGGGCCGGATTCGCGGGAGAGCTTTATTCTTTTTAATTCCTTAGAACGCCGCATCAGCCTGGTCCTAACCGATAAGCAATCAAAAAGAGATAAGTTCAATTCTATCCTGCCGGATATCAAGACGCCTTTTATCGCCCTCTTAGACGCCGATCACCGTCCGACTAGAAATTGGCTGAGTTCTTCCGCGGCTTTATTCACGGCCGATAATGTCGCCGCCGTCCAGACGCGCCGTCGTCCTTTAGGAGTCAGGCATCTGGCTCAGATCTGGGATTCCGCCCAGAATCATTTCGGTAACGAATTATTGAATAGTTTCCTGGCCGCCCTTCGCCGCGGCGTTTTCTTCACCGGAACGGCCGCGGTTTTCAAGACGGAAATCCTGCGCCGTTTCGGGCTCAGGGACAGCATTACCGAAGACACCTATTTATCTTATGACTTGTGGTGCGCCGGCTATCGGATCGCCTATAACCGGTCGGCCGTTTCTTTTGAAGAGGTGGCCCCGTCTTTTAATGATTATATTTCCCGCCGCCGCCGCTGGAGCGCCGGCCATGATCAGGTCCTTTTTCGGCATCTCGCTGAGATATTTAAAGCGCCTATAAGAGGCGGCGATAAACTCATCCTGTGGCTGCACGGCCAGTTCTATCTTATCCCACTCGCCGTCTGGCTGCTGCTAAGCATTTACGGTTTTTATTTTTTCGGCCAGCTTGGCTTTAATTTCCAGCTCGGCGTCTTATGGAGCGCTGTTTTTTTCGGCGGTCTCCTCGCTTTTTTCTTTCCTTCGCCGGGGCGCAGGATACTGGGCAATTGGCTTATTGGCATCCTATGGTTCTGGCCGCAGCTTTCTGTCTGGGCGATCTACGTCTATAAGTTCATGGGCGCGGAGAATTACTATTATATCCTGACGTTTCCGTATGAGAAGCAATGGCTTATCTGGCACTCCGTCCTTTTAGTCGCGCCGCTTTTCGTCCTTCTGGCGAGCTCATATTTCTTCCGTGATAGCCGGCCGGCCAAGAATCTCTGGGTTATCCCTACTTATTTTTTCAATCTTTTCCTGGATATTTACGCCGCCTTATTAGGATTCTTTGATTTTATTTTCGGCCGCGCCCGGTGGTCTAAGATCGGGAGGCGCAATAGTTATTCCGCGGAACTACTGCCGCCGGAAATGAGCGCTAATTTCGTTTCTGGAAAAGCGCTGGCGCGGAACCGCGGGTTATGGCCGGCTTTATCGGTGGCGGGCATAATTTTCTTAGTCATCTTGAATGATCTCTTAGCGGTCAATAATTGCGGAGAAATGAAATATTTCCTCTGGCCGCCCCTTATTCTCAAACCGCCGACGGTGGCCGATTGGCAAGTCAGGATAACGAAATCATTAATCAAGGAAGGGAGGTCCGGGTCGGTTTCCGCTCTTGGCTTCTCCGGCGATCTGGAAGTGCGCGCCGTTTCCGAATTGGCAGGAGCTTCCGGAGACTTGGTCGCCGCTTATTATATAGATCAGAAATTAGTCGGGACGAAAAATATCAGTTCCGGCGAGAGCGAACTTTTTTCTTTGGCTTATCCTTTGGGCTGGACTGAGCACGCGGTCACGGTCAGCTTAAGCGGGCGGGGGAGCGCTCAACCCCTCGCTTGTTATCGTAATTTATCTTTCTCTACGGTTTTGAAAGAATTGCGCGGGAGAGATTTATATATCAATAATGAAAAATTCTTAATCAAAGGCCTTATTCCGTCCTTCGCTAACGCTAAAATAAATCTGAGCATGTCCGCCGGGCTCAGGCAAATAAAAGAGGCCGGCGCCAATACTGTTCGTTTTTATCATGGCTCGGGAGAAGGCTTGATGCGGGCGGCTGCCGACAATCAGCTTTTAGTGATTGACCAGCCGGATAGATCAACTTGGGACGAATTGGACCTGACCAGTAGCCGCCAGGTCTCCAGCTATATCCGGCGCTATGAGGAATTAGTCAAAGAACATGAAGGAAATCCTTACCTTCTTTGGGACGGATTCGGGAACGAATGGGAATTAGCTAAGTCTTCTCGCCCCGCCTCCCTTATCAACCTGACTAACCAGGTCTTGGAAAAAGCCAACCAAGCCGTCTATAATTGGCCGACGTCTTACTCCACCTATTATACTTTCATCAAATATCCGGTAGATATCAGCGGCATCAATATGCTGGATTCCGGGCGGACTTATTGGGAAAAGGCTCTGGCTATAGTAAAAAGCACGGATAAGGCTTTTTACGCCAGCGAATTCGGCGGATTCGTCGCTTTTTGGGAAAAGAACGACCCGGAGCTGAGAGTCAACCGCTTATTGAACGACTGGACGCTCCTTATGAGAGCCGGCGCGCTCGGCGCTAATTTTTATGAATCGCATGATAACTGGGCCCAGCCGGTGGTGCGGGGCTATAACGATCCTTTCAAGGCCGATCAGCCGGATGATACGCGCGGTTTTTGGGATGAGAAAAATAATCCGAAGCCGGAATTGAAGACCCTGGAAAAGATTTTTTCTGATTTTGAGGTAAAAGTCAAAGATCCGGTTATCCATGACGCGTCCGCGCCCTTAGATTTGGCGGTCAAGAATATAAGAGAGTATAATCTGAAGCAAGTCATTTTAGCTTGGCCTGGCGGAAGCCAGGATCTAGGCGATTTTAAGCCCGGAGAAACCAAGGCGATAAGGGCGGCTTTCGGGGCGGCTGGGACGCCGGGACCTGTCGCTTTAAGATTTGCCTATGATTCTCATGCCGGCTTGAGCGGAGTTTCGCGCGTCGATTTATTTTTGCCGATAGAAGGAACGGCGCCGGCAGTTTTGAACGATGATTTCATCCCCGAAGGGCAGGGAGAGGATTTTATCCGCGGCCGGCTCATCAGTTCCAGCCACTTGGATCTAGTCCTGCCCGAGTCTTGGCGACGCTTCAGCTTGAACGGAAAAATCTATAGCCGGACGTCTCCGCGCTTAGATATCCCTCTTGATAATCCGTATCACGCGGTTGATGATTTAGAATTTTCGCGCGACGCGAAAAGCTGGGCTCCGCTTCCGGACGGTTTCCAGCCAGAGAGCGGCGCTTATTATTTCCGTTTCCGCTGGCCATCTCTAACAGCCGACAAAGAAGAGCTCATCCTGTCCGGCCTAGGGACTAGCCGAGTAGAATTTTTAGGCGGTACGTCTTTAGGGGATATTTCCGTCCACAGCTATCGGGAAAATATTATCAGCGCCTCTGATCTAGGCGGGCCGGAGCCGGGACGGTTGATCACTTTCAAGATCTATCGCAATCAGACAGATTATGTAGATAAAGCGAGCGCGCGCCGCGATTTAGGCGCTCTGGATCTGGCTCTGGGAACGGATGCCGGAGTGCAGTTTGAAGCGCCGCGGATCTTCGCTCCGCTCAGCCTGGAATTAAAAAAAATAGAATAAGCGCCCGGCGGATCATCTTTTTTCTCCTTGACCCGCCATCTTTAAATTGCTATAATTATAGCAAGTTTAAAATATATAGCTCATTAACCCGTCCGCCGCTACCGGTGCGGCGAGTAGGCAAAAACATCTATGAAAAAAACATTAATCGGTCCGATTCTGACCGTTATCGTCCTGCTCCTTATCGGGGGCATGTTCGTTTATTTTTACATGTCGCTTAACCGACTGGAGAAGCAATTGACGGCCATTAACACGGCTATCTCCGAAGACTCGGGAAAAATAACCGCCATCGTTAACTTCTTTAACTCTAACGCTAATGCCCAGACTAATAAAAAATAATATAATCAGTCCGGCGAGCTCCTTTAGCCCTCGCCAGACCCTAAATAATAATACTATGAAAAGAGAATTCGTTTTCCCTTTGATCGTGGGAGTCATCGCCGGAGTTTTGCTCATGATGTTCTGGCAATTCAATGCCCGCTTGAATAATATCGCCGCCGGCGTGGGCCAGCTGCAACAGGCGACTGATCAGAATACCAAGACCGTGGGCGATATCGTGACCTTCATCAATAACGCCACAGGAGCTAATAAGCAAGCCACTCCGGCCGCTACTCAAGCCGCTCCGAGCACGAAATAATCTCTTATTGACTTGGATTTGACTAAAAACCCCGCCCGGTTAAAGGCGGAGTTTTTATTTCAGTAAATTGTATCTTTATGTTATAATTAGGCTATAATAGAGATATTTTTTTACTATTATCACCGTTTAAATGACTAAAATCGAAGCTAAAAATCGGGTGGCTAAACTTAGGGAGGAAATTGATTTCCACCGTTATAATTATCATGTCTTAGACCGGGAAACTATTTCTCCGGCGGCTTTAGATAGTCTGAAGAATGAGCTCTTCCGGCTGGAAAACGAATATCCTGACCTGGTTACGCCCGACTCCCCGACCCAAAGAGTCGCCGGACGGCCTTTATCTAAATTCCAGAAGTCCGTCCACTCCCAGCCGATGATCTCGCTTTTTGACGCCTTTAGCGAGGAGGATATGCGCGCCTGGGAAGAGAGGAACGATAATTATTTGAAGGGCCGCGGCGAAGGCCGCTCCCGCGCCGGTTATAAGGAATATTACTGTGAACTGAAATTGGACGGGTTAGCTATAAATCTAAGATATGAAAACGGGCTCTTAATCCAAGGCGCGACGCGCGGCGACGGCAAAGTCGGCGAGAATGTCACGGATAATATCAGGACGATAAATAGTATTCCTCTAAGATTGCGCCTTCCCTCTGATAAGGAGCTTAGCGCTTTAAATCTGAACGCCACCGAGAGCCGGACGCTATCCGCGCTCATTTCCGGCGGGACGATAGAAGTCCGCGGGGAAGCGATCATGACTAAGGCGGTTTTTTCCGCTCTCAATAAAAAATATGGACGCGCCGGACAGGCCGTCCTCGCCAATACCAGGAATGGCGTCGCCGGCTCTATACGCCAGCTTGACTCGCGGATAACGGCCGAGCGGCAATTAGAGTTTTATGCTTACGATCTCCTGCTCGCCGATTATGAACGCGGCGAATTAGTCCGGACGCGCGCGTCTTCCGACCGCTTGGCAAACCTCCTGGGATTCCGGACTCTGAAGCAGAACAGGATCTGCCGCAGCTTGGAAGAAGTCTTTGATTTTTATAAGACTATAGAGCAAGGGCGGGAAAAATTACCTTTTGAAATAGACGGAACGGTCGTCAAAGTCAACGATTTAAAGATGTGGCCCATCCTGGGCGTCGTCGGCAAGGCGCCGCGTTATATGATGGCTTATAAGTTCTCAGCCGAACAAGCGACGACGCGGGTCAAGGATGTCGTCTGGCAAGTCGGCCGGACCGGCGCTCTCACCCCGACGGCCTTATTAGAGCCGGTCAAAGTCGGCGGAGCGACCATCAGCCGTTCTACTTTGCATAATTTCGATGAAATCGGGCGTCTGGATCTGCGTCTCGGCGATACGGTCATCATTGAACGTTCCGGCGATGTCATTCCGAAGGTCCTGCAGGTCTTGAAGAATTTGCGGAACGGGAGCGAAAAAAGAATCGCGCCGCCAAAACGCTGTCCGATGTGCGGCGGGCCCGTCATCCGGGAACCGGGCGAAGTCGCATATCGCTGCGCGAATAAGCGCTGTTATGCCGTCAATCTGCGCCAGATAATCCACTTCGTTTCTAAGGGCGCCGCCGATTTGGAAGGCCTTGGCCCGAAATTAATAGAACAATTCTTAACCGCCGGCTTGATTAGAGACGCCGCCGATCTCTATGCCCTGAAGAAAGAAGATTTGCTGAGTTTGGAAAGATTCGCTGAGAAAAAAGCTGATAATGTCCTGGCTATGATCGCCAGCCGGAAAACTTTAGACCTCGGCCGTTTTATCTACGGCTTGGGTATCAGGCATGTCGGCGAGGAAACGGCCGCCCTCTTGGCCTCGCGATTATCTTCTCCACTAGCTTCGGGAGAACTGCGGATCAAGGATTTGATCAAATATTTCCAGAGCCTCTCGGTTTCCGAGTTGGAGGATTTAGAAGATGTCGGGCCTATCGTCGCTGAGAGTATCGCGGAATTTTGGCGGGATAAGCATAATTTAGAGTTATTAGAAAAATTTAACGCGCGGGGAATCAGACTGGTGTCTTCTGACTCGGGCGCTAAGAACCAGGCGCGCCTGAAATTATCCGGCGAAATCTTCGTCCTGACCGGCACGCTCAGCAGTTTGACAAGGAGCGAGGCCAAAGATAGAATTAAAATGCTGGGCGGAAAAGTAAAGGAAACAGTGACGCGCGAAACCGCTTATGTCGTCGCCGGACTTGAACCCGGCTCTAAATACGGGGAAGCTAAAAGATTAGGGATAAAGATCTTGGACGAAAAAGAATTTTTAAATTTATTATCATAATATGTCCATAACGCGGAAAGAAATAGAACATATCGCCGAACTGGCGCGGCTAGAACTCAGCGAAGAAGAAAAAGACCGCTTCAGTAGACAATTAGGCTCTATCTTAGAATATATCAGCCAGCTGAACGAGGTGGATACGAAGAACGTAGAAGGCGCGGCCCAAGTCAGCGGCCTGGTTGACGTCTGGCGCCCGGATGAAGTCAAAGAATGGGATAAGCGCGAAGTGGAAAACGCCCTGCGCCAGGGAGAATTAGAAGGCGGCCAATTGAAAGTTAAGAGAGTCTTATAAAAATATGAATTTGAATGAATTGACTATAAAGCAAGCGAGGCCGAAGCTAGACAGCGGAGAAATAACGGCGCGCGAACTCACGGCCGCCTGCTTAAATCAGATCGAGAAGGCGGATCCCGCTATTCGGTCCTGCCTATCAGTCTGCGCTCCGGAAGCGCTTCGGGAAGCGGAGGCGGCTGATAAGAGGATGAAGGCCGGAGAAAAGGGCGGCCTCTTAGGCATTCCTTATCTATGCAAGGACAATATCATGGCCGAAGGCCTTTTGACGACGGCCGCTTCCAAGATGATTGAAAATTATCGGGCGCCTTATGACGCGACCGTGATCAAGAGACTGAAGAAAGCGGGTGCCATCCTATTAGGCAAGACTAATCTGGACGAATTCGCGCATGGCGCTTCTACGGAAAATTCCGCTTATGGCCCGACGAAAAATCCTCGCGATCTGAGCCGCGTACCCGGAGGTTCGTCCGGCGGCAGCGCGGCGGCCGTCGCTTCTGACATGTGCCTTTTCGCTCTCGGTTCTGATACGGGCGGTTCTATCCGCTATCCAGCCAGCTTTTGCGGCGTCTTCGGTTTGAAGCCCAGCTACGGGCGCGTTTCTCGCTTCGGCCTATTATCCATGACTTCATCCACCGATGTCATCGGCCCCCTGGCTAAGACGGCTTATGACGCCGCCGCGGTTTTACAAGTCATCGCCGGATCGGATAAACAGGACGCGACTACCGCGCCGGAAGCGGTAGAAAATTATCTTGAGAAAGTCAGCGATGTTAAGGATCTGAACGGATTGACTGTCGGCTGGCCGAAAGAATATTTCTTAACGGAATTAGACGCTCGCGTCGCGGAACGGATAAGGGAAGCGGCGAAAAAATTGCAGGCGGCCGGCGCGACGCTGAAGGAAGTCAGCCTGCCTTACACGAAATATGGAATTCCGGTTTATTATATCATCACTCCCTCGGAAATAAGTTCTAACTTGGCCCGTTTTGACGGGATAGGCTGGGGCCTCGCTAAGAATGATGCTTTGAATCTGCAGGAATTCTATAAGCATAGCCGCGGCGCCGGATTCGGTCCGGAAGCTAAGCGCCGGATAATGCTCGGCACCTACGTCCTGAGCGCCGGCTACTATGACGCCTATTATAAGAAAGCGCAGGCCGTGCGTACGTTAATCATCAGGGATTTCGCGGAAGCTTTCAAGAAGGTGGACCTGTTGTTGACGCCGACCGCGCCGCATCCGGCCTTTAAAATAGGCGAACATATTGATGATCCTCTGGCTATGTATTTGGAAGATATCTTTGTTACCGGCGCGTCCCTAGCCGGTTTGCCGGCCATTTCCGTCCCGGCTGGCTTGGTAGAAAGCGCGGGGGGCGATCCGCTTCCGATAGGCGCGCAGATTATCGGGCCGCGTTTAGCGGAGGGATTGGTCCTGAAAGCCGCTAAGATCTTAGAATAAAATAAATATAAAAATATGAGCGAGAACGTCATTAAATCATTTTCCCATTGGCTACGGAAGAATAAGGTCCATCTTTTGCCCACTGTCGTAGCCTTGGCACTGATCATTATCGTCTTGATAATAGTATTTGAGAGCGCCCAAAAATCAGCTCCGGCAGAATACGGCGCGGCGCCTATCGCCGCCGATGGCTCTTCCGGCGTAAAAGCCCAGAGCTATCTGGCTTCTCAAGCGCCGGTTGTGCGCCCTAACGATAAGATCTTCGGTTCCGCGTCCGCGCCGCTTAAGGTTTTCGTCTATGAAGATTATACTAACCCTTACAGCGCCGCTTTGGCCGATACTCTGGAAAAGATCAGCGTTGAAGTCGGGAATAAGCTGGCGCTCGTTATCCGCCCTTTCGCCCTTAGTAATTCCTCGTCCGCTATCCAGGCGGCCGCGGCCGTAGACTGCGCTTACGCGCAAGGGAAGTGGCGGGAAATGAGAGCGCTGTTATTCGCGCGCGCGAAGAACCAGCAAGCCGGAAGTGCCGATTTCGCCTCTTATGCTAAGCAGATAGGCTTGAATGATTATAGTTTCCAGGCCTGCTTGACTAATGAAGAAAAATCAGGAAAAATAGAACAGTCCATAGAAGAAGCTAAGACTTATTCCGTCCAGGGAGCGCCGACTTTATTCATCGGCTCCGAGATGATACTCGGCGCCCGGCCATATGCCGACTTCACTGATTCTAATGGCGATAAGATAGAGGGCTTGAAGACGGTCATACAGAAGAAGCTAAGCAATATTTAGCGAGACGATTGATCGTTTAAGACGCGTCTTCAGCTATAAGGAGAGTTCGCATAGTGGTCGAGTGCGCGCGCTTGGAAAGCGCGTATACCGCAAGGTATCGAGGGTTCGAATCCCTCACTCTCCGCAGTACGGGACGAAGTGAGTCTAAAAGCTCGCTCCGTCTTTTGTTTATAGGGGTTTTCGCCAGTTCCAACCTTGCTATTTTGTCGTTAAGGAGTGTTTGTAATTTTTGTTATTGTATTAACCATTTATATGCTAACATTTCAATTTTTTCTGTTTCCAAAGTCCAGTTCGAGCCAAAATACAAAAAAATAGATTTATCTTCCTCTCGTCTTGTGATATATTGGGAGTATGAATTTTGTTGAACTAAAAGCCGAATATTATTTATTTAAAAAGGCAGACTTCGGTCGTGTCTATGTTTTTGTTGATTTTGGCAATGTGCGTCCTTGGGCCAAAGAGTTATGGCCGGAAGAAAATAAGTTCAGAATTAGTCAAGAAGTAGACATTGCAAAATTGGCAGAAATTATTAATTGGGTCTTCCCGATAAAGAGACTATTTTATTACGGACGTTATTTAGAAAATACAAATTTTTCAAAAGAGCACGATAATAATAAAAAATATCGCGCTTCAATGTTCAGATTAGACAAAGCCAGAAAGAATGGATTTGAAGTTAAGACTAAAGATATTAAGATGATTCCGCATTATGATGAATCCGGTGTTTTCTTAAATAAAGTTCCAAAATGTAATTTCGATGTAGAGATAACCATGGATATGATCACCAAGTCCGAAAAATACGATACGGTCATGCTTTTCTCTGGCGATAGCGATTTTGGCGGGCTACTCAGCTACTTAAAAAGTAAGGGTAAAAAAGTTATTGTCGTTTGCACTAGAAATAGGATGAGCAAAGAGCTGCAGGCAGTAGCTGATGTTTTTATCCCCGCTGAAACATTGGGTGGCTTTTTAAGGCTAGAAAACGCCGGAATAAAAAAACACTCCGCTTGCGCGGAGGTGTGAATACAATCCTAGTATCGTTTAGGGGACGGTAGTCTTTCAACTACATTGTTATTATATTATATACTGAGAAATAGGTCAATAGTTTTGAAAAATATGAAAATCAGCCGAGAAATCATTCAAAAAATAGAAAAGGAAGCTAAGAAGTTTTTTATTGGTGCTAGCGGTTGCCATGACTGGACTCATGTCGAGCGTGTCTGTAATTTAGCTATGAATATTGGTAAAAAAGAGAAAGCAGATTTATCTGTTTTGATGGTGGCTTGTCTATTACATGATATCGGTCGTAAAGAGGAAATGGTCAGCCGGGGAAAATTTTGTCATGCCGAAAAGGGAGCCGAACTGGCTAATAAAATTTTAAAAAAATATAATTTAGATCAAAATATACTAGATAATATTCTCCATTGTATTATTAGCCACAGATATAGAAATAATAATATCCCAAAAACAATTGAAGCTAAAGTCTTATTCGATGCTGATAAGCTTGATTCTATTGGGGCGGTCGGCATCGGTCGTGATTTTCTATTTGCCGGCTATCTACGACACGCCCTATATACCGGAAATGAGAAAAAACTAGTTAAGTTAAAGAAAGACAAGGCCTATACTGTTGACGATACGGCTATCATGGAATATGAGTTCAAGTTAAAAAATATAAAGAATAAAATACTAACAAAAACCGGAAAAAAAATAGCTAAAGCCAGACATGATTTTATGGCCGCTTATTTTAATAGGTTTTGGCAAGAAGTTAGAGGGATTGAATAAGTTTATCAGCATTTCTTCTCATTTCAGTTCTGATAGTGTCCCGCACTCTCCGCGAGATCGGGACGAAGCGGGGCTATATGCTCGCTTCGTCTTTTGTTTATGGGGGTTTTTCGTAAGTCCTAGATCCATGACCCGGATGAGTTTAAGAAGATATTTGTAAATAATATTAAATTAAATTTAGCGTTGTGTTAATTGACTAAATAGCCATAATAATGTAAATTAGTAAAGTAAAGCCGATCTAATTTTAAATTTTATGTCCAAAAAAGTTATTATTTATGTCGTTATTCTAGCGCTTATTTTATTTGGTGTTTTCGCGTTATGGAGATCAAACGGCCATAAGCAGGACGGAAGCGCCTTGACCGCGATCAGGATAGGTTGGCAGATACCATGGGCCGTTGAGGGGCAACTGGCGCAGATCCTCAAACACACCTCTTTCCTAGATAGCCATGGCTTAGCCGGAGAATTCAAGGGATTTGCTTCCGGCGCTCCTTTGAACGAAGCGGCTTTAGCGGGCAATGTCGACGTTATCTTCACAGCCGATCAGCCGGCCGCTACTCTATTAGCCAAGAATCCCGATTGGGTGATAATCGGACGCTTGATGTATAATCGCGTCTCGTTGTACGTTCCGCCGCTTTCTCCGATTAAATCTGTCGCGGAATTGAAAGGGAAGACGGTCGCTATGCCTTTTGGCGCCGCCGCGCAGAGAATGGCCTTGAAAGCAGAACAAGACGCCGGCCTTAATCCAGAAAAAGATGTTAAGAATATTAACTTGGGAATTTATGAACAGAGCGATTTAGTGCGCGATAAGGAGGCCGTTCAATGGGGAAATATAGATGCCATGGCCGGGTTTGACCCGACGCCGGCCATTTTTGAAGACAAAGGCTTGGTGAGAAACCTGCAGGTCGGCAAAGTCGTATCCGTTATCATGATGTCTAAGAAGTTCATCGCCGAACACCCCTCAGCGCCGGAGGAATTTTTACAAGCTTTCTATGAAACCTATGATTTTTACCGTCAGAATATCGGACAAGCGGATAAATGGTTCATTGATGAGGCTAAGCTGGACATCACTCCGCCAGCCATGGAAATTTCCGCCAGCCTAGAACCGAATTTGAACCCGCTGAATAGGATAAGCATCAATTTCAGCGAAGATGATCTAAAGAACCTGCAGGATGCGGCCGATTTTATCTATTCTCAAAAATTAGTGAATCAGCGCGTCATCATGAAAGATCACGTGGATACATCGTATGTCGCGAAAATTGGCCAATAAAATTTATGAAAAAAAATTTGATTTTAATCTCCTTAGATACGGTGAGAGCCGATGTCGCCTATTCCGGCCAGTTCCCGGCTATCGATCGTTTACGTAAGCTCGGAGCTACTTTCCTGAATTCTATTTCATCTTCGCCTCTGACCCCAGTCAGCCATGCGACGGTTTTTACCGGACGGCAACCGTATAATCATGGCGTGCGCCATCTTTTCAAGGAAAAGATAAAGCCCGGCGTTAAAACATTGGCTCAGATCCTCAAGCTCCGAGGTTATCGGACCGGAGCGGTCGTTTCTTGCCCGGGGATGAATAAATGGTATGGTTTTTCTAAGGGTTTTGACATTTATGATGATGAAATTCCGAGATTATCCGACGGTTCAGATCCGCTTAAAACAGTGGATGTGAAGGTCCGCGGGACCGCTTTAAAGAGGGCGGATATGGTCGTCAGCCGCGGGATCAAATGGCTTGAGCATAATCGGGACAAGAATTTTTTTCTGTTCCTTCATTTTTTCGACGCCCATTGGCCGTATAAAGCTCCTAAAAAATATGGCGGCCATAATGTCTATGAAACAGAAATCGCCTACGCCGACCATTATTTGCAAGAATTCCTTGATTATTTGGAAAAAACCGGTCTCTCGGATAATACGACCATTGTCTGCTTTTCCGACCATGGCGAAGACTTAGCCGGATTGTATCCTAATGATAAAGGCGGGAAAAAGCTGGGGCATCCGGAAGAATCCGGGCACGGCTGTCTTCTATATGATCAGACCCAAAAAGTCGTGTTCATCGTCGTTGATAAGAATGCCAAGCCGCGGGCTTCAATCAGCAATCAAGTGCGGTTGGTAGACGTGGCGCCGACTATCCTGAGCCTGCTCGGCGTCAAATATGAAGCCGGGCAATTCGATGGAGTTTCTCTGGTTCCATTTTTGCGCCATAAGAGCCGCCGCCATTTGGCCGGATACTCCGAGACCTTCTATCCCGAAGAGCAGACCGCGGCCACAAAAGGGAGATTCTCCCATGCTAGGAACAAGAAATCACTGCGTATCGCCAATAAGTATAAGATTATCTTTCATTTGAAAAGCGATAAGGTCGAGTTGTATGATTTAGAAGACGACCCTAACGAGCTAATGAATCTGATTGACTAATATGAATTTAGGATTTATCGTCCATCAGCTTGATGCGGAGTTTGATATAGAAAATATACCGCCGGACGAACCATTCCGGCGCCTTTTGCCGAAATTATACGATGCCGCCAGGATTGATTTCCGTCGTTATATGACGGCGCAATTCTTACGGAGTTTCCACGGCCTGATGTTGGAAAATGGCGATTCTGTCTCTAAAGTATATCTCGCCGTATTCTTAAGCGGGGAAATATTGGATAAAATCTTTTCTCAAGGTATTTCCGATACCTTGTTTTTTTTACATCACCCGATGGACATGGAGTCTGGCAATCGTGGTTTCCTGCCGTTAGAAGAGAGGTATCTGGCAGAAATGCGGCGGCGCCGGATATCCGTTTATTCCTTGCACTCCCCGCTAGATATACATCAGACAATTTCGACCGGCCGGGCTATCGCCAAGGCTCTCAAGCTGCAGGATTATAAAGAATATAGCCGGTGTTCAGTCGGCTTCGCCGGAATTTTCGGGAGCTTGGAAGAGAAAATACCCTTCCATGGATTCATTGAGCGCGTAAAAGCTATATTCAATATTAATGACGTTCACTTTATACAGCGGCTTCCCGATGTCTATCGGATCGGCATTATCGCCGGCGGCGGGGCAGAAGTGGAATACATCAAGGAAACGATCGACGCCGGTTGCGATACTTATCTATCAGGAGATTTCCTGAATAAGGTAAAAACCGAGAATTCACTGCGCCATCGGGCGGAATTTGAAGCGATAAAAGATTCTTTGCCTATAAATTTAGTAGAATGCTCTCACTATGCGACTGAGAAGCTGGTCTTAGTCAATGAAATGCAGGATTATTTTAATAAATTAGGACTGGAGACAGAATTTATCGGCCAGTCTGATCCTTGGAAATAATTCTATGGATATTTACCCGGAGCCTGATAAAAAAAGGTTTGTTTCCAAGATCACGATGAAGGATATGGTGTCCGCCGTTCTTTTGATGGCTGATCGCGCCGAGAAAGAAGGGGCGGCCGTCTTTTTCTTTCCTGAAGCCGGCGCTTTGCCGTTGAAGCATGTCTTTGAGAAGCTGGTGGCCGGACAAAAAAAATCTGCGGCGAAGATATTTTCTTCTAAAGTGACCGCGGCCGTTAAATCCCCGCTGAGTAAGCAGATCTGCACTATTTTGAAACCAAGCGAAAGACGCCGGCGCTTGTCCAGGGCCCAGGCGGCCGGTTTTAGAAAAGCCGTCGCCGCCTTGCCCGTACGATCCAGAAGAGAGTTGTTAAAAGCTATAGACATCGGCCAGCTCGAATCACTCAGCCTGAGGGAGATTATAGAGAAGATAGGCACTATCGGCCTGTATGTGCCGAGCGAAGACGAATCTAATCTGGCCGAAGCCGGGGTTATTCCTAAGACGCGCCGTTCCGGGCGTTATCTGCCCGAAGACGGCAGTCCTAAGGAATTCTATGATTTTAGGAAGAGAAACATCGCTTATATCTTAGACAGCCTATCGGACATCACGCATGATACTAGAGATCTGCTTAATATCGTCTTATCGGAAACTGAATTCGCTCGGGAGATAAGAGGGAACAGGATATACGTTATAGACGAGGCCGTAAGCCGGGGCCGGACCTTGAATGTCCTGGAGATTATTTTTAAATCATTCTATAAGGATGCCGCCTGGAAAATCGGTGTCTTATTCTGCCCCCTCAGGATAGTCGGGGAGTCTAAGCTTGATTTTGTCTTCAGCAGCAGAAAGGTGCCCCCGTTTTCTAACCGACCGGACCTGGTCGGGCAGATAGTAGTAGAATCTAGCACGGCGTTCGTGAAATACAGCATTGATAAGCTATTGGCTGAAAGAGAAAACAGAAGGCCGAAGGTTAAGCCGAAGCAGCTTGATAGCTATCTGAAGAATCTCCGCAGATTTGCGAGTCGCTCGTTCCATGATTTTTTAGATCCGGCCCTGGTGACCGAGGATGACCTGGTACGGTTGTTCCATTTTAAATTCGTCTGCCAGGACCACGATATCCTAAAGAGAAGCCTCAATCTTAACCCGGCGAAAACTAGCGGACTGATTGAGGAAACCGGTTTCTATCTTCACATGCCACACCCCTTTGATTCGATGCCTATACGCCGGGAATATAAGAATAGGATGCTGCAGATTTCCGATAAGTTAGACAGATTACCAGCCTCCTCTCCCCTTAAAAAGAGCTTTTTAAGATTCAAAGAGGAATTCCGCGACCTTAGAGAGTATTATGAACTGCTAGAGCTGCGGTGTTGGTCCCAGCGGTATCATGGCCGCTTGGCGGAGATGAATAAATTACTAAAAAATATAAGATTTTAATTATGAAAAAACCAAGCTATCACCAATATCAACACGTCATCATGATTTCTCTGGATTCTTTGCGCAACGACTGTATAACCGCTAATCCGTCTAATCTTCCTAATAAATTATCCCGCCGCACTAAATTCAAGACGACGATGCTCGATTACCTCATCAAGCGCGGGACCTATTTCAATAATTGTATTTCCGCCGCCCCCTATACCTCCGCCTCCCATGCCGCCTATTTTACCGGTTGTTGGCCGCGCCGTAACGGCGTGTATGAATTCTTCAACCGGCAGATCGGCCGTCCGACCATCTTCGAACTGGCCCATCTAAAAAAGATCCATACTATCTTCCAAACCGATTTTCCGATCATCTTAGGCGATAGCCTGGGGTTTACGCGCGGCGTTGATAAGTATTTTATTGAATCAGAATCAGCCGCGTTCGCCGAATTATCAAGGAGTAAGGATCGCGATACGCTCTCCTTTTTCCATTTCGGCGGGATCCATTATCCTTACGGTTTCCATAAATTGAAATTCGCTAAGATTGATTTTCCGAAGAAGGTCAAGGCGCTGGAACGTAAATTCCATATCACTCCGGCCGCTAACCAGGCCGACATGCTGGACGAAAGCTATCGTCACGGCCGGGACAAGGACCTCCTTTTGCGCTATAAGACTATAATCGATACATTGTGGAGCCGTCGCGAATACGATGAGCTGCATGCTCTATATGTTGACGGCATAGATTATTTTTTGAAGCACCGCTTCAATAAGTTTATCAAGAAGATTATCGATTTCGTCGACACGACAAACAGCCTCCTAATCGTCTTCGCCGACCATGGCGAAAATTGGGCGGCTGATTCCCGAGGGCACTCTAATGCGATTAACGATGCCGTCTTGCGTGTGCCGGTCATAGTATATGGAAAGGGCGTGGCCAAGAATACGGTCGTTTCCAACCTGATAAGGACGATAGATATCATGCCGACCATTGGCCGCTATTCAAAGATTCCGGCGGCGAATCTCGATGGCCGGCCCATTAGTCTGGAAAAACCTGATTATGCGCCCCTCCCGCGCGAAGCCTTCGCCCAAGTCTGGCGAGTCGGCGACCGGCTGAAGATTTATAAGCATCAGCAGAGGATACTCAAAGGGCGAAAGATGATCAGGCCGCTTACCACCAAATTAGAGAAGGAAGCGGTTTATCGCGGACGTTTTGCTTTGAATCGGGAATACGACGGTAATGGCGAATTAGCGAGAGAAGCTCTTTATATGAACACTGGGCAAAGATTAGTTTTGACTAAGCCGATCGCCGGCACTTTAGCCGACCTCAGGAAACGGTTAAGAAAATATAATCACATCAAGCCCAAAAAAAGCCGGAGAATAAACAAAGTCAGCCGATCCATAATCGCCGATCTACATAACCTAGGTTATCGTGTTTGACGGCCTGGCGGCTAGTCACTATATCTATTTGACATAAACGCATTTATCTTGTAAAATAAAATGTTAATTTAGGCCTAATAAAAAAGCAAAATTAACAAGATTGTTCGTTAATAAATCATAAAGGAAGGAGGCTCAAATGAGCACACATAATTTATTGAGCGGTTTTCAGGATTTTCTGCCTGAGAGCATGTTAGCCCGTAATAACCTGGTTTCAGTCGTACGCGGTTGTTACGAAAAATTCGGCTTCTTGCCTCAAGACACGCCGTGCCTAGAAAGGACGGAGCTATTGACGGGAAAATATGGAGATAACGAAAAGATGATCTATAGTTTTGAGGATCATGGCGGCCGTCGAGTTTCATTGCGTTATGACTTGACCGTGCCCTTGACCAGATTCATCAACATGTATATCAACAATATCGTTTTTCCTTATCGTCGCTATCAGGTCGGTTTATCTTGGCGAGCTGATAAGCCAGGCAAAGGTCGTTTTCGCGAATTCATGCAAATGGATGCCGATATAATCGGCGACGAGTCGGTGTTGGCAGACGTTGAAGTCCTGACTTTGATGGCTAGCGCCATGGAAGCCTTGGGCGTGCGTTCGACCATCCGCTTTAATTGCCGGCAGATACTCGATTCTTTAGTTGAGATGTGCCAGCTTGACAGCGAGACTAGCGTCAGCTTGATGCGATCCATAGATAAGTTCGATAAGATAGGCCAAGCCGGCGTTTTAGCTGAATTAGCCGGAATCGGATTTTCGCCGGGAATAATCGATAAAGTCGGCGATTACTTAAAGATTACCGGGACTAACGCCGAAGTACTGCAAGGGTTGACCCGGTTATTGGGAGAAGCGGGAGCTTTCCAGACAGGAATCGCTCTCTTATCCTCCATAACCGATCTTCTCGCAGTCCAGAGCCACAGCCTCGTTGATTTTGAGATCGATCCGACCATTGCCAGAGGGCTGGATTACTACACCGGGCTGATCTTCGAAACTAGATTCGTTGAAAATCCTGAGTTCGGAAGCGTTTGTTCCGGCGGACGATATGACCGCCTGCTCAAACGTCCTAACGGCGAATTTTTACCAGCTGTTGGATTATCTATCGGCATTGATCGGTTATTGGCGGCTATGAAATCCGTCGGGAAAGCGCCTGTATTCAAGACCACGACCCAAGTGTTCATCGCTAATTTTGACGAGAAGCTATCTTCGGAATATTTGAAGTTAGCCGGTGAATTGCGCCAAGCCGGAGTCGCAGTGGAAATTTTTTCTAAGCAGTCTAAAATAGCCAAACAGCTGGATATTGCCAACAAGAAATATATCCCTCTGGTGGTATTAGTCGGCCCTGACGAAATTTCTCTGTCCCAGGTCTTGCTTAAGGATATGCGGGCCGGAGTTCAGATTACCGTCCAGCGCGACCAGTTCGTACCAGCGGTCTTAGAACGCTTGGGCTTGAATAATCACCCTCTAGCCGTATAAGGAGGTGGATGATGATCAAGGTCCAAACTATCAAAGGAATGAATGATATCCTTCCCGCCGATTTGCTTAAAATGGAATACGTGGAGTCTTTATTATTCAAATCCGCCGCTAAATATGGATTTTCGCGGGTGCAAACTCCGATTCTAGAATCAGCTGAAATTTACAAGAGTACCGCTGAATTTCCGGAAGAAAAATGTTATTCTCTATCTGATAGCAAGGGGCGTAAGATGGTCCTCAGGAGCGATCCGGACGCGCCGCTCGTCAGACTGGTGGCGAATAATTGGGTAAATCATCCCAAGCCTATAAAACTGTCTTTCTGCGGCAGCATTTTCCGCTCTTGGAACATCCATCGTCGGGAATTCAAGATGTTCAGCCTCAGCACCTTCGGTCTTGATGGGTTCGTGGCTGATGTCGAGATCATCAGGATCATCGCCGATGTCATGGAAGAGATCGGATTTTCCGGGCACAGGATCGAGTTCAATAATCTGAATCTTTTTCGTGATATTATCTGTGCCGCCGATCGGGAGCCGCGCCAGGACGAAGATATAAAGCGCATCTTGCATGATATACGATTCGCGGCCGATGAAGAGGCGATAGCCGCTATCCTGCGATCGTCCGGTTTGTCGGAGAATATCATAGCTATGATCTTAGATTTGTTCCATAGCCGAAGCGACGAGCCGAGGATCTATGAAATATTGGATAAAGCGAGCAAGATGTTTCCTGCTTTGACGCCGGAGATTGGAAAAACCTTGAGCTTTAAAGCGTCGTTAGCGAGCTATGGCTTGCAGAACTGCCATCTTAATGTTTCTAATCTGCACGGTACTGGTTTTTATTCCGGGCTCACTTACCGGATATTTTCCAAGAACGGGTCGAAAGAAATCGGCGATGGCGGACGATATGATCAGATGATGGAAAGAATCCAAGGGCGTCCGATGCCGGCGACCGGGATCGGCCTTGGCATTGAACGGTTCGTGGAGCTCATAGAGGCAGAAGGCCTGACGATTTCTTTGCCGTCTAGAGCGAAGAATATGATCATTGCTTTTGCCGGCTCCGAATTAGCTGACCGATGTCGGCCAATCTTAAGGAAACTCAGATCAGCCGGATATATCATTGAAGAAGATTTAGCTAGCCGAGATCTTGATAAAGTAATGCGCTATGCTAAGACAAAGCAGGCAAATCGTGTTATAATGATTAAGTCCGCTGAGCCAGAAGCGCTCCAGCTCAAGATAATCGATCTTGACGAAGATAAATCAGATTCATCGCTGGTCAATGATCCTGAAGAATTGTACGACGTATTATTAAAATGTTAAACTGGGTTGCAACACAGGAAGTTGCAACCCGTTTTTAAAACTATAGAGTCTATATTATGAAAAAGTGGTTAACATTCGCCGCTGTTATAATAATCATCCAATTATTTTTTGTCGCGCTTCCTGACAAGAATACTTTCTTGCCATCGCCCCTCGGGGTCTTTCTTTCTCTGGCTGATCAACTGCAACAAGGGGAGATTTGGCTCCATATCGCTACGAGCTTGGCCCGAGTCGTTATCGGGTTCCTGCTGGCCGCTTCGCTAGCGATCCCTCTTGGCATCTTATCGGGGTATAGCCGGACGTTTAACGATTTCCTGAAGCCGTTCGTTGAGATCCTCAGGCCTATTCCGCCGATCGCCTGGATACCGATCGCTATCTTATTATTCGGGGTCGGCAACGGCTCTTCGTATTTCATCGTATTCTTAGGCGCATTTTTCCCGATCTTTACCAACACCTATTTCGGCTCCGTTTCCTTGCCAGTCGTCTACAGGAATGTCGCCTTATCTTTTGAGGTCGGCCGGAATAAATTTATTACCAAGATATTATTTTATTTTTCCTTGCCTTATATTTTTACTGGCTTGAAAATAGGCATCGGCATGGCCTGGATGAGCCTGATCGCCGCGGAACTGATCGGCGCCCAATCAGGCTTGGGGTATTTCATCCAGATCAATCGGTTACTCTTGAGGATAGACAATGTGATAGTGGGCATGATTTTGATAGGAGCGATCGGCTTGGCCTTGGCTAGATCGTTGACAGTTTTAGAAAAAAAGATAATGCCTTGGCTGCCTCAAAGCAAAGATTCATCTTATTAAAACTATGTTGAATTTAGATAATATTAATTTCAGTTATGGCCAAGGAGAGCCAGCGGGCGGGCGGCTGCTTGATAATTTTAATTTGAAGATTTCCGAGGGGGAATTGCTATCCTTAGTCGGTCCGTCCGGTTGCGGCAAAACGACTTTGGTCAATATCATCGCCGGATATCTCCGGCCGATTAGCGGCCGGGTCATTGTCGACGGGAATGTCGTTACGGCTCCGGGGAAGGACCGTATCGTCATCAATCAGGAAAATGACTTATTTGGATGGATGACGGTATGGGGAAATATGAAAATCATATCTGAGGATGAAACTCTGATCAGAAAATATTTGGAATTGACTAATCTGTCCGATTTTACCGGCTACTATCCTCGGCAATTATCCGGCGGCATGAAAAAACGCCTGTCTTTAGCGCGGGCGCTGTTAGCCGATCCGAAATTCATAATCATGGACGAGCCGTTCGTCTCGTTAGATTATAAGATCAGAGAAAAATTGCAGGAAGAAATATTGAAGATCATCAAGGAATCCGGCAAGACTGTCTTGCTGGTGACTCATGACGTTGATGAAGCTATCTTCTTGTCAGATAAAATAATACTTATTTCCGGCCGGCCGCTGACAATAAAAAGCGAACTGAAGATCGCGCTCAGCCATCCCAGGAAGATCGCCGTCAAAGATTCGGAAGAGTTTAGATCCCTAAGAAATAGCGTAAAAAATAGCCTGTAAGTGATTGATAAATAAAGAAGGTCAAGCTGACGCTTGACCTTTTTAGTTACGTTATCAATCCCTGGACAAAATTATAGATTATGTCCTGGTTGATTATTTTCTGTCTGATATTTTCTACGGCTGGTTGCAGATAGGTATCCACTTGTATAGGCGTAAAGACGCCTTTATTGGCTTCTACTATGAATGATCCTATCGGTCCGGGCAGCAATCTGTCCGCGTGGGAGATCCGTCCCGATCTTTTGAAGAATTTCTCCATCTTTACCAATATATTATAGCCTTGGCAGACCATCGCGTCCTCTAGGGCTAAAGAGTAGGAGAATAGCTCCAAGGATTTTTCCAGATTAAGTATCACGGTGGGCGCATGCGATACATGGTCTTCTTGAGCGGAAGCGCTGCTCGCCGAGAATAGGAAGGCGGAATTGTTATAGGACATGATGAGATTGGAAATCGCATGGTAAGAATATTCTAAGATCATCATTCCGGACGATGTTTGATGGTCGCAGTCCGGGTCTAGAAGGCAGCTGACGTCCAGACGGTTCTTATCTTTATCGACGATCCGTCGCACCAGGGCTTCTTTGACTTTGAGCTGGGCGCAGAAAGCGTTGAAAAGGTTGGCGGCCGCTAGAGCCAGAGGCATGCCATGGAAATTCCCTCCGGAAACTACGGCCCCGTCAAACACCAAGGGGTTATCGGTAGCCGAGTTGATTTCAATGTTCAGCAGGTCCTTGGTGCTTTCTATGGCATCGAAGACAGGCCCGAATATCTGAGGCAGACAGCGGGAACTGTAAGGATCTTGGGTATTCTTGTCGCGGTTGGGCGAACGGTGCGATCTGATGATCCTGCTATCTTTGAGCAGGGCAAACAGTATGTGCGCCGCTTTCTGCTGTCCGGGATAGGGACGGACCTCCTGTATTTCCGGAAGGAAAGGACGGTCCGTAGCCATCATGATTTCTGAAAAACAGGCAGCTAACGCCAAAGAAGAGACAACCATCTTTTCCGCTCTTAATAGGAGCATTATCAAATAAGCTGTAGTGAATTGCATGCCGTTATTCAGCGCCAATCCTTCCTTAGCTTCTAGTTGAAGAGGCTGGATATTTTCTTTTTTAAGCGCTGAAGCGGCATCGGTGAGGGCATAGTCTCCAGCCGGTGTCTTGGCGAAACACTGTCCTTCGCCGATAAGGTTCAGGGCGATATGGGAAAGCGGCGAGAGGTCGCCGCTTGCGCCGAGCGAACCGATCTTCGGGACAAAGGGATAAATATTCTGATTGTTTATGAATTCAAGAAGTTTGTATACTACTTCCGACCTGACTCCAGAATAGCCCTTGAGGAGGGCGTTAGCGCGAAGAACCATGGCTAACTTTACTACTTCGCGCGGCGTCGGTTCGCCAAAAGAGATAGAATGGCTCCTGATCAGGTTCATCTGCAGCTGAGCCAAGCGTTCTGTGTCTACATGGATATTGTGGTTTTGTCCAAAACCCATATTAAAGCCATAAATAAGTTTTCCGGCGGACGTTTCGGATATTATCTTGCGACGCGATGACTCCATTCTTTTTATAGCTTTTGGGTCAGCTGTTACTCGGAGGCCGTCAAAGATTATCTGCGATATTTTTGGCAGACTTAAGCCGCAACCGTTTAAAGCGATGGTTTTCATATTACACCTCCTATCAGTTTAGATTCAGGTTATTAATGATCAAGTTATTGAAGTAAAATACTTCTTACGAGTATAACAAAATGGCCTTTTTTGTCAATGAGGATTTTTGTTCTTTTCATGGTGGCCCATGCTGGCGTTAACGCTGTTTTGACTGCAAGATTGAAGTTCCGGGCTGGCGGTGATAATATTAGAATAAATGAAGAATCAATTAGTCACTTGCTATGTAAACCCTGATTTAGACGGCGTAGCGTCCGCGGTCGCTTATGCTGAATTTTTGAATAGCCAGGGGCGCGAGGCGCAGGCCGGGATCTTGGGAAAACCGCATGATGAAGCGCGATATGTCTTAACCAGGTTCAGGTTGCCGAGTCCCGAAGAAATAGCCGATGATAAAGATTACCAGGAGGTGATCCTGGTCGACGCGAGCGACCTTAACGGCCTAGAGAGCCGGATCAATCAGGAGAAAGTCATAGAGATCATCGACCATCGGAAAGTACATGATGCCGGAAAATTTTCCCGAGCCAAAGCGCAGATAGAGCTAGTGGGCGCCGCCGCCACCCTGATAACCGAAAAATTTTCAGCCGCCGGAAGCCAGATTTCCAAAGAATCCGCGCTTTTACTATATAGCGCGATAATTTCCAATACTTTGAATTTCAAGGGCAGCGTCACGACTGAGCGGGACAGGCAGGCTTCGGCCTGGCTGGCCCAGTTTATCCAGGTGCCGCCTGATTATTGGCGGGAACTTTTTCTGGCCAAATCCGATCTGGCCGGCTCTAAGCTGGAAGAAAGGATCCGGGGGGATTTCGCCTGGTTCACGCTCGGAGCCAAAAGAGTCGGGATAGCCCAGCTGGAAATTATTGGAGCGGAGGATCTGATCCGGCAGCGGGGAGACGAAATAATCGCCGCCTTGGAGGAACTGAAAGCTGATCTGAATCTGGATTATGTTTTTCAAAATACGATTGAACTAGATAAGTTAAGGAATTTCATAATTGCCGGCGATAAAGATTGCCAGGAACTCTTGACCCGGGTTTTAGGTATAGAATTCAGCGGTTGCATCGCCCGCAAAGACCAGCTGATGATGCGCAAGCAAATAGTCCCCCTGATCAAGGACGAGTTGGAAAGATTAGTTAACTAAAATAAATTTATGTCCGACGTTTATCAGCAATCAGTGGAATTACATCGTCAGCGGCAAGGGAAGCTGGCTATAGCCAGTAAAGTCCCTTTGGCTACCCGCTTTGATCTAAGCTTGGCTTATACGCCGGGCGTCGCGGAAATTTGCCGGGTTATCGCGCGGGACAAGAAAGAAGCCAGAGCCCTGACCTTGAAAGGCAATACGGTCGCGGTTATCAGCGACGGCAGCGCTATCTTAGGCCTGGGCAATCTCGGCCCGGAAGCCGCTTTGCCGGTCATGGAAGGGAAATGCATCCTCTTCAAAGAATTCGCCGGCGTAGACGCTTTTCCGATCTGCCTGGATACGCAGGACGAAGAAGAGATAATACGAACGGTCAAATATTTAGCGCCGGTTTTCGGCGGAATAAACCTGGAAGATATTTCGGCTCCGCGTTGTTTTAAGATCGAGGAACGGCTTAAGGAAGAATTGGATATCCCGGTCATGCATGATGACCAGCACGGTACGGCGACCGTCGTCTTAGCCGGGCTGATAAACGCCCTGAAAGTGCGCGGCCTAGAACCGGATAGGGCCAGCCTGGTCATAAGCGGCGCTGGCGCGGCGGGAGTGGCCATTACGAAATTATTGTTAGCTTATGGTTTCAAAGATATCATCGTGTGCGACCGCCAAGGGACTATTTACCAGGGGCGCGAGGGGTTAAGCGGTGCCAAGCAGGAATTAGCCGGGCTTACTAATCACGCCTTGGTCCGAGGAGATCTGGCGGCGGCGCTCAAGGGAGCGGACGTCTTCATCGGCGTGAGCGCTCCTAACATGCTGACGGCTGACATGGTAAGAGGCATGGATGAGAAAGCGATAATTTTCGCCCTCGCCAATCCGGTGCCAGAAATAATGCCGGAAGAAGCGAAAAAGGCCGGAGCGTTCATCGTGGCGAGCGGCCGCAGCGATTATCCTAATCAGATAAATAATGTCTTGGTTTTTCCTGGAGTCTTCCGAGGAGCTTTAGATAATTCGGTCAGGGATATAACCGATGCCATGCTCATAAGAGCCGCCCAGAATCTGGCCGCCTTAGTTTCCGAGCCGACGCCCGATAAGATCCTGCCTGATCCGCTTGATAAGACGGTCGCTAAAGCGGTGGCCGCCGCCATTTATTAGAATATTCAAGATGCTAGACAAGATATTCGCTAAAATAGAAAAATTATTGCCGCTTAAATGGCGCTGGGTCTTAAGCCATGAAGGTTTCCGGCGTTATTTTTCTAATACGGGCTGGATGTTCGCGGGACAGATTTTCGCGCTCCTTACCTCTTTCTTCATCGGCGCCTGGGTCGCGCGCTATCTGGGTCCGGAAAAATACGGGGTCATAAACTATGTCGTCGCTTTTGTCGGACTATTCAGCTTCCTGGCTCCTTTGGGCGTAGATAATATTTTAAGCCGGGAATTAGTCAGATATCCGTTTAAGCGCGATCAGCTTCTGGGAACGAGTTTCCGTTTGAAGATCATCGGCGGCGGGCTGGCTTTTCTAGCCGCCGTAACCGCCGCTTTCTTATCTAAAGCCGACCCGCTGATACGCCTCTTGGTCGTCCTTTACGCCATCATTTTCATCCTGCAATCATTGAATGTGATCTCTACTTTCTTCCAAGCCGAAGTCGCCGCCAAAAACAGTGTCCGGGCTCAGGTAACGGCTAATTTCATCACCTCGTTCTTAAAGATACTCCTGATTATCTTAGGGGGAGGAGTCGTCGGCTTGGTCATCATCTATGTGCTGGATGTCCTATGGCAGGGGTTGGGCTATCTGGCCGCTTATCGCCATCGCGGCCTTTCTATACGGGCGTGGCGCTATGACCGCGTGTTAGCACGGGAAATTTGGCGCAGTTCCTGGCCGCTCATGCTAGCTTCAGCCGCCGCCTTCATTTATATCAGGATAGACCAGGTCATCGTCGGCCAGCTCTTGGGCAACGCGGCCGTAGGAATATATGCGGCCGCCGTCCGCGTGACCGAAGTCATTTATTTCGTGCCGGGAATTATTAGTGCCTCTTTATTCCCGGCGATAGTCAACGCTAAAAAAAGCGGCGAGGATCTATACCGGAGCCGCTTGAGAAATTTTTATATTTTTATCCTGGCCATCTCGCTAGTCCTGGTCTGGCCGATCTTCCTGGGCGCCGGATTCATCATCCGTTTTATATTCGGCGCTTCCTATCAGGCGGCGATACCGGTCTTGCAGATTTATGCTTGGTCCAGCGTCGGCTTATTCCTGGCTTGGGCCATGGGGCAGTACTTGCTGGTGGAGAATAAGATCAAAATAATTTTTTTCGGAAATCTCGCGACAGTCATCGTGAATGTCCTCCTGAACCTATGGCTCATACCGCGCCTCGGCCTATCAGGCGCGGCGCTCGCCACCTTAGTGTCTTATTTCATTATTCCGCTTATCGTCATCCTGGAACCGAAGAAGCGCCCCGCCAGCCCTTAGCCAGAAGAGCGGCGGATAATCTTTTTCGGAATTCATCTTTATTGAAGATAGTTTCCACGCGCCGCCGAGCCTCTTCTCCCAGGCTCTTTTTTAATTCCGGGTCGCTTAAGAGCTTATTTATAGCCGCCGCCAGAGAGGCGGGGTCCCGAGGAGCCGCTGTTAATCCGCTTATAAGATGCGGGCTCACTTCGGTCACGCCGGTCATGAGCCGCGTGTTGATTATAGGCTTGCCGAAAGCCATCGCTTCTATCTGCACTAAGCCGAAAGCCTCGTTCGCCGTTATCGAGGGCAGGACGAATAGGTCGCTCGCCGCGTAGAAGGGACGTAAGTCGGGAACCGGCTTGATGATCCTTATCTGATCTTCTAGATCGAGCTTTTTAATCAGGGAACGCAATCTTTTTTCTTCCGGGCCGGAACCGATAATCAGCAATTTCGCTTTTGGCCCGTCTCCAATTTTAGGCCCGGCCGGCAGCTTGATGCTCGGCCAAGCTTTTATCAGATAGGCGAGACCTTTATAGGGGACGAGGCGGCCGACGCTTAATATCAGAGGAGCGCCATAGGTTTCCTTGATAAGCTTGGCGGAAGCGGTAATTTCCGGCTGGGCAGTAAAATAATCCAGGTCTAGCCCGAAGGGGATAACCGTGCATTTGCTCGCATATTTTTTGAGGAGCGGGGAAGATTGGATCAGCTTCTCACTGCCCACAAAAATTTTATCGGCTTTTTCCAGCCCGGACTTTAGAGCCGGCTGGAATAGGAGGCGGCTGAATTTCTGGCGGACGATATCGCTATGGTACCAGATGAATATTTTCTTATCTTTTAAAAGCGGCCAGCTTAAGAAGGCGAGCGGGAAAGGATGGTGGATGATGACCGCGTCGTAATCTCGGATAACGGTTTTTAGAAGGCGGAAAAAATCCAAAGAAAGAGGCATCCCGAGGAAGCGCCCGAAAGAAGCGGCGCGATAGACCGTGATGCCGTTGATTTTTTCCAAGCGGCGCGGTCCGCGGGGTTGGCAGGCTAAGACTGATATTTCTAGATCGCCCTTCTTGTCCAAGCCTTCAGCGATATTCTGGACCACACTCTCTACGCCGCCGAGCCAGGGATGATAGAATTTATTTATTTGCAGGATTTTCATGCGTTTAGGCTGTTTTTTAATAGGTCATAAAGTTTTTCCGCTGACTTTTCCCAAGAATATCTTTGGATATTCTCGTAGCCTCGCCGGATAAGTTCCTGGCGGAGATTTTCATCATCAGCTAACTCGGCCATACCCGCGGCTATATCATTATAGTCATTCGGATCGACGAATAGAGCTCCCTCTCCGGCGATTTCCGGCAGAGACGAAGCCTGGGCCGCCAGGACCGGCAAGCCCGCTGCTTGGGCCTCCAGAACGGGGAGGCCGAAGCCTTCATAGTGAGAAATTAGGACGAGGGCCCGCGCTTCTTTGATCAATATTTTTTTGGCATCGGCCGTGATAAAATCCAGAAAACGTATTTGCTGGCTTAAGCCTAGTTTTTCGGCGGTTTGGCGCAAGGCCGCCATGCGCTTATCATACTGCCCGGCAATGAGCAGGGAAAAATCCGGATGGCTTTTAATGAAGATTCGGAAAGAATGAATCAGAGTGTTGAGATTCTTGCGGGGATAGGCACGTCCGATATAAAGAAAAAAGAGCGGCGGCAGATCTTTCAATGCGACCGCCATCGGGTCGGAATAAGCGGATGGCGCGAGGGGGACGCTCTCTGAAATATTGATTATTTTCGCGCTCTCTATCTTTAAGAGGGCGCTGATTTCTTGGCGCGCATATTCAGAAACGGTCGCTAGTCCCCGCGAAAGATATTTAGCGGAAAGGAGCGCCAAGTTCAGATAGAAGCGCGATAGGAAGCCTGATTCTTCCGGATAGCGGCGGAAGGCCAGGTCGTGGATAACCACTATCTTCCGGCGGTAGAAGAGAGGCAGGGCGAGCGAAGGGCAGAGCAGGATGTCTACTCCCGCTTTTCTCAATTGCCGGGGCAGCTGGAATTGCTGATAGAGGAGAAGGGAAAAACGCCTTGATTTCAGGTTCTTGCTTATTATCTCAGCGCGCGGATTAAGCGCCGCAAAGAGCTGATAAGATTTTTGGTTGGTGAACAGGATCAATCTGTCCTCCTTAGCCAGCGGCCAGTGAGCGAGCATATTCTGGATAAAGGTTTCAATGCCCTGGAGCTCGGTATATTGTATCAGATTGACGCCGATAATCATGATTTTGAATTTATTTATTAGAGCTGTTCTTATGAATCCGGTAAGGGAGCCGCAGGATCTTAAGGACGATCAGCGCCCATCGGCCGTAATATTTCCGGAAGAGATAATCTTGGGACGCGAAATAATACTGTCTTTTTTCACGGCTGAGGGCCGGACTGCCTCCTTGATGATGACTAACGCGCGCGTTTTCATCCCTGACGACGCGATAGCCGGCCTGACGCACCCGCCATGAGAGATCCACGTCTTCTAAGTAAAGGAAAAAATTTTCATCCCAGCCGCCCAGCGCCGCGAAAAGATCGTGCCTGATAGCCAGCGCCGCGCCGCTTACCCAATCCGCCCGTTTCGGAAAATCATTGTCCCGCCTGGAAATAAGATTCTTGTACAGGAGATAGGAAATAGTCGGGAAAGGGCCGTAAGCTTTGGCTTGTTTCCCGCCGCCCTTGTCTAATAAGCAAGGCGCGATAAGTCCGATAGTCTTATCTCCGGATAAGCGGCGGCTCCAGTCCTCTAAAAAATTATCGTTTACCGTCGTGTCGCTGTTCAAGAAGAAGAGATATTTCCCGCTGGCTATTTTCGCCCCTTGATTGTTGGCGCGGGCGAAGCCGAGATTTTCTCTGTTCTTGATCAATCTGATATCAGCTCCGAACTCGGCCTCTAATCGGCGGGCGGAATCGTCCCCGGAACCGTTATCGACGACAATGATTTCCCATAGGTCTTTCGGCCAGCGGCTGATGATGGATTCCAGGCAATTCCTGGTCAAATCCGGCGTTTTATAATTGACGATGATGATGGAGAAGTCCATAGAGATTGCGTTTGAAAGAGAAGGGATATTTCTTGCTTAGGAGCTTGAAGACTTGGTAGCTGCTTATGACCCTGCTTTTTTGGATAGCCCGCCTTTCGCGGCTTAATTCGGGAAGCGCTCTAGTGAAGTCGCGATAAGCCCGGAAGACCTCCGGTAAATAATGATGTTTTAGTCCGCTCATGATATTCCGGACTTGGCTGACTAGTAGGCAGGGAGCTAATAGGATAAGCAGGCTGAGCGGATAATTCCGATAGACTAGGTATAGGCTGTTGCGGATAGTTAAAAAATTTACCAGATTTTTGGTTTTTTTACTAGTTCCGCCGTCTAGGTGATAGATAACGGCCCGCGGCACGAGATAGCCGCGGCAACCTAAGAGCTGGGCGCGGAATCCCAGGTCGACATCTTCTAAATAAGCCCAGAAATTTTCCGCGAAGCCGTTGAGGCGTTCCAATAATTCCCGGCGGTACATCGCCCCGCCGGCGCAGGCGCTGAAAATAGGTTCGGCTTTTTGGTATTGGCCGCGGTCCAGCTCGCCTTTGCCGCGTTGATGGGCCAGGCCGTAGATAGACAGAGTATCGCCGGCATTATTTATTATCTGCCGATCGTCAAAAAATAGCATCTTCGCCGCCGCGAAAGAAAGATCCGGCCTTTCATCCAGGAAATCATTCAGGTTCTTCAGGCAGTCCGGATCTAATTCGGTATCGTTATTGAGCAGGAAAATATAGGCGCCGCGAGCTAGAGAAAATCCTTTATTGACGGCCCGGCTGAAACCCTGATTTTCGCTTAAGCGGCAGATGGCCGCGAGCGGATATTCAGAGGCGACGAGGCTTAAGGAATTATCCTGGGAGGCGTTATCGACGAGGACGAGCTCGAAGTCTTGATAGCTTTGGCGTTTCAAGCTCGCGAGGCAAGCGCCTAAAAGATGCTCTCCGTTCAGATTAGGGATGATGATTGATATTTTAGGCCGGCGGTCAGAAGCCATAATTTATTATTTCTAAATTAACGCGCTTATAGCACTCGTTCTTTCCCAGACGATGATCAGGGTTTCCGGCCTGTCTTTCCGCTCGTTCGTTATCTGTCCGCTTGGCGCTTGATAGAAGAATCGCAACGAGCCGCTGGCGGCTAAATCGGAAAAATCCTGTTCGTTTAGTTGGAATTTACGGTGGTGGCGATTATGGCCGGGCATTTCCTGATAGGGGACGCTCAAAATCATCTTCTGCCGGCAATGGGAGACGAGTTTCGCGAGGACGAGCCCCAGGTCGTCTTCTAGATGCTCCACCGTCTCGAAAGAAACCAGGCAGTCGGCTGAAATCTGGTTAGCCATCAGATCTCCGACCAGGAAACGAATATTATTTTTCTTCTGGTATCTTTTCCTGGCGAAGCTTATCGCTTCCGGGCTGATATCAACGCCGGTTATCGCCTGGCAGATATCGGCGAGCATCAAGGTCCCGTAGCCGGTGCCGCAAGCGATATCCAATATATCTCCGCTCGAGACGATGATCCGACGCGCAAAACGGTAGCGGGCTAAGCTGGCCGCTTCCGACAAGCCGAAAGATTTAAAAATGGTCGGGTCGAACCTCTCTCCGTCGTTAAGAGTCCGATCTCCTACGAGATGGAAAAGGCGATGACGGATAAAGTTGATGATGAGCCGCGGATTTTTCATGACCCGCAGCGCCCGGGCGAAGGTTTTTCCCATAGATAATAGATTTTAACGGCCCGCTTGGCTTAGCATCGTGGCTATCGTCTTGAGCGTGATGGAAATATCCAAGTAGATTGAGCGCCGTTTGAGATAGAACAGGTCGTATTGTAATTTTTCCAGGCTGTCGGCCAAAGAGGCGGAATGATAGCGGCCGGAAATCTGGTCCCAGCCGGTCAGGCCCGGCTTGATGAGGAGCCTCGTCTTATAAAAAGGGATCTGCCGTTCTAATTCCGCGATGATTTCCGGTCTTTCCGGCCGCGGCCCGATGAAACTCATCTCGCCGGCGAGGATATTGAGGACCTGAGGCACTTCATCCAGGCGCGTCCGGCGCAAGAAGGAACCGAATCTGGTTATGCGCGCGTCGTTATCTGTCGTGAGCGAACGGTCGTTATTTTCTTCCCGCATGGTCCGGAACTTGATGATGCTGAAATTCTTTTCTTCTTTGCCGACCCGGGTCTGCCGGAAAAAGACCGGTCCGCGGCTCTCAATCTTGATAATCAGGGCGATAATCGGCCAGAAGGGGAGAGAAACCGCCAGGATAAATAAAGCTAGGCTGAAATCTAGGATCTGTTTGAAAAAATTAAAATAGTTCTTTTGTCCTTCCTGCAAATTTTCTAAGAACCAATTCTGGCCGATAGCTTCTACCGGAACTTTGCCGCTTATCATCTCATAGAAATCAGGATAGTTGAAGAAATCAACCTTGTAAGCCAGGCAGGCGAAAAGCGCGGCGCTAATTTGGCCGCGCGCGCCAAAATCATCGCAGACGACTACCGTATGGATATTCTTTCTTTTTATATTATCAGCTAAAGCGCTTAGCCCTTCCGATGTTTCGCAAGTCCAGGCGATCTGATACCCGGCGCCGGGATGGCTTCTTAATTCGGCCAATAGTTTTTCTGACCGGTCATTAAGCCCGATGATGCCTAAATTTTCTTTAAGGAGCAAAGAATGCAGGGCCGCTTGTCCGAGACGGCGCCAGGCTAGGAAGAGAATCAGGAAAATGACGCTGAAGATGAGGAGATTGGTCTTCGGCGCGATATTCGTATTCGCTGTCAGATAGAAATAAAGAGCGGATAAGATCCCGCTCATGATAGTAACGCTCGCGGCGGCACCGAGAAAGCGCCGGCTGATGACGCGCCAGTTAAGGTTATAGAGGTCATTGATATATATGATAAGCAGCCAGATTATAAAAACCGGCCAGAACAGCGGCCAATGGCTCTGCCAATAACGGCCTAATAGCGGCTGGGGATAGCGCAGGGCTAAAGTAGCAAAAAGAGCCAGGTGCAGGCAGCCCAAATCCCCTATGAATAGTATGGTTTTTTTGAAGTTATAAAACATTTATCTTAAGGCTTAAAGACGTTTTAAATATATCAGTTTGAAGGCTAAAAATCAATGAAATTAGCCAGAAAAAATGGTTTATTATCAAACGGAAATATGCTACAATAAAATCAGACCGGTATTTTTTTATCCCCATGATTTTTATTATGCTATTATTAAATAAAAAAATGAATCATTGGAAACTCTTGCTTTTCTCTCTGGCTTTATTTATATTTTTTAGTCTAATGCCTCTTATGGCGAGTGTCGCCTCTTCGCCTAACCAAGTGAAAACTAAAGATAGCCCCACCGTTTATTTCCTGAGTTATAGATATGGCTTGAAGAAAGCTTATATCAATGCCGCCGCCTATCTGAGCTATGGCAATAAATGGTCGGATATCAAGACTATCAGCCCGGCGGAACTCGCCAAATGGCCGGAGGCGAAGTTATTCCAGATCGCCGCTAAGCCGGAAATATATTATATCGCTGGCAGCCGCAAAGTCCTCATCAAGAGCCCTTCCGACCTGATGCGTTTTAATCTGGTCGGCGAAGACATCCTCACCGTAGGAGAGGGCGATCTAACCCAATATCAGAACGCTTCCTATATTGATATCGGCTGGGAGCAAGCTAATACTAATAAAGTAGCCGTCGTGAGCGACCCGGTTATCGGCGAGAATAATAATACCTTAGTGCCTAACACGAACCATAATCTGCTGGGAGTATTCCGTTTCAGTTCGCCCAGCCAGGCGGCGACGCTCAATTCCGTCACCTTTGACCTGAACGGCATGTATGCTCGCAGTATCGTCAGCAATATCTTAGCCAGGGATGGTAATAACCAGGACTACGATGCCAACGTCAATTGGCGCCAGAATGACCATCAGATAATCGTTAATTTCCGTACCCCGTTAGACCTGCCTGTTTCCGGCGAGAAGATCGTGAAAATCTTGGCTGATTTGGGAAGCTGTACGACCTGCAGCGGGCAAACCATGCGTTTAGAGCTGGCATCGGCCGCTCGCGTCAATGCTTCTTTGCCGGCTTCGGCTGTCTGGCCTATTCAAGGCACTAATTTCCAGTTGATTTCTAACGATAAAGTCATCGGCCATGTCTTAGTCCAATCCAAGAGCCTGGGTACGGGCGGTTCCATTATCGGCGGCAGCCGGGATATCAGCCATTTTACGATTGATGAGACCTCCGGCAATGAAGACGCGCTTATCAAGAAAATAACCTTCATCAATAATGGTTCAGCCAATCTGCATGATTGGAATAATTTCAGATTGCTGAAGAACGGCCAGGTCGTCGCTAGGACCGCCACTGTCAGTTCTGACGGCCTGATCGTCTTTGATATCAACTATTTGCGCGTCGGGAAAGGGAGCTCCAGCGACCTGACAGTCTCCGCCGACCTGATAGACGCCTATAACCCCCAGAGCACTTATAATCTGCAGATGCTGCAGATGACGGCGGTCGGCGCTACCTATAATCTGACGCTTAACCCGGAAATAAATAATATCAGCGAATCGCATACTTTAAACTAATTTAACGCTATGTCAAAAAATCTTAGGATTATCTTAAATTTTTTCCTGCTCGGTTTAGCGGCCGCCATATTTCCGCACTCCGCCCAAGCGGCTGCTTGCAGCGCCAATAGCAATTTAGACATGGTAGTCAGGGATCCGAGCGGCTCTTTCATCCCTAACGCCCGCGTCGAAGTCTATAAGCAGATAGTGGACGCTAACGGCGATACGCGGCCCTCTACCAGAGTGGCCGGAGCGAATACCAGCGCGGTCTTGGGGAGCGTCCATTTAAGCTGGCGTGCCAATCAGGAAGACGGCGCTTACGCCGTCAAAGTCCAGACCATAAGCAAGGATAATGCCAGCTTCTGGTATTATAACCAGCCGATCCCTTGCGGCGGAACCCTATCTCTCAGCAAGGCTCTGAGCGGTATTTTATTCATATTGCATGACTCAGACGGGAATCTCCTGACTAATGCCAGTTTCAATGTTTATTCTCAGCTTTATGACGCGAGCGGCAATCCTTTGCCGCAATTCAGGGAATCATTGGCCAGCCCGAATACGGGCGTAGCCGGCCAGGTCAAAGTTTATCTCCCACAAGGCAGCGTCCGCAGCCTAGACGGTACGCGGAGCGACCACTATGCTTTGGAAATTTCCCGCAGCGGACGGAAATTCATTTATTATAATATCCGAGTGACGGACGGACAGCTGACTACCCTGAATTATTATTTAAGTTCCTTGAACGTCAAATTACAGGATGTGACCGGCGCCCTATATCCGAGCGGGACTAAAGTCGAAGTCTTCAACCAAGAAGTCGATCAGGACAATAACCGCCAAGCGGGGACGAAAGTCGGCGATTTCACCTTAGGTTCGGACGGCTATGGAAATTTTGAAGTTCCTCCCGGATTATACGTCCTGGGCATCAAAGGAAAGAATAATATCTATCAGTATTTCTGGGATGTGGAAGCCGTAGAAGGACGAGCCAACCAATACACGCTGACCTCGGATCAAAATTCGCCGGCCGTTTCTACCGCTTGTCAGAATAATTCCCAATTTATCCTGACCCTGCGTAATTATGGCGGCGATATCATCCCGGGATTGAAGTTCGAACTATATGAACAGGGGAGCGACGCTAACGGCCTGCCTATCGCCGGCCAGCGCGTGGGAAGCGGCACCATCGGCAGTTCCGGCCAAGCCTCTTTCAGCTTCCGTCCGGATCCGCGCAAGCTCTATGCCCTTAAAGTCTATGACCGTCGTTCCGACTTGGGAGAATTCTGGTTCTTCAGCGCGGTGCGTTTCGTTTGCGGCTATGACCGCAATCTGACGGAGCATCTGCCGGCTTTAGAGATAATCCTGCGCGATAGCCAGGGAAATTTGCGGCGTAATTATAATTTCTCCTTATATGCTCAGGAGTATGACGCCGATAATCATCCGTTTTTCCAGGCTAGCGACCTGATAGCTAACCTGACGACAGACGGCGGAGGCAAGTCTACGGTCTATGTCGCGCCATATAATCCTTATCGTCGTGGCCAGAGCGGGGATTATGCCCTGAGCGCGAAGGATGCTAACGGCAATGTTTCCACTTTCTATAATATAAAGATACCGACTACTAAGGATTATAGTTTCGAGTCTACTTTCAGCGGCGTGAATGGCGAACTGCGCGACGCCCGCTCGCGCCTACTTACAAATCGCGAAATCAGGCTATATGAACCGGTCGCTTCCAATACCAGCCTCGGCCGCCAGCTTCTCAAGGTCAAGACCGATGCTAACGGGCGTTTTCAGTTTGAATATCCGGCCGGCACTTATACCCTCATTTCGCTGGATGATCTGAACCAGGAAAATAGTTTCGGCAGCCTGGCCATCAAGACGGGCGGCAATTATAAAAAATTAGTCACGAGCGCCATCAGCTTTACTTTGTCCAATTCCCAGGCGGTCGGGAATAATAGCGCCTCTTTGGCTTTATATTCGCTTACCGGTTCCGGCGGAATCTATTATCGAGGCAGCCAAGCGGGGACGGTAAAACTCGCTAACGGGCGCAGTTCCGCTCTTTCTCTCGCTGCCGGTCCTTATCTGGCGGTCTATTCCGGCAAAGATAACCAGGAATTCGGCCAGGCTTTTTACGCCCAGAACGGTTCTAACCTGAATGTTTCTTTCGCCACCAATTCCAAGTATCTTCTTACGCCCGGCCAAGCCTTCCATTTATCCGGTGCTATAAGTTCGCCGGCAGTTCCTAGCTCCACGTCTCCAGCTTCTGCGTCCGCCTCTCTGGCCGCCCGCCTGAAAGGGCGGATCCTCCTGCAGGTTGAAGATAAAGGACAGGCCTGGTATGTCAATCCGGCAGACGGGAAACGTTATTATCTTGGCCGGCCGACAGATGCTTTCAATCTGATGCGCCAGGTTTCTTTGGGCATTTCTAATGATGATTTCGCCTCTTTAGAGAAGAACCCGAGCGCTTGGCGGAAACTCGCCGGGCGTATCCTGCTTAAGACCGAGGATAACGGCAGAGCCTATTATTTTGACCCGGTAAATTTACAGTTATATTATCTTGGCCGGCCGCTAGACGCTTTTAATGTCATGCGCGCGCGCGGCCTCGGGATAAGCACCGGCAATTTGAACCAATTATCAGCCGGAGCTAATTAGTTGATTTATGGCGCAGACAGAATACAATTGGCCGAAGATAGGCAATGACCAGGCCATTGAATTTTTGGCGCGCAGCCTGCAGAGCGGACGGATAGCGCAAACCTATATCTTTACCGGCGTTGATGACTTAGGAAAATCTACTATCGCCTTAGCTTTCGCGCGCCACCTGCAAGGGGATCAGGACGGCTTTAACGCCGATTTGCACCTGCTCGCGCCGGAAGCGGGCGAGAAAAGCATCTCCATTGAAGCGACCAGGCAGTTTATCAAGCTTTTGAATCTGAGTTCTTTTTCCAATTCTTATAAGATCGGGGTGATCAAAGAGGCCGAGCTTCTCAGCGACGAAGCGAAAAGCGCTCTCCTTAAGACTCTGGAAGAACCGAAAGATAAAGTCGTTATCATCTTGCTTGTTTCTGAGGAAAGCAATTTGCCGGCGACCATCTTATCCCGGGCGCAAATCTTGTATTTTTATCCAGTGCCGGCGGCGGTCATTTATGATTACCTTATTGATAATTATGGCACTAATCGTTCCTTGGCTAAAGATTTGGCTAATCTGGCTCTAGGCCGTCCGCTCGCCGCTCTCCATTTATTAGAACATCCTGAAGAGTACAGCGCTTATCTGGCGAAAGCAGAGGCTTGGCTGTCCTTGCCGAGTTTGGATCTGAACGCCCGCCTGAGCGTCTTGGACCAGTTATTTAAAGATAAGACTTGGAGCAAACAGGCCCTGGATTCAGCCGGCGAACTGATCGCTATCGCCGAAGGTCTGGCCCGCGATCTTTTCCTCCTCAGCCTCGGCCAGCCGGAAAGGATGCAGCACTCCGCCCTGAATCCGAGCCTAGAAAAAACTTTAGTTGGGCTTAATGAGGCTAGCGGCGGCGATAGCGCGCCCGTCATTCTGCGGCAATTGAAATTGCTCGCTCAAGCTAAAGAGTATTTAGCCGCCAATGTTAATCCGCGCTTGATCTTAGAACAAATAGTCGTTAATCTATAAAAATATGTCAGTCAAAATCTTAAGATTATCTTTACTTCTCGCCTTAGTGGCCCTCTTATCGGCGGCCTGTTCGGTCACGACGACTTCTTCCGGCGGCGTAACCGGCACCGATAGCAGCGTTTTCTTATCGACCGATAGCGGCAATATTTGGCATTCGATGGCCAGCGTGCCGAGCGTAAACGGCCGTCCGGGGACTATCGCCGACCTGAACGTCAATGTCATGCGGCTTGATCCGGAGGACAGCCTGGCTGTTTATTTAGCCAGTTTTGATCGGGGCTTATATTATACTTATAAGATCACCGATGGCTGGAACCAGGTTGCCAGCCTGCCGACCGCGACCGTGAACGATGTCCAGGTAGACCCGAAGAATAAGTGCTTGATCTATGCGGCTCTGGCCAATCGCTTATACCGTTCTAACGATTGTACGCGGACTTGGACCGTCGTTTATTTCGATAATAATCCCGGCATCATCGTGACGGCCATCGCCATTGACCAATATAATACGCGTAATATATATATCGGCACTTCGCGCGGAGAAATAATCAAGACGATAGACTCTGGCGAATCTTGGCGGACAATACAACGCCTGAACGAAGGCGTAGCGCGGCTAGTCATTTCTCCCCAGGACAGCCGGCTCATATTTGTCGCCAGCAATAAGAATAAGATTTACCGCTTCAGCTCCAATACTAATACTAACGCGGCTGATTCCGCCGATCTGGAAAAGAATTTCTTAGTGGATAATTGGACCGATTTGAACGATGTCTTGAAAGATTTTAACCTGGGAAGCAGCTTTAAGGATATACTCATCAGTCCTTCGGATAATATTATTTATCTGGCGACCGATAAGCTTATCCTGAAGTCGCCAGATAATGGCGTGACCTGGGAGAATATCAAGCTGCTCCAACCGGAAAAGGACGCCGTGATAAACGCGGTAGCTGTCAATCCGGACAATGCGGCGGACATTTACTATGTGACGAATACCACCTTTTTCCGCTCTACGGATGGCGGCGCGACCTGGACGACCAAAAAACTGCCGACCGCCCGCGCCGGGCGCAGCCTGCTCTTAGACTTTAATAATCCTAAGAATATTTATTTAGGCACGATAAAATTAAAATAATATGAATCAATATTTACAAAGCAAACAGCAGGAATTTACGAGCGCCTTGGATTTTTTCAAGAAAGAAATCGGCGCTCTTCGGACCGGACGCGCCAATCCGTCGGTCTTAGACAGCGTACAGGTAGAGGCGTACGGCATCCTGAATCCTCTTAATGCCGTCGGCAATATCGCCGTCTCAGACGCGCGGAGCATTATCATCGCTCCCTGGGATAAGAGTGTCATCAAAAGCATTGAAAAAGCCATCGTGGAAGCCAATCTCGGCTTAGGCGTAGTTAACGAGGGGGACAAGATCCGTTTGACAGTCCCGCCTCTTACCGAAGAGAATCGTAAAGAGTTGGTGAAAAAGCTCAATGAAAGGATGGAAAAGACCAGAATAATCCTGCGCGGCCTGCGCGATAACGTCAAGAACGTGATTGAAAAAGCCTATGACGATAAAGCGATAAGCGAGGACGATAAATTCCGCTTTATCAAAGAATTAGACGAATTTTCCGCCAAGAAGAATGATGAATTAAGAGATATCCGCGACCGCAAGGAAAAGGATGTCATGGAAATCTAAATTATCTAAAGGCTGCCGCCATATTAATATTTTATGCTGCTGACTATCATTATTTTCGTTCTGGTCCTGACTGTCCTGGTTTCGGCCCATGAACTCGGCCATTTCTTTACCGCGCGTTATTTCGGCGTCAAAGCTGAAGAATTCGGTTTCGGCTTCCCGCCGCGGGCCATCGGCTGGTATAAGAACCGTTTCGGTTCTTGGCAGCAGGTCATCGGCAATAGGAGCGTAGAGAGCTTGGAGAATGCCGCCGACGAAAAGCTGCGGCCGAAGCTTAAAGCCACGGTCTGGTCGCTTAATTGGCTGCCGATCGGCGGTTTTGTAAAAATCAAAGGGGAGGATGGCGAAGATAAGAACGAAGGCGACAGCTTCGCGGCTAAGAAAATCTGGCAGCGGGTCGTCATCCTGGCGGCCGGCGTGACTATGAACATCCTCTTGGCTTGGTTCTTATTCTCGTTCGGCTATCTCATCGGCCTGCCGCAGTCAACCGATACCCTGGGCCCGCAGGCGATAGTGAGCGAGTCGCAAGTGGTCGTCGCCCAAGTCTTGCCGAATTCTATAGCCAGCCAGGCCGGGTTGCAAGACGGCGACATTATTTTGCGTATCAATGGTGTCGCTATCGGTACGGAAAAAGCCTTGCAGGATGCTGTGGCGGCTAATGCCGGCCAGGAAGCTCAGCTTTTAATCAAGCGCGGTGGCGCAGAACAGACGATCAAAGTCGTGCCGCAGGCGAAGAGCGGCGGGCGAGCCACCATCGGGATCGCTATTTTCTCTTCCGGCCTGGTCCGCTACCCTTTTTTCCCGGCTATTTGGGAGGGCTTACGGACGACCGGTTTTATCCTGGGGGAGATCGTCTCTTCGCTCGTCGGATTGTTCCGGGAGATTTTCAAGGGGCAGGATGTGAGCGGGCAATTCGCCGGACCGGTCGGCATCGCCAACATCACCGGCCAAGCCGCTCGGCTCGGCTTTACTTATCTCTTGCAGTTCATGGCGCTCCTGTCTTTAAACCTGGCGGTAATCAATATTATTCCGTTTCCGGCCTTAGACGGCGGACGCATTATCTTCCTCCTGGTAGAGAAGGCGAAGGGCCGTCCGGTGCGCCGCGAAGTAGAAGCTCTCATCCACAACATCGGCTTCTTGCTCCTGATCGCCCTCGTCATATTCGTCACTTTTAAGGATATTATCAGATTATTTTAAATAAAATTTCCAAACATATGAATATCAAGATCAAAGCGACCAAGCTAGAATTAACCGAGGCTATCCGCAGCTACTGCCAGGAGAAGATGGACATGGCTTCCAAATACCTGGGGGGAGTGAAAGTCCTCAATTGCGATATGGAGATAGAAAAAAGCGTGGGCGGTCAGCGGAAAGGAGAAATTTTCCGCGCTGAAGTCAATCTGGAAGTGCCCCGCAAGCTCTTGCGCGTAGAAAAGACCGAGAAAGATCTGTATAAGGCGATTGACAAGGTCAAAGATGACCTAGAAATGATGATCAAAAAGTATAAGGAGAAGCTGATTGATAAGAAACGGGGGAAATAGGCTATCCTGGAGATGAAAAAATAGAAAATTAAAAGATTACGATCCGGCCCGTTGGCCGGATTTTTTTTATTTTTAATATTAGCTGATTTTTTCTATTTGCTTCATAATACAATATATAGTATAATAAATATAATTAGACCACAATATGTATGAATCATCAGTATTGCGGCCTGAAGCTTACTTATTTTTTTATATTTTTTTATGAGAATTTTAGATTACCAGGGGAAGACCCGTGACCTCTCCGCCGCCAGCCTGCTCGCCAAATTAGTTTGGCCGGAACATGGAGCGGCGAGCGCCTCGAAAGAGGCGATAGCCGGAGAATTAAGCGCCGCGCAGCTGGATGCGGTCGCCCGGGAGGCAGAACTGACTCTTTATGAGAATATGCCGGAAAGAGAAGTAGATAAAGCCTTATTGCAGGCCGCCGCCCAGCATATCAAAGACGATCCGGCTTATGATCGCCTCGCTGCCCGGCTTCTTTTAGACAATCTATATCGGGAAGTCTTGGGGCTAGACAGCCGGGATCCGGATTTTAAGCCTCGTTATCAGGAGCGATTCATGAAAAATCTGGAAACCGGCATCACCGGCGGCTGGCTGTCGCCGCGCCTTAGCCGTTTTGATTGGGCTGAACTATCCGCGGCGACTGTCATGAGCCGCGATGGGCTCTTTACTTACGCCGGCCTAGCGACTTTATCCAGACGCTATTTCCTCCGCGACAAAGAGCAGAAGCTCATGGAATTGCCACAATATTTTTGGTGGCGCCTGGCGATGGGGCTGGCTCTTAATGAAGCGGATCCCGATAAGATAGCGCGGCAATTTTATGATAAGCTGTCCCAGCTATATTATATTCCGGGCGGTTCGACCAACATTAACGCCGGCGCCCTGAAGCCTCGTTTGAGCAATTGCTTCATCATGGACATGGACGATAATATCGAGCATATCGGGAAGACAGTGGCCGACGTCTTAAAACTGTCCAAGGCGACCGGCGGCATCGGCCTTTCGGTCACGAAACTGCGAGCCGCTGGTTCGCCGATTTCCACGAATAATACTTTTTCTTCCGGACCGATTCCGTTCCTGCACATCATTGACTCCGCCATACGGGCTATTTCCCGGGCCGGGAAAAAGATGGGCGCGCTCTGTTTCTATATGGAAAATTGGCATCTGGATTTTCCCGAATATTTAGATCTGAAACAGAACGCCGGCGATGATTATCGGCGGACTCGGACGGCTGATATCGCCGTCTATTTGAGCGACGAATTCATGCGTCGGGTCAAGGATGACGATTATTGGTATCTTTTCGATCCGGCTGATGCTCCGGATCTCGTGAAGTTATCCGGCCAGGAATTCAGCACGCGTTACCAATCGTATTGCGCGGCGGCTGAGGACGGCACGATCAAGAATTTTAAGAAAGTGCGGGCTTTGGACCAATTCCGCCAGATAATCGTCTCTTTGCAGGCGACGGCTCACCCCTGGCTGACTTTTAAGGACGCTATTAACGTCCGGGCCCTGAATAATAATACCGGTCCGATTTACGGCTCTAACCTCTGTACCGAAATAACTTTGCCGGCCGATAAAGACAATGTCGCGGTCTGCAATCTGGCTTCTCTCAACCTCGCTCGCCATTTAGACAAGGACGGAAAAATAGATTGGCCCGAGCTCGCTTCCAGCGTGCGGACCGCCATACGCCAATTGGATAATTTAGTGGATATCAACGAGCCGCCGGTTAAAGAAGCGGTGAATTTCGATAGCCAGAACCGGGCGCTCGGCCTCGGCGTTATGGGCCTGGCCGATCTATTTGAGCTTTTAGACCTAGCGTATGACTCGCCGGAGGCGGCCGGACTGACCGATGAGATCATGGAATTCATCAGCTATGAAGCGATTTCCGCCAGCGCTGACTTAGCTGAGGAGCGCGGGAGTTATCCTAATTTTCCTGGTTCGCGCTGGTCGGCCGGCTTGGTGCCTTTCGACACTCTCGGGATCCTAGAAGAGAATCGGGGCGAAGCTTTGCGATTATCTAAAAGCTATAAGCTCGATTGGGAAAAATTAAGATCGCGCGTCAAGTCGGGTATGCGCAATTCTACTTTATTGGCTATCGCTCCGACCGCTAATATCGGTCTCGTCGCCGGCACTTCCACCGGCATTGATCCGCGTTTCGCCCAGATTTTCAGCCGTAACACCCTGGGCGGCAAGCATTTAGAATTAAATCTTAATCTGGTCCGCCGTTTGCAATCGCTTGACCTATGGGAAAGAGCTAAGGGCGATCTCCTGGCTAATTACGGGGACATCAGCTCTTTGTCCTATATACCGGATAAGCTGAAAAATATTTTTAAGGATTCGTTTTCCATTGACCCGCGCGCCTTCATAGAAGTGGCGGCGCGAGCGCAGAAATGGGTCGACCAGGCGATCAGCCGTAATGTTTATCTGGCCAGCCGCGAAATCGAATCGGTCATGGGCGTTTATCTGGCTGCTTGGGAAAGCGGGCTGAAGACGACTTATTATCTGCACATGAAGCCGCGCCATAGCGCGGAACAGAGTACGCTGAAGATAAATAAAGCCGCTTCTTTGGGAAAACGCGGCTTTGGCTCGCTCATGATGTCCACTCCGGATTTAGCGCCGGCAGCGCAGCCAGCCCCGAAGCCCATGGCTTGTCCGACGGATCCGCAGGAAAGGCTGCTATGCGACAGCTGCCAATAGACGGTTCTATCAAATATTTATTCATTCATTAGATTCAAACATATGATTTTAGGAAAACCGATGAGCGCCGATATGAACTTGCGGCCGATAAAATACCAATGGGCTTATGATCTTTATAACCAAGCGGTGGCCAACACCTGGTTCCCGCATGAGATCGCCTTAGGCGAGGATTTGGAAGACTTCAAGAAGATGGGCGCCGATGAGAAACATGCGGTCAGTTTCTTGATGAGCTTCTTCAATCCGGCCGAACTCATCGTCAACCGTTCGCTGGCTCTCGGCGTCTACCCTTACTTGAAGGCGCCGGAAGCCCATCTTTATCTGGCAAAGCAGATGTGGGAAGAAGCTAACCACTGCCAAGCCTTTGAATACGTCCTAGAAACCTTCCCTCTGGATAGGGAGAAAGTCTTTAATGTCCATTTGGAAACGCCGTCTATTAAAGCGAAAGAAGATTTCATCGCTTACTATCTCGGCCGCATGACCGAGAATCTGGATATTTCCAGCTTAAGCGGCAAGCAAGATTTAGTCCGCAATCTAGTAGCGTTTAATATCGTGATGGAAGGGATATGGTTCTATAGCGGCTTCATGGTTGCTCTCAGCTTCCGTCAGAAGCAGCAATTGAAAAATTTCGCTTCTATGGTCGACTGGGTGGTGCGCGATGAAAGCCTACACCTTAAATTCGGCTTGAATCTTATCCTAACTATTCTGGAAGAGAACCCAGAAGTCGCTACGCCTGAATTCGCGGCGGAAATAAAGAAGATAGTCATTGACGGCGTCAATTTGGAAAATACTTATAACCAGGATCTTTTCCCGCGAGGCATCCTGGGCATCAACGCCGGCTATGTCAATCAGTATGTGCGCTATGTGGCCGATCGCCGTCTGGAAGAATTAGGCTTTGAGCCGCATTTCAAAGATGCCAATCCGGCTCAGTGGATGGCGACGGAAACCGATACCTTAGAATTAGTTAATTTTTTTGAAGCGCAGAACACTAAATATGAAGTAGATAACCGAGCCCATAAATAATCCCGATTCTCGTTAACCTACTCAAATCTACATAAAACTGCTCCCAGCTGGCCGGAGCAGTTTTATAAAAAGAAAACATCTTTTTTTATATAAGTCAATATTTATTTAATCCATAATCCGTATTATACTAAGATTAGAGCTAAAGGATGACTTGAGTCTTATTTATTTTTATGTAAAACTAGGTAAATATGAATCTATTTAATATCTTCGGAGATGCTAATGAAAAGATCGTGAAGAATATGCAGCCGATAATCAATAAAATCGGCAGTTTTGAGGCGGATTTCAAGAAATTATCAGCCGAAGGATTAAAGGCGAAAACCTCGGAATTCAAGGGACGTTTAGCCGGAGGAGAAGGTTTGGACGATCTTCTCCCTGAAGCTTTTGCTCTCGCGCGCGAAGCCGCGAGCCGTATTTTGAATCAGCGCCATTTCGATGTCCAGCTAGTAGGCGGCATCGTTCTCCATCGCGGGCAGATAGCGGAAATGAAAACCGGAGAAGGCAAGACTTTGGTGGCGACCCTGCCTTTATATCTGAACGCGCTTACCGGAGAAGGAGTCCATCTGATCACCGTCAATGATTACCTGTCCCGTTTAGGCGCCGGCTGGATGGCGCCGGTCTATCACGCCCTCGGTTTGTCTACCGGCGTCATTGTCCATGAGAACGCCTATGTTTATGATCCGGAATATGTTGACGAAAGCCAATTTGACGAGCGTCTCCAGCATTTCCGCCGCATCCCGCGCCGCGAAGCCTATGATTGCGATATTACTTACGGCACGAACAATGAATTCGGTTTTGACTATCTTCGCGACAATATGGTTTATACCTTGGACCAGGCCGTCCAGCGCCCCCTGCATTACGCCATCGTAGATGAAATAGACTCCATTCTTATCGATGAAGCCCGTACCCCGCTCATTATCAGCGCGCCGGCCGAAGAATCGACCGATAAGTATTTCAAATTTTCTCAGATCGTTTCCGGGCTTGTAGAAAATGATGACTATAACGTTGATGAGAAGATGCGGGCCGCGACGCTGACTGAAGGCGGCATTGCCAAAGTAGAAAAGATCCTCGGTCTCGGGAATATCTATGTGGAAGGCGGCGTGAGAGAAGTCCATCATCTGGAACAGGCCCTTAAGGCGCGCGTCTTATTCAAGCGCGATAAGGACTATGTCGTCAAAGACGGGGAAATCATCATCGTCGATGAATTCACCGGACGGCTCATGCCGGGCCGACGCTATAGCGAGGGCCTGCATCAGGCGATCGAAGCGAAAGAAGGCGTCAAAGTCCAGAAAGAATCCCGGACCATGGCGACCATAACTTTCCAGAATCTTTTCCGCCTTTACAAGAAATTATCCGGCATGACCGGAACAGCGGCGACGGAAGCGGAAGAATTCCATAAGATTTATAAGTTAGACACGATAGTCATCCCGACCAATAAGCCGAATATCCGCAAAGACCTTAATGATCTTATCTATCGCACGGAGATGGATAAGTTTCAGGCCGTCATCCGCGATATCAAAGAGAGGAATAAGAACGGCCAGCCTATCTTAGTCGGGACGATTTCTATTGAAAAGAACGAAATTTTCGCTGAACTGATGCAACGCGAAGGCCTGCGTCCCCAGATGTTAAACGCCAAAAATCATCAGAAAGAAGCGGAGATAATCGCTCAAGCCGGACGCCGGGGAGCGATCACTTTAGCGACGAATATGGCCGGCCGCGGCGTGGATATCATCCTAGGCGGCAACCCGCCGGAAGCAGGCGAACAGGAAGCCGTGCGCGCTTTAGGCGGCTTGCACGTTATCGGTACCGAGCGCCACGAATCGCGGCGCATTGATAATCAGCTGCGCGGCCGCGCCGGACGCCAAGGCGATCCCGGTTCTTCGCAATTCTATGTTTCTACGGAAGACGATCTGATGCGCATATTCGGCGGCGAACGGATGAAGAACCTGATGACCACTTTGAACGTGCCGGCCGATATGCCTATAGAGAACCGGATGATCTCTAAATCCATTGAAAGCGCCCAGAAGAAAGTGGAAGGCAATAACTTTGATATCCGGAAACATCTGGTGGAATATGACGATGTCATCAATAAGCATCGGACGGCGATCTATAAGCGGCGTCGGGAGATCTTGGAATTGTCCGAAGGCGTCAGCGTCGCCGCGTCCGAACCCGGCGATCAAGCCGCCGAACGCAGCCTGGCCGGCATCATCTTGGAGATGGTGCGCGCAGAAATCGCCAGTATCGTCACTTTCCATACGGCCGTTGATAACGTGAGCGAGTGGAATCTGAAAGAAATAGAGGAAACGATGCGGACGATCTGGACGGCAGGCGAAGGGATTAGTAGCAAATTGGCCGAACTGGCTAAACAGGCGAAAGGCAGAGACGCCATCCGGGAAGATATTATCAATTATCTGATCGCCGCGGCGGAAGCTAAATATGAAACCCTGCGCCAGAATTTTTCAGCGGCCAACCTAGAATTCAAAGAGGTGGAAAAGGGGATACTTATCAGATCCATTGACGAGATGTGGGTGGAACATCTAGAGACCGTAGATTATCTGCGCCGCGGCATCGGTCTGCGCGGTTATGGCCAGCGTGATCCGCTCGTAGAATACAAGAAAGAAGCCTATCAGCTTTATCAAGAATTAAACCAGCTGATCAGCCGGCAGGTCGTCTATTCCATTTATAAGACCGGCGACGCTTTGATAACGGCGCAGGCTCAGCAGATCCAGATTTTTGCCGACGAGCCGGAGAAAAAATTAGAATTTTCCGGAGCGGCTAAGGAGATGCATAAAGAAGCGGCTCTCCGGAATACGATCGATCTGGTCCGCGACAAGGTCAAGGATGAAAGCGGAGAAAAAGTCGGGCGGAATGATCCCTGTCCGTGTGGGGCAGTCAATCCTAAAACCGGAGAGGTTTATAAGTACAAGAAATGTGGCATGATTAATGCTCCTTATCATCGGTCCCAAAAACTACATTAATGGTAAAGTATAGATATTTCTTATTTTTTTTCTGATAGACTTGCCAATTTTTGTAATATCTTTACGATTATTTATTTTTATGAGATTTCTTGTAATTAAGGCGTGGCAGTTGGGGCACACTACCATAAGATTATCTATTTCATGTCGTCCACCTTTGTACTTTGGAATAATATGATGAGTATCAATAGACAAAGGGTAATAACACAGTTCACATCGGTTACCATATTTTTCTATCGCTTGCTCCCTTATCCAGGCTTTATGTTTTTGTATTTCTCCGTATAAGTATTTTCTAACCCCCAACTTTCTTCGGCGATATCTGACATTCCATGGCGTTGCTCCTTTAATACCCAAACTCTCCAGTTTTGAAGCAATTTCTTTATCTAGCATCCGTTTACAGTTTTTTAATATAATATCATCAACTACGGTATGAGGTAATTTTTCTAAGGCATGCTCTCCTTTTTCTTTTTTTGACTCTGGGTAACCGTGGCGTCTGATACGGGCTAAATGCATAAGACAATATTTATGCTTAGTATTGGCATATTGAGTATAATTTTGACATCCTTTGATTTTGCATTTAGGCATGTTAAAATTATAGTATATTCTTAACTAATTAACAATCTTTATATTTTTCTAAAAAAACGAATAATGTTAGGAAATAGGCTTAAAAATATATGAAAGCCAGACCGCTCATCCACCATCTCCCGTTTTTAGCCGAGCATCGGCCGACCTTTGAACTGATCAGATCCGGACGGAAAGAAATAGAAACTCGGGCGGGGAGTCCGGCCTATCTGCAGATCCAGCCGGGCGATATGATTGAATTTTCTTGCGGCACTGAGAAAATCCGCCGGCGGGTCAAGCAAGTCGAGCATTACAAGGATTTCGCTGGATTATTTGCCGCCTATGCGCCCCAAGAGATCAATCCGGATCAATCTGATGCCGCCGCAATGCAGAAAAAGTATCTCAGCTTCCCCGGTTATGGGCAGCGCCTGAAAGAATATGGTATCTTAGTCTTTAGTTTAGAAGAAATTTAAAGTTTATGTATTTATGAATAAGATCCTGAAGAACGTCCAAGCTGAATTTGCGACCAGCGGATTGGCCGGCCAGGCCGGCGAGAGCCAGCCGGCTGGCGAAGAGCAATATCTGGCGGCACATAAGCGACAACTGAGCTATCTGTTCAAGATCGGCCAGAAATATTATCGGCCCGGCGCCAAATTCTTAGATATCGGCTCGTCATTCGGTTATCCTTGCTTCGGCGCGAAGCTTATCGGCTATGATTCCTATGGCCTGGATCGGCCCGAACGGGTAGCAGAATTCTCCAAGCGCTTCAAGCGCCTGGGAATAAACAATGTCGCGAGCGACTTAGCCCTCAAGAAAAGTCCTTTTTCCAGCCGCAAGTTTGACGTTATCCTGGTCAGCGAGATCCCGGAGACAGTCAATCACCAGCCGGAACGCTTCTTTTCAGAGATCGCCCGCCTGCTCAAGCCGGGCGGGATCCTGATAATGACCGCGGCCAATTTGTTGCGCTTCAATAATATGGCCAAGATCGTGCCGGCCAGAGGCGGTCGCCCGTCCGCGAAAAATCTGCCGGCCGATTATTACTGTGAATTCACCGCGTCGGATCTCGCCTACTTATTGACGAAGAACGGCCTGAACGTAGAAAAGATAAAATATCGTAATTTCAATCATCAAAGGGTCGCCTGGCTATCTAGAGCCTTTAATAATCTAAGCGGCCTCTTATTGCCTCATCGCAAGAAAAATCTTATCGTGACGGCCAGGAAATAAAGGTTATTGTTCAATAGCGCGAATAAGGCGCTTCCAATCATATGAAGTTAAATCTCGGGTGCGGTGCCAAAAAGTTAGCCGGATTCATCGGCGTGGATAAGCTCCAGGCCGGCGCGACGGATATTGTCCATGACCTTAATATCTTTCCTTATCCTTTTCCGGACGGTTCGGCCGAGGAAATAATCATGGATAATGTCCTGGAACATCTGGATGATGTCATCAAGGTCATGGAAGAAGTCTACCGCCTGGCGGCGCCGGGAGCGCTCGTCAGGATTTCCGTCCCCTATTTCAAGAGCAACAGCGCTTTTACCGATCCGACACACCGCCATTTTTTCACCGAAACCAGCTTTAAATATTTTTCTGTTGATAACCCTCTTAATTTTTATAGCGCCGCCCGCTTCGCCGTCCTCAAGACCGAACTGATCGCGAAAACCGAATATCGGGACGCCAAACATTTCTTCCGCAATCTTCTGCCCGGTAAAAGAATCTTGAATTATTTTTTATCCAATATTTACGATGAGATATATTTTGAATTGCGCGCCCTTAAGGCGCCCGCCGGTCCGCAAGAATAAATTTTTATCAATTTAGCTTATTAGCTTTAAGCTTATGCCTGAATCACAAAAGAAAAACGCCTCCGAATCCTTTCCGCAACTGGAAGAAAAAGTTTTGGATTTTTGGGAGAAAGCGGACATTTTCAATAAAAGCCTGACTAAGCCCGCGCCGCGAGGCGACTATGTCTTTTATGACGGTCCGCCGTTTGCGACCGGTACGCCGCATTACGGCCATATCGTCGCGAGCATCATGAAAGATGTCATGCCGCGCTATCAGACCATGCGCGGTTATCGGGTGGAGCGTAAATGGGGCTGGGATTGCCACGGCTTGCCGATAGAGAACATCGTGGAGAAAGAATTAGGTACGAAGACTAAGAAGGAAATCATCGATCTGGGTGTCGCGAAATTCAATGATCTCTGCCGCGCCCGGGTCCTGACTTATGTCGATGAATGGAAGAAAGTCGTCAGGCGATTAGGCCGTTGGGCGGATATGGATAACGCTTATAAGACGATGGATCTTTCTTTCATGGATTCTATCTGGTGGGCTTTCAAGAGGCTTTGGGACGAAGGCTTGATCTATAAAGATTATCGGTCCATGCACATCTGTCCGCGCTGCGAGACCACCTTATCGCAATCGGAAGTGACCGAAGGATACCGCGATATCAAGGATTTATCCTGCATCGCCAAGTTTGAATTAGTCGATGAGCCGGGAACTTATGTCTTGGCTTGGACGACTACCCCTTGGACGCTTATCGGGAACGTCGCTTTAGCCGTGGGCGGAGAGATAAGATACGTCAAAGTGGAAAGCGGTCCGGAAAAATTCATCGTGGCGGCCGATCGCCTGGCCGATGTTTTCTCTGATCGGGAAGACTATAAAGTCCTGGAAAAATATGAGGGCGATGACCTGGTCGGGCGCGCTTACCGGCCGTTATTCGATTATTATGCTTCCGACGAATCTCTGCCTAACCATGTCCGCGGCTGGAAGATATATGCCGCCGATTTCGTGACGACGACGGACGGGACCGGCGTCGTCCATATCGCTCCGGCTTTCGGCGAAGATGATATGAAGCTGGGGCGCGAGAAAGAATTACCTTTCATCCAGCATGTCGGATTAGACGGCGTCTTCAAGGGGGAAGTGAAAGATTTCCGCGGCCGGCATGTCAAGCCGATTGACGACCATACGGCGACCGACGTGGAGATCATCAGATATCTGGCCGCCCACGGGACCTTATTTAAGAAAGAAAAATATGAACATAGCTATCCGCACTGCTGGCGCTGCGATACGCCGCTCATCAATTATGCGACTTCGTCCTGGTTCGTCGGCGTGACGAAGATAAAAGACCGGCTCCTGGATAAAGCAAAAAATATAAATTGGTCGCCGGATTATATTAAGGAAGGGCGTTTCGGCAATTGGCTGGAGGGCGCGCGCGACTGGTCTATTTCTCGCCAGCGTTTCTGGGCAAGCGCGATTCCGATCTGGGAATGCGCCTGCGGCGAACGCCGCGTCATCGGCAGCGTCGCCGAGCTGGCCGGATTAACCGGGCAGGAAATAAACGATATCCATAAGGATAAAGTCGATCCTTTGACTTTCAAATGCGAGAAATGCGGCGGACAAATGACGCGCGTGAGCGATGTTATCGATTGCTGGTTTGAATCCGGTTCCATGCCTTTCGCCCAGCTGCACTATCCCATGGAGAATAAAGATAAGTTTGAGAAGAATTTTCCGGCGCAATTCATCGCCGAAGGCGTGGATCAAACCCGCGCCTGGTTCTATTATCTGCATGTCATTTCCGGCGGCATTTTCAAGAGCCATGCTTACCAGAATGTCATCGTTAACGGCATCGCGCTCGCCGAAGACGGCAAGAAGATGTCCAAGCGCTTGAATAATTATCCGGATCCTTTGCAGATCATGGAAAAATACGGCTCCGACGCCCTGCGCGCCTACCTGGTCGCTTCGCCGGTCATGCAAGCGGAAAATTTGAATTTTTCTGAAAAAAGCGTGGAAGAAGCGCTCCGGAAGAATATCATGATCTTATGGAATGTCTATAAATTCTATGAAATGTTCAGCCGTGACGCTGACGGTTCTCTTAAAAACGACCAAAAGCTGAGCCATAATATTCTAGATAAATGGATCCTGGCGAAGCTGGCGGATTTGAGCCAGGAAGTGACTGAAGCTATGGAAGCGTATAATCTGCCTAAGGCCATCAGGCCGATAACCGATTTCATCGATGAACTCTCCACCTGGTACCTGCGCCGCAGCCGCGATCGTTTCAAATCGGAGAATGCCGCAGATAAGAATAGCGCCCTGGTTACTACCCGTTATGTCCTGATGGAGCTCGCGAAACTTATGGCTCCGTTTATGCCTTTCATGGCGGAAAATCTCTGGCAGAAAGCGAGTGGATATGATTTTCATGATTCTGGCCGCTCAGTCCATTTGGAGAGCTGGCCATCTTCTTCCAGCCGTCTCGCCAGTCTGAAAAAAATATTCAGGCATCTTCTGCCCGGCGCAACGCCCGAAGCGGTCTTAGCCGATATGGCTCTCGCGCGCCGGATCGTTGAATTGGGCCTGGCTCAGCGCGATGCGGCCGGCATCAAGATCAGGCAGATGCTCGGCGAATTGACCGTTAAGAGCCCGAAATTGAAAGTCTTAGGCGATGAATATGTCCAATTGATAAAAGACGAGGTCAATATCCAGAAGATAACTTTCAGCCTCGTCATGGAAGGCGATAAAGAACAATTGTCCGCCGCCCTGGATACGACCCTGACTCCGGAATTGAAACAAGAAGGAACGAAGAGGGAAATCATCCGTTTTATAAATCTGTTGCGCAAAGATGCGGGGTTGTCCTTGGCTGATCGGACGAAAATCTACATCGCCGGAGCTAACGACGAGATCAAAGGGATGATAAGCCAGAAAGACGCGGATATCCGCCGCGATACTTTAAGCACTGGACTAGCTTTCGTGGAGTCTTTGCCGGAAGTCTTGGCTAGCAAAGAGATAAAAGTCGAGGGCGTCACCCTGGCTCTCGGGCTTGATAAGTAACAGCGCGCCGTTAATTTCAAATCAGTAATAATCAAATATAAAAATATGACAACCAAACAAATATACGACCTGGCGGTCAGGTTGGGAATGAAGGCCGATCTGCGCGGCCGCAGTAAGGTGGCTCAATATCTGGCCCGAGATAAAAAAAAGTATGAGAAGCTAAGCGCGGAAGATAAGGATCATTTTGACCGGGAAAAATTGAATAATCCGTATAGCGATACTCGGATCTTGGCGGATAACGGGCGGCGGAAGATCTCAAAAATCCTGACCGGCATAGATATGGAAGGCGCGGAATTATTGCTCGCCAAAGAATTGGACGCCGATCTCGTTATTGCCCATCATCCGGCCGGCATGGCTCTCGCCGATCTCCATAGCGTTATGGATCTGCAGGCTGAAGTCTTGGCCGGCTACGGCGTGCCGATAAATATCGCCGAATCAGTGATAAAACCGCGGATTTCCGAAATCAGCCGCCGTCTTTCGCCTATCAATCACAATCAAAGCGTGGATATGGCCAAGCTTCTCGGCTTGGATTTCATGTGTACGCATACCGTCGCGGATAATCTAGGCGCTGATTTCTTAGTCAAGCTGATAAAAAAGAGAGAAAAAGACCTGGAGTATGTGGAAGATCTCGTCAACCTATTATTAGGAATTCCGGAGTATCAGGCCGCCCGCGACTTGAAGACCGGCCCGACTCTTTTCGCCGGAACGCCGGACAGCCATTGCGGCAAGATAGTCGTGACCGAATTTACCGGCGGGACCGAGGGCTCCAAGGATATGTATGAAAAGATGTCCCAGTACGGCATCGGCACCATCGTCGGCATGCATATGTCGGAGGAACATCGTAAAGAAGCGGAAAAATATCATATCAACGTCGTTATCGCCGGGCATATGGCTTCTGATTCTCTGGGCATGAATCTGTTCTTGGATGAAGTGGAAAAACAAGGCGTAGAGATAATCCCGGTCTCAGGCTTGATCAGGGTGAAAAGGTTCAAAAAATAATCAATCAGCCGCTTATGCCTCGCTTAGAACTCTTAGCTCCGGCCGGCAATCTGCTTAAGATGAAGACCGCTCTCGCCTATGGGGCAGATGCGGTCTATTTGGGTATTCCTGATTTTTCGCTGCGGGTGAGAATAAATGATTTCGATCTCCCAGGCATCAAGGAGGCGATCAAATACGCGCACGCCGAGGGCAAGAAGGTCTACGTGACTATCAATATCTTCGCCCATAATCAGCACTTGAAAAAATTGCCCGCCTATTTGAAACAGTTGCGCGCTAGCAAAGCCGACGCCCTGATAGTCTCCGACCCGGGAATAATCATGATGATTAGAGAGCTTTGGCCGAAAGCGGAAATCCATTTATCCACGCAGGCCAATTGCACCAATCTCGCCGCCGTCAAATTCTGGGAGAAACAGGGGCTGAAGCGGATAATCTTAGGCCGGGAAGTGACGCTTAGCGAGATTCGGGAGATCCACCAAGCGGCGCCGAAGATAGAACTGGAATATTTCGTCCACGGCGCCATGTGCATGGCTTATTCCGGCCGTTGTTTCCTGTCTAAATTATTGGTCAAGCGGAGCGCTAATCTAGGCGACTGCGCCCAGCCTTGCCGGTGGGAATATGACCTGTCAGAACATCGCCTGAAAACCGGCGGACATGCGGAGGAGCTGGAGCTCGTTGAGGAGAGGCACGGCGCTTATCTCCTGAATTCCAAGGATCTTTGCTTGATCGAACATTTGGATGAACTGGCCAGAGCCGGCGTTACTAGCTTTAAGATAGAAGGCCGAGCTAAGAGCGTCTATTATCAAGCGACGGTCGTCGGCATTTATCGCCGCGCCTTGGATTCCTTGGCTCGGAAAAAATCGCCAGCCGGAATAAAGAAAGAATTGGCTTATTTATATTCGGAACTGGAAACTAAATTAGTCCATCGTGGCTATACTTCCGGCTTCTTATTGGATGGCCGAGCCGATCAGAATATAGAGAATTCTCATAATAAGAGCGCTTGGGAATTCTGCGGCCAGGCGCTTGATCCTAAATCAACGCTCAAAAAGATTAAGAGCCTGAAAAATCCCTTGGTTTTTCAGGTCCACAATACTATCCGGGCCGGCGAAGAGATGGAGATTATCCGTCCGGATTATGATATAATCAAGATAAGGCCGGAAAGATTCTGGGACGCTAAAACCGGCCGAGAAATGACCGAAGCGCATGGCGGAGGCGGCGGGCAGATAGCTGTCTTGGAACTGCCGCGCGCCGTTAAGAGAGTCGGCGCCTTGGCAGTCATTAGAAGAAAAATAATATGATTTCATTTTTACGCGGCCGAGTGATCCACAAAGGCTTGAATTATGCTCTGGTCGAGACCAATAATATCGGCTATCAGATTTTTGGTGGCGAAAATTTTTTGAATGATTTAAAAATCGGCCAAGAGACGGAAATTTTTACGCATCACCAGGTCCGCGAAGAAGCCAGCGATCTATATGGCTTTAAGAATTTGGCGGATTTAGAACTTTTTGAATTATTGCTGACCGTTTCCGGCATCGGCCCGAAATCAGCTCTCGGCGTCCTGGCTATCGCTTCGTCTGACGATATCAAGGAAGCGATCATCCGCGGTGACGCTAATCTCTTGACCAAGGTTTCCGGCATCGGCAAGAAAACAGCGGAACGTCTGGTTTTAGAATTAAAAAACAAAGTCATCCGCTCCGGCGCCTCCACGGCCGCGCTCAATTCCGGGACGCTGGCGGGAAGCGACGAGATAGACGCTTTGATGTCTTTAGGCTATTCCTTGATTGAGGCGCGAGCCGCTTTGAACCTGGTCGATCCGTCCATCCTGGACAGCGGAGAACGGGTCAAGGAGGCCTTGAAAAAAATGGCGAGAAAATAACCGCTGAAGATGGAAAAGGTGTTTTCATGAGCTGTCTTTACATTGAAAGTGTTTTTCGTTAGTATAGAGATAAACCAAGTAATTTTTATGCGCCAGTCTAAACTTTTTACTAAAACCGTCAAGGAACTGCCTAAAGATGAGGCGAGCTATAATGCCCAGGCTCTGATTCGCGCCGGTTTTATCGATAAGGTCGGCGCGGGAATCTATTCTTATCTGCCCCTGGGCAAGAGAGTCTTAGACAAGATTTCCCAGATTATCCGTGAAGAGATGAATGCTATAGACGGCCAGGAGATCTTGATGACCGCTTTAGTGCCGAAAGAGAACTTAGAATCATCCGGTCGCTGGGCGGCATTTGATGTCCTATTCCGGCTGTCGGGCAGCGATAAGCGGGAATATGCTCTCGGAGCCACCCACGAGGAAATCGTTTCTCCGCTAGCCAAAAAATTCATTCTCTCTTATAAGGACCTGCCTTTTGGCGCTTATCAGATCCAGACTAAATTCAGAAATGAAAAAAGAGCGAAAGCGGGTCTCTTGCGCGGCCGGGAATTCTTAATGAAAGACCTTTATTCTTTCCATGCCGATCAAGCGGATCTGGACTCTTATTATGAAACGGTGACTGCCGCCTACCATAAGATTTACGCCCGTCTGGGCTTAGGTGAAATGACTTATCTGACTTATGCGTCCGGCGGATCTTTCTCTAAATATTCTCATGAGTTTCAGACCGTTTCAGCGGCGGGCGAAGACCTTATATATATTTGCGAGAAGTGCCGGGTAGCGGTCAATCGGGAGATAATTGACGAACAAAAGGCCTGTCCCGCGTGCGGCAGCCGCGAATTAGCAGAAAAGAAAGCGATTGAAGTCGGTAATATCTTCAAGCTAGGCACGAAATTTTCCGAACCCTTCGGCGTCCGTTATAAAGATCGTACAGGCGAAGAGCGCCCGACAGTGATGGGCTGCTATGGTATCGGTCCGAGCCGCATCATGGGCACCTTAGTGGAAATTTATCATGACGAAAAAGGCATTATCTGGCCGGCGAACGTGGCTCCTTATCGCGTCCATCTCCTGTCCTTAGGAGAAAATGGAGCGGCCGATAAGATCTATGCCGATTTGATAAATCAGGGGATAGAGGTCCTATATGATGATCGTGATTTATCCGCTGGCGAAAAATTCGCTGATTTTGATCTGATCGGCTGCCCCTATCGCGTCGTAGTCAGCAAGAAAACCCTGGCTTCAGAAAGCGTCGAGCTGAAAGGACGGGCGGAAACAGCTAGCAGCCTGATAAAGATAAGCGAGCTGCCCGCCAGGCTGGAGGCTAAGGCAGGAATATAGCTTAGCGACATTAAAAGACCGGTTATATATTATGTTCAACAATCTTTTAGGAAAATTAAGCCACGATCTCGGTATTGACCTCGGCACGAAGAATACCTTGGTTTATGTAGAAGGCAAGGGAATAGTCATTAATGAGCCGAGCGTCGTCGCCATCAATAAGCGGACGAACGAGATCTTGGAAGTCGGCGAAGCGGCGCGTAAGATGGTGGGGAAGACTCCCGGCCATATTGAAGCTATAAAACCGCTCGTGGAAGGGATCATTTCCGATTTTGAAGTGACGGAAAAAATGTTGAAATATTTTATCAATAAGGTCCATAAAGATAATTTTACCTTGATTTCCAGGCCGCGTGTCGTTATCGGCATACCGATGGAACTCACGGAGGTAGAAAAAAAGGCCGTGGAAGACGCGGCTAAATCAGCCGGTGCCCGGAAGGTCTATCTGATCGAAGAAGCGATGGCCGCCGCCATCGGCGCGCGCCTGCCGGTGACAGAAGCGACCGCGACCATGATCGTCGATATCGGCGGCGGGACGACGGAGATAGCCGTTATTTCCCTGGGCGGCGTCGTTACTTGGAAATCCCTTAAGGCGGCCGGCAACGAGTTTGATAATAATATCATTGAGTATATCCGCGAAGAATTCAATATCCTGATCGGCGAACAGCTGGCGGAGAGCATCAAGATCGCCGTCGGCTCAGCCGTGCCTTTAGAAACGCCGCAGGAAATCGAAGTGCGCGGCCGCGACTTGATCACCGGCCTGCCGAAAGCGCTGATGGCGAGCGACAAGCAGATCAGGGAAGCGATCAACCGCACGGTCATTAAGATCATCGATAATATCAAGACTATCTTGGAGACTACGCCCCCGGAGCTGGTTTCCGATATCTATGAGCGCGGTTTATTCCTGTCCGGCGGCGGGGCTCTTCTGCGCGGCTTGGATCAGGCGATTTCCACGGCAACGAAGATACCGGTCAAGATAGTTGACGATCCTTTGACTTGCGTCGCGCGCGGCACCGGCATCCTGCTGTCTAACGAGGAATTATTGGCAAAAGTCATCCTGCCGAACGGCCATGAATAATTATGATTAAGATCAGGAAAAATAATCCGGTTCTCATCTTCCTAGTGGCGGCCGGCGCCCTGTTTTTTTTACATGGCCTTGGTTGGTCCCGTCCGGCAGAGAATCTATTATGGTATCTCGTCAAGCCAGTCGCCAGCCGTTTGTATGTATTCGGTTCGTCTTTTAAGCATTTTTATAGCGCTAATAAGAACCAATCGGATCTGAATGCCCAGATCGACCGTTTGGACAAAGAGATTGCCAGCTTGACCGTCCTTAATTCGCAGTGCCGGGAAACCGCCGAAGAGAACGAAAAGTTGCGGGCCGCCCTCGCTTTTAGCGCCGCCGCCAAGTTCCGGACCGTCGTCGCCGACGTCATCGCCAAAGAGGCGGTAGCGGAAGATAGCCGCGGCCTGATAATCGATCGCGGGACTAACGACGGCTTGCGTCCGGGCTTGGGGGTTATCAGCGAAGAAGGCGTGATTGTCGGCAAGATAGTAGAAGCGAAAGCGGCAACCGCCAAGATCTGCTTGACGACTAATCCGGATTGCCAGCTAGCCGCCACTCTTCAGAATCAGGATAAGACCCAGGGGATTACGGATGGCGACTTAGGCCTGACTATCAAGATGAATTATATTCCGCAATTGGAACATATCGCTCCTGGCGATCCGGTCGTCACTTCCGGCTTGGGCGGCGATATTCCGCGCGGCTTAGTAATCGGCAAAGTGAGCAAGGTTTACAATACCAGCAATGAAGTCTGGCAAGAAGCGACTATCGAGCCGCCGCTTAATTTTGATAATTTGACGGTCGTCTCCGTGGTCATCCCTTGAACTATGCTAAAAAAGATTTTTCAGATAATAATTTTCAGCCTGATCATTTCCGCCGCGGCCGTCGTCCAGTTTTCTTTTATCTTCGCCTTGCCGCCATTTTTCGCCTCCTTTAATCTGATGCTCGTCATGCTTATCTTCACTCTTTTCTTCTATGATTTCCGCTCGGCTCTTTTCGTAGCCCTGCTCGGCGGGTTCTGGCTGGATATTTTTTCTTTCCATTTTTTCGGTTTTTACATCCTGACCTTATTCTTGACGGCTTGGCTGGCCGAAATCGTCTTACGCGGCTGGCTGACGAACCGCTCCCTTTATTCCTTCGGGCTCCTTATTCTGTGCGCGACCCTCATCTATAATCTGTTGGCCGGCTGTCTGGCCTATATCTTCTCTTCCGGCCGCCTCGCTTTTTTCTTATTGACCGGCAGTTTTTGGCAATCTCTGTCTTATCAGATCCTATGGAGCGGAGTAGCGGCCCTCCTTCTCTTTAACCTGGCCGGGGCGGCGACGCGCCGCTTAAAACCTTTTTTTTTGGAGAAGGCCTAGGATCTATGGTATCATATTAAATATCCAGGCCGCCCGTTAGCTTTTTCCCCGGCCTTAAATCCTTAATATTATGTACGACTTTATCACTATCGGCGGAACGACGCGCGATGTTTCTTTCTTCACCGATCAAGGCGTCCTGCTCAATAACCGACGCGATATTCTGCGTCAGAAAGTTTTAGCCTTTGAATCCGGCGCGAAGATAAAAGTAGATCGGTTTTATTATTCTTACGGCGGCGGCGCGGCGAATGCGGCTGTCTGCCTCACTAACTTCGGCTTCAGAACAGCCTGCTTGGCACCGGTCGGCGATGATCATGACGGCCGGCTGATCATGAAGAATCTGCGGGAGCGCGGTATCGCTACCGATTTATTGCAGGTGATCAGGAAGGAAGAAAGCAGCTCCTCGTTCATCCTGATCGCGCCGAGCGGCGAAAGGATAATTTTCGCCCAGCGGGCCGCCAATACGCGGATGAAAATCGGCCGCTCGGCTCTAGCCGCTCTGAAAAAAACCAATAATGTCTATATCGCTTCTTTGGCCGGAGATTGGCTTGGCAATCTGCGGCAGATTTTTTCCGCTATCGGCCATAATAGCCACCATATTTTTTGGAATCCGGGGATGACCCAGTACTTGGGAGGCGTGAAGCCGATAGCCGGGTTTTTAAAGAAAACGACGGTTTTAGCTTCCAATAA
>JAJZRB010000003.1 GCA_021806615.1 bacterium | reverse complement strand
CTTTACATCACTTTTAACATGAATTCTTCGCCAATCGCTTCGTCATTTCCTTTCATTTCTAGCGAACTGACGAGCGACCAAGGCATTCTATACGGCATCAACCGCCACAATAACAGCTTGATCCTTTTTGACCGCTTTACACTCCAAAACGCTAATTCCGTGGTCTTCGCGACTTCCGGCGCCGGCAAAAGCTATGCCGTCAAGCTGGAGATACTCCGCTCTCTCATGCTGGGGACAGACGTCATAGTCATCGACCCGGAATATGAATATAAGCATTTAGCCGAAGCGGTCGGCGGCACTTATATCAATATTTCCTTATCTTCAGAAAACAAGATAAATCCTTTCGACCTGCCGCGGTCTATCGGCGGGGAAGCGAAGCCGAAAGATATCATCAGAAGCGCCGTCATTACTTTGAAGGGCTTGGTGCGCCTCATGCTCGGCAATCTCAGTTATGATGAAGATTCCATAGTCGATCGGGCTCTTTTAGAAACTTATGCCAAGAAAGATGTCACGCCCGACTCGGATCTGTCTAAGATAGAAGCGCCTATAATGTCTGATTTTGAACAGATCCTCGACGGCATGGAGGGCGGCGCCGATCTAGCGCTCCGGCTGCGGAAATATACCGTCGGCACCTTCGCCGGATTATTGAATAATCAGACTAACGTCGAAATGAATAATCAATTAGTCTGTTTTTCCGTCCGCGACTTGGAGGATGAGCTGCGGCCGATAGCTATTTATACTATCGTCAACTATATCTGGAACGTCGTCCGGAGCGAAATGAAAAAACGCATCCTCGTCATTGATGAGGCGTGGTGGATGATGCAGCATGAGGATAGCGCCAAGTTTATCTTCGCTCTCGTCAAGCGTTGCCGTAAATACTATCTCGGCGTCACGACGATCACGCAGGACGTCAACGACTTCCTGACTTCGCCTTACGGCCAGGCCATAGTCACTAATTCTTCTCTCCAGATACTGTTCAAGCAATCTCCGGCTTCCATCGATCTCATCCAGAAGACTTTCTTATTGACCGAAGGCGAGAAGTATCTGCTCTTAGAGTGCGGCGTGGGAGAAGGCATATTCTTTGCCGGCAATAAGCACGTGGCTATGAAAGCGGTCGCTTCTTATACTGAAGACCAATTGATAACCTCTGACCCGCGGCAGCTCCTGGAATTAGAGGAGGCCAAGAAAGAATTTGAAGACAGCCGTTTGGAAGGAGGAAGCGTTGAGAATAATCCGTAAAATTTCCAAGTATCTTTAATTGAAAATATATGCAAAATAATCGTCGTAATCTAGGCTTACTGATTATCGCTATCGGGCTCATTGTCCTAGCCTTAGTCATTTACTTTACTTTTTTCTTCCAAGCGCCAGCGGCTCCGGAGGTTCTTCCTAACGAAACCGTTACCAGCACTCCGCGATTAGAGAACGGACCGACGACCGGCACGACTACGCCGAGCGACAAGCCCCGCAATCAGCAGACTTATAATCTTTCCCAGGAAACGCCGCATCAATTCAATATCAATGACCTGACAAAAATGGCCAGTATTTTCGCTGAGCGTTTCGGCTCCTTCTCTAGCCAATCAGACTACGGAAATTTTACCGACCTGAAGATATTCATGACCGATAGTCTCCAGAACTGGGTAGACACCTATATCCAAAAGATCAAGGCCGCTTATAGCAGCAAGACTTATTATGGCATTGTCACTAAGGCTTTGACGACCGAAGTCAAGAGCTTCGACGATAAGGCGGGAAGCGCGGACATCATAGTCACGACCCAGCGCAGCGAGAGCACGGAAAAAATAAATGGCGGAACGCCTTACCGGCAGAATTTAGAGTTGAAATTCAAGAAAATAGGGAATGATTGGCTGGTGAATGAAGTCTATTGGCAGAAATAATAAATCTTTAGCAATTTATGGCGAATTCTCTTAAAACCGTTTTTGTCTGTTCTAATTGTGACGCCCAATTCCCTAAGTGGAGTGGGCGTTGTTTAGAGTGCGGTTCCTGGGGGACGCTCGGTGAGCAGGTATTAAGCGGCCGCAGCGAAGGCCAGGAAATAGCTAAGAAACTCGGCGGCGCGGAAGTAGTTGATCTCGCTCAGATTAAAACCTCCTCTTTGCAGCGCTTGAAAACGAACATCGGCGAAATTGACCGGGTCTTGGGCGGAGGCTTGGTGCCCGGATCCCTGGTCCTATTAAGCGGCGAGCCGGGTATCGGCAAATCTACTTTGGTCGCCCAAATAGCCGCTTCTTTAGGCGCCGGCTATCAGACGATCTATGTCAGCGGCGAAGAATCGGCAGTCCAAGTCAAAGATCGCCTGGACCGCTTGCATTGCGACTTGAGCCGCCTGAAATTCATTTCAGAAACGAACGTGGAAAAGATATTTACCGCCGGCGTGAATTTGAAAGCCGATATCATGATCATCGATTCCGTCCAAACGGTCTACTCGGCCTTCGTCCCGACCGAGGCCGGCAGCATTTCGCAGATCAGGGCGGCGACCGTCAAATTCCTGGAATTAGCCAAACAGAACGAATTAGCGGTCATCTTGATCGGGCATATTACGAAAGACGGCCAAGTGGCCGGGCCGAAATCATTAGAGCATATCGTAGACACGGTCTTATATCTGGAAAACGAATCGACTAATAATTATTGCCTGCTCCGGGCGACCAAGAATCGTTTCGGCTCGGTCAATGAATTAGGCGTTTTAGAAATGACCGGCGAAGGCTTCCAGGAGGTCAAGAATCCCAGCCAGATCTTCATTGAAGCCAATCAGTCAGATGTGCCCGGTTCGGTCATCAGCTGTCTTATCGAAGGTAGCCGGCCTTTCCTGGCCGATCTGCAGGCGCTCGTAACCAAGACTGTCTTCGGTTATCCGCAGCGCAAGACGAGCGGCTTTGACCTTAATCGCCTGCAGGTTCTAAGCGCGGTCATCTCTAAGCGGACGAAGATCAATTTAACGGCCCAAGATATTATCTTAAACGTCGTGGGCGGCTTGAAAATAAGCGATCCCGCCCTGGACTTAGCCGCCTGCGCGGCGATCATCAGCTCTTATCTGAACAAGAATTTTGAACGGCGGACCATCGTCTTGGGAGAAGTGGGCCTCGGCGCTGAAGTGCGCAATGTTTTTAAATTAGAGACTCGCCTTAAAGAAGCGGAACGTCTCGGGTTTACCACGGCGATCGTCCCTAATACCGAGATCAAGGGCGGCAAGCTGCGGCTTGTCAAAGTGAAAAATCTTGGAGAATTGGTAGAAATCATCAAATAACGCTCAACTTGGGATTGGATATAAAAAAATGAGCAACCCGGACGGCTGGGTTGCTCTTAATTTTTTCCTGAGTCGGCTTTTATATGCCGTCTAAAGCCAAGTTTCTAAAAATATCTTCACCAATTTCGTCTGCCATGGTCTTTTTCTGATGCAGTCCTTCGGCATCTTCAGTGCAGTCGTCTAATTGGACGAAAACTATCTTTGGCGGCTGATTAGGCAGGCCTTTCTTGTGGCCTTTCTGGCGCGCTTCTGCGATAGTTATCTTGAATAACTGCTGGAAAATATCTTCTTCGGTTTCTTGATCAGGGAATATCAAGTCCGAAAAAAGAACTTTTCCTCTGACTTCGTCAAAGGTTATTTCTACGATGTAGCCCTTTAGAGAGCCCTTGACGCTGTGATACCCACCGACTACAACCACTGGAATTTTATTGTATTCGGCCATGATGGGATTGGTTCTGATCATTGTTTCTCCTTCTCCTAATGTGGAATATTTTGCCTGGCGCTTCAAGCGCAGGCCTGGTTTAAAAAGAAAGTATTAATTACAGGATTCATATTACAAGTTATTTTAAATTTAGTCAATACCTACCTGTGGATAAATTGGCTGATTTTAGCCTTTTTGACTGTAAAATATGATATTATAAAGATAAATATAGCTTTATGGCGTATTACTAAATAAGCTCTTAAAAGAGGCTAAATTTGAGTATTTTTCCTTTCTATTGACATTGTTTATAAAAAGTGTTATAATACTTTCATGTTCTTTTAAAGTATATTTAGGTTTTTTGATGTGTCCTGAGGCTGAGATAGTCTGAAGGCAGATCAAAGTTACTAAGTATTCATAAAGATAAGGATCAAAAATGAAAAAGTTCATGCCCCGTTTTGCCAGATTTTTCTTCTCCACGCTATTCCTGCTGGGATTCATTTCAGGCGTAATCTTAATGATTTCCGCTTTTGCTCTCGTTCTCTACGTCTTCGGCGACTCTGATTATCCCGGCACATTATTGCTTTGGGTCAGAGAGCCACGAGTTCTGGTTACATTAGTTTTTCTAGTTATTATCTCTCTTACCGGATCTGTCCGTATCAACGGCGGAAAATTTTGGTCCGGCTTATTGGTCAAGGCAGAGAAAAAATTCGATGCCCTCGCCGATAAGTTCTGATCTAGGACTTCTAGATCAAAAAAGGGTTCGCATATATTGCCGAGCCCTTTTTTCCTATTAAGTATCGGACGATTATCGTTGACGCTTATTCTAAGTGTACTTGATCTTCCCACTCGCCTAGTTTTTCCCGCAAAAGAGGATGTCCTTCTAATCTAGGGTCGGAGTTTATCAGAGCGCTCGCTTCAGCCTGCGCTTTTTTTATATTTTCATAGTCAAAGAGCGTGGCTATTTGGAATTCCGGAAAGCCGCTTTGCCCGGTGCCGTATAGTTCGCCGTGGCCGCGCAGTTTCAAGTCTATTTTAGCCAGCGAGAATCCATCCTGATATCTGGTCAGCGCTTCCAAGCGTTCAACCGTTCTCGGATTACTGATCTCTTCGCGCGACGGGAAAAGGAAGCAATAAGATTGGCGGTCGCTCCGCCCGACGCGGCCGCGGAATTGATGCAGGCTGGATAAGCCGAAACGCTCCGCCCCTTCTATGATCATCATGGTCGCGTTCGGAACGTCTACCCCGACTTCGATCACGGAAGTAGACACGATTATCTGCGTCCGGTTAGCCAGGAAGTCAGACATTATCTTTTCCTTTTCCGCCGCTTTTAATTTTCCATGGAGCAAGCCGACTTTGAGCTCAGGAAAGATATCCTTGTCTAATTTAGCGTGCTCCGCTTTGACCGATTTGACGCCCAAGCGATCTGACTCGTCAATGAGCGGGCAAATGACGAAAGCCTGGCGGCCGGCTTTTATCTCTCGGCGGATAAAATCATAGGCCGCTTGGCGCTTGTCTTCCGTAATTATCCTAGTCAGGATAGGTTTCCGGCCCGCGGGTAATTCATCGATTATAGACAAGTCCAAATCGCCGTAAATGGCCAGGGCGAGAGAGCGGGGAATGGGCGTGGCGGTTAATGATAAGAAATGAGGGGTGCGCTCTTGAGTGCTTCCGAAATCCAAGATCCTTTGCCGTTGTGAAACGCCGAAACGATGCTGTTCGTCTACGACGGCGAGAGCGAGATCGGAAAAGACGATATTTTCTTGGATGAGGGCGTGGGTGCCGATGATGATGTCAGCTTTCAATCCTTCCGGATCCTTATGGCTATGGGTCAGGAGAGAGATCTTAAGATCATAAGGAGCAAGCAATCGAGTGATATGATCGAAATGCTGCCTAGCCAATATTTCGGTCGGCACCATCAAGACGGATCGTTTTTTATTCCTAGCGACATTCAGAAGCGCCAGGATGACCACCAAAGTCTTGCCGCTCCCGACGTCTCCTTCTAACAGCCGGCTCATCGGAGATGTTTTTTCTAGATCCTTCAAGATTTCCCAGGCGGATTTTCTTTGGGCCCCGGTTAATTTGAAGGGCAGGGAATTTACGAATCTTTTGGTTTCCGCTTCTTGGAATTTGATGGGAATAGCCCGGCGCGACTTCAGTTCGCTTTTAATCATCTGGGCTTTCAATTGGCGCAAGAATAACTCGGTAAAGCCGAGGCGCTGTCTAGACGCCGTCATTTCGCTCAGATCTTTAGGGAAATGGATCTGGCGCAAGGCCTTACTCAAATCTAAGAGGCGCAAGCGCTCCTTGATGTCTATGGGCAGCCAGTCTTTTTCCTGGTCGGCGAGGGCGATTACCTCCTTGATTAAGAAGCGGATCTGTTTCTGGGTCAGATTGCCGGTCAGATGATAGTTGGGAATAAGCCCTTGAGTATGGATAAGATCATCGGAATAGATCTTTTCTACGACCGGAGAAATCATGGCTAAACTGCCGTAATTTTCACTGACGCGGCCGGCCAGAGAAACCTTGTCGCCCACCTTATAACTGCGCGTCAAGAAAGGCTGGTTGAACCAGATGACTTTCAAAGTATCAGTGTCATCGGCTATCAGCGCTTCTGTCAGATACATCCGCCGCCGGGCGCTTTTTTTATTTTGGATTAGCTCAATCGTGCCGATAATGTTGGCATTTTGTCCGGCCAGCAATTCGGAGATCTTAGCATGATGTCTGAAATCGTCGTATCGGAAGGGAAAATAAAAAAGCAGGTCATGGACAGTATCTAGACCTAGCTTTTTTAATAGGGCCGAAGTAGTTTTTCCGACGCGGTATAGTTCGGTAATGGGAGAATTGAGATTGACCATAAATGTGCTTTCGCCAGGAATCGAACCTGGATTACAAGATCCGCAATCTTGTGTCCTATCCGTTGAACGACGAAAGCCGACTGGAGTCTATCTTATTATAATTTAAACAGTTTAGTCAACTGTTCAGACAGGGGCGGGTCGGTTCGAGTCAGGTCTTCGTCTAAATATCTAACTAAAAAATTACGTACCGTTAAAGCGTCCATCCGGCGCAGAGGGACGGAAAGGCGGGGATGGGCGAAACTCTTGAATTCAAAGTATAGGTTTTTCACGCTATCCTTCGGTTTATAGAGGACGGAAAAATTTTTCAATTCATCGTAATCATAGAAACGCCGTCCGATCTTAACCCCCTCCGGACCGATTTCAAAATCAACCATCAAAGGGTTTTGGCTGTCGTTAATGATCATCACTATGGCCGACAGGATGATAATCAGGGCAAAAAGGAAATTAGAGCCGAGGCCGAGGAAGACTATTCGCCAGCCGCTTATGGTAAAAAAGCTGAAAAAGAGGCAGATAAGAGCGAATAGTCCGGCGAGAATATACCAGTTGCGGCTACGTTCATGCTTTTTGTACTCCGCGACTTGCCATCTTAGATATTGGGCGTTATTTTCGGGCATATTTTTAAATTTTCTCGGCTTTTATCGTTTGACAAGGCCAAGTATATTTTATATATTGATTATAACATAAAAATTGAAAAAATAGGTAATCTTGGAGAGGTGGCTGAGTGGTCGAAAGCGGCAGGTTGCTAACCTGTTATAGGGGTTTAAATCCCTATCAAGGGTTCGAATCCCTTCCTCTCCGCGCGTAAAATAGCCCTAGATAAGGGTTATTTTTATTAGGCGGTTTATGGACGTCCGGACGAGTGCTATAATTAATCCGTCATCATAAAATATATGAAATACAATAAGTTAGTGCGGGATAAAATACCTGATCATATTCTCCGCCAAGGAGGAACGCCGCTCTTCCACATTGCGGCTGAAAACGAGTATTGGCAAAAATTGAAGGAAAAACTGTCGGAAGAAGTCCGAGAATTCCAGACAGATGAAAGCGAAGAAGAATATGCCGATATCCTTGAGGTGCTGGAAACGATAGCCTAAGATTCGGACATTTTTAAGTGTAATATATTGACAAACATTCATTTTTAATGTATGTTATCAAGTCAATAGTCATTTGACAAATTAATCAAGCAATCAAATAAATTTCCATAAATCAGAGGGATTCCCATGAAGTTATTATTGAAGTTCTTATTATTATCAGGCGTTTTGACCATGACTGTCATGGCTCAAAATCTGATGTCTGTCAGTTTCACAGACACAACAGTTACGATCCGGGCGACAGGGAAGACAGTTTCTCCTGGGTTTACACCGGGCAATCATCACGGCGATAAGTTCTTGTTTTTTAAGAAAAGGCATAATCGTTACCAAGCGATGTTACCGGATTTTCAAAGAGGCATGTCTTCAGGAAAATTCGGCTCTATTATCTATCAGATCTCTTCCGGCGTCGTTCCGGCTGAATTATCAGCTCCGCTGACTATAAAAATTTCAATCCCCAGCGGCAAGGTTCTGGTCTGGGGCGGAAAAATTTGGCGCGGTAAGCGAGCCAGGCTGAGCTTTCCCAGTTATTTTGTAGCCAGAGAATTTCCGATCATCCTGATCAATAAGGGGAAATATCTGGTCAGAGCCACGCCGTTCAACCGCGTAGATCATATGGATGTAGTTTACGCCTGGGATGATAGTTCTGGAAAAGCAGCGCTGACTGGAGCCTTCCAGGCGGTAGATACGGCGGCCGCTAATATCGGAGAATTTGCGCCGACTTATTGGCATCGGTATATTCAGGATTATAATGGCAAAAGATATCTCTTGGCATATTTCATTACCGCTAAGCCGATAGTCACTGGTTTAGAGCATTATAATTCGCCCTATATCATTACCACCCCGAAATATATCCGGGAGGACGGAGTTTTCCATACGCTTTTCCATAGCCTTGTCGGGAAGGCCATTATTCCCAGGGCGTATCGCTATTTTGACGGCGGATATCAAACATCAGACATCCTCGGCCTGTACGAAGGATTGACGACATATCTTTCTACCAGGTACGTCCGGAATAATTTCGCGTCCGTCCTATCGGCTATGCTTTATCGGGCGAGATTAAGACCAGATCTATCCGACCTCAGGATGATCGGCTTTGATCAAGAATGGGAAAGCTATTATTCTAAAGCTTATTTATTCTGGCTATATCTTGAAGAGAATGGCCTGAATGTTGAGCTATTCAGCAAGTGGCTATTCAGCATCCGCTTGATCAACCAGACGTTTCCGGTCCAAGCGGAGTGGCCGGATTTGATCGGCTGGTTGAATTCCTATGATAAGCGCATAGGGCAATTAGCTGAAAGAAGTTCCCGAGGAGCTTATCTGGACGCCGCTTTCAGAATCCTGCGAGAAAAAGGTTGGCAGCCGATTCCTCTGAAGGATATGCCCGCTTGGTATGATCTATACATCGGGCCATATTCAGTTAGACCCGGGCGCCCGCAGCTCCCGACCGATATCTACCCCGCTACTTCCGCTTATCCCGCTTATCTCCTGACCGGCGATAGTAAGTTAAAAATTGAGCCGGATCTTGATAATGCCGCCCTGAGGATGATCAAAGACCATCCGGACTCTTTATTCAATATCGAATTCTCCGATGGTATAATCCGCCAGATTAGGGATAAACTCAGCCTGGGAGGAGAACCGTATTTTATGGATGGTACGATTAGCATTGATAAAAATAATGAAAGATTCTGGCATAAGCTGAATGTTTATTTAAAATAATATTGAGCCGCCAAGAAACGATTCCAATCCCGCCGAAAAGACGGGATTTTTTATTTTGTATCATTTATTTCCGTCCAGGCGTATTAATAAAATAAGCTTTATTAATTTTTTGTAAATTTATGCTTAAAACAGGCATCTATGCCCCGGAAGCGGAGGCTAAGGACCAGACTGGCCAGTTACATCGCCTGTCTGACTACCGCGGCCGCTGGGTTATCCTATATTTTTATCCGCGCGATAATACTCCGGGCTGTACGAAGGAGGCCTGCGCCTTCCGGGACAAGTATCCGAAATTCCAGGAATTGGAAACGGTCGTCCTCGGCGTCAGCAAGGATTCGGTCGTCAGCCATGAAAAATTCGCTCAAGAGTTTTCCTTGCCTTTTATCCTGCTTTCAGACGACGACCATAAGATCGTCAAGGACTATGGCGCCGGCGGGTTATTCAGCCGTATTTCTTATCTTATCGATCCTAGCGGACGGATAGCGAAAGTTTATGACGACGTTGATCCTCTAGAACACGCTGCGGAGGTCCTGAGGGATTTAGCTGATTTCCAGGCTAAAACCTAGACCGTTCTTAGCGTTTTTAATATTCTAACGAGTATGGGTAGAAAACTCTCCGTAATTTTGTTATAATAAGATCATAGCTGTTTTATCATAACTATTATTTATTTTTTCTGGCTATGGATTACCGCCATTTCCGCTCGCAGAGGTTCTTGGGGCACCTTCTTTCCGCGCCGTTTATCTGGCTGCCTTTTATCGGGCTCATATTTCTAGACCTGTTGACGTCCCTGTATCAGGCGGTCTGTTTCCCTATTTACCATCTTCCGAAAGTGAAGCGTTCCGCCTATATCTTGGTGCGGGACAGGAATAAACTGGCTTACCTGACTCCGCTGGAAAAGATTGACTGCATGTACTGCGGCTACGCTAATGGGGTCTTATTATACCTGAAGGAAATCGCCGGACGGACAGAAAAGTATTGGTGCGGCATCATGCACGAGAATAAGCCGGGTTTCAAGGCCCAGGCGAGCCAGATAGAACAGGATTTTTCGCCTTTTGGCGATGAGGCTGATTTCAAACGCAAATACGGCAATTAGATCCTTTATATAATTTATTTATTTTTTTAATTGACCCTTAGGGTAAAAATTATGAAAAAAATGACATCTTTGTTAGTTTTAGCTTCGCTAATTTTCGCTTTTGCCGCTTTTCTGCCGGCACGAGCCGATGAGTTAGAGAAGATCCTATCGCCCGAATACATCAAGGAATTCAGGGTGATGAAGCGTGTCGGTAACGCTTTATATGGCATTCGCCTGAATGCTGGCCTTGGCCAGGATAATGGAGCGGCCCAGGGCAACCTAGGCAGCAGCCAGGAATTAAGTGGAACCAGCACGGATAAAGTATCTCCCGGGGCGCTGGTCAATAAAGCCAAAAAGATTTTAGAAAAGATCCCCGCTCCGGCTTTCATCCATTTATACGAGAAAATACAGGAAAAAGGCAATGCTCTCTGGGGGATAAGGAAAGATGATAATGGCCAAGATAATAATAACGATAATGAAGAGGAAAATATGCCGGGCCGCGCTTCTTCCACCTCGGCTATTGTCAGCGGCGATGCAGTGGCTTGCGTTACGGCCGCGATTAATACTAAGGATCAGGCTTTAGTCGCGAAATTGGCGACAACCATGACAGATTTGCAAGCGGCTATCAATACGCGGAGCACCTGCCAGCAGGCGGCCATCCAAACCACGGCTAATCAGCACGATGCTTTAGACGCCTGCATCAATACTTTCCAGGATACGCACGACCAAATCGCCAAGACAGCTAAATTAGCGCAGGAGTCGATCTGGAAGACTTATAAGGATAGCCTCAAGTCTTGCCGTCCAGCCTTAAGCGCCACATCTACTCCGCAGACAGACAGTTCTAGCTCGATGTCGGGAGAAATAATGATTAACGATGGCAGTGAGAATGTCATGGATACCGCGACCAGCAACTAATACCGTAGAAAATAAGAAAAATTGATAATAAAAACTACCCTTAATGGGTAGTTTTTATTATTATCCGAATTATCATTAGTTCTTTTCCTCTTCTTCCACTTGGGCGATTATTTTCTTGGCGGACTTATAGAATCCCATCAGGACGAAGATAACCAAGCTGCCGATAATGATTCCCGCGACATTCAGAAGATAAACATCGAGGGCTTCTTTGAATATCAAGAGATCTTTGGCGGCCAGAGCTAGCCCCATGACCGTAAGAGGCGGCAATAAGGTAACTGTGATTGCTACGCCAGGCAAAGAGCTGTTTAAATCCTTCTTGGCCCAGGTAAAGCTGGCGGCAGCGCCAGCGGCGATGGGGATTAGGAGCGTGGTCAGGCCGGTAGCCTTCATTAAGTCTATCAATTCTATCCGGGAGAGAGAAAAATTAGCTATTAGTCCCAAGATATAAGAGACGAGCAGGGAAGCCAGGGCCGAGATGATAAAGATCCGGATTGATCGCAAGAAAACCCTTAAGTTCAAGATAGTAATAGATAAGGAGATTGACATTATCGGTGAAAGCAAAGGAGCGACCAGCATTCCGCCTATAGTCAGAATAAGATTATTTTTCAATAATCCGACCGTTACGATGAAAGTAGACAGTATTATCAAGAGGTAGAAACCGCCTTTCAAGGCCGAAGAATTGATTATCGTCGTGCATAATTCGTCGCGCTCCGCCTTGCTGGCGCTCAATGAATTGCCATTACTGGTATCAGGAATATTTTTGAATAGATTAAGGATATTGAACATATTTTTATGCCTTTACTTTATTTTGTTGTTATTTTATCATTTTTATTGAAAATTAACAAAAAACATGCTAGAGTGGTTTTTAGAAAATTAAAGTCCGTCGGTTCAGATAGGAGAGGTGCCAGAGTGGTCGAATGGAACAGTCTTGAAAACTGTCGTGCCTTCACGGGTACCGTGGGTTCGAATCCCACCCTCTCCGCAGACAGGGACGGAGTGAGTCTAAAAGCTCATTCCGTCTTTTGTTTATGGGGATATTCGCCAGTTCGAACCTTGTTATTTTGTCGTTGAGGAGTTTTTGCGATTCTTGAATCGGCTCGAGCCATTTATATGCTAACATTCCAATTTTTTTCTGTTCCAAAGTCCAGTTCGAGCCTAAAGCATTTATAACCTGTCTTTTGGCCTCGTTATCACCTTCCAGTAATTGCTTGCGGCCATAAATTGCCAAATGAAAAGTCTTTTTCGTCAGTTCAATTACTTTCGTGTCCGCATTACATCCAGATTCGTTAAAATCTAATTTAGCCAATTCGCGCGTTAACTCATTTTTTGATTCCAAATATTCCTCGTCGCCGATAAGATTGCGGCAGCGCATTTTTGTCAGGTTTTTCATTTCTTCTTTTAACGCCTCGGCGGTTTTGCCGGCGTTATTTTTAACAGCTATACGTTTATCGTATTCTTCTTTTTCTAAATCTTTAATTATCTCCAAGCCGACATCCAAAAATTCCGGCCTGATTTGATATTTTTCCAACTCTTTCTCTATTTGTATTTCTAAATCGGTTCTGTTTATCGCCGGTTGTCGGCAGGAATAATCCTTCCGCTTGTGGGTGCAGCAATAATAGGTATAGCTTCTCATTTCGCCGTTTGATTTTATAATCTTGTGTTTGATGTCCGCCGTTATAAGACAGCCACATTCTTTGCAACGGATCAGGCCGGTATAGGCAAAATCCTTTTTTTGGTTTCTTGGCTTTCCGTTCCGGCCCATAATTAGCTGAATTTTGTCGTATTCTTCCAGGCTGATCATCGGCTTGTGTTTGCCCTTATTCTCCTTGCCATTATAATTGATAATGCCGGCGTAAAACGGACTGGTGAAAATGCGATATAAAGCACTCCTGGACATTGGTTTGCCGCCCCGGCTTCTGAATCTTTTTGTCTTGAATCCCCATTCGCCGTTTAACTTATCAAGCACCTGCGGCACGGTATAAGTGCCGGTCAGCATAAGGTCAAAAGCTCGTCGCAGGAGCGGAAAAGTAGCCTTATCAATTATTATGCTGCTTTGGCCTTTTATATCGTCCCGTTTGTTTAAATAGCCCTCCGGCGCGATATTAGGTTGCCAGCCCATTTCAAATTTCTTTTCCAGGCCACGCTTAACATCCTTGCCCAGCTTGGAGGAAAAATATTGCGATTGGCTGAGCGCCAGCTGCAACATCATTATTCCTTCCGGGGAATTGTCAAAATTATAAGAGCCGAATTTCAGATCTTTGATCAAGCCGGTTCTGACCATATAGGTTATGGTCGAGGCGTCTATTTCATTGCGGCTCAATCTGTCTGGATGCCAGGCGATTATCCCTTGCGCTTCACCCCTATCAAGACGTTTTATCATTTCGGCGAATACCGGCCGGCTGTATGGTTTGAACGCCGTGTGCTTTTCTTCCAAGACTTCGACAATATCAAAACCGCCAAAGAATTCCCGGACTTTGTCTTTTTGGCTATCTATCGACAATGCCTGCCGTTCGTCTCCCTCGGTTGATTTGCGGACATAGGCGAAATATTTAATTTTGTTTGTCGTTGTCGTTTGCATATTTGTTCCTTTTTACCAAGTCATAATTCCAAAAAATGCTTATCAAGTCGTCCCGGATTTCTTTCAGCGTTTCCGCTTTGCTTTCCCGGTCGAGATGTTCGTCCGGCAATTCAAAATCTAACCGAATTTCGTTGAGAGCTTCGGCCATATTAAGCAACGTTTTGCAGCCTATGTTCGATTTTTTGTTTTCGGTTTTTGGTTTTTTCATAACAAAAAGGGGCGGTCCTGGAGACCCAACTAAATATCGCCAAAGGCAATACTCGTCGGCAGAACCGTCCCTTTTTGGGGGCGAGTATAAAAAATCCTCTGGCGGATGTTATTTAGTTGGGTCTCACCAATATATTACCATAACGGCCTATTTTTTCAAGGCCTTAAAGATCGCCGGTTTTGCGGCGTCTTTCCTGGACGCGTTTGAAATCTTCGGGCGTCATGGGGTGATAAATCGCGCTTAGTAAAAGCACCAGCTGCAGGCATTGCTCGAATGCTTCCCGATAAGCGACCTTATCGCGGAAGGTTTTTTCGTAAACGCTGATAAATTTGTCAACGTGCTCTTTTTTTATGTTCATACATAGTCCTGCGACTATGTTTTAACCAAAGGTATTATTAAGTCCCGTAAAGCCGGTAATCTATCCGTCCGAACCAGTCTGAGCGATAGGTCTTGCTGAAAAGGGGAGGGATATTTCCGATGGCGTTTACTAAGAATTCTTTGACTTCTTTAAAAGCTGTTATTATGATCGGCTGCTCAAGATTTTTTGAAGCCAATATCTTTCGCATTCCGAAATAGCGGATGTCGAACAAATTTTTTCCGACATACTTTGAAATATATAATCCTAAATTATTGATGTGCTTTACTCGGTTTATCATAACAAATCCTTGTTGCCATATTTTTGCTAGCTCATCGTTGGCGATTTCAAAATTTATCAGCAAGTGGTAATGAACCGCGCCGCGCTTTTGAAATTCGGGCACGGCCAAATATTTAAGATTTTCTCGCCCGTATTTTAAGCGCAGAATAAATTTTTTAAAAATTATGTTTGCCTCTTTCAGTTCCTTGATATTATCGGCGAAAGTCAGGGTTATAAAGACCTTCAAGTCTGGGTTGGAATCTATGAGGCGAACTATTCTTGCTCTGGTGCGCCGCAAAGAGAAGTCTCGCATCACTTCCATCCGGAAAGCGGTTTTTTCGTTCCGTTTCGCTTCCGCTATCACTTCCTCTTTGGTGCGCCGTTTGGCCTTTTTCCCCGGTTTCTTTTTCTTGCCGCTCCGAATAGGAGCTTCGTATTCGTAGAGCTCCGCTTTCTTGCCCGATATTATCAGTTTGTGCCGATAAGTCGCCATTTCTCAATAGGGAGGTCAATTCGTCTATGACAGAATTAAACTCCTCATTATATGATTTAAGTTTGCGAGCCAGAAGTTCGTAATCATCGGTGCTGTCCGTTTTGACTCTATGGCTTATTCCGAAGCGCAGAGCTTTAATTCTTCCTCTAAGCCAGAGGATGTATTCAAATTCATATTTGATGTTTTTGTAAATCATATTGATTTTTTTCTGCCGGTGTGTGCGTATGGTCAAGTTAATTATCTAATATTATATTTTCTAAAATCTCATTTACCGGCCGCGTCATTTTTATTTGTCGGCTCGTTAGCAGAACTCGCCGACAAATAAAAAAATTGGATGCGGCCGGTCAACTATTTATTTTCTTTAAATCCGATTATTTCCTGAAAAGTGTCATAACAAGCCGCCAATTTTTTGCTGAATAAGAACAGACTGATTTTATAGGGTTTGCGCTTCTCTTTATCGATGTCTTCGATGTCGTATAAGCAAGCCCTGAATAAAGGCCCAATTTTCTTTAGCGAATAAATGTTATTAACCAATTCCCGGACGACGGTATCGATGCGCTTCACGTTTTGAACCGCACCCCAAATATTCAAAGCCATAAAAGAACCGTCTCCGTTCTTTCTGATATGCTTGCGGTGCTGCTGCAGTTTGTATTGCAGACGAAAAGGAAGTTTCTTCCAGGAGCGCGAGTTAAAATATATTTGGCACTCGTCGATTAAAATTTCGCCGCCTCTTATTTCGAGCAAGTCCTCGAGTTCGTTCCAGAAATAGAGTTTTCCGAATTGTCTATTTTTGTTATGAAACAATTTAGCGCGAACATCCCTAATAAAAGGAAGATTATAAAACCTGTCCAGCCAACGGTTAATAGGTTTTTTTCTTGTTTCTTCGTCATACGATTTGAAGTCTATAAAAAAATTAGAATAAACGTCGCGACCTTGCCGCAAGAATTTATGAGCTTTCCTGACCAGATAATATGTTTTCCCCGAGCCGGGCTTGCCGACGACGATATTTATCATATTGTTAGTGCCCACCGCGCAAGAGGCCGATGATGAAAATTGTAATCTTGAAGAACAAAAGAACCGTCTCGAAGACGAGCATAAACGACATTATCAAAAACAGGGTATCGAACGGAAAGACAATGTTGAAATAACTGATCGTGTCGGCTATTTTTTGCGTGGCATAATCAAGCTTTTCGGTATCTATGCTTATCCAGCCGGCGAATGTTTCGTTCGAGGGAAGAAAAGAAAAGACAAAAGCCAGCATGGAGTCGAAGAACTCGCCGCAGAATTTTATGAAGGCGTTTATCGCCCAATCGAATGGATATCCGGTCATATGATTAATTTTTATCATTGGGGCTGAAAGCGCCCAAGATTCTAAAAAACACGTAAACGATGAAGCCGAGCCACAGCAAGCCGTCGCCCATCGGTCTTAAATGCTGAGCGAAATATTTGACGGGCGCGCTTTCAAAATCAAGAGCTGGAATGCTCAAATTGAATTGATTGTTTCCGGTCATGAATTTCATCGGGAATTGCGGCACGACTTCCGGGATTACTTTGGTAAAATTGGCGAGCAGAATGTCGTAAGCCTGAAAAAATTGGTGAAAGATAAATTTTTCCGAGAGAGTGCTTTTCATTCGCGGAAATATGCTGCCGAAGTCTATGGGCGGAGTGGGATAATAGAAAGGATGATAAGTGATAAACAAATTTACGCCCTGATAAATTTTTACGGTTCCGGTCGCGCTGGATAGAGATGCGTATAGAGTCCGTTTGTTTAAAATAGACAAATCCCGTTCAAAACCGATTTGGCGAAATTGATTGAGATCCAAATCGGCAACTGTGGACGAGGCGATAACTTGCGGCGTAGTGGTGCCGACGGTGTAATCTTCCAGCTTGAAAACATAAGTCGACGAGGCGTTATAAACGTCTTCCGAAAAAGTGAAATAAAGCGGCACGGCATTTTGGCTTATTCCTTGCGTGTCGTAAATATCCATTGATGATTGTTGAAACTTAGCTCCGGCCCCAGAATCGAAAGACCATTGAAAATAAGGATAAAAAGCAATTGTTGTCGCATTGTAGTCGGTAAAACCCATTTGCAGACAATCGACGTTGTTGTAGTCTTTCGTGTCTATGACGCAGACGTTGACGTCTCCGACCGCTCGAGCCGTATACCAACAGGAAAAAGTTCCCCAGGTAAAATCATTTTCGCTCGGCGTGCAGGTGCAAGAAGGAGCCACGGGAGGCAGCGAGGAGCCGGCTTGAATAGTCAATGTATTTGGGACAGCATCTTCTTTATCCAGTCCGCCGCTGTAAAACGGTTCGCAATAGCCGACGAATTCTTGCGTTCGGCCGCGCTTGGTAAAGCTGGCTTCTGGATACATGATTTCGATTTTCGATTCCGGCCTGTTTCTGGTTTCCGCAAAGCTCGCCCGATTAACGGTGGCGTTATTAAGCGCGTCTATAACATAAATCGTCGACGTGCCGTAATCCATGCCCGGGTATACGGCGGAGAAAGAATTACTTATGCAGTCGACGACAAATAATTTCGGATCGCCCAGAGAATTGGCGTAAATATCAAGCTGATTTTGTCCGGTTCCGATAGTGTCGCAGGTTCCGGCTATTGATACGTTGCCGTTGGCGTGATTTACGCTGTGTGAAGTAATTGTTATGTTTGAAGTCGGAGCGGCCGCGTTTAAAACAAAAATATCTAGCGAGCGTGCCCAGTCGGTATCGGTTCCGCCCACATAGTAATAATCTGTGGCCGTTTTTTTATCGACTATCGCCGTAAAGAAATTATAAATTTGTTGCCCGGCGTAATCGTAAGCGTTTAAAGAACTGGAAGAAAATCCGGCCGTTCCGGAAACAGTTCCGCCAGTCGCCAGTATGTAATTAAATAAAACCAGGCTGTCGTTGTTGGTGATATTAAAATAGCCGCTGCCTATGCCGTTTCCGCTGTAATTGCTTAAACCGCCGCGGACGAAATCAAGCGGCGTTGTTTGATCGACGTTGCAAAAAGTTTTTAAAACTATCGTCGCCGGATCGGAATATTGGCCGCGCGTGTTTCTGACATGGAAATTTTGCGTTCCAACAGGAGGATTAATAAGAATAAAAGTTTGCCAGCGCATATGACGAACTTGTCCAACATAAGCCTGGCTTCCGATTCCGCTGTCCGTCATCGTGAATCCTCCGTAAGCTGCGTCTCCCCAACCGGCACCGTCGGTGTAAGTAGAAACAAAAGCCATCAGAAGACGGTTACTGCACGACGTTCCGATGGTATTTGAAAAAGTGAAGTTTCCGTTTCCGTCGTCGGAATTCTTTTTAAAAACGTATCCGGTGCTGTCTAAATATATTCCCCCGGAAGCTTCGGCAACTCCTGAGTCAAAAAATATTCCGAACAAGAAAAGAAAAAGCAGCCCGATTGTGATATTTAACTTTTTCATAGAATTTAATTAAAGGGCTTAATATCCCAGTAAGCCGCCCGAGGAGAGAGAAGCTCGGACGGCCTGAGGGCTATTTAGCGAAACGGCGGAACAATCTCCAAATGAACCCGATGGCCAAAACGGCCACGCCGACTATGACGATGGTCGGCAAGTTAGCGATTAACACGCCCATCAAGTTGTCCTTGACGGTCGTCGCCATTCCGTTGGTGGTGGAAGCGATATCCGCATCCATCGCCGCGAAAGCGGAACCGGCGCTGAAACCGATAACCCCCAGCAAAGCCATTAAGCCGACTTTAATTTTCTTCGTGATGTTTTTGATCATAGAAGTAAAGTTAAATTATTTCTTAAAAAATAATATAATTATGCCGACCGTTGCTCCGAGAAACGCGCCCATAACCAAGCTAGTGGATAGTGAGTGTGTGATATTGACCCAGTTATCCAGAAAACAAGAATTTGAAGCTAGTATTGCTGCGGAGCACATAATTTTATTATCTGCTAATTTTTATGAATAATTTGGCTATCATGGCGATTGCCAGGACGGGGACGACGATGTTCCCGAGAGACTCGAAGAAATTTATAATCGCTGCATGCATATTATTCGCAGATTTTAATGATTAAGAATGTTGTCGCGAATCCGAAAGCCGCGCAGACGAATAGTGTCCAGAATTGATAATTGAAATTCAGGAGATTCAAAGCCTCGTCGGTCAGGCGATAAATAGTCGAAGTTGCGGTTGTAGTGGCGATTATAAAATCCATATGAGTTTTTATTTCTTGTCGTCTTCTTCCGGAACGTAAACCGAAAGAAACGCTTTTTGTCTTTCCTTGTTGACGAAAGAGAAAGGATAGACTCTAACTTCAATTTCCACTTTGGCGCCGATCTTGCCGTAGTCTTTGCCAATCGGCACGTTTACGGTTATCGGGTAAATGCTGTTTAACGGCTCGATGTAAAGCAATCTTTTTTGTCCGGGAGTCCCGTCTTTGCGAGTGAAACTTTCTATCTTGTCGTCTTTTATTGTTCCTTTAATGTAAAACATAGAAGCTTTTTTTAATCTTATTAATTAGTTTTCGCGCCTCGACCTTTATGCGGCGATAGCGGTTTTGGGGCTTAATAAAAAAAGCCTCATAATCGTTATGAGGCTATTGTATGAAAGTCGGTTTGGACAAAGTTTAGCTAAATGTTTAGTCCAAGGTTTTTGATTTTTTGCCAATGAATCATAGATATTCGGGGTTGATTTTTAGACACCCTCTTTTTCCGGAGTTAAAGATTAAAAAGTTTTCCACAGCATTTTTGGTGCCGCTAACAATTTTTTCGTTTATTCTCTTGCAAGTATCGTAATATTTTTGCCAGGAATTTTGGTCTATCTTATATTCCAAGTCTTCAAAGACGTCCTCCGCTATTTCGGAATAGAAAAAATTATCTTTCAAGTCATCCCTATGGTCTTTGAAAATATATTTCAATATTTTGTGGGCGTTAGTTTCCTTGTCTTGTTTGTTTATATAAACTTTGAGTCCCTTTATATAAAGAACGCTTCTTTTTTCGTCAAACCAAGTCAGACCTGATTTATCGGCCCATTTCAAAAATTCTTCCTGTTCCATTTTTTCCAAAACGCAGCCGCCGACGACCTGAAAGGCCGCATGAAACAAATTCGCGGAATATGGTTGGCAAATTATATCGTCCAATTTTTTTAAAGCGCGGCGATCTTTGTCGCGTCGCATTTTTTTCATGATCGAATGAACGGCGTCCAGGTCGGCGAAATGACGCCAAAAGCGGCTTCCGCAACAAAGCTTTGTTTTTAAAATGTCTTCTTCGCTTCCGGTCTCCGCGGAATTTATTTCTTCGGCGGCTTCGGCAACGAGAGAGTCGAACGCTTTTTTCGCTTCTTTATTTTTTAAAATCGTTTCGACGAAATTAAAGACTATTACCGACTTGCGAAAAACATTTTCTTCTTCCAAAAAAGAAGAAGATAAATTCTTCAGTTCGGCCCTCAACTCTTTGACGTTGGAGGGCATATTGTTTATATAAAATTTTGATAGGTCCCTTTATTCCATTATAGCAAAAGAGGTATTAAGAAAACTTAAAATTTTTTTAAAAAATAAATAAAAAGTCGGGGTTATCTGTGCAAATCTCTGATTATTTTTACCGCTATCCCTCTTATTTCCACTCTTTTTCTAAATATCGGCTGGAAAACGGGATTTGCCGGCTGCAGTCTTATTCGCCCTTTCTCTTTATAGAATTTTTTAAGAGTGGCCTCGTTATCGTCGATGATCGCCACAGCGGTATCGCCATTATCGGCCCACTCCTGTTTTTTAATGATTGCGATATCGCCGTCGAATATGCCGTCGCCTATCATTGAATTTCCTTTGACTTTAAGAGCGTAAAGTTCGCCGTTTTGGAAACGTCTGTCTTTAGCTATTTCCACGACGTCTTCCGAAACCTCTATTGCTTCAATCGGCCGACCCGCAGCGATGGTTCCTATAATCGGTATGGCCATAAAATCAACCGTTTTTTTGCCGACCAGTTCGATGCTCCGTGCCACCCCTTTAATTCTTTTGACGAGTCCTTTTTCAATAAGATTGGAAATGTGCTTGTGGATAGTCGAGGCCGTTGAGACTCCGAACTCGTTCCCAATTTCTGTCAGGGAAGGGGCATAACCGTTTTTTCCCGTGTATTCACGAATAAAATCGTAAATTTGCTTTTGTTTTTTAGTAAGTGTAGACATAGTTTTGTTTGTTATATTGATATTATAAACGAAACAAAAACGAAAGGCAAGAACACAAAGGGGCTATAAGCGGTGGTTGTTTTTTAAAACTTATGTGGATAAATAAATGTTGACGATAAATTTTACTAGGTGTATCATATAAACAAGTGCTTATATGATTATATAATATAAACTATGAAATTAAAGAGTAACGACACAATCCAATTAGAATCGAGGTTGTTTAATGGATTTTCCGATCCCTCACGACTAGCAATCCTAAAAACATTGATTAAAGATAAACAACCTGTAAATGAAATTGTAAAAAAAACTGGTCTATCTCAACCCAATGTCTCAGCTCATTTAAGTTGCCTTAAAGAATGCCATCTTGTTAAAAGCAAACAGGATGGCAAACAAGTTTTTTACAGCTTAACCAACAAAAACATCGCAAATCTCTTAAAACTTGGGCAAAAAATTTTAAAAACATCATCGGACAATATTTACAAATGCACAAGATATTAAATTTATAATAAATCACCATAATTATGATTAAAAATAAACAAACGGTTATATTAATTGGTTTAGTAATCATTACTATCGGAAGTGCGTTCGGAATGAAAAGCTTGGTAGAAAAATTGAATCAAACTTCTTCCGCCGCTATAACCAGCCAAAAAAATTATAACAATGTTGTTGATGTGGAGGGGTTTGCAAAAAATCCATATTCCTATCTAGGCAAGGAAATACAGCTCAAGGGCGTTGTATCTTTTGTGTATCCTGAAAGTCAAATGATTGTTTTAATAGATAACAAAGAATATGCCAGTTGTGGCGTGGTAACCTGTGCTATTAATCAAATTCCTGTGGCTTATTCTGGTTCAATGCCGAATGTAAAAGATTTTGTAATTGCTACAGGAAAAGTATCCCAGAGCAATGACGGTAAGTTGCTAATTAAGGCAACCGAAGTTAAATCACAATGAAAAAGAATATTTACATCCCACTGATTGTTTTTTTCATAGTCTTTTTAAGCCATCTTGTTTATTTTTATTTAAGCAAAACATGGTTTTCTCCATGGGTTACAGTGGGATCACAAAACGATCTTATTCTAAGAGGCTATTTTGAACAAAAAGATTATTTCATGGGTTTTTCTTATGCCCTAGCGTTAGCCTTTCTCACCTTTTCTTTCCTGAAGGTTTTGGATCGAAACAAAGGCGGGTATAAAGGGGTCTTTGGAGGGTTGTCACTGGTCACAATTTTATATATCTTTGGTTGTTTTTTAGTCGGTTGTTGTGGCTCGCCGATGTTGGCCGTTTATCTAGGCTTATTCGGAGCATCTTTCTTGGGATTAACTAAGCCAATAGTTGCTATTCTAACCATCATTTCCGTTGTGATCGGTTATTTCTGGTTACAGAAAAAAGAAAATTGCCAAAGTTGCGTGGATAATGCTTGTAAAAAATAACTCCGGATTTAATATTTAATAAATAAATTTATGAATCAAAAAGAAAATATATTAAAAATCAAGGGCATGGATTGTCCTGACTGTGCCACTGGTATTGAGAAAAAAATAAAGGAATTGCCAGGCGTAAAGAATTACAGTTTTATGTATTCTTCGGAAAAGCTGGCTTTAAGCTATGATGAAAATGAAATTAATCTTGAAATAATAAAACAAGAAATCCAAAAATTAGGTTACAAAATAGAGGACGGAGAAAAAAAATACGAAAAAAGAGATTTAGCCAATACTATTATCTTTGCCTTTGTTAGCATTCTGGCCGTCCTTGTTCTTGTTGAAATTATTTTGGAGCGTTTGGGGATTTTAGAACAAGCATTTTTGGCGGTGCCATACTGGGTTCTTTTAGCTGCGACTTTAGTTGGAGGATATCCGATTTTCAAGAATGCTTTCAAAAATTTGATTAATAAATCAGTAACTACCGATTTAATAATGAGCGTTGGCATTGGCGCCGCTGCCTTCGCCCAAGAATTCTCGGCCGCACTTCTGATTGTATTTTTTGTAAGAATTGCTCATTTTTTAGAAACTTTCACTGTCGATCGTTCACGCCAAGCAATCAAAGAACTTATAAAACTCTCCCCAAAAACTGCCATCGTCAAAAGAGATCATGCTGAATTTGAAATTCCAATCGGCGAATTGAAAGTCGGCGATATTATTATCATTAAACCGGGCACAAATATCCCTACCGACGGCAAGGTTATGAAAGGAACCAGTGCGGTTGATCAATCAGCTATTACCGGAGAATCGCTACCGGTTGAAAAACACATTGGTGGTGAAGTCTATGCCGGTACAATAAACCAGAGAGGTGTTTTAGAGGTTGAGGTTACCCGTATTGGGGCGGATACCACTTTGGGGAAAATCATCACCTTAGTTGAGGAGGCGGAAAGTCATAAAGCTCCAGTCCAGAAATTCGCCGATCGCTTTAGTGCGCTCTATTTGCCGTTTGTGATTTTAGTTGCTATTTTAACCTATTTAATATCAAGAAATTTATCTGCTACCATAGCCGTTCTGGTGGTAGCTTGCCCCTGTGCCATTGCCTTAGCCACCCCAATGGCTGTAGTCGCCGCTGTCGGACGGTCTGCTAAGCAAGGTATTTTGATCAAAGGCGGAAAATATCTGGAAATTTTAGCCAAAGCCAATGTAATTTTAGTTGACAAGACCGGCACCTTAACTTTTGGACAGCCGAAAATAACTGATATTATCCCGCTTGCCGGTCAATCAGAAAAAGAAATTATCGCTTTAGCTGGCTCAATAGAAAAATATTCGGAACATATTTTATCTAAGGCAGTTTTGGATAAGGCCAAAGACGAGCAAGCTACTCTGATTGATCCTGAAAAATTTAAAGTCGAAGCTGGCATGGGAGTAATCGCCACGATTAATCACGAAGACTTTGTTTTAGGAAACAAAAAGTTGCTGGATGAGTACAAAATTGAGATTTCCAAATCAATCTTAGAACAAATAAAAACTTTTGAGGTCGCAGGAAAAACCGTTTTGATTTTAGCTAAAAAGACTTCTGGAATTTTGGGATTTTTAGCGGTACAGGATGTCATAAGACAGGAAGCAAAAGAAGCGATAAAGGAATTAAAGCGATTAGGATTTAAGAAAATCATCATGCTTACCGGCGACAATAAACACATTGCCGAGGCGATTGCCAAAGAGCTGGATATCGAATATAGAGCCGAGCTTTTACCACATGATAAAATTGCTGTCGTGGAAGAGTTGCAAAAACAAAGCTATACGGTGGTGATGGTTGGCGACGGCGTAAATGATGCACCGGCTTTGACTAAAGCCGATGTCGGTATCGCCATGGGAATTACCGGAACAGATGTCGCCTTAGAGGCGGCGGATATCGCTTTAATGAAAGATGACTGGCGTGAAGTACCACAAGCTATAAAAATAGCTCGTCGTACTTTTTCAACGATCAAGCAAAATATGGCGTTTGGTATCGGTTTCGATATAATTGGAATCAGTCTAGCTGCGTTTGGTTTCTTGCCACCAATTCTAGCGGCGGCGGCACAATCTCTCCCTGATGTAGCCGTATTTCTTAACTCGGCTAAGTTGTTAAAAGGGAAAAAATAAATCTTCAAGAATCAAGACAAAAAATGATTCATGGGAAAATTTGGTGTGCTAATAAAAAAGTAATTTATTATTGCGTCTGGTAACATATTTTTTAAATAAAAACTGGTCTAAAAGGCCAGTTTTTATACAATTTTTCAATACTTGATTAATAATTATTAATTTGATAACATATTAATATAAATTAATATGAAATTATGAAAAATAATAAAAAAGATACATATTTTCTGATTTTAAAAACCTTAGGCGACGTTGTTCGTTTTGATATTGTTTTACTTTTGGCCACGGGGCCTAAATGTGTTTGCGAAATATTTGAAAAATTAAAATTAAAACAAAGCATTGTTTCCCATCATTTGAAAGTGCTAAAGGAAAGTGATTTAGTTGAAATGAACAGGGACGGCAAATGGGTTTATTATTCGCTTAATAGAAAAAAAATAGCTAAATTGCAAGAATTTATAGAAAAAATAATTTTTGCAAAGGAAACTAAATCCAAGTGTTAAATTTTTAAATAATAAATAATTTATCAAAAAATATGCCAACATATAGTTATCAATGTCAAAATTGCGGGAATGTTTTTGACATCGAAGCAACATTGCAAGAAAAAGAAGAAGGGGGTAAAAAATTTATTTGTCCAAAATGTGGGTCAAAAGAAATTAAACAAAATATCTCTACCCTTGATTTTATAAAAAATCTTGCCGCCAGCTATAGTTCTGGTGGGTGTTGTGGTGGTGGCAGTGCTGGCAATATAAAATGTCAGCCAAATCAAAATAATTCCAAATGTTGCGGCGATAAAAAGGATAATAATGGTTGTTGCGGGTAGTTTTATCTCTAGGCTATAAATTTTTTATTAATTAATATCCAATAATATGAAAAATAAATTTGTTATTTATGATCCTCCAATGTGCTGTTCGTCCGGCGTATGCGGTCCGAATCCTGATCAGGCGCTTATTAATCTTCAAGATACATTGGAAAAAATTAGAAATATGGGTGCGGAAGTCGAACGCTACCTCATTACCCAGAGCCCGCAGGCGTTCAAGGATAATCCGGAAATCATAAGGCTCATTCAGGAACAGCAATTAAAAGCCCTGCCGATCACCACTTGCGACGGGAAAGTTGTTAAAACCGGCGCATACCCGACACTGAAAGAGTTCGAAACTTTTATCAATAAATAACTATGAATACAAAATTTTATTTCTTTTCGGGAAAGGGTGGCGTTGGCAAAACCACAATGGCCGCCTCAAGCGCTATGTATTTTGCCGGCCAGGGCAAAAAGACGCTTATTATCACCACCGATCCGGCTTCAAATTTAGCCGATGTTTTTGAACAAAAAATTGGCCATAAGGTTACGGACATTAACGGCGTGCCAAATCTATTAGCAATGGAGCTCGATCCTGATGTTGCGACAGCCGAATACAAGGAACGGACGCTCTCTCCTCTCCGCGGACTGATTCCCGTTGAGAGCTTTGCGGTTTTGGAGGAGCAATTGAATTCGCCATGCACGGCGGAAATGGCCGCCTTTGACCGCTTCACGGATTTTTTGCAAGAGCCGGAATATGATGTGGTTATTTTTGATACGGCTCCGACCGGCCATACCCTCCGACTTTTGGAATTGCCCGTAGAATGGAGTGGTGTGATAGAAAAAGCGGCCAAGGAAGGAGATGGCGGACAAACCTGCATCGGCCCGGCCGCCGCGCTTGCCGAATCGAAAGCGAAATTCGACAAAGCCATTGAAGTCATGAGGGACACATCCAGGACTACCTTTATTTTTGTCCTGCGTCCCGAAGTTACCCCAATTTATGAAGCAGAACGCTCAATCGCCGAGCTTTTGAAACTCAAGATAATTTCGCAAGAACTCATCATCAACGGCATCTATCCTCAAAGCGCCTGCGATAATCCATTTATGCTGGCACGTTTTGCTAAACAGCAGGAATTTTTGGAGCTGATTAAAAATAAGTTTTCTGTTCCTATAACTCTTATTGAGCTTGAACCGCAGGAAATCAAAGGCAAAGAACAATTGGCCAAGCTCGGTAAAAAACTTTATGAAGCGCCAATAAACCTAAAAGATTACACCCCGGTCAAAATTGATAGGGGCGCTGACACTGGTACAAATAATTTTCCGGCCATAGATGAGAGAATTAAATCACTTTTATCACCCAATGACAGTAAACGCCGCACGATATTTTTCGCCGGCAAGGGAGGCGTCGGGAAAACGTCGGTAGCAGCAGCAACCGCTCTTTGGATTGCCGAGCAGGGATACAAGACCTTGCTTTTGACGACTGACCCTGCCTCTCATTTGAGCCAGATATTTGAGCAGGATGTATCCGACCAGCCGACTCTCATTAACGGGGAGAAAAAATTATGGGCAAGCCGCATTGATCCGGTTAAGGCTACAAATGAATATAAAGAGAAAATTCTTGTTGAAGCGCGAAAAAAATATGACGCCCAAAGAATCACGGCTATTGAGGAGGAACTCAATTCTCCTTGCACGGAAGAAATGGCCACTTTTGAGAAATTTATTGATTTTGCCACCCGAAAAGATTTCGAGGTGATCGTTTTTGACACTGCCCCGACTGGTCACACGTTGCGCCTTCTTGAATTGCCTATTGACTGGAGTAAGCAGATAGAAATCAAAACCTTTACCTCAACCGGCGAAACAGAAGTGGATAAAATTACCAAGTCGCGCTTCAAGGAAGTCATCGATATGATTCAGGACATCAATCAGACAACATTCAGCTTCGTGATGTATCCGGAATCTACGCCTATAGAGGAAGCGTCACGGGCAATGGACGAGCTTTTGACCATTGGCGTTCCCACCAGCCTTGTCGTGGCCAATTTCATCCTGCCCGAATCAATCGTGACCAACGATTACTTAAAACAAAGAAAGGCGATGCAGGAAAAATATCTTGCGGAAATGGACAGACGTTTCACTGCCCCGATTGTTCCATTACCGTTATTGGTAGACGACCTGATTGGCAAAGAAAAATTAAAAGAAGCGGGCTATATGCTTTACGGCAAACAATAATAAATATTAAAATCATTTTTAATGCCGATTAGCCAGTTCTTTGTGTTTTATATAAAAAATGTTAGAATGTATGTGAAAATACAATACAAACGATTGGTTTAGTTTTAATGTTTAGTTGATAAATTAATAATGAAAAAGCTATATGTTGCCACAATTTTATCTGTAATAGCATCTCTTTTTGTTATTATAAGTAACCAGCAAGTTTGTTTACCTGATGGTTGTTTTTTTGCACCACAAAACCAGGTATGTATTGACGGAAACTGCATTAATGAAGACATGGGCAGTCATTTACAGGAAAGAGCAAGTTTTTTAATGGTCATAATTAGGGATAACCAAACCTTGATTCAGTTGTCTCTTTTATTTTTTGTTTTTGTCTTATTGCTTAATCGCAGTTCGTTATTATTGCAGTTCTGTTTTCGGTTTAAAGCGCTTATCAGAAATTACTCTCGCGGGTATAACAAATTGATTGATCTGTTTGCCAAGGGCGTATTGCACCCAAAAATTTATTAATATTTTAGTTTTAAACTGCCTTTTTATTGCTCTGGCGGTTTTTTAATTGACTAAATATTAATAAATTTTATGAACAAAACAATATTAAATAAACAAGTATTAACTGGTTTACTGGCCGGGGTAATATTAGCAAGCATTGCTGGATTTGTAGTATATTCCGTTAATGCTCAGAAAGAAAAAACATCATGGCTTTCAGAGCAAGACATTAAAACAAGGGCAACCGATTATGTAAACACGAAATTAATACAGCAAGGCAAGGCAACGGTTAGTGTTGTTGGTCGAGAGGGCAGTATGTATAAGCTAGAGGTTGATTATAACGGACAGAAGATTCCTTCGTATATTTCTAAGGACGGTAAAAGATTCTTTCCACAGGCCATGGATATTTCTGAAGGCAAGAATACTGAGAGCAATGTAAAAAAAGGGGGCACGGATTCAAGCCCGGTAGTTGATAATGTTGAAAAAAAATCAGATAAGCCGGTGATTGAACTTTTTGTTATGAGTCATTGCCCTTATGGCCTACAAATGGAAAAAGGAATTATCCCGGTGGTAAAGGCCTTGGGAGACAAGATTGATTTCAAAATCAAGTTTAATGATTACGCTATGCATGGCGAAAAGGAGCTCAAAGAACAATTGAGCCAGTACTGTATCCAAAAGGAACAATCTGATAAGTATATGGCATATTTAGGATGTTTTACTAAAGATGGTGATAGCGGTATTGAGAGTTGCCTTAGTAATGCCAAAATTGACAAGAATAAGTTAAATGGTTGTGTCACAAAAACAGATAAAGAGTTTAAAGTACTTGAAAATTTCAATAATAAGGCTGGCTTTAAAGGTAGTTATGCCGGATTTGAAATTTTTAAAGCTGATAATGAAAAATATAACGTAGGCGGTTCTCCGACCTTAGTCATTAATGGTGCACAAAGTAATAGCGGCCGGGATAGTAAGAGCTTATTAAAGTCGATTTGCTCAGCTTTCAATAACCCTCCAAAGGAATGTTCAACTGAGTTAACCAGTGACTCTCCAACGCCAGGATTTGGTGCAGGGGTGGCGCCATCAGGCGGCTCCGGGGGCGCTGGTTGCGGCCAATAATAATATATTTCAATCAGTCGGGCGAGTTGTTCCCCGACTGATTGATCAGGCTAAATTGTTAATAGTATGATGAATAAAATTAAAAATATATTTAGCGGAGGCCTCCATCAAATAGTTGAAAGAGCGAGAGCGGGCAACTCTAAGCTTGTTTATACTTCATTAGCTTTAATAGGGATAGCACTATTCGTTTTTGCATTTAACGGTTTTGGTATTGTTAAATCTGTTAATTCTACAGGCTCGAGGAACATTGCCCCAGTTGATAAAAGCAAATTTCAGGAGGTGTCTATGGATCTCACTTATGATGGTTATAGTCCGAATGTAATTTACATCAAAAAAGGAATTCCCGTGCGCTGGAATATAGATGTTAAGCAAATGACCGGCTGTACCAATGAGATTATGATTGAATCATTAGGAATAAAGAAAAGCTTGGAGGTTGGGAAAAATGTTATTGAATTTTCAGTCCCCTATGGTGAGAATGAAGTCAGATTTTCTTGCGGGATGAGAATGGTTTGGGGTAAGTTCGTAATAACTGAAGATGGTTCGCAGCCATCTGGAATGGCATCGGCCAACTCAATCAATGATTTGCCGAAAGGTGGTGGTTGTAATGGCAATTGCGGCAGTCCTAGTTGTGGAACCGCTAAGGGCGGCGGTTGCGGTTGTGGCAAGCATTAATTTTTAATCGGCTAAATATGGATATGAAAAAAATACAACATGACTTTCCGATATTGAGCAAAGAAATAAAAGGCAAAAAAATTGTTTATTTTGATAATGCTTGCATGAGTTTGAAGCCTCGACAAGTAATTGAGGCAATGGATGAATATTATTATGAATATCCAGCTTGTGCCGGCCGGAGCCATCATAAATTAGGAGAGATAGTGACTCAAAAGGTTAAGGAGGCAAGAATCTCCATTGCACGTTTTATCAATGCTAATGAAAATGAAATCATTTTTACCAGAAATACGACTGAGGGCATAAATCTATTGGCTAATTCTTTTGACTTTAAGGCTGGCGACATCGTATTGGCTACCGACAAGGAACATAATTCAAATTTAGTTCCATGGCAGGCGCTTGTTAAAAAGAAGGGCATTAAACATCAAATAATTAGGTCAAAAGAGGATGGGACATTTGATCTTGATAGTTACAATGAAAATATAAATGGAGTCAAATTGGTGGCCATGGTATTAACCTCTAATCTAGATGGTACAACAATTCCGGCTAAGGAAATAATTAGGACTGCTCATGAACATGGGGCCTTAGTTTTTTTGGATGCGGCGCAAGGCGTGGCGCATCAGAAAGTCGATGTCAAAGATTTGGACGTAGATTTTTTAGCGTTTTCTGGTCATAAAATGCTTGGGCCAACTGGCACGGGAGTGTTTTATGCCAAGCATGATTTGTTGGAAACACTCGAATCATTTATGGTGGGTGGTAATACGGTTGAATATTCGACTTATACTGATTATAAAATGCTTAAAGCGCCGGAGAAATTTGAAGCTGGTCTGCAGGATTACGCTGGAATTATCGGACTCGGCGAAGCAGTTAAATATCTCGAAGCTGTGGGATTTGATAGTATAAAAAAACAGGAATATGAACTTAATAAATATATAACGGATGAGATCAGTAGGTGGCAAAAAATAAAGATCATCGGCCCCGGTGATCCGGCCTTAAGATCAGGTATAATTTCTTTTTATATTGACGGCGTGGACATGCACCAATTCGCCTTAATGCTCGATGAGATGTCTAATGTTATGATCCGATCGGGACAACACTGTGTTCATTCTTGGTTTAATGATAAAAAAATTTATAATTCCGCCAGAGTATCGCTATATTTCTACAATACTTTAGAGGAGGCGAAAATCTTTATTGAGGGTATTAATAAAATAATGAAAATAATATGATTTGTATTGTAGCTTTAATAATATTTTCCGTACTTGGTATTTTCAGCGCGACTCACAGGCAAATGGCCAAGGAGGCCTTGGATTGTGTATTTAGGCGAGTGACATTGCGCCCGTGCAATACCGGCTTCAAAGAAAAAATAAAAAGCCAAATGGTTGCCAAACTGCTTAATCGGTCGGCTTTTTTGGCCCGGGCTTTTAATCGTTATTACGAAGTGTTCGCCTGGATATTTTTTGTTCTCATGATTGTCAGTACATTCTATGTCGTTAAGGGTGGTTATAATTATTATCTCTATGGCAGTTGTAATGGATTAAACCAGAGCGGATTTTGCGCTTTCGATCCCAAGGGAGAAAACAATAAAGTGACTGAAATAAATGCTTCTTGCGGAATTGAAGAAAAATCAGAGAAAAATGTATCGTTAGACGGCGTTGACTTATCATCCTTTCCGACTAAACAAGTCGATTCTAAAGATACGGTAGTTTTGGTTGGTTGTTATGAATGTGACTACACAAGAAAGGCTTATCCTGATATTCAAAAGTTAGTACGAGAAAAAAAGACCAATTATATCTTTGCCCATTATCCGGCCAAAGAAAATACCAATTTTCTGTCTGAAATCGGTTATTGCGTTTATAAGGAATATGGAGATAGATTTTGGTCTTTTAATGACTACCTATTTACTGTTGATAAAGTGGAAATCTATCAGTCTGAATACATTAATACGATATTGAAAAATTTTGATTTTGATATCAGTAAAATAAATGATTGCGTTAATGACTCCGCAACAAAAGAAGCTGTGACTAATCAGGTCAATCAATTAAGAAAAACACATCTATACGGAACACCCACTGTGTTTATCAATGGCAAAGCATTTGTCGGACCGAAACCTTATAGAGTGTACAAAAGTGTGCTCAATAAATTCATAATATTCTAATTGACTTGCTTAAGTGTATACAGATATCTAAATCACACTTGACTTAAAATTTTATTAGAGATAATATATAATTATATGTTTATGTAATTATATAACTATGCCTAAAACAAATCTACAAATAAAAGCTAAATTATACAAAGGTTTTTCCGACCAGTCTCGACTGGCTATTTTAAACACAATTATAAATAGTCCAAAAACTGTTTCGGAAATTGTTAAGGCAGTTAAACTTTCTCAACCCAATACTTCGGCTCATTTAGCCTGCCTTTTAGAATGTGGGCTTGTACAAAAGAAAAAAAATGGACAAGAAGTTATCTACCAAGTTTCAATGAAAGAAATAAAAGATATTATGGCTCTTGCGGATAAAATTTTAAGCAACACCTCAAAGGAGCTTTCTAGGTGCGTGCACTATTAAGATTATTTATTAATGGAAAATATATGGATAATTGCAACGCTTACGGTTGCTCTTGCGAAGAAGAAAGTGCAGTCGGCGATAAGAAAGAAAAAACAAAAAATAATAAAATTTGGTGGTTAATAATCTCCTTGTTTTTTATTGTCCCACTTGAAATACTCTCACTTTTTTCCATTGATTTTAGTTTATGGATCAAGTTACCATTTTTTATCGGCATAATTTTTATTTTTGGCAAAAAAATATTTTTGAGCGGGTTTAAAAGTCTGTTCAATTTTAATTTTGCTGACATCAACTTATTAATGAGTATCGCTATTATTGGGGCTATTTTTCTGCAAAAATTTGAGGAGGCCTCAATTATCGTTATTTTATTCGGTCTAGGGGAAGCTTTAGAAGAATACGGTATAAGACGAAGCCGTTTAGCTCTGGAAAACTTAATAAATAGCTCCCCCAAAACAGTTGAACTTAAGTCCAGTAATAAGAAAATTGAAATAGAAAAAGTTAGAATTGGGGAAATTATCATCATCAGGCCGGGCGACAAAGTTGGGCTTGATGGCGAAATAGTCTTGGGGGATAGTCTGGTTGATGAGTCAATGATTACAGGAGAACCGTTGCCTAAAAGCAAAATGGTTGGTGATAAGATTTACGCCGGCTCAGTCAATAGCGGTGGCTATTTAGAGATTAAGGTGTCGAAGGAGGCCAGGGATTCAACATTAAATAAAATTATTCAGATGACCGGAGAGGCGGTTAAAAAAAAGGCAAATTCGCAAAAATTTATTGAAGAATTTGCGCGCTACTATACGCCCGCGGTAACCATTTTTGCCATTACTTTATTCGTCATTCCAGTTTTTGTTTTTAGCGGTTCAATTCAATTTTGGCTGGTGCAATCTCTTACTATACTTCTTATTGCCTGTCCATGTGCTTTAGTAATATCAACGCCAATTTCAGTATTCTCAGCACTCGGCAACGCCAGTCAAAAAGGGGCCTTGATTAAAGGCGGCAAAATTATTGAAAATTTATCACAAATAAAAGAGATCGGATTCGATAAGACGAAAACATTAACTGTCGGGAAGCCTGAAGTGACCGATATTATTCCTTTCAACGGTTTTACGATGGAAGAAGTGCTGAGTTGTTCTGCCGGGCTGGGGAAATTTTCTGAACATCCTCTGTCTCAAAGTGTTGTCGAAAAAGCAAAAACTCAAGAAGTAACAATTCATCAGTTTAACAATTTTAAATCAATGCAGGGGGAGGGCGTTCTGGGAGATTGCACGGTTTGCACTGATACAAGGCATTGCCTAGGGAAAATGGGCTTGATTGAAAGTCAGTTTGATAATACTGAAATCAGTCAGCAAATGAAAAGCGAAAAAAATAGATTGGAAAAAGAAGGAAAAACTGTGATATTTTTAGGCGGAGAAAAAACAATTAAAGGATTAATCGCCTTGTCCGATAAAATAAAGAATGATTCCAAATCAACGATATCTAAACTGAAAAATCTAGGTATAAACTGCTACATGGTGACTGGCGATAACGACGGGGCGGCTAAATATGTTTCCCGAGCGTTAGGTATATCTGAAGTATATTCCGAAAGAATGCCTGAAGATAAATCTAATATAATAGCGGATAAAGCCAAGCAAAACATTAGAGTAGCGATGGTTGGAGATGGTGTTAATGATGCACCGTCGTTAGCAATTGCCAGTGTTGGCATTGCCATGGGGTCTCTTGGATCAGACATAGCAATTGAAAGTGCCGATATCGCCCTTATGAATGATGATTTAAAACTTATTCCTTTCTTAGTCGAATTAAGTCGAAAAACGGTTAGTAAAATTAAATTTAATACCTATTTTGCCCTTGGTACAAAATTTGTATTTTTAGCTTTAGCGACTACAGGACTAAGTAGTCTATCTTTAGCTATTTTTGCTGATGTTGGCGTTACCTTGTTGGTAGTTTTAAATGGGTTGAGTTTGTATAAATTTAAATAGGTACTTAAATAAGTTGAATTTTAACTTTTATTGGCATTTTGTCTTATTTCAGTTCGGATATAGTCCCGGACTCTCCGCACTAAGACAAAAATAAGGTTAAGCCTTATTTTTTGGTGCTCAAAAGTTCCAAAGCCGGGTAGGCAGTAAGCAAAAATATTATTAAATAGTGCGACTTTTTAGCTAATATTTATGTATAAAATAATTGTTCCAAAGTTAACCAACTTTGTTGATTTTTGAGGTATTTTGTGCTATTTTATCAATAAGTATAAACAATTATTTTAAAATATATGTCAGAAAATGTGTTTGAAACAATTAAACGGATTGATGATAATGGCAAGGAATACTGGTCTTCAAGAGATTTGTCAAAAGTATTGGAATATACTGATTATCGTAATTTTCTCGGAGTGATCGAAAAGGCAAAAATAGCCTGTGAAAACAGTGATGAAATTATCCACAACCATTTCGTTGAAGCCAACGAAATGGTGGAAATCGGCTCAGGCGCGGAAAAACCGGTTGATACCGTTTATCTTTCTAGGTACGCATGTTATTTAATCGTGCAAAATTCAAACCCCACCAAAGTAGTGGTGGCTAAGGGGCAAACCTATTTTGCAATTCAGACCAGAAGACAAGAGAATAAAGATAGTTTAATAGAGGATAATAACCGTGTTTTTTTGCGAGCTGAAATGAAAAAACACAATACCTCCTTAACAAAAACTGCGTCGTTGGCCGGTGTTGAAAATTATGCTATTTTTCAGAATTATGGTTATAAGGGTTTGTATGGCGGCCTGACAATGCAAGATATTCACGTTAGAAAACGATTAACAAAATCTCAAAAAATTCTTGATCATATGAATAGCGAGGAGCTGGCCGCTAATTTGTTTCGGGCTACCCAAACTGATGCAAAAATAAAGCGTGATAATATTAAAGGTCAAATGAATGCGAATTTAGCACACTACGAGGTTGGTCAAAAAGTTCGCAATACTATTGCTAATCTCGGGGGCACTATGCCAGAAGAACTCCCTACGCCTGACGCAATTGGAAAGGCAAGTACGAGGATAAAAAAGTCAAAAAAGGTTAGAGAAATCAAAAGTTAATCAAAAGAAAATTTAAAGGTATTATTTATGGATTTCGATCAAGTTTTAGCAAATCGTCAATCAATTAGAAAGTTTAAATCAACTGAAATTTCCGATGAAACCATTCGAGAAATTTTAAATTTGGCTCAGCTAGCTCCTTCGGCCGGCAATTTACAGGCCTATAAAATAAAAATTGTCAAAACAGAGGACGGAAAAATAAAGTTAAAAGAAGCTACCTTTACTCGTAGTTTTATTAAGCAAGAATCAGTTTTAAGTGCCCCAGTACTTTTTGTGATTTGTGCTGATCAAATGGAATCAGAAAAAGTTTTTAAGACCAGGGGTAGTGATCTTTATGCCGTACAAGACGCGACAATTTTCGCCGCCTATCTTCAATTGGCAATTACCGCCAAAGGATTGGCTTCGGTTTGGGTGGGATCTTTTGTGGAAGAAGATGTAAGAAGTGTCCTATCTTTGCCAAAAAATTTACGCCCGATAATAATAATTCCTTGCGGTTATTCAGATGAAGAACCTAAGCCCAGACAGCGAAAAAATTTGAATGAGTTAATTATCTAATGTTTTATTATAAAAATAATAGTCCCGAATATTTAAGACCATTCCAACTACGTCCCACCCTCTCCGCATATAAAAGAAGCAGTATAAAATACTGCTTCTTTTGTATGCGTGGAAGATAGAAGGGATTCGAACAAACTTGAAGCGAGCTAGATATTCGCCAGCAGGCGAATATTGCAGCGAGCGTCGGACGACCTGCCGGGGGCAGGTCGGACGCAAGTTCTGGGCAACGAATGAGCGAGCGACGGCGAGCGAATGAGGCGGAAATCCCACCCTCTCCGCTAATAAAAATAATCCAGCGAATGCCGGATTATTTTTATATGCGACGGTTGGCAGATTCGAACTTAAGGGGGATAGTATTATTTTACCGCGTAATTTTTAGCGGCGAATTCATATTGAGCGATAAATATTTCCTTGAAAGGTATCAAGGAGTTCAATTCATAAAATACCAGCATAGCTTCGCGGTATTGATTTTCATCGACGCTGCGATAAGACAAGGGCGCGCAACCATGGGCCAAGAGCAGGGCATTGGCCAATAAGCGCGAAGTCCGTTTGTTACCGTCTTCAAAGGGCTGGATATAGCTCAAACCCAGAATGGCCAAGAGCGCTTTGGCGTAGGGATTAGTCATGTTAGCGACCGCTTGGCTTAAAGCTTCGACCGCTTCGGCGATTTGCTGGCCGTTATCCAAGGGGCGGTAAATAGAACCTAAAACCCCGACCGGTTTTCGGCGCAAGCCCGACTGGACGCCTAAATCTTTTACCAGCAAAGAATGCAATTCTTCCAGATTTTTGCGCGTCAAGGTTTTGAATTGTCCGGCGTATCGGCGTACATAATCAAAAGCCTCCTTATGGTTAAGAATCATCTGCGTTTCCGCTTTATCATGTCCGGGCGCTTCTTTATTTTCTAAAATCAATTTTTCCGTATCCAAGAGAGTATAGGTATTGCCTTCAATCTTAGATGATTTCCAGGACAATTCAATAATCAATCGTTCTAATTCTTTTTTAGCCAAGACCGCCGACAAATCTCGAGTCCGTTCGTGATATTCAGCGGTAGCCGTTTGCAGCCGCATTAATTCCTCTGGATTAAAAATATCTTCGGGCATCTTAGCTAGCAAAGAAAAATTATAATTATGCAAGCCAGTTCTTTTATCAGGTTCAATGGCGCAATATTCCTGTGCCTTGATATCGGCTAAAACTCGCCCTCTGGTACTTATCGAGTATTTGGTGGAACGTCCCGAACCGGTTATCGTTAATAAATCAGCCTTAAGCATTTGCGACAGAAGCCTTTTAACGGTAATTAAAGCTAGATTTTCTTTATTTTTAATAATCTCCTGATGAATGGCGGAGGATGCTAAAACAGCTCCGCCGATCAGCAATTTAAGGATATTTTGTTCATTTTTTGTTATTTTTTTCATATTTTTTTTCGTATCATTATTATGATTTAATCGTATCATATTGATACGATTAAGGCAAATATTTAAATTTTTTGGCGTAGAGCCTATAATAATAAGACATTAGACTAAAAATAGCCCTAGGCATGGGCTATTTTTAATAGGGAGTTTATCATTTTGGAACGGTTTGTGCTATAATTAAATAAATTAATATTTATGACGAAGTATATTCTTAATTCTGGCGGACTAAAAAATTTCCCCGAAAAAGCAAAAAAATTTAATAAGGAAATAGTCAAAAAATTGAGTAAAACACCCAATATTTTATTGTGTTATTTTGCGGTTCCTCGCGAACATTGGGAAGAAAAATTTGCTCGGCACGCAGATCATTTTTTGGAGACAATGGATGAAGGCGTCAAACCAAAGTTTGAATTGGCTCTTCCGGATAAATTTATTGATCAGATGAAAAATAATGACGCCATTATAATACATGGTGGAGACGATAAGCTACTATTATATTGGCTAAAGCAGTATAATTTACCAGAAATATGGGAAGATAAAGTTGTGGCTGGTAGTTCTGCTGGTTCAGATGTCTTGGTTAAACAATTTTGGACTAGTGATTGGCGTCAATGTATGGATGGCTTAGGAATATTACCCATTAAGTTTATACCTCATTATAAATCATCGTACGGGCAAGACGACCCTAGAGGCTCTATAGACTGGGAAGGCGCCTATAAAAAATTGGAGAAATATGGAAATGAATCTTTGCCAATCCATGCTTTAGAGGAGGGCGATTTCGTTATTATTGAGCAATAAGCGCTCCAACTACGTCCCGCCCTCTCCGCAAAAACGCAAACTTTGGAACGGATTGAGCCTTATAAACATTAAGGAAAACAAGAAAAACAAAAATGTTTTTTCTTAATCCCCGTATTGTATGAAACCAATAAAAAACAATTTAATTATTGAGCTCCATGTTCCCGATTTGGAGATAGTGAAAAATTTTTATTCCAAGCTTGGTTTCAAAATAAGCATGGATGATAAGTTAAATGAAAAAAACCTGGGTTATTTAACTATGACCAGGGAAGATGGGCTAGGCAATACGATGTTAAATTTTTATGGAGGAGATGAAAGGGTATATGATCAATCTTTTTTCAAGCAATTTCCCAAAGATACGAAATGTGGGTATGCCACTGAGATTACCATAGTAACTGATAACATTGAAAGTATTTACAAATTAGCCTCTGATAATTTAAAAGATAATATTGTGCGAGAACTGAAAGAGCTGGAAGACCATGGCCATATTTGGAAAGATTTTCGTATGGTTGACCCATTCGGATTTTATCTAAGATTTACCGAGCTCATTGATTGGGGACAAAAGTAAAATCGTTCCAACTGCGCCCCACTCTCTCCGCGGATTTTCAATAGCCCTAAACACGGGCTATTTTTTGTAGTGAGAATTGAACTTCGGAACGATTGGTGCTAATATCAGAATAAACTGAATAATATATCAAATATGAAATTAATCTCTTTAAACGCTTGGAACGGAATAAAATTTGAATTATTAAAAGAATTCTTAAAACATCAATCCAAAGATGTAGATTTTTTTTGTTTTCAGGAGATAAGAAATGGGAAATATTTAGATCAAGCTGAAGAAGCGGCCGAAAGGACGAATCTTTTTGAAGATTTAAAAAATATATTGCCTGATTTTGTAGGTTATTTTACAGAAATGGCTCCAGGTGTTGGAATAGCGTCTTTTATCCATAATAATATTGAAGTAGAAAAAATAGAATCAGCACAAATTTTAACATCCCAAGAGACCGAGCACTTAGCGATGCCTAATGGGGATAAGTACTATCCGCGCGTGATTCAATCAGTTTATTTGAAAAATAATGATTTAATAATTCATAATTTTCATGGTATTCCAGGAAATTCCAAAAAAGATACGCCAGAAAGAGAGTTGCAAACGGATCGTTTGTTAAAAATTATTAATGGTAGCACGAAGTCCCAAATTTTAGTTGGAGACTTTAATTTGGATATGAATACGGAAGCAATTTTAAAATTAGAAAATCGACTGCAAAATTTAGTTAAAGATGGTGGGTTTAAAACGACTCGAAACAGTAGTTATAATAAATTTGAAATATTGCCCTTCGCCGATTATGCCTTTGCATCAAAAGACATCAAAATAAATAAATTTCAGGTTCTTCCAGATGAAGTTTCTGATCATTTAGCATTATTATTGGATTTTGGGCAAACTAAATAGAGTCGTTCCAACTACGCCCCCTCCGCAGTGTTCAAATAGCCCTAAACACGGGCTATTTTTAATAGGGAGTTTATCGCTTTGAAACGGCATGCTATAATATTAGCAAAATAGCTATAGAAACATATGAAAAAAATTATTATATTAGGAGCTAGCGACGGACTCGGTAAGGCAATCGCTAGTTTGTGCTTAAAAGAAAAAATAGAAGTGATCAATGTAAGCAGGACTGCTTGCGACATACCAGGCGTTGTTAATCTTGCTTGCGACTTATCCATAGAAGAAGATATTAACAATACTAGTAATTTAATAAAAGAAAAATATAATGATTTCGATGCTATTATTAATTGCGCCGCTATTGTAGCTATGGAGAAAATTAATGAAATTACATATTCTAAATTTGAAAGAGCGTTTAAAATTAATACTATTGCTCCATTGTATTTATTATCTCTTCTATTTGATAACATAGTAAAAAATGAAGCCGACATATTAAATATCGGCACAACGGCGGATTTAAAAGCCGGATTCAATGATCAATTAGCGTACACTTCAACTAAATACGGTCTAAGAGGAGGCTCTTATAATATCGGGTTAGAATTAGCAAAAACAAAAAGCAGAATGATATATGTTCATTGTGGCGGCATGAATACCAGAATGCATGAAAAGGATTACGGATTGAAAATAGATAATCCAGAAGAATGGATGGACCCCATCGATGTAGCTGATATAATTTTGTATTTGCTAAAATTACCAAAGCAAATAGAAATCACAGAAATTACTATTAGTCGTAAAAAAAGGAGATTGGGTTAAAATTTTTACCTCATAGCTTTAGTATGGCAGTGTTCTGAGCGCCCCCCACGAAGTTTGCAAATAGCTCTAAATGGGAGCTATTTTTAATAGGGAGTTTATCGCTTTGGAATGAAATGTTATAATTACTATATGATTTGCCCATACTGTGATAAAACAACTCTACAGTCCAGAATTATCTTTCAAAACAACCTAATCATGGTTTTTCCGACCAATATCCCCATAACTCCTGGGCATGTACTAATATGCCCGATAAGACATATTAGTACGATTGATCAATTATCCAACGAAGAATTAAGCGCGCTTAGAAACAGCATTGTTCAATTAAAAGGTAGCCTTATTAAGTCTTTCGGGGCAGAAGGATTCAATATCGCCTGGAACGAAGGAACAACTGCGGGGCAGTCGGTGGACCATTTGCATATACATGTTGTGCCAAGAAAGACCGGAGATGGCGGTGTTTACGAATATGAGCCGCGAAAGTTTCTCTACAGGCCAGGGAGCAGGGATGAGTCACCCGATGCAGAGCTAAACGAAATTACCAAGATTATTAAGACAAATTTAAATTAAGTGTATTCATGATTGCTGTTCCAACTACGTTCCGCCCTCTCCGCCAAGATAATTTAGTATCGTAATATTTACTCAAATATGATTGAAAATAGCATCGTTTATCGAGATTTTAAGGGCAAATATGATTATCTCCCGCTTTCAAAAGCCGAAGGCTCTTTAATTTGGGATAGAGGCGGAAAGAGATATATTGATTTTTCATCCGCTTGGAATGTAACTAATCTAGGCTGGAATAACCCCGAAGTCAGCGACGCGATAGTTGAACAGGCCAAGAAAAATGTACAAGGGCTTCTTTGGGGTTCTGATCCAATCCAAGAGGAGTATGCTAAAGCGCTGACTGGAGCGTTGCCGAAAGAGCTGGATGCCTGTATTAAAGAAACCAGCGGGACTGAATCTGTAGAGGCGGCCATTAAAGTCGCTCGCGTCTATACCGGTAGAAGCAAAGTTATCGGCTTCAACGCCCAATATCACGGGCAGTTATTCGCCACCTTAGCTATCGGATATCTTAAAAATTCACATCCGAAGCTAGAGCCTTTAGTCCCGGACATTGCGCCTATCGCCTTTCCTCATGATAAGATCAGCGAAGATGATTGGCAGAAATTTCTTTTAGAGCTTGAGGGAATGCTTGCCAAGGAAGACGTCGCCGCCGTTATCACGGAGCCGGGAATTATCACCGGTTGGGGTTCAACGCTCGTTGCTTACCCGGGGTTTCTGGTAAAACTACGAGAGCTCGCTGCAAAGTATGGAACGTTGCTTATCGTTGATGAGGTGGGCACGGGGTTTTCTCGGACGGGCAAGCTCTTTGGCATACAGCATGAGGGTGTTGTTCCGGATATGATCGCTTTAGCCAAAGGCATGTCCAATGGAGCCGCCGCTATCGGGGCGGTTGTCGGGAAATCAGAAATATTTGAGAAAGCTTTTTCCGAATCTATCTTAGTCTCGACATTCGGCTGGGCTCCGATTGCCTGCGCCGCATCCTTGAAGGTTTTGCAGATTCATCTGAGAGACAAGGTCTGGGAAATGGCGGAGAAAAAAGGAAATTATCTCAAAGAAAGATTAAAGACCCATATCGGAGAAGCATTGGTTGATGTGCGAGGGCTGGGCTTAGAAATCGGCGCCCGATTCAAAGATGCTGAGACATGTTCTAGAATCCAGAAAGCCTGTTTCGCTGACGGGCTTCATGTGGTTGTCGGCAGCAAAGATAATATGCAGATTATGCCGCCTCTTTCCATCCCGCCGGAACTTTTAGAGGAAGGTTTGAATATTTTAATAAGAAATTTGAAGTAGCCATTTTTCACGTCTTTAAGCTATTCCGCCTCGTGCCAGTTGATTATTATTAAAATAAATAAAAATAATACTAAAAAAATGAACATAGAAAACATGTCCCAAAATAATGAGAATAGGCGGAGAGAAGAAATCAGAGAAAAAATGGAAAATATGGCTAATTATATTGATAGTTTATCAGATGATGAAATAATAACCATGGCGACAGACATGCTTGATGATTTGGGGCTGACTTTAGATGATCTAAAGAATAAAAAAGTTGTAGACTTAGGTTCAGCTACGCAAATAATTGAAAGAGCGGCCACTATCAAAGATTCTGGCGAAGTTTTGTCAGTAGATAAGAGGGATTATGTATTGTCCAAGAGACCAGACGTAAAAAGGGGTATTGTGGCAGATATTAGACAAGGCGTGCCTCAGATAGCGGACAGTTCTATAGATTTGCTAATCGCGCACGCTGGGCCGCCGGCCATATCGGCTGTTTCTAGGAATAAAGAAGATTTTGATTTTTCTCTAAAGGAAGTATTAAGAATGCTTAAAACCGGAGGAGAGGCTAGGATCAGCCCATTATTTTTTTATTTTATTAAAGAGAAATATAAAAGGTATGAAGAGTTGCACCAGAAAAATCCTAAAGATTGGACTGATGATGAAAGAAAAGAGGAATTAATTCTTGTGAGTCGGATTGAAGACGAATCGTTAAAATATTTGCAAGGGATGGGCTTAAATGTTGTTGCTGGGAAAAATAAAAGATCGGGTTGGTCGTCATATGGCATAATTAAAAAGTAGATATTGGACGATAATACAACCAGGGGCTTTAATTTAATGAATCAAAGATTAAAATAATTGTCCGAACTATGAATCCAGGCCAGAAGATCATAAGACTAGGCCGATGGAAGCATGACAAGGAATATTGACCATCCGCCATATGTCCGCTAAACCTAAAAAAATTAAAGCTATTCTCTTCGATTTCATGGGCGTTTTACTTTTTTCTCGAGCTGATTATAAGCAGGATACGATAATAGATGAAATCGACCGCGCCATCGGGGAAATAATTGATGATAGGCTATTCAAGAATGAAACGATTAAAAGATATAATCTTAATGAAGATGGATTTAATCTTATCTTAGATCGGATTATTGATAAGTATGAACCGTTCGAACCTCTCTGGGCACTGCTTCCCGCCATAAGGAAAAGATATAAATTGGCTGTCGTCAATAATGGGACGTCTTTGACACTGCCTAAATTTAAAGATAAATATCATCTGGATGATATTTTTGACGTCTTCGTATCCTCGGCCATCGAGGGCGTCAGAAAGCCTGATCCGCGTATTTATGAGCTAGCGACGCAGAAGTTGGGCGTCAAGCCGGAAGATTGTTTATTCATGGATGATTCTCCGGAAAATATTGATGAGGCCAGCGAGCTCGGTATGGCTACTATCTGTTGGGAGGATCCCCATTCAGGGCTTAAAAGATTTCAGGAATTCATTGGCGCAAATATCTGAAAGATAAATAATATGATAAAAATCAGGAAAGCCAAGATATCCGACTTAGTCCAGATCAAGCGCTTGAATAAGAAATATTTTCACGAAGCGCGAGATTTTAAGGCGTTGGCAGAAAGTCGAGAGGATACGTTGCTGGTTATAGAACACGGCCAGGAAATAATCGCTTTTTCCGGGCTTCATTTGAGCCGCTGGAATAATACGGCCAAGATAATCGATATCTTTGTTCATCCGGACTATCGGCGGCAAGGGTTAGCCGATAAATTGGTGCAGAGGCTTATAGTTTTAGCTCGGGGGAAAAGGGTCAGATCGCTGATAGCCGAGGCGCCGTCCTCAAACCCAGTCCTCAAGCTATATAAGAAGAACGGTTTTCGTAAATGTGGTTATAATGACCGTTATTACTCTAACCAAGCGCGGGAAATAGCAATATTCTTGTCAATGGATCTAAGCTGAACACTAGCAAAATTTTTTTATTTCTGTTATTATCATGGCACGTTGCGCCGGCTTAAAGATAATTTAAGCCGCCTTCGTACTATAAATATTGGTTTTATAAACTAATCATTAATTTCATAAATTTTATGAGTAGATATATCGGACCGAAACTGCGCAAGAAGCAGAAATTCGGCCTTGCGCCTATGAGCGCCAGTATCCGCCGCCAGCAGGTTAAGCCGCGCCGGAAGTCGGATTATGCCGCCCGTTTGGAAGAAAAGCAGAAGTTGAAATTCATTTATGGCGTCATGGAGCGCCAGATGAAGCGCTATGTGCGCGAAGTCTTCGAGCATCGCGGAGACCTGCCGGTAGAATTATTACAGACGCTGGAAAGCCGTCTGGACAACATCGTCTTCCGTCTCGGACTGAGTAAAACGCGGGGAGGGGCTCGCCAGCTGGTGAACCATGGCCATATATTAGTTGATGGGAAAAAAGTTGATATCCCTTCCTATATCCTGAAGTCCGGACAGACGGTCAGCGCTAATGCTAAACTCTTGAAGAAACCGGCGTTCTTAACGGACATGGAAAATAATCGGCAAGCCGGAGTCATGTTCGGGCACTTGCTTTATGATAATCATGGTGGAAAATTTTTAGGACAGCCGGCCGCAGGCGATCTGCCGCAAGAAGTGGATGTGGCTAAAGTATTAGAGTTTTATCGCCAGATGGTTTAAGATAAAGGTCCAGAGCTATATGACTTTTTCGCAAGTCAAAACTCGTCTGCGGCGTGAGGACTGGTATTTACAGGCCGCCGCCGCCAAACGTTTATATATTTCTTATCCTTTTTTTGCTTGTTTAGATTTCAGAATCGGCCGAAAAAAGATACCCGTCAGATATAACCTTCAAGCCACCTTTACCAAGGATTTCATGGATGATTATTTATCCAAGAAGTCCTTGCGGCAGGTGGCTCTTTATTATTACGGCCGGCAGAAGGCCGATCGCGGGTTCATGGCTGAGTTCATGGCCGCTTGGCGCCGGGACTTCGTCCGTCCTTATCTGGCCTTCAATCGGCGTTTATTGGGCGCTGATTTGCGCAGCTTGCCGGACGGAGATCTGTTTGGGATTTTTAGGGACTATTCGGATGTTTATCTGCGTCTGTGGCAGGAAGCGATTTTCTTGGATGCTTACGACTATTATGGAGAGATAATATTGGAGTCGGAGAAAAGGAAAGACGAAAGAGCGCTGGCGCTTTCATCCGCGGACTCGGCTATCTTAACGGCTCCGCCCCGCCCCTCATTTTCCCAGAATTCACGTTTGGCTATCTTGCGCCTCACAGAACGGATACTTATCCGGCCGAAAGACGCGGCGGCGATAAGACGCGGCCGGAGCTTGACCGCCTTGCCCGATAAATTCTTCTGGCTGAGGGAAGAGCTGGAAAAAATAAGCCGGGATTTCCATTGGCTGATAAACGATTTTACGAGCGTAGAATATTTATCGCCCGCCTATTATTATCGGCAGGTGAGGCGCTTGGTCATAGATAGCGAGAAGCTGCGCGAGGAAAGAGAGATGAAGAGGGAATTGGCTCTTTTAAGCCGCCGTCAGGCGAGCATTATCCGCCGATATGGTTTAAGCCAGGATTTAGCGGATTGCGGCCGTTATCTGGGGCTCTTAGGTAATTTCCGCGATGCCCGGAAAAGCTATAATCAGATGGCTTCCCGCGTCTTGCTTAAATTCGTCAGGGAATTCGCCCGCCGCGAAAAACTGTCGGCGACCGATTTGGAGCATCTATTTTTTTGGGAGTTATTTGATTTACGACAAAGCAAGGTTTTTTTGGATCGTTTAGCTAAGCGGCGCCGGCAGACTCCGGCTTTCTGCCACATCGTCGGCCCTGCGCAGTTTACGGAGTTTTTTGGCAAGGATATCGTGCGTTTTGATCAAGAACTTAAGGCTAGATCAGTGGCTAAGAACGGTTTCCGCGGCCAGCCGGCTTGTCCGGGCCTGGTTCGGGGAATAGTCAGGATAATAAAAGATAAGCATGATTTTTCAAAGATGCGGCCGGGGAACATTCTGGTCGCGCCGAACACGCGGCCGGAATATATGCCAATCATGAAAATGGCCGGCGCCATAGTTTCCGAGGAAGGCGGCTTGACCTGCCACGCCGCCATCGTTTCGCGCGAATTGAAAATACCGAGCTTAGTCGGCGTTCAAGGAGCCACGGCGACTCTGCACGACGGGGACTTGATAGAGGTTGATGCTAGCGGGGGCGTCATCCATATAATAAAATGATATGGATTTTAGAAATTTTAAAAATATATCCGAGGCGGCTGATTTTATCGCTCAGCCTATTATCAGCGCTTTAAAAAAGGGCAAGAGGGTCTTGTGGCTCGTGCCGGGCGGCTCAGCTATCAGTGTGGCTGTCTTAGCCGCCCAAAAGATCGCTCTTTATCCGCATCATAGATTAGCGGTCACTTTGACTGATGAACGCTATGGCGCTGTCGGCCACGCTGACTCTAATTGGCGCCAGCTATTAGCGGCCGGATTCAGCCTTCCGCAGGCGGAATCTTTTCCAGTTTTAAGCGGCGCGAGCCAAAGTGATACTGTCCGTTCTTTCAGTAAATTCTTAGCGCAGGAATTAGAGCGATCCGATCATATTGCCGGATTATTCGGTCTCGGCGCCGACGGGCATACCGCCGGCATTCTGCCGTCCAGTCCGGCCGTCTCTTCTCCGGATCCGGCCTGTTTCTATGAAGCCGGGCCTTTCCAGCGTATTACTATTACCCCCCGCGTCATAGGCCGTTTGAGCGAAGCGGTCGTCTATGCGGTCGGACGAGAAAAATGGCCCGCTTTAATGCAACTGAAGGAAAATCTAGAAATTAATAAACAACCGGCGCAAGCGTTGAAGCAAGCTGGTCAATCAACTATATTTAGCGATTACCAATATGAAAATAATAATTAGCGGATTAGGAAAAATGGGCGGCCAGATCGCCCGCAAGCTACATGAGGGCGGGCAGACAGTCGTCGCCCATAATCGCAGCCGCGAATCGGTTGACGAAATGAAAGCTCTCGGCCTATTGCCGGCTTATTCCAAAGAAGAGGCCGTCAGTTTCTTCAAGGATGAAACGATCATCGTCTGGCTCATGGTCCCGGCTTCGGCTGTTCCGAGCGAATTAGTGGAATGGTTGAAACTGGTCCCGGCCGGAAGCATCCTGATAGACGGCGGCAATTCTGATTTTCGGGATACTAAGACGCAAGCCGCCTTGGTCGCGGAGAAGGGCAGCATTCTCTTGGATGTCGGGACGAGCGGCGGCGTCTGGGGATACCAGAATGGTTTTTCCATGATGGCCGGCGGTACGGAGCTGGCTTATCGCACTATTGAGCCGATTTTGAAAATTCTAGCAGCCCCTGCCGGCGCCTATCAATTTTTCGGTCCGGCCGGTGCCGGCCATTATGTAAAAATGGTCCATAATGCCATTGAATACGGCATGATGGAAAGCTTGGCCGAAGGCTACCGCTTGTTGAAAGAAGGTCCTTATGATAATTTAGATTTAGCGGCGGCCGGCGAAGTCTGGCAGCATCATAGCGTCATCACCTCCTGGCTGAACGAATTGACGCGCGATGCTCTGCGGGAGAATCCGGAGCTAAAAGGTGTTGACGGTTATGTAGCGGAATCGGGCGAGGCGCGCTGGGCGCTTCAGGCGGCCAAAGAACTGAATATTGATATGCCCTCCATCCAAGCGGCCTTTGATGTCCGTCTGGCGTCGCAAAAGGGGCAAATTAATTTCGCGACTAAGCTGCTCGCGGCCATGCGCCAGGCTTTCGGCGGGCATAAATTGAATAAATAACAAAAGATCATCGAATATAAGATCATCAAATCATGAAAGCATCTCAAGCGACAATACTGATCATCATCGGGGTAACCGGAGATTTGTCTGTCCGCAAGCTATTGCCGGCGATAAGCCAGATGGCGGCCGCCGGCGCGCTGCCAGATCACTTCCGTATTTTAGGGATTACTCGCCGACCGGATATCAAGGTTGACAGCCTCTTTACTAAAACCAAAAAGACCGCTTATTTGCGCGAGCATATCCAGCTCTTCGCGATGGATCTGACCGCGGACGAAGATTATGAGAAATTAAAGGCGGAGCTGAGTAAGATAGAAGATGAATTAGGACAGCCGGCTCAGCGCCTATTCTATCTAGCCGTCCCGCCGCAAGTTTCCCGGCCGATAATAGAGAGGCTCGGCGTTTCCGGCTTAGCCGCTCTCGGTCAGGCTAAATTATTATTGGAGAAGCCTTTCGGCGTTGATCTGGGAAGCGCCGCGGAATTAGTCCAATATATCGGCCAGTATTTCCAGGCGGACCAGATTTACCGCATCGACCATTATTTAGCCAGAGAGACGGCGCAGAATATAATAATCTTTCGGAAGAATAACGCTTTATTTAAAAAAACTTGGAATCGGGATTTTATTTCCCGCCTAGAGATAGTCGCCACTGAAGAAATCGGGATTGAAGGCCGGGCGGTCTTTTATGAACAAACGGGCGCGCTGCGCGACCTGGTCCAGAGCCATTTGCTGCAGCTCGCCGCCTTGGCTTTGATGGACATTTCTTCGGATGATAAGACAGAAGAAATACCTATTCGCCGCTTAGCCGCCTTGCGTCAGCTCCATTTTCCGGAAGGCGCGCCAGCGACCGATTACGCTCGCCGCGGGCAGTATGAAGGTTATCAGGCCGAAGTTAAGAATATCGGCAGCGCCGTGGAAACCTTCGTCTCCTTAAGCCTGGAGTCGGATGATCCAAAGTGGCGCGGCGTGCCTATAACGCTGACTACCGGGAAAGCCTTGGATCGGAAATTCACCGGAATAATCATTTCTTACCGGCAGGAGAAAGAAGATGAAGCTAACCAGCTGACTTTGCATCTGCAGCCGGACGAAGGAGTGGAACTCTGTCTTTTTGCCAAGCGCCCCGGTTATGATCATGCGGTCAGCCGGCATCCTTTGAAATTCGCTTTCCAAGAATATTATGCTAACCTCCCGGATGCCTATGAGCAGGTCTTGTTCAATGCTTTTAATTCCGATCACAGCCTGTTCACGACGAGCGACGAAGTCCTGGAAACTTGGCGGATACTAGACGCTGTCCAGCGCGCCTGGGAAATGGATAGCGAAGACCTGATAATCTATAAGCCAGGCAGCACCAAGGAAGAAATTTTAGCGGCCGCGGCGCCTTCTGCCGCCATAAAAGAAAAATAAATCATATGGAACAAGTCATCGGCGTCTTATTACTATTAAGCTATATCAGCTACGTACTCGGCAAGGAGAAAAAATTCATCAACCTGGCCGATCGCCTGGATAGATGGCGCCGCCGTCCGGCCCGGCGTAAGATTTCGCATCACGAATATATTGAGAAAGTGATAGACAGCGAGAATGAAAGATATTGGACGGAAAAGCAAATAGCGGCCGACAGAGAACGGGTTAAGAAAAATTTTTTATGAAGAGAGCCCAGAATATCATTATTTCGTTTATCGTGATAAGCGCGAGCCTCCTGCCGGTATCCGCGCCTTCTGGCGTCCAGGCGGCGGCCTCTTTCCCGGCCGCAGGTTCTCAGAAGATCCTGAACCTCCCGGTACCTTTTACATCCCAGGCGCCGCTCGGCGAATGGAGGGATGAAAGACAACAGGACGGCTGCGAAGAAGCTTCGGCGGCCATGGCCATGGCTTTCGTCGGCGGGGAAAAGAATATCAGCCGGGCGGATTGGCGATTAAGGATCCTTATCTTGTCTACTTTTGAAAATAAAAAATATGGCGAGTATCGGGATGTCGCTCTTCACAATATCGTCGCCTGGCTATTTAAGGATTATTTCCATTATCAAAAAGCGGCCGTTAGGTCGGTGGCTAAGGCCGCGGATATAATCTCTGAATTAGAGAAGGGAAATATCGTCCTGACGCCGATGAATGGCCGGAAACTGAAAAATCCTCACTATAGCGCGCCCGGCCCGGAGCGCCACATGGTCCTCGTCAAAGGTTATGACTATGCGTCTAAGGAGTTCATCACCAATGATCCTGGTACCAGATATGGCGAGAGCTATCGTTATCCAGAGAAAATCTTCTTTGATGCCATACGCGATTATAAGACCGGCAATAAGCTGCCGTTCGGCCCCCTGGAGAAGAATATGATCGTGATTAGCAAATAGCCTATTCAATACAGCAGTCCACGACTTTTTTGACCAGTTCGCCCAGCCGTCCGGCTAGGCCCTTTTTTTTAGTATTCAAAGCGTCGTCGTCTATCTTTTTGACGGTGCCCAGATCTATTAATTTCATGTTCAATCCCCAGAACAGGGAATAGAGGTCGTAAGCTTTTTTGAACATTTCCTGGGCGTCTTCAGATTGCCCCTTGCCCTGGGCCTTGGTCCCGACTTCCATCAAGCGATAGGAGGCGGCTAATAGGTGCTTGGAAATGCACCAGACTTCGCCCTCGTATTCCTTGATTATCCTCTTTAAGAGAGATTTGCGCATCTCCCGCACCTCAGCCAATAAATCATAATATTTCGGATTGCCGGTCTTAGATCCGGTAAAGAAGAAATGTTCTTCAATGCTGACCAGGTTCATGATAGCGATACTAAGGTCCTGGTCAGAAGAAAGGTCCAGGACATTATCTTTCTTCAGCTTATCGACTTTTTCAATCATCTCCTGGAGGCTTAAGATATTTTCTGTCATATGGTTATTCTTAATAGGTTATAAGATAAAAGACGAAGCTCAGAAGAATCAGAACGCTGACCGGCATGACGACTTTTTCGTAGGGGAAGTGCGCCTGGCCACGGCGTTTCTTCATACTATTATACCAGAGCGTCATGGCCAGGAAGGCCGCACTGCCGATAAATGTCCCGAGCATGACCTTGTCTATCCCCCAGAGGCGACTCGCCGGCTGGCCGATCAAGTTCTTTTCCCAGAGAGGCCAGAAAGTCAGGCCGTAGTAGAGGATGACGACCAAAGCGTCGCGCAGATTCTTACTGCCGCTGAGCCAATTTTTTTTATTTAGCCAATTGATGGTCCAGGCGGCCGTAGCGACTAAGAGACCGCCTATCCAAAGGCCGGCGATGGTATTGTCAATGCCCAGATATTCGCTCAGTCCTAAGCCCGCGCCGACGGCGATGACGCAAACGGGACAGACCGCCCGCGCGGGAAGAGCGGCCAGGAATAAAGCGGGCGTCAGTATATAAAGTAGTCTTTTCATAATATTGGTGCGGCGCCTCGCCGGAGCGAGGCCGGCCGTTTTAAGCCTTATTTCTTAAAATAGTCGATTATTTCCTGATCGCCCATTAAGCATTTTTCGCCGTCAAAGAAGAAGGGAACGCCGAGCCCCTGGTTCGGGTCTAAGCCGCATTGGCTGGCTTTTTTGGCCAGGAGAGCGGCGTTAGCTTGATCCTGAGAGACTTCTAGTTCCCGGAATTGATATCTATCCTTGATATGATTAGCGGCGATATAATCCTCGACTATCTTGCAGTGGGGACAGGTTTCGCTATAGAAGAGGATCATTTTCGGCTGGCGCAGGAAGAAGACCGCGCCGCCGATAATCAAGAGGACGATGATAACTATGATAAGCGTTTGGTATTTTTTCAGATTTTTCATATGTCTATCATAACATTTTTTGGCAGTTTCGGTCTAGGCGCGGTTTTTTATCTTGTCCAGGACTTCGGCGATGAATTTTTCTTTTTTTATTTCCCGCGTTTCTTTGGCGCCGCGATCGCGGACGCTAAGAGCCGCCGCGCCGCTTTCCTTATCGCCGATAACGAGCATATAGGGAACTTTTTCATTGGCCGCTTTCCTTATCTTGTTGCCGACCGTTTCGTTCGCGTCATCCACTTCCACGCGGATGCCGACAGATCGGAATTCATCAGCCAGCTTTTCGCTCGCGGCGATATGGGTTTCGGCCACCGAGACTATCTTGACTTGGACTGGCGCGAGCCAAACCGGAAATGCGCCGGCATAATGCTCGATAATGACGCCCAGGAATCTTTCCGGAGAGCCGATTATCGCGCGATGGACCATCACCGGAGTCTTTTTCTTGCCGTCCGAATCGGTATACTCCAGCTGGAATCTCTGCGGCATGATGAAATCTAATTGGATAGTGGATATCTGCCACTCCCGGCCTAAAGAGTCTTGGGAAATCAGATCCATTTTCGGACCGTAAATCGCGGCCTCGCCGACCGCTTTGAAGAAATCAACTTTATTCTCCAGCAAGATGTCTTCTAAGATCTTCTGGGCTTTTTCCCAAACGGCCGGTTCGCCCAAATATTTTTCCGGCTGGCCGGGATCCCAGAGAGACAAGCGGATCTTATATTCCATGCCGTAAGTCAGCATCGCTTTCTTTATCGCTCCGAGGACGGCCGTGAATTCTTCCTTGATCTGATCTTCGCGGCAGAAACTATGGCCGTCATCCTGGCAGAAACAGCGTAAGCGGGTCAGCCCGTTCAATTCGCCCGGCCGTTCATCGCGGTAAAGGTTGGCGAAATCGGCGATGCGGATAGGCAGGTCCTTGTAACTGCGGGACTGGGAAGCATAGATCTGGGTATGCTGGGGGCAATTCATCGGCTTGAGGAAGTATTCTTCATCGCTGTAATTGGAGATTACCCGGAACATATCTTCCTTATATTTTTCATAATGGCCGGAGACCCGGAATAATTCGGCCTTATTCATATTTGGAGTATGGACTTCCTGGTAGCCGATGGCCGCCTGCAGTTCGTTAGAGTAATTGATAATCTCTTTCCTGACGATCGCTCCTTTGAAGGTATATAGAGGGAGGCCGGGCCCGACTAGGTCGGAAAAGACGAATAGCCCGAGCTCTTTGCCTAGTTTCCGATGGTCTCTTTTTTCGGCTTCCGCCAAGAGGTTGAGATAGGCGGTCAATTCTTCCTTCGTTTCAAAAGCCAAGCCGTAGATACGGGTTAGCATCTTATTCTTTTCATCGCCGCGCCAATAAGCGCCGGCCAGCTTCTGGAGCTTGAAGCTCCCGGGCTTTATCTGATTGGTATTAGCGACATGCGGGCCGCGGCATAAGTCGGTGAATTTTCCGACGCTGTAATAGCTGACTACGGTCTCGCCCTGCTTCTTCAGGTCGGCGATGAGCTCAGCCTTATAGATATCATTTTTTTCGCGGGCCTCAGCCAGAGCGGCGTCAATATTCTTTTCGCTCCGCTCGAATTTCAGATTCTGCTTGGCGAGATAGTTCATTTTCTTTTCTATTTCTTTCAAGTCGTTCTCGCCTATCTTGCCCTCGTCAAAGTCCAGGTCGTAATAAAAGCCGTTTTCAATCGCCGGCCCGATCGCCAATTTCACGTTCGGCCATATCTCCTTAACCGCATAGGCTAAAAGATGCGACAGGGAATGGCGCTTGGTTTCTAGATTAGCTTCTTCTTTCATATGGTTGGTCATTTAATTATTATTTTAAATTAAAATTGATCCGCGGAGCATTAAAAAAGTCCCCTCCTCGCAAAAACAGTAAAAACTGTTCTTGCCAGGACGGGACTCAGGCGGGCTTTCGCCCTTTAGGTCTCGCGGTTCCACCCGGCTTTTCCCGTCTCTTTTATATAGAGGCGGAAACTCTCTTATTCTGGGGCACCTTAGGAGAAACTCTCGGTCCAGTCGGCTGATAAAATCGCTGGATTGCGGACCGTCCGCGCTTGGTAGGCGCGGCAATCAGTGTAAGTTCATTATAGAACAGGCGCGGCGCTTTGTCCAGCTCAGCCTTTGGCTAGGACCAAGCCATAGATCCGTCCCGCTCCGGCTGTTTTTAAGATAAGCGCCGCTTCGCTGAGGGTGGCGCCGGTTGTCATGACATCGTCTAGCAGGATGATATCGCGGCCTTGAAGATCGGCTCCTTTCCAGGCGAAAGCGCCCCGGATATTCTTATGCCGCTCATCAGCATCCAAGCCGGCTTGCGGCGGCTGATGCTTTATTCTCTCCAAGTCTCGATTCAGAGGGTATCCTAGCGCCGCGCTTAATTCTCGCGCCAGGATTTCCGCTTGGTTGAAGCCGCGGAAGCGGAAGCGTTTTTTGGAAAGAGGCAAGGGGATGATAAGCGGAGAAATCAGGCCCGGAGTTCCCGGAAGCGCGGTTTGCCCTTGCCAGAAAAGAGTCAAGAAACGGCCCAAGATAGGGCCGAGATCAATGATCAGATCGTATTTGAATCTTTTAATAGCCTCGGCTAATAAAGGGTCGTCATAGTCGCCGGCCATAAGGATCTTGTCTAAGCCGGGCATGGCGAGGCTTGAGGCGTAAGCTGGCGCGCCGAATCTTAATTTCTTGAAGCAGGAGGCGCAAAGCCAGGCGCCCTCCTGGCGGCAGCCGAGACATTCAACGGGGAATAGCAGGTCTAGCAAGAATTTTTTCAACATTAAGAAACGGTTAGCGCAAGCGGACTTGGTATAGCTGGTTAGTCTTCTTGTCGGTAAAATATAAATAATTATCGCTCGCGGGGACCATTATCTGGGAGATATTATAAGCGCCGCTCGGAATAGCGATGAGCTCCTTCGCGCCGGTTTCTAAATTTATACGGTATAGATTATCCTTAGTTTTATCCGCCAGTTCCGGAAACATGCCGGCGCCTTTTTCCAAACTCTCCGGTACGGCGCAATAGACTTCGGTATTGGACGCGAAAGTACATTTGTCGGCCCAAGTGCTCAAGCCGATACCGCGGCGTTCCTGGCCGATAGTGTCAGCCGTCGCGTCCACGATCCATAGCTGGGGGTTAAGATTCGTATCCGTGCTATAAACGCTATAAAGCAATCGGTCGCCGGTCGTTGACCATTGTCCCTCAAAGCCGCGGCCCTCAATAATGGTTGATTTGAAATTTTCGCCGTTCAAGCCGACGAAGAAGACTTCCTGGCGGTTGAAGTCGACGCCCTGAGTATACATCGCGACGATCTGGTTGTTCGGCGACCAGGCCGGATAGACTGTCTTATCGTTAGTGCCGATATTCTCCAGAGTCTTCGCTTGCGAACCGTCATCGCTGGAAACCATGAGCCAACGGTTTTCCGGATCAAGCCCCAGGCTCTTGGAAACTATCTGGCCGCTTGTCGGCGAGAAGGAAAAATCTTCCCAGTGGGCTGGCAGAGTTACCTGCTGTTTCGTCTGGAAATTATAGAGGATCTTATTGCCATCCGGATATTCAATGATGGCCTTATCCTTGGTCGGCGCCCACACTACGTTCTGGACATTATGGAAGACCTTGTCGCTCAGAGCGACCGCGTTTCCATTCTTATCGATCTGGTAAAAAAGACCGTCGCCCGGGTTATAGTATTGGACGCCGCCGTTTTTAGACAGGGTGGGATTCGTTATCGGGCGCGGAGTCAGGGGAGTAGTCTGGGTAATGCCTCCCGAGGCCACCTGGCTGGGTTCATTCGGGCTGGGCGCGCCGCTCGTTCCGGGCAGTCCGCCAGTCGTCGTCGCTTGGCCGGTTATTTCTCCGCCCGGTCCGGCTATCGGCAGTCCGCCGCCGGTTTCGGAAGGAGTGACGGCGGCCGGCGTGGTCGGGCTGGGACTGAAGAAAAGCGACCAGAGCAGATAAGCGATGAGGGCGACGAGGATCAGGAAGCCGAGGATCAAAAAGATTTTTTTATAGCGGCTGAAAAAATTCATATCGCGCTTGTTTATTGTTTTTAGATATTGTATAATTTATTATATATTAAACCGGTAGATAATTCAATTTAAATCTGGCCAACCAGCGACAAAATTTTATACTAAGCTTATGAGTTTGTTTTCATTCGGCGGGGACAATCTGTTTTTGGGAGTTGATATCGGCGATTCGTCTTTGAAAATGGTAGAACTGAAGAAAAAGAACCGCCAGATTTATCTTTCTAACTACGCTTTCAGCGAGAATGTTTCCGAGGTCAATTTCATGAAAGTCGACGATGTCAACTACCTGGCGCGGGCGATAAATAAGGTCAAGACCGAAGCCGGGATTGTCGCCACTAAAGTGACGGCGTCCCTCCCGACTTTCGCGGTCTTTTCCTCCATCATCAACGTGAATGGCGCGGACAAGAAAAGGATCGCTGAAGAAATAAATGAAGAGGCAAAAAAAGTCATCCCGCTTCCCTTGGAAGAGATGACCCTGGATTGGAAAATAGTTTCGGACGCTAAAGGGAAGATCGGAAAAGGCGACCTGCAAGTTTTCTTGACCGGCAGCCCGAAGAAGCTGGTTCGTAAATATATAGATATCTTCCAAGCGGCGAAATTAGAATTAGCCAGCCTGGAAACGGAAACTTTCTCTCTCGTCCGTTCTCTCGTGGGTAACGATAAGTCAACGGTCATGATCGTGGAGATAGGCGCGAACAGCACGGACCTGTCTATCGTCAAAGAAAGCATCCCGGTCTTGAATCGCAGCCTGGCCGTCTGCGGATCCACGGTCACTAAAGCGCTCGCCGACAAGCTCGGCCTTCCTTTCGTCCAGGCGGAACAATTCAAATTTGACTTGAGCGTCGCGCTCGGAGGAGACAGCGGGGAAGAATTGCCGCAGCTCGTAGCCAAGACTTTGGAACCGATCGTAACAGAGATCCAATATATGATAGATTTTTTCCGGTCGCAGAATAACGGCGAAGTGGAAAAAATAATCTTGTCTGGCGGCGGCTCCTTGCTACTGAACCTTAGCGAATACCTGACTAAGCGCTTGAATACGAAGGTCATTGTTGGCGATCCGTGGAACCGCGTCCGCTATCCGGCAGAATTGAAGCCGGTCCTAAGCGAAGTCGGGCCGCGCCTCGCCGTCGCTATCGGTTTGGCGATGCGGGAAATTGAATAAAAAATCCATGTTTTCACTGAAGAAAAAAAACAATAAGAAAGAGGAAGGCGGCGGGTTCTTGCAGAATCCGAAGATTCTGGAAGTGAATCTGGTCAAAGACGAAGTCGCGATATCTTTCGATTGGCGCCAGAATCTTTCGGTTCTCGCCCTCGTTCTGATCTTAGCCGTCCTTTTCGTCACGGAAATATATTTCGGCTTAGACCAGTGGGAGGCGCAGGAAGCCCAGCAGACCCAGGCGATAGAGACCCAAGTCAATACCACTAACGCCGAAGTCAGCAAATTGAAGAACAGCATCAGTCCGGCCTTAGCCTATAAAGACAAGTCGGCTGTCTTCAGCAATCTTTTGGACAATCATATCTATTGGAGCAATTTTTTCAACTGGTTGGAGAAAAATACCTTAAGCTCCGTCAAATATCAAGAATTCTCCGGCAATCTGGACGGCTCCTATACTTTAGAAGCGACGGCTCAGACTTACGCCGATATTTCTTGGCAAGTCAAAGCCCTGACTAAAGATCCGCTTACGGAAAAAGTGGAAGTACTTAAGGCCGAGTCCGCGAGCGATGACGAGACCAAGCCCGGCAAAGTAAATTTCCAGCTGGTCTTGAAAGTAAAGCCGGAAATCTTTAAGAAATAATTATGGCTAATAACCGCCGCCAAAAAAGCAAGAACGCCCTGAACATCTTCCTGAATGAATACTTTCGGGCGATTATCGCCGCCAGCCTGCTTTTATTCCTGGCCTTGGCTTATTTTATCGTCTTAGAGCCGAAATTCGCCGCCACTCAGGACGCCATCCGCGCTAACCTAGACAGCGAGCGAGGGCTATACCTAAGCAGTTTGAAAAAGAAAGCCAGCTACCAGGCGATCAACGCTGTCTATCAGAAGATAAATCCTTCCGATATGCAGCGCTTCAACGGCGTCCTGCCTGATGATTACGTCCCGGAAAGACTGTTCGGAGAAATAGAAGAGATGGTTACCCAGGGCGGGTGGCTAGTCAAGGAATTCAAGATAATCCCTCCTGAGGATAACACTAATAAAGCGGCCGGCGCCGCTAACGCGTTCGGAACAGCCACGACGACGCCGTCGGATCCGCGCCTCGGCCAATATCACTTGCAGCTCACGGTCGCGGCTATAGATTACCCTGGTTTTAAGAACCTATTGAGAATATTTGAAAATAATCTGCGTCTTTTCGATATCACCCGCGTCAATTTTTCCCCCTCTTCGGCTACGGCGCAGCTGGATCTGAGCACTTACTATTATCAAGCTCTGCGATAATATGATGAAACAAAGCTACAATATCGTCTTAGTCTCCCTGGTCGCTCTCGTGCTCCTGGCCGCTTTCTTATTATTCTTGTTCCGCGTCCAGCTTTTTTCTTATTTCAAGGACCAGATGGATCTGGCTAATCCACTTGCGACGACGACCATCACTTTAGCGGCGCGCGATACTATAGACGCCGATATCCTAAAGACTAAGCCTTTCACGACCCTGGTCAATTACGTCGTCAATTTTGATTTCGATAATATCTGTTTCCGGCCGGATACGGCGCGCAATAACCTGGCGGTCCTGGCGCCGGAAAACGTCGCGGCGATAGCGGCGACGGGAACGGAAGCGACTTCAACGCCGGCCGCGCCGGCCTCTTTCAATTGCCGACAAGGCAATGATCTGCCTTTTATTGTTAAGACGAAATAGCCTATGGAAAAGAATGAACAACTATTAGGCTTATTGGTAGCCAAGCAGATTATTGACGCCCCGCGAGCGGAGGAAATAAAGAAGGCCGTCTTAAAGAACAAGGAAGACCTGAGCGCTTATCTATTAAGCCAGAAGATAATAGACGAAGAAAAGCTGACCGAGCTCAAAGCTTCTTTGGCCAGCTTATCTTATATGAATCTGACCGATACGGACGTGCCGGAAGCGATACTGACTTTTTTGCCGGAAGAAATCGCCAAGACTTATAAGATCGTCTGCTTCGGGAGGGATAACAAGATGCTGAAAGTCGGCTTGGTAGAGCCGAACCTGAAAGCGATGGAAGCCGTGAATTTCCTGGCGGCGGATGAAAAGCTCCAAGCGCAATATTTCTTGATTTCCGCGACCAGCTGGCAGAAGATCTTCAAGCAATACCAGAAGATAGAAGAAGAAGTCTCGAGCGCCTTAGAGGTCAAAGCTAAGGAGGAAGGGGAAGAGCTCACGGTCGTCAAGACAGAGACGGAAGATCTGAATAGCGAAGAAATAAACAGCGCGCCGGTTTCCCGCATCGTTTCCGTCATCATACGCCACGCGGTAGAAGCGCGCGCTTCCGATATCCATATCGAGCCTTACGCTCAGGAGAGCCGCGTCCGTTACCGCATTGACGGCATCCTGCACACTTCCTTGACTCTTCCGAAGAGCATCCATAAAGCGATCATCGCCCGCATCAAAGTGCTCGCGAAATTAAAGCTGGATGAAACGCGCGTGCCGCAGGACGGCCGTATCCGGCTAGTCGTCAACGCGCAGGAAATAGATTTCCGCGTCTCCACTCTGCCGCTCGCCAATAATGAGAAAGTCGTCATGAGAATCCTGGACGTTTCCAAAGGGGCGCCCGGCCTCGTGGAATTAGGCTTCAATAAATTGGCTCTGCGCCGCATCGCGAGCGGCATTGCCAAGACGAGCGGGATCTTCCTGGTTACCGGTCCGACCGGATCCGGTAAAACCACGACTCTGTACGCTCTTCTCACCATGCTCAATAAGGAAGGAGTGAATATTTCTACCTTGGAAGACCCGATTGAATACGAGATAAAAGGCATAAACCAGTCGCAGGTCCGGCCGAAAATCGGCTTTTCTTTCGCGAACGGCTTGCGTTCTCTATTGCGCCAGGATCCGAATATCATCATGGTCGGCGAAATCCGCGATGAAGAAACGGCTGAACTTTCCATCAATGCCGCCCTGACCGGACACTTGGTCCTTTCCACCTTGCATACTAACGACGCTTTAGGCGCCGTCTTCCGTTTATTAGATATGAAGATAGAGCGCTTCCTGCTTTCTTCTACCTTGAAAACCCTGGTCGCCCAGCGCTTAGCGCGCCGCCTCTGCGAGAATTGCAAGCAGGAAACGACGCTGACGGCAGAAGCGCTTTCAGAAATAACCGCGGAACTAAAAAATACGCCCGAAGCGGTCATCAAGGAGGAACTCCCGGACCTGGCTTCGCTGGATAACCCAACCGCCAACCATAAAGTATATAAGGCTGTCGGTTGCGCCCACTGTGAAAATACCGGCTATCTGGGCCGGGTCGCCATAGCTGAGGTTATCGAAATAGACGATAAATTGCGGGAAATAATCGATAGCGGCGATAAGAATTTAAATATTGAGATGGTTAAGAAGATCGAAGACTTCTGTTCTATCAAGCAGGACGGGATAATAAAAGTCTTGCAGGGGCAGACGACGATTGAGGAGGTATTAAGGGTCATTGAAAGCTAATATGCCTATTTTCAAATACCACGCGGAAGACGCGAACGGCAAAAAAAAGAGCGGTAACGTCGTCGGCTTGTCCGAAAGCGAAGTGGTTTTGAAATTGCATAAGAAGGAATTGAACGTCCTGAGTCTGGAAGATGTGACGCAAAGCCCGCTCAGCCGTTTTTCCCGCCTGATCGCGCCCATCAAATCCAAGGATCTCGTCATTTTCGCCCGGCAGTTTTCCGTCATGATCTCGGCGAACGTCCCGGTCGTGGAATCGCTGCTCATCCTGGTTGACCAGACCGACAACCTGTCTTTGAAAAACCTGATTTCCGACGTAGCCTATGATGTCAATGCCGGCGCCTTCCTATCCGACGCGCTCGCCAAATACCCGAAGGTCTTCTCGGAATTTTTCGTGAATATCATCCGCTCCGGAGAAACCTCCGGAAAATTGGACGAAGTCCTGAGCTATCTGGCGGACGAGATGGAGAAGAGCTACGACATGAATTCCAAGATCCGCGGCGCGATGATCTATCCGATGTTCATCATCACGTCCTTATTCGGCGTCGGCATCATCTTGATGGTCTATGTCATCCCTAATCTGACTTCTATCCTGACCGAGACCGGAGCGACCCTGCCGCTTTCCACGCGGATAGTCATCGGCACCTCGGACTTCCTAAGGAATTACGCGATTCTTATCGTCATCGTCCTCGTCATTCTAGCCATCCTCCTGCGCCTGTACCTGAAGACTTATAACGGCAAGCGCCAACTAGATATCTTGAAATTGCGGCTGCCGATTTTCGGCATCCTGTTCCAGTATATTTATCTGATGCGTTTTTCCCGTTCCTTATCCACGCTCCTGAAAGGCGGCGTCACGATCACGCGCAGCCTGGAGATCGTAGCGGACGTGGTCGGAAATACTATTTATCGCGAACTTATCCTTGACACTTTGGATTCCATCAATGACGGCAACCCGTTTTCCACTGTCTTTGAAGCCAGTAATTACGTACCGAAAATGGTGCCGCAGATGATCGCGGTCGGCGAGAAGACCGGAAAGATAGATTCGGTCCTGGATAGAATAACCGGTTTTTATTCGCGCGAGAGCAGCAATATGTTAGAGAATCTCAGCAAGCTGATGGAGCCGGTCATCATGGTCATCATGGGTCTCGGCGTCGGCGTGATGGTCGCCGCGGTCCTGCTCCCGATGTATAATCTGGCTAGCCAGTTCTAAAAGGGGCTGCGACTATTGCGCCCTAAAATGAATAATGGTATACTATTAACGAGAGATATTTTTTTATTTATATATTTTTTATTAAACTATTTTCAATTTACGGATGCGACCTGAAATTCGTTCCGTAGTTGAGAGGGGAGGTGACTATGCAAAAAAATAAATCGGGCTTCACTTTGATCGAGTTGCTTGTCGTCGTAGCCATTATCGGCTTATTATCAACTCTATCTATTCTAGCCTTGAACTCAGCGAGAGCGCGGGCGCGCGACGCAAAACGCGTAGCCGACGTCAAGCAGATCCAGACTGCTCTGGAAATGTATTATAATGACACCGGCAATTATCCGGTGACAGCTTCTGTCGTCGCCGGTTCGCCTATTTACAGCGCTAACGGAACTTATATCCGAGCGATACCGACCCCTCCGACCCCGGTTGACGGTGCGTCCTGTCCGGCCTTGCAGCCTAACTATACCTACGTCTATACGGCGTCTACCGGAGCAGGGGGCACTTACACGATCAATTATTGCTTGGGTGCAGGCGTCAATAACATCCCGGGCGACGCTTTACAAACAGCCACTCCGGCCGGTATTTACTAAAATCATCCTTGGCATCTTAAGAACCCTGACCGCTACTCCAGCGGCAGGGTTTTTTATTTTGGTTTTTCGCTTTCAGTTTTTTCTGTTATAATCATAAAATCAGAGCTAGGATAATGATTATGGAATTATTTGATTTCACGGACAAAAAAGACTGGGACGACTTCGTGCGGCCAGCGGCTAGTTATCCGCTGTCGGGCGCTATCTCGAGCCTAAATAGCGGAGCGGAATATCTTCAATCATGGGAATGGGGAGAGATCTTGCGATCCGAAGGGGAAGAGATCTATCGTGTCGGCGTGAGAGAAGAGGGGGAGAAGGGCGGGAAGACTAGCGGCGGAGGCGCTAATAACGGACGGATCCTGGCCGCGGCGACCTTGGTCAAGAAAAAGATCTTTTTTTCTTATTTTTATTGGTACGCGCCGCGCGGACCGATTTTCAGTCCGAGCCAAGCAGGAAAAAACGGCCAGGCTCAACGGGAGCTGAATGATTTCTTATTTTCCGAAATAAGCCGATTTCGCGGCCGGGCGCTTTTCTGCCGCCTGGAGCCGCGCGAGAAAATAGAAGGCCCGGCTTTTAAAAAAACTATAGATTTGCAGCCGGCGCAGACCCTATTGTTAGATCTTGATAAAAGCGAAGACGCGCTATTAAAAGCCATGCAGCCGAAGACGCGTTATAATATCCGCTTAGCCGAAAAGAAAGGCGTCAGAGTAATAGCCGCGACGTCGGCGGATTTTTCCGAATTCTGGCGCTTGATGCGCCTGACTGGCGAACGGGATAATTTCCGGATCCACGAAGCGCGCCACTACGAGAAGATGCTCCAAGCCCCGGATAATTTTATCAGGTTATTCCTAGCGCGATACGAAGGGAAGAATATCGCCGCCGGTTTATTCTGCTCTTGGGGCGATAAGGCGACTTATCTCCACGGCGCCTCGGACAATGAATACCGCAACGTGATGGCTCCTTATCTTCTCCAATGGTCGGCGATCAAAGAAGCGCGGGAAGCGGGCCGCCGTTATTATGATTTTTACGGCCTGGACGAGAAAAAATGGCCGGGCGTGACGCGTTTTAAGCTGGGCTTCGGCGGTAGGCGCGTAATCTACCCCGGTACTTATGATGCCGTCTTCCGCCCCTTCTTGTATAATCTTTATAATTTCCTGAGACGCTTAAGGAGATTAGCTTGATATGTTAGAAATCAACAATACCACGAAACATAGGATAGATCTTAAGAAGACTAAATACATAGCCGAGGAATTCTTGCGCGTTTATAAAAAAGCCGGCCGGGAAGTATCTTTAGCGATAGTCGGCGACGCGCGCATGAGGCGCTTGAATCATGAATATCGGGGGATAGATAAGACGACGGACGTTTTGTCTTTTCCGGCAGCGGACGATTTAAGGGCAATCGAAAAACCGGCCGGAGTAAGCCAAGCAAGGCTAAAGCCGGATAAATACTTGGGCGAGATAATCATCAATATCCAGGAGGCGAAAAGGATGGGTAAATATCGGGAGATGTTCAAGGAATTAGGTCTGAAAGCGGCTGATTCTTATCTTTTTTATTTCTTATTAGTCCATGGGCTCCTCCACCTCGCCGGCTATGACGATAAGACGGAAAAGGGAAGACAGGAGATGCTAAAAAGAGGCAAAGATTTTTTAAAATTTATTTTTTAAAATCATCAGAAAGTGCTATAATTAAATTGAAAATTATAGCCCGTCTGAGGGCTTATAAGCCATGATTATAAAGCGCAGAACCAGGATAATCTTAGCGGCCGGTTTTTTTGTCGCGCTTTTTTTTATGGCTAAAACCGTATCTGCCGTCTCTAATGTCCGCGGCGCTGTCTGGTGGGGCGACCAGTACCAGTATCTTTATATGGATTGCCTGGACGACGTGACCGGCGATAAATTGGATGTTACTGGCAACTTGACGACGCCGCCAGGATTTAAATTATATTCTCCTCCCTGTACTAATATCGTCCATCACATTTCCATCGACGATAACGGTAATTTTACCGGCAGTGCCTGGAATTATTCCAAAGGGCTCGTGACCTTTGCCGCGACCTCCACGCCGCCGGATAATTACGCTTTTAATACTCATTGCTTAAGCACCTGTAACGCGAGCAATAGTTGTTCGGCCTGCTATAATGAAACGACGCAACAAGTTTATGGCTGGGCTCGCGTCTTAGGCGACGGAACCTGGATAAAGCTTGATAGCCAGGCGACCGCGACCATGACTCCGGTCGCCCTGCAGTCTTGGGACCTGAGCAATTCGGTCTTGCCCGGACACGGCATCCAGCCGGGAGACTTCATCGGTTACGCGACGACGACAACCGAGACGGCCAGCTTTAACTGCGAGAGCGAATGGAACGGCACGAGCGTCGGCAATTGCGCCACGCGCAGCTATAAAGTTTATGTCAGCAATCTGCAAGTCGGCCATTTATCAGCGCCGAATTGGAGCTATAGCCAGGCCTGCGCTTCCGGCGCCCGGACGGCGGTCTTGAAGTGGTACCTGAAGAGCGGCACGCAGACGGCTTATCGGATAATAGTGAATACGGCGAACTCCACATCCACCCCCGCTTTTGACAGCGGGAAGATAAGCGGTACGGCGACCCAATATATCTGTCCCGGCCCCTTATGCGCTTGGACTCCAGACTACGGGACGGATTATTATTGGTGGATACAGCTTTGGGACGGCACTGATCAGCCGACCGCCTGGTATCAATACGGCCTGAACGACGGACATCGCGGGACTCTGGACGAGCATACGGACGGAACGAGCGGCCTTATTTTCCATACTTATAGCCACGAATTTCCCAATCCCTATTTCACTTGGGACCCCTATGCTCCGGTCGTCGGCCAAACGACTAACTTCGTCAGCAACTATTCCAGCGGAACGCCCCTCCCGCGTAGCGCTTATAATCCTTTTGCCTATCTCTGGACGACGAATAACGCCGGCGACAATATCAGCAATCCGACCGAAGCGACTACTTCCATCCAGTTTTTCAAGCCGGTGGACGATACCATCACCTTGCGCGTGACGGATGTGAGCAATTATTATTGCAGCACCTCTACGACTCTGCATATCAATTTCGGCTTGCCGGTTTGGCGCGAAGTCAAAGCAGAACAATATTAAATATCTTAACTATGTCCAAATATCTTCAGCCCGTCCATCATAAGCTTTCCGGATTCACGTTGGTAGAAATGGTCGTCAGCATTTCTATCATCGTGATGATAACTGCGCTTTTCATAGCGAATTACCACTCTACTGACCGGCGGACCGATCTGGTCATGGCCGCCCAGAACCTGGTAGCTGATCTGCATTTAGCGCAGAATAATACCCTAGGCTTAGTGAAGTATAACGACGCCGTACCGGAGGGCGGCTGGGGGATAAGCTTGAATGCCTCCAGCAGCAGCTATACCTTATTTGCCGATCTGGATCAGCCGCCGTATAGCACTTCCGGCTATATGCAGTATGACCCTAGCGTAGAAGGGAATGTCCGTTACGGAGCGCGCGTGACCCAGCTCCCGTCGCAGATACAGATAGTAGAGCTGAAGACGGCGAGCGGCGCGCTCAATCAGCGGGTCAATGTCACTTTTCTGCCGCCCGATCCGCAGACCAATATCTACCGGGTAGACGCGGGAGCGACCAGCACTTCTTTGGAAATAAAATTGAAAGAAACGCAGAATAATACGACTAAGACCGTGCGGGTTAACTTCTTGGGCTTAGCGGAAGTCGTCGATTAAATAATCTATGAAACGCGGATTTTCACTAGTAGAAATAATCACCGTCCTGTTCATCGTCTCTCTGGCGCTCGTCGGCATCCTGTCTCTTCTGATACAGAATATCCAGAGCCAGGGATATAATAAGAGCAATCTTATCGCTTATCAATTAGCGCAGGAGGGAGTAGAACTTATCCGAAAAGTACGGGATTCTAATTGGCGCGGAGCCAACAAACCGCTTATCCTTATCCTGCCTAGCGGCCAATACTATATGGATTACACCGATTCGGCGCCTCATATCCATATTCCCAGCTTATCCTCGGAGCTTATTCTGAAACAGGATGTAAACGGCTTTTATTATCACGGCGCGGGAGGAAGCGACAGCGGATTTTCCCGCTTGATAACCTTGCAGACTACCCCTACTTTCGTACAAGTTACGGTCAGAGTGACCTGGTTGGACCGTAACCGTAATTATGCTTATGATTTGGAAACGATTCTATACAATTGGAAATAATCAGCCGCCGGTTTTTACGGGCAAAGCCTTTTCGGCGAAAAGAGGATTTTCGCTGATCGAGGTCATCGTCTCGGTCGCTTTGTTTTCCATGATCATCTTATCCGCTACGGAGATTTTCAAGCTGGTCATAGACAGCCAGCGCAGCGCGCTCGCTTCGCAGAACGTGCAGGAAAGCTTGAAATATTTTTTGGAAGTGACCGGTAAAGAAATACGCATGGCCCAGGTCAATCAAGGAACCTGCCCGCTCGTCCAGACCAATAAAGTCTATACTGTCAGCGCCGGCCCGCTCGGAGACAACCTGTCTTTCAAGAATTATTACGGCCAGTGCGTCACTTATTCCGTTGTCGCTGACGGCGACAACCAACGATTCCAGATTACCCGCGGCGGCGTTTCCGACCTCATTTCCCCGGCGAAGATAAAAGTTGACGCCCTGCATTTTCTCTTGAACGACGTTTCTTCGGAACAGCCGACCGTGACCGTCAACCTCAAGGCCCACTCCTTGAATACCGACAAATTCCAATCGGATATCACTATCCAGACCAGTATCACCTCGCGTTATTACAAGAATTAAATTTATGGCTCATAAATCCGGCAGCGCTCTTATATTAACCATGTTCATCATGTCCGGCATGCTCATCGTGGCGATGAGCGGCGCCTATGTCATCTGGCTGGGAATAAAAGCGGGCGGTATACAATCACAGTCCACCAAAGCCTATTATGCCGCCGAGACCGGAGCGGAGTTTTTCCTATATCAGCTCAAGACCGGATGGTCTGACTATAATCAGCCATCAAATACTATTATCTTCAGCGGCGCCCTGCCTTCCGGCGCCACGTATAAGGTTTATTTCGTCCAGTTTCCGCCGCTTGTCTTCCAGTCCATAGGCGAATTCCAGAACACGAAACGGAGCGTGGAGATACGTATGGGCGATTAGTTTATAATTAGCGGTTTTTTGGGCGATTTTTCCCTTGGCAAGCAAACTGGAAAATGATATAATTTAGGCAGAAAAAACATGTCCCTATTTTCCAGACGGAAATCCAAAATTTTAGCAGCCGTTTTATTGTTAAGCGGTAGTTTTTTGTTGTTGTCCGACGTTCCGAAGGCGCAAGCTTATCACGCGACTTCCAGTTACGATAAGCTTTATAACGATACCTTGACTTCGCAGAATTGGAACGACCTGTTCAGCGATTTCGTCAATACTTGGCTGCCGGTTTCCATGAACGGCCCGCTCGGTATCGCTGCTCCAGCGCCCGCTTCCGGATTATTAGTCAACGGACCGATAAATACGACCAATTTATTCTCTACTGGGAACGTCGGTATCGGGACGACTAATCCGCAATCTAATCTGCATATCATCGGCAGCCTGGACGCGACCGGCACAGTCAACGGCACCGGCCTCTGCATCGCCGGAGTCTGCAAGACGGACTGGGGGAGCGTCGGGTCAACTAGCGGCTGGACGGTAAATGGCACCACGGTTTATAAGGCAGATACGAATGGGAATGTGGGGATAGGGACGACCGCACCTGTGCATAAATTAGAAGTTGTAGGGGCAATTGCTACAGTTGACAATGGGAATAATCCTTATATAAGAATTGGCGACGCAACAAACACAGAAAATGGCTACATCCAATGGCTCAGTTCTTCTAATGTTTTGACGATGAATACCTATGGTGGTGCATATAGTATTGGTTTGGCAACAAATGGCGGCAACGTCGGGGTGGGGACGACGAATCCCACGTACAAGCTAGAAGTATCCGGAGGTATTTACAGCACTTCTATTTCCGGTCTGCCCAGGAAGACATTCTTTGACCCGATGTATGTAAATACCGCCCGGTATTATCTGATTGCGAAATTGCCGACGTCTACCGGCGGAACCGGCGAGGGTGTCATGGTTGAAGTGACAGGGAAATCTAACGAAGTCCAAGGCAAGGGAAAAATGATAGTCGCCCTGGGGCAGAGAAACGGATTCTGGTATGTAAAGCATTACGAGGGCGGTAATCCTAGAGCCTATGTCCAAGCTTATAACCAAGCAGATGGAAGCAGTAATGTCTATGTCTATATTCCTTCTACCATTCCCTATGGTTCGGCTGAAGTCCTCTATTATCAGTTCGGTTGGCAGAATCCAGGCGCCGTGCTTTATGATAATCCGGCCTATTCTTCAAGCGTACCGGCTGGTACTTTGATTTTTGATAGCAGTAATGAAGTTACTTATCCCGTTAACGATACCTTATATACCGGCACAATAACGACGGCCGGCAATGTCGGTATCGCCAACACTAATCCGACGCAAACTTTAGACGTTACCGGCGGCATAAACGCGAGCGGAACAGTAAACGGCATCGGCCTTTGTATTTCCGGAGATTGCAAGGTCAGCTGGCCGGAAATCGTAGCCGCTGGCGGCGGCGGTTTATGGAGCGGCACAACGACCGGAGCAATTTGGAATGTTAATTCTGGAAATGTGGGCATCGGGACGACGAATCCTGGACAAAAACTGGATGTCGCTGGCATGATGAGGGTAAATAGCGGAAATAATGATAATTATTCTTTGGCCGTAGGAAATGGCATTGTAAGAAATGGTATTTATATAGCTTCAAATGATTATGGTTTGTATTCAGAAAAAAGAATCGTTGTGGCTGACACTACTAATGCCTCTCAATTCTCGGGTGCTGTCAATTTAGCTGTTACGTCAGGCAACGTCGGAATTGGAACGACGACGCCGACAAATTGGCTTACTCTTTATAAGGCGAGCGGAGGGGGCTATAATTTCTTTGATGGTTTACGAGTTGTGAGAGATGGAACCCCGACCCAATATTCAGTTTTTAACACTGTAGGTGGTGCAACCAGGATTCTTGCTGTTAATGAGGGAGGTACACACGGGTGGACATATTTTGACTCCTCTAATAATGGCTCGACAGTTCGAACAAATATGGTAATAGATCCGTCTGGCAACATCGGAGTTGCGAAACTTAATCCCGGTCAGACCTTGGATGTTACAGGCGGCATCAATGCGAGCGGAACAGTAAACGGTATCGGCCTCTGTATCTCTGGCGACTGCAAAGTCAGCTGGCCGGAAATCGTAGCCGCCGGCGGAGGTAATTTATGGGGCGGTACTTTAAATGGCAATATCTGGAATGGTGACGCAGGGGCAGGGAATGTGGGGATCGGGACAAAGTATCCTGGCGATAAATTTACAGTTTCATATTCCGATTCCCAGACTATCGGTTGGAATGCCAGCGGTACCGGTTTCGGACTTAAAAATATCGCCAATCTGAATGGCGCTTGGAGCACTATAAGTTTTTACGGTTCCGGGAATATAGCTTCAGGTATCGGCTCGCAAATAACGGACCAGGCTAATAGCTATGGAGATATCGCGTTTTATACTCGGAACGCCACAGGTTGGGGCGAAAGATTAAGAGTGGCAAGCACTGGCAACGTCGGGATCGGTACGACGGGGCCAGGGGCGAAGCTACATATCCAAGATGCTTGGAACAGTGCGGGTCCGGATCAAATGATTATTGAGAGCACATCATCTGGTGGTGCCGGATTACAATTTAAAAATAGCAATGCCGCAGCAAATTTATGGCAGGTATTTATATCAAATGATGCAACTCCCGCATTTAAAATAGGGAGAGGAAGTCTTGCCGATTATCTTACCATATTAAATGGTGGCAACGTCGGAATTGGGACTGTAAATCCACTTACTAAATTAGATGTTGCCTCCGCTGGCGCCGATAATACTTTAACTACTAATTTATATTTGTCAGCGGATCATGGGACAAATCGACAGATAGCTCTAGGCTTCGGCAGGAGCGATCATTATGATGCTTATCAGTCTAGAATAGTTAGTAACATGAATTCGACAGTGACTTGGGGCAGTTCCCTCCAATTTCAGACAATGGGTGGAACGCAAGGTGTTTGGAACGCTGGCATGTTGATTGATCAATCCGGCAACGTCGGCATCGCTAAGACTAACCCCGGCGCGACTTTAGACGTCGTCGGTAGCATCAATTCTTCCGGCACGGTCAATGGTACCGGCCTTTGTATTTCCGGAGACTGCAAGGTCTCTTGGTCGGATGTCGGTGCAGCCAGCGCCGGGTGGAATGTGAACGGGACAACCGTTTATAAATCTAACACGAGCGGAAATGTCGGTATCGGAACGACGAATCCGGGGGCGAAATTAGAAGTAAAGGGTGATGGTGTGGTAAATACTCCGCAAGCAATATTTAATATGGGCGGAGGGTGGGAAGGAGAATTTAGGATGGTTACTGATGATGCTGCAAATCCAAATTTAAGAATGTATAGAAATACAGGCGGAGGAGGATTTTATGCTTATCAGATGGTTCTCTCTGGAGATAGTGTATTATTCCAGACTGGAGCGCCAGTTGCGACAAAGGGAACAGAAAGTTATTCAGTCAATACACTGGCCTTAAAAGCAAACGGCAACGTCGGAGTGGGGACGACGAATCCAGGGGCGAAGCTAGATGTTTCGGGCAGTACTTTTCTTAATTCGCAGAATCAGTTATTTGCGTCTGAAGGGCAGTTTAACGGCGCAAGATTTTATACTAGTAGCGGTAACCAATACGCAAGATTTGCCGGCCTTAATGATGGCGGTTATAACGCCAATTCAGCTGTCATAACCCAAAATTCCTATGCTTCGTATTCTTCTGGTTGGCATTGGAATAGGGATGATACTGCCCATGAATCTGTCGCAATGAGGCTTGGTTTGCCCAGATGGGGATTATGGGGAGGGGCTTCTAATTATTTTGAATTAGGTTATTCGGGTTCCGGAACAGGAGATATAACTTGGAGCCCGGGTATCGTAATGAATACTTCAGGCAACGTTGGTATAGCTAAAACCAACCCCGGCGCTAATCTAGACGTTGTCGGCAGTATCAACGCCTCCGGAACGGTTAACGGCACCGGTCTCTGTATCGCCGGAGTCTGTAAGACAGACTGGGGTGGCGTTGGCGCTACGAGCGGATGGACGGTAAATGGCACGACAGTCTATAAGGCAGATACGAATGGCAACGTTGGCATTGGAACCACAGCGCCAAACCAGAAATTAGTTGTTGGTGATGATGTTGGAAATATTACAAGCTCCCCGGCAGTCACTATCGGGGATGCGCGCGCAGGATATGGCGGAGCATTGATATTGGCTCATGGCTCTTCCGCATTTTCTTATATTTCGTATGATGCCGTTAATGGCGGTTTATCAGTTCGACCTAATGGAGTAGCTGCGGCAGCCCTCTTTGTTAATAATAACGTTGGTGTCGGGACAGTTAATCCGATCCAAAGGTTATCAGTATCTGGAGGAGGTGCAGAACTAAGCACCTCATTGAGTGTTAATGCGTCAGCCACTACCAATAAATATGGCGCTGCCAATATTGATGCAGCGCTTGGTCGTACTGTGTCAGGTTGGGGTTTCTGGACGGGCGGCGGTACTTGTAGCGGAGCCATGGATTCTACTTATAGCTTTGAAGGTCAGTCTTCCACTGTAAAAGTTACTCAGGGAACCAGCCAATGTTGGGTAAATTTACCGATAGATCTCAGGGATCAAGTTAATACGACTTATTCTAGCACCTTTATTATGAGAAACGCGGCTGGAACAGCGCCGTCAACGGTTTATTTCACTTTTGATAATCTTTATTGCACGCCGACTTGGGAGCCGTATGGCAACGGTTGGTATAAAGGAACTTGTACCGCGACGACCAATAGCGTTGCTAGTAATGCTTGGGACAGCTTTAACACCGGTGAGACTGTCTGGGTAGCTAGAGCACAACAGGAACAGGTCGCCACGCCGAGCAGCTTCACGGCCTATACTCGAACGTCGCCGAGCGTGAATCTTTCCGCCCCATTGCAAATTAATACCTATTCATCGGCGGTTAGTTATTTTAACGGCGGCAGCGTCGGTATCGGGACGACGAACCCTACGGCGAGGCTACATGTTGATATTGGAACGGTCAATGGTACTGTGGCTAGATTACTTGGCGGCGGTAATGGAGGATTTACTTTCAATATAAACAATAGCGCAGATGCCTTAGGATATGGAGCCGGCTATCGTCACGGCATCTCTGTCGGTGGCAGTGAATCTCTAGCCTTTTTAACTAATGGTAGCGCTACGCCAAAATTAGTAATTAGCGCGGCCGGGAATGTTGGCATTGCCAAGGTTGTCCCAGGGGCGACTTTAGACGTCGTCGGCAGTGTCAACGCTTCCGGCACGGTCAATGGCACCGGCCTTTGTATCTCTGGCGATTGTAAAGTCTCTTGGGCGGATATAGTTTCAGCTGGCGGCGGCAACTATTGGAGCCGGAGCGGCAGTTATGTCTACCCGACGACTATCGGCGATAATGTGGGAATCGGGGCCGTGAATCCGGGCGCAAAATTTGATGTGGCTCAGGATATGAGCTATGGCAGCTTCGCTTCACAGGCGCGAATCAGCGGTTATACTAACAGGAACCAAGTATTAGAACTCGGGTATGATACGAATAGCAATTTCGGGTATATAGAAGCGGCAGTTACAAATAGCGGATATAGGAATTTAGCTCTTCAGCCATCTGGCGGTAATGTCGGGATTGGGACGACGGGACCAGTGACAAAGCTTAATATAAGTGAGTCAAGAAGCGACAATCACAGTTCAGGCGTCTATAGTGGTCCAGGTGATTTATTTGTATCTAATACAAATATTACCGGAGCTAATCAGGGATCATTTATTGTACTGGGTTCGCGTTGGAATGATGGTGTTAATAACCCGGTTAGCTACGCAGCGGCCATTAAAGGAGCTAATGATGTTTGGGCAAATAATGGAGCTGGTAATCTTCAATTTTATACTGCTGCCCAAGGAGCTGGTAATCAGATGTATGAACGTATGAGGATTGACAGTTATGGCAACGTCGGCGTCGGCACAATAAATCCCGGCTATAAATTTGATGTGAGCGGAACTCTTCGTTCAAATCAAACGACCCTCTCTGTCATGGGCGAGGTGACGACGGACGTAACGGCCGCCAATGTCGTGCCGGCCAGCCTAAGAATATTTGAAAATAATACCGGCTGGTGGGTTATCAGCGGCGCTAACACTAGGTTGAACGCCAATACCTTGAAAGGGCCGAATGGCGGCGCGGTCATAGAGCAAGAAGTTTATGCCTACACCACCAGTACGAATAAAAATCATTTTTACGGGTTTACTACTAACGCTGATACCGGTAGCGGCATATCCGGGAAAACATATACTTTAAGCGTCTGGGTGAAAGGAACGGCGGGGCATTACGGCGGCATAATTATGACCGCTCAAGATTATTGGTTTTCTAACGGAGGTTGCGCTACTAATTATACTTATACAGGCAATTGGCAGAGAGTGTCTTGTACTACTACCTTTACGGCTGGGATTGTCTCTAGTCCCAATAATATACAAATAAGATTATCTACTTACGGACCGAATCCAGACGGTCAGGCCGGTACTTCTGCCGATAATGGCGAAAAGGCTTGGTATTCTTCGGTGCAGGTAGAATTAGGCTCTATTCCTACGACTTTCGTTGATGGCACAAGAAATGATGGAGATCTTAACGTCGGCGGAGCCTTGAATGTCGGCGGAGCCGTAAATCTAGCTACTGTGTCCGGTAACGTCGGTATAGCTAAGACTAATCCCGGGGCCAACTTAGACGTCGTCGGCAGTATCAATGCTTCCGGCACGGTTAACGGCACCGGCCTCTGTATCGCCGGAGTCTGTAAAACCGACTGGGGGAGCGTAGGATCAACCAGCGGATGGACGGTTAGTGGGACGACGGTTTATAAGGCAGATACGAATGGGAACGTGGGTGTCGGTTTGACTGCTCCAGGAGCAAAATTAGATGTGCGGGGGGTTGCTGCGGCGCCTCCGACTACCGGAGCGGTAGGCACCGATATTTTTAGGATCTCGGACACAGGAGGAGACGGATTGACATTCGGAGCTACGCCCGGAGCGCCTTATGGTTTCTGGATACAAGCAAATTATTTGAGTGATTGGTCACAGTATCATTATAATATTCTTTTAAATCCTCTCGGCGGCAACGTCGGGGTGGGGACCACGAGCCCAAATGGAAAACTTGACGTTCAGGGATTATTGAATCTCGGCGCAGCATCAGGAGGAATATACGGAGGGGGCGCGAGGATCAAGTTTGCGACGGGAAATTCAACGATAGAAGAAAATTGGGGATTAAATATCTTGGGCGCCACGACAGAGCCAGTAAAAATTCCGGCATCTTCACTTCTTGTGGGTTATACATCTAGCGGAGCAAACTTCGGTACCGGGAATCTCTATGTAAGTGGCAACGTCGGCATCGGGACGACCGCCCCTGGAGCAACACTAGATGTTAATGGTATAATGAAGAAGCAGAATAAGACTTGGGGAACCAAATCTATCCAAGTTACGAATGCTTGGACTACTGTATTGTCGCTGACCCTGCCCAGCGCTCATACCAGCGCGACGGTAGACGTAACTTATGGCGGGAATGACTGGTGCAGCCATAGCGCGCCGAACTATAAGGCGCAGTATATAATCCGCAATGGCGCCGGCGGTTATGGCGACCCGGGCTCTATCGTTTATGAGTATAGCGATACCGGTTCCGGCAACGATTATTTTGAAAGCCATCTGGTCAATGCCGGCGGAGGCATATTCAATATCCAAATAAGAGCGAACGACGGCGGTGACGGCTTCCCATGCGGCGGGCCGCCCGCGGAAATCCTGGAGTATACGGTTGATGGTAATTATTCCGCGGTCAACTAATATTTATATCCATGTTTAAACATTGGCGGACAATCATATTTCTTTCTCTCCTGCTTGCCGGGGCGGCGGTTTTGCCTGCCCAGGCAGGAATTTTAAATACTTGGTGGGGGAATGTCGGGGTCGGGAAAGTGCCAGCGACTAATTTAGATATCTTGGGCGGATTTAATACTTCCGGCACGGTCAACGGCACCGGCCTCTGTATAGCCGGAGTCTGTAAGACAGACTGGGGAAGCGTTGGATCAACTAGCGGATGGACGGTCAATGGGACGACGGTCTATAAGGCGGATACGAGTGGGAATGTGGGGATTGGGACGACGGGACCAGTGACAAAGCTTAATATAAGTGAGTCAAGAAGCGACAATCACAGTTCAGGCGTCTATAGTGGTCCAGGTGATTTATTTGTATCTAATACAAATATTACCGGAGCTA
>JAJZRB010000001.1 GCA_021806615.1 bacterium | reverse complement strand
AAAAATTGACTACCTGCTTATTAGTCTCGTCTAATTTAGTCAATTTTTCCGTGACATCAGCAATCAATTTAGCGGATTGCGAGGTTATGTTCTGGACGATCTTAGCGTTTTGTCCGAATTGTTCTTGATTCGTCCGGTGTGTTTCGGATAATTTCCGATCCATTTCCTGCCTTAATTCACTATTTTGCTGTGACAATTGGGCTAATTTTTCCGATTGTTTTATCAATCTCTCAGTTAAAGAATCAAACTTCTGATTATCACCCCCTCCGGACTTACGCACTAATAAAAAAATCACGGCTATGACTCCGACAGTCAATATTATCAGGAGCAATATAATAAAATTATTATCCATATAATCAAATTATAACCCAGTTTGTAATTTTTTTATAGCGTTGACAAAATATTCATTAAATTACGAAAAAACCGGCATTTTATCCGGCCGGTCTCGGTTTCTCGTATATTTTCATTATTCATTAACGTTTTAAAATATCTCTAATTTCTGTCAAAAGTTCCTGGTCCTTAGTGAGCGGCTTCTCTTCTGCCTCCCTTTTCTCATCTTCGGCGATTATATGTCTCAGCTGATCTTTCAGCCTGCTCAATAATTTTATCATGAAAAAAATAGCGACCGCTATTATCAAAAAATCAATAATATTCTGTATAAAAGTACCGATATTAAGAGAGACGGCCGGGATGGCCGCTCCGCTCGCGCTGACAGACGCCTGTTTCAAGACTATTTTTATATCCGAAAAATTAATACCTCCCAGCAAAAGTCCGATTGGGGGCATGATGATATCGGCAACAAAGGAAGAGACTATCTTCCCAAAAGCGCCGCCGATGACAACAGCGACGGCCAAATCAATAACATTGCCTTTAACCGCAAAAGTTTTAAATTCTCTTATAAATTTCGTCATCTTATATCTCTAAGTCTAATTAAACCCAAGTCACGCCCGCGACTCTATCCCCCTCATCTTTAAAGCGCATGATCCTAACGCCCTGCGTATCGCGCCCTAAAACGCTAACGGATTTGAATGGCGTTCTGATGACCTGCCCTTTTTCGGAAATGATAATGATATCACGATCAACCATATTATCAGCATTAACCAAGAAGGCGTTGGTAATATCTCCGGTCTTATCCGTGACCTTAGCTGTCTTAATACCGCTTCCGCCGCGTCCCTGGATCTTATAAGCTCCGAAGTCCGTTCGCTTGCCATAACCGTGCGCCATAATCGTCAAAATCTGATAATTTCTTTTCCTTTCTTTATCGGTTTTTGCTATCCCCATCCCGATAACCGAATCATCTTTATGTAAACGAATGCCGTGGACTCCGGCTGCACCACGCCCCATATCACGGACATCGGTTTCTTTGAAGCGAATCGCTTGTCCTTGAGCTGTCACCAGCTGGATATGGTCATTGCCGGAAGTCGGTTTTACCCAGATCAATTTATCGTCATCTTTGATCTTAATAGATATCAAACCGCTACGGCGGACATTGGAAAAGGCGGATAATTCTACTTTCTTAACCAATCCTTTAGCGGTCGCAAAAAATAAATATTTGCTGAAAACGGTTTTATCCAGAGGAAGAATAGACGAAACCTGCTCTCCGCCGATGAGTTGTAAGAAATTGACGACCGGCGTGCCTTTGGCAATGCGCGAGGCTTGAGGTATTTCATAGACTTTCAATTGGAAAACCCGGCCTTTAGTCGTAAAGAATAGCACATCATTGTGCGTCTGGGAGGTGAACATAAATTCAACCATATCCTCCTCTTTGGTAGTCAGGCCCACCACGCCCTTTCCGCCGCGGGCTTGGACTTTAAAGGTGTCTGGTTCTAGTCTCTTTATATAGCCGTCCCGAGTCATCATAACGACCGTTTCTTCATTCGGGACCAGATCTTCCATACTGAATTCTTTCACACCGTGAGAAACGACTTGCGTACGGCGGTCATCGCCGTATTTGTCAGCCAAGGCTTTAAGTTCATCCCTAACAATGCCGCGCATCTTAGCGACTGATTTCAATATCGCTTCCAATTCCTTGATGAGCCTTTGCTTTTCTTTCAGTTCTTCTTCTATTTTTAATTGCTCAAGGTTAGCTAAGTTCTGCAGGCGCATCTCCAGTATGGCCACGGCCTGTCGTTCTGACAGTTTAAACTTCTTTATTAAATTGACTTTAGCGACTTCTTTATCTTTAGAGGCTTTAATAGTCTTAATAACCTCATCGATATGTTTAAGGGCGATCATCAGGCCTTCTAGGATATGGGCTCGATCTTTCGCTTTGTTCAAATCAAATTGCGTGCGGCGTTTGACGACTTCTTGGCGGTGTTTGATATACTCTTCTAGAATCATCTTCAAGGTCAAAACCTTAGGCTGGATGCCGTCGACCAGAGCTAGCATATTAAGATGGAAGGTGGTCTGCAGCGCGGTATGCTTATATAAACTGTTCAGAATTTTCTTAGGATAAGAATCCTTCTTAAGTTCGATCACGATACGTACGCCGTCTTTATCCGACTCGTCGCGCAAGGCCTTAATGCCCTCTATCTTTTTATCCTTAACCAAATCCGCAATCTTCTCTACTAAGTCAGCTTTATTGACTTGATAAGGAATTTCCGAGACGATTATGCGGAATCCGCCGCTCTTTTCTTCTTCTATTTCCGCTTGTCCGCGGACGACGATACCGCCTTTTCCCGTCGCATACGCGGCGGTAATTTCCTTCTTATCATAAATGATGCCGCCTGTCGGGAAATCTGGTCCTTTAACAAACTGCATCAGATCTTCAACGCTCGCCTCCGGATTAGCGATCAGATGATCAATGGCGCCGGCCAATTCCTTTAAATTATGCGGGGGGATATTCGTGGACATGCCGACCGCGATGCCCATTGTCCCGTTTAATAGCAGGTTCGGCAGCTTAGAAGGCAATAGCCGAGGTTCTTTATGGCTGCCATCGTAATTCGGAATAAAATCAACCGTATCCTTATCGATATCAAAAAGCATCTCTTCGGCAACCGCTGATAATTTCGCTTCCGTATAACGCATAGCGGCCGCGTTATCCCCATCCATGGAGCCGAAATTCCCCTGGCCGCGCACCAGAGGATAGCGCATAGAAAAATCCTGAGCCATCCGGACCATTGATTCGTAGACAGCGCTGTCGCCGTGCGGATGATATTTACCCAAGACTTCGCCGACGACCGTAGCCGATTTACGGAATTTAGCATTCGCTTTCAAGCCGATATCCCACATGGCGTACAAGATCCGGCGATGGACCGGCTTCAACCCATCTCGAACGTCCGGCAAGGCGCGGGAAACAATGACGCTCATCGCATACTCTAAATATGATCGGCTCATCTCATTATTGATCGGCTGCTCCTCTACTGTTCCATAAACCGTTTGCTTCCTTAAATTAACAGCATTATCAGCCGGCAAAGAATGCGCCTCTTTTTTATCTTCAAGATTATTTTTGTCTGATTTTGACATAGATTAAAAAGGGATATCACGTATTAATAAGCGATTTGAGTTATGCCTTCGCAACCAGCCGGAATCTGGCAAGGACGGGCTGCGCCGATAGTCGGCATGCAGTCTATATAGGCCGGGCAATTTTGACCCTTGGGCGCAAACTGCGCGGTTGAGCTTGGCGTAGTGGTGGCTTCCGGCTGGGTCGCGATCGGACTGCCGACGCTTCCTTCAGTCGCGCTGGAAGCGGATGTGCTAGAAGCTAATCTTTTCGTTTCGTTTACCAAATTATTTAAAAATTCTTGATTCTTGACATTATCTTTATTGGCTTTATCAAACTGGCTCAATTTATCTTTCAGGCCGGCCAGAGTCTTATCTAGATCGTTTTTTAAGCTTGCCCATTCCTGGCTATCATCCGGACCGGACATCTTTTTCTCTTGCCGCCAGACATTCTGCAGGTTGAAGACCCAGAGCGCTAAGATGAGGATAGCTAAAACAGCGACGCTTATTCTGACAAAAAAATTTTTATCACGCTCTCCGGCCATACTATTCTATATTTGATATTATTCCTTAAAGCCGTCCAGATTGACATCGTAGAGTATCTGCTCGGCGACCAGACGATATTTAATGATTTCTTCATCTGTAAACCAAAGCGGTATCTCTCTCGCCGCATCAGCTACCGGATCGGAGCAATGGACAAGATTGCGCACGGCGCGATTATCAATGCTAGATAATTCATAAGAGTCCAGAGTATAGTCACCGCGTATAGTACCGCCATCAGAAGTCAAGGGTTCGGTTGAACCGACTATTTTTTTAACAATCCCGACCGCCTGGTTGCCCTCCCAAATCATCGGGACCACGGGACCGCAACTCATAAATTTAACTAGAGCCCGCACGATATCTTTGCCATATTCAATGGCTTCTTTCTCTACCGGCAGACCGGCTGCCTGGCGTTCTTCTACGGTCCTTTGCCCCTTTTTCGTATACCATTCATCGTCCTTATTGTAATGCTTCCATAATTGATCTTCTGTCGCGGTAGCGAGTTTCAAGGCGACTAGCTTCAAACCGGTATTCTCAATCCGCCTGATTATTTCACCGACCAAACCGCGCTGGACAGCATCGGGCTTAAGAATAACTAAAGTTCTTTCTTTTTTCGGGTTAATCATATTATTTAAATACTTAAAATAACTAATTCCATATCTTCTTGCGGCAGATCTTTTTTAGAAATCTTTAATTTTTCTTCATAGGTAGGAGTCAAGCCGATTTCCTTAATGAATTTATCCACGCCATCGATATCTACCTTTAGATCCTTAACCTTATAGTGCATCGGGATAACTATGCGTGGTTCGATCTGCGAAATAACTTCTACGGCTTTCTTGGCGTCTATAGTGTATTTGCCGCCGACGGGAATTAGAAGGATGTCGGTGCCAGCCACTTTTTCTAATTGAGCGTCGTTCAAAGAGTGGCCTAAGTCGCCTAGATGAGTAATAGAAATATCATCTATTTCCAATCGATAGATTATATTGCCGCCTCTTTCCGCCCCCTCCCTATCATCATGGAATGAATCAATGCCCTCAATTAATACTCCCTTAAAATCATACTCGCCGGCACAATCAACTACGAAGGGCGTGCCGCGCAAAGCGCTGACATTATTGTGGTCATGATGATCGTGGGAAACAGTGATAATATCGGCCTCGAAGTTCGGTACTTTCAAGCCTATGTCTTTATTAAAAGGATCGGTAACCACCGTCACGCCATCCGGGCCGATCTTGTCTTGAAGTTTAAAACAGGCCTGTCCCTGCCAAGTGATAATCATATGAATAAACAATAAAAATAGGTCTAGAAACCTTATAAATAGTATAACAAATGATAGACCTCCGGTCAACTAAGATTAGGCAATTTCCACTATTGTCATAAGCTTGATTAAAGGCTTTTATTGGCCAAAAATTTTACACTGCCCGACTCATCCGTCCTTTTAACATCAATCCCGAGAACAGATGCCAATTCTATTATTCTAGGACTAGGATGCCCGAATCTATTATCAGCCCCGACCGATATAACCATAAATTGCGGGTTAACCGCCCGTAAAAATAACTCGCTGTTAGCGCTATTAGAGCCATGATGCGAAGATTTTAAAATATCGGCCCTGATATCCCAATCAGAATTAATGAGTATTTTTTCAACTGACTGGCTGTTATCGCCGGAAAATAAAAAGGTGCGACCGACGCAACTCAAACGAGCGACTAAAGAATTATTGGGATCATCTTTAACGCCTAAAACAAAAGGATTTAATAAATCCAGCCGACAATCATTACCATATGATACTTGGAACTCTCCATCTAGGGGAATCAACTCCACTTTGCGGCTCTGAGCTATATCCAATAATTCTGTTATAACGGGCGAGGAAGAGATGCCTCCGGCATAAATCAAATGACCGACTCGATATCTCTTAAGAATTTCTATCAAACCGACCGCATGGTCGTCATGATAATGGCTTAAGATTAAATAATCAATCCGCCGTTGATAAAAAGACAGATTCTCTCCTAGCCGCCACAGCACCTTATTATCAGGCCCACCATCGATTAAGATAGCCTCATTGCTGGGCGTCTTGATCAGGATAGCATCGCCCTGGCCGACATCTAGGAAATCTACTTCTAATACTGAGCGAATATTATATAAATGTATAAAAAACGTTATTAATAAAATTAAGATGAAACAGGCGAGTGAATATCTTAAAATTTTTTTCTTTATTTTTAGCCATAAATTATACATTTAATAATTATAGACAATCGGGCCTTAAAAAGAGATAAAGACTAGAATACTAAACTATTGACAAATATAATTAAATATGATATAGTCTTAAGTCAAACAAAAGTTCATTTCACAAAAACAAACTAGGTCTGGAGGCCTAAAAATAATGTCAGAAAAAACAGCGGTGACGAAAGTAAATGCTAAATTTGAAACTTTAGCTAAATTCGAAAATGTACTGCTCAAATGTCCGGGGCTAAACGATAAGCACTTTAAATCAATACCGGCGCACTCCATAAGCGTTGACGGCGCGACAATCGCAATTAAAGCTCACTACCGCCGTGGCGATTTTATAGACGGAAAAATGATTACTAAACATTTTTTTGTCGATAACAGTCACTTTAATAATAATATCGTAGCTGCAGTAGAAGTAGTTGAAAAAACTGATTTATCTAAAAACGGCGAAACGACATTATTGCTAAACATCACTCCTAACACATCAACAGTGCGCCCGACCTGGCGCTTAAAGGTCGGAACTGATAAAAAATTGGAAAGTAACTCTTTTCCAATCCCGGATACAAAAAAATTTATCAATCTTGAGCCAATCTCTTAAATCGCAGATTCCCGCCTCCTAGCCATTCAATAAAAAAGCCGATCTATTTTCATGATCGGCTTTTTCCTTCCATAAATTCAGCAATCGAGTGTCTTCTTATCTTTTTTACTTTCCTAAAAAACCGCTTGTCGCCTAATAAATACTCGATTAGAAGCAATCGCCATAGACACAAAAACCGCTCCGTATTAGGCGGAACGGCCTCTGTATAATTTTTAAATCAAAAAGATCTAGTAAATTTTAAAAATTATTTTCTCTTCTTGGCGGCTTTTTTCTTAGCAACTTTCTTGACCGCTTTCTTAGCGACTTTCTTCTTAGCGGTTTTTTTCACCACCTTTTTTGCAGCTTTCTTTTTCATAATCTCACCCCCTTTCTTAAATGAATTTAGATTTCATTGTAACTTCTAACCAATAGATTTCTTATTCCTTATCTATATTATATAACTAATTAAAATAAGTGGCAATAGTTTTTCTTGTTTTTACAAAAAAAATTCCTCCGCCCGATTCCGTGAGCCGAGGAATTTTTATTTTTTTCTCGCGCAAGAGAGTTCTCACGAGCGATTAGATCTTCTCTCGAAAGAATCTTTCTAACTCTGATATATGAATTCGCTCTTGCTTCATAGAGTCCCGGTCCCGCACCGTAACTTCCTCATTTTCCAGGCTGTCAAAATCGACAGTAACGCAATACGGGGTGCCGATCTCATCTTGGCGACGATAGCGCTTGCCGATATTGCCATTATCATCGAATTCGCACCGCCACGATATCTTTAAAACGTTAAAAATCTCTCGCGCTTTATTAACTAATTCCGGCTTATTCTTGAGGAGCGGGAAAACGGCTATTTTTATGGGCGCTAATTTGGGAGATAATCTCAGTACGATCCTGGTTTCGCTCTCTATTGTTTCCTCCTGGTAGGCTTCCGTCAAAATTGCCAGGAAAATCCGGCCGACGCCGGCGGAAGTTTCCACGATATGGGGTATAAATTTTTCATTCGTCGCTGGATCGAGATACTGCAGATCCTGCCCGGAAAACTTGCTATGCTGAGTTAGGTCGTAATCGCCGCGCGCATGGACGCCTTCCAGTTCTTTAAAACCAAAGGGGAAATTATATTCAATGTCATATGCCTCCCGGGCATAAAAAACCAGATTTTCATGCTTGTGCCACTTCAGATTTTTTTCTTCAATGCCTAAATCGAGATAAAATTTCCAACGCGCCGCTTTCCATTCTTCATAATACTTAAGGTCGTCGCCCGGTTTTACGAAATATTGCATTTCCATCTGCTCGAATTCGCGCGTCCGAAAGATAAACTGCCGCGCCGTTATCTCATTGCGGAAAGCTTTGCCGATCTGAGCTATGCCGAAAGGAATCTTCACGCGAGCGCTGTCTAAGACATTCTTAAAATTGACATAAATCCCCTGGCAGGTCTCGCCGCGCAAATAAGTCGGCTCTTTAGCCCAATCGTTAGTGAAATTCCCTAGGTTAGACTGGACCAGCAGATTGAATTTCTTGCCGGGAGTAAAGTCGCTGGCGCCGCAGATCGGACATTTTATTTTATTCTTATTCTCAGAAAAAATCTGATTGATTTTTTCTTCGGACATTTTTTCGTCCGCAAAGATGCCCGCTTCTTCCAAAAGAGCGTCTAAACGCAGCCGAGTATGGCATTTCTTGCATTCGGTCAAAGGATCGGAAAACCCCTTCACATGGCCGGAGGCCTCCCAGATTTTGGGACTCATGAAAATGGCCGAATCCAGACCGACGACATCGTCTCGCAATTGTGTCATAGTCCGCCACCATTCTTTCTTGATATTATTAGCCAGCTCCACGCCATATGGCCCGAAATCGTACACGGCGGTAAAACCGTCATAAATCTCCGAGGAAGGAAAGACAAAACCGCGGCGTTTACATAATGCGACAATCTTATCTAAAGAATTACTATTATTTATCTGGGGCATATATTTTATTTACATTTCTTCTAAAGCTTCCATCCCGAGGATAGTAAACCCGTTTTTAAGCACCTGGGCCACGGCCTTGATCAAGGCGAGCCGCGCCCGCTTTATTCCGGATTCGGCTTTAAGTATATTTATTTCATGATAATAATCGTTACTGAGCTGGACGAGCTCAAAAAGATATTTAGTTATCTCGCTAGAACTGTATTTCTCTCCAGCGCTAACAACTATTTCCTGATAACGGGCCAAAGCGATCAATATTTTTTTCTCTGCCGGTTCCCGTAGCAAAGTCGCATCCACCGAGAGATGATCATCTGGCGGGTCCTTACGCATGATGCTTTTCAGGCGAGCGTATCCATATTGTAAGTAACAAGCGGTATAACCGTCAAATCTAGCCGCTTCATCAATATTAAAAGTAATGATCTTGTCCGCGCCGACTTTAAGCATTTCAAATTTTATCGTGGAAATAGTCAGGTTCAAAGCGACTTCATGGATACGATCCGGCTTCCAATCGCTATGCCGCTGAGCGGTTTCTGCTAAGAATTTTGTAAGGACCTGCTCTTTTAATTCCTGGTAAGTAACCACATTCCCGGTTCGAGAAGACATCATGCCTCCGGGCAGAGTTACAAAATCGTAAGTCAGATGCACTAAGGACTGCCGATAACCCATCAATCCCAAAATTTTAAATAGTTGTTCAAAATATAAGCTTTGTCGGACATCAACCACATAGATAGACTCATCTAGATTATATTTCTGGAATTTTTCTGAAGCTAAGGCTAAATCGGCCACCGGATAAAGGGCCGTGCCGTCGGAGCGGATGACCGGCAGGACGCCTAAACCGTATTTCTCCAAATCAGCGATGATTGCCCCTTCGCTGAGCCGTAAAATGCCTTGTTTCTTCATTCCCTCGACCAAAGCCAAACCAGCGTCAATAACTTCGCTCTCATAAAAAATATGCGCGAACTTAATATGTAATTCTTGATAAATAGAGTCAAAATACTTGATGCTCCACTCTCTGGTTTCCGTCCACAGCTTGTAATTATCACCGGAACGGCTCTCGATCTCCTTCATAATATCAGAAACTTCTTCCTTCCCGGCCGGGTCATCCTTCAATAATTGGCTAGCGACGGCATAACATTTACCCAATAAATACCCTTTATCTTCCGTACTAGATTGATAGCTACTATCTTGTTTCCAGCGCCAAATAGTTTTTGCCACATGTATGCCGAAATCATTGATATATGAAACTGGTATGACTTCATAGCCATTAGCGTGTAATAAACGGCTGACCGTATCACCATAAGAAATATTCCGTAGGTGCCCGACATGATATTCCTTGTGAGTATTGCCATTTGAGTATTCAATCATCACTCTCTTGCTTCCTCCCAGAGTATTGAAACCATATTTTTCCGCTTCTTTTCCAACAGTCATTAAAACATTATCAGCCAAGAAAAATGGAGAAATAAAAAAATTAAGATAAGGACCGACGGCCTTCACCGCCTGGAAATAGTTCATTATTTCCTGACTATTTCGGGCGGCATCAGCTAACTCTTCAGCCAATTTAGCCGGACTCTCATGACGGCTCTTAGCTAATTCGAAACAAGCCAAGCTTAAGTCTCCCAATTCGGAATCAGTAGGATATGCAAAAATTGCCGACTCTAAATTTAGAGCTGCCTTTATTTTATTTTTTAGGTCCGCGAGAATCATAAATAAAAATAAGATTTGATTATCGTGTAACTTGCAAAAAATGCAGCTTGCCCCGTTGGATGACCGCTCCGGATTTTACCGAAACTTCCGCCGTGGCATCTTTAATGACCATAAACTTCCCGCCTTTTTCTTGGACCTTGATCGCTCCCTGTTCAATCAGGCGCCGCGCCTCGCTTTTACTGCTGACCAATTTTGTAACCACTAACAAGTCGAGGAGCTTATATTTATCCTGTAGGGCCGCCCAAGTCGGCATGTCCACCGGCAGCTCCTTTTGCTGGATCGTCTTGATAAAATACTCCTGAGCTTTATCAGCCTTTTTCTCGCCATGATTCATATTCGTCACTTCCCAGGCGAGTTTCATCTTTAAATCTCGCGGATTGATTTTTTCTTCTTTCAAAGCGATGGACATCTCCGCTACTTCGGAAAGAGGGATATTAGTACATAGCTCAAAAGCGGGTATAAGCACGCCATCAGGCCACGCCATGATCTGACCGTACATTTCCTCTGGCTCTTTATCCAAAAAAACGACATTGCCCTCGGTCTTGCCCATTTTTTTCCCGCTCTCATCGGCCAAGAGCTTCAAAGTCAGGACGAACTTCTCTTTGCTCTTGATAGATTTCAGCAAGTCGCGCCCGCACATCATATTAAACATCTGATCGTTACCGCCGATTTCTAAGTCGACATCCATAACGACGCTATCATAAGCCTGGGTCAAGGGATATAAGAATTCATGAAGATAAATTGGCTTTTCTTCTTTTAGCCTCTCTTGGAACATATCGCGCTGGATCATCTTCTGCACCGTAAAATTAGAAGCTAGACCAATTAAATCTTTAAAATTAAGCTTATCGTTCCAAGCGCTATTATACATTATCTTAGCGGGATTATCGCCATCAAAACGTAAATATGCCGAGGCTTGCTTCTGATAATCGCGCGCATTCGCCAACACTTCTTCTCGCGTCATCTGCTTGCGAGCCGCTTTTTTATCAGTAGGATCGCCAATCAGCCCGGTGAAATCTCCGATTAAGAAGATAACTTCGTGGCCCAAGGCTTGGAATTGACCTAATTTATTGATAGAAATAGCATTACCAATATGCAAAGCTGGCGCCGTCGGATCATAGCCGCAATATAGGCGGAGCCGTTCTCCGCTAAGCATCTTTTTTTCTAGCTCTTGATAACCAGGATAGATTTTTTCTACCCCCCGCGTTAAAAGTTCGGCGATACGTTTTTTATCAGTAATAACCTTAGGCATATATAGCTCAAGAAAGCCGGCTGTTCGGCTTGGTATTAATTAGCAAATTATGTTATAATATTATCAGACTTTTCTTAAATTTTCAATGAATTTATAATAATTAAATTAGGCAAGCTAAATTTAAAAATAATTTTAAATCCTATGTTTTCTTATCGCTCTTTATTAAAACAGGCGTGGGCCGTCTCCTGGAAACATAAATATTTATGGTTTCTTGGCTTATTTGCCTCTTTAACGGCGGCTGGCGGCTCCTGGGAATATCAATTGATGTCCCAGAATTTAAATCAGGGAATGGTAGACGGTTCTTATTATCGTCTGGATGGGATCTTGGCTCTAGCTGATCTGGCTAAAAACTTTTTAACTGGCCTTATTAACCTGTTCCATTATGACGTGTTGACGATAATGAATGTCTTGTCTCTGCTTTTGATTTCTTTCGTGCTACTAGCTTCTTTCGTTTGGCTAGCGATAACCTGCCAAGCAGCCTTGGTCAGCGATGTCAAAAAAATTAACGAGAATAAGAAAAAAGACCTGCAATTGAGCCTCCGCGACAGCTTGACGGCCGGCCATTACCATTTTTGGTCGGTATTAGGCTTGAATCTAATGATCAAAATCATCGTAAGTTTCGTCTTTTTCATCATCAGCCTGCCCCTTTTATTCATGGTAATCAGCGATGCCACGGCTTTAGCCGTAATGTACACTATCTTCTTCGTCATTTTCGTGCCGATAGCGGTCGGCCTGTCCCTCATGCTCAAATACGCTATTGCCTACCGTGTTCTAGATAATAAATCATTCGTAGCTTCCCTAGAAAATGGCAAAAGACTATTTAATAAAAATTGGTTGGTCAGCCTGGAAATGGCCATCATCCTGTTTATAATCAACTTCCTAGTCAGCGGCTTAATCCTGGCGGCATTAGCTATTTTCCTGCTTCCCTTATTATTACTCGGATTAATGTTTAAAATAAGCTGGCTGGTTATTCTCATGATAATCCTAGCCATAGTCATCATTATCCTGGTCGGCTCAGTATTAACTACCTTCCAAATCGCCACTTGGACCAATTTATTCTTACAACTAAAAGACCGGGGCGCCGTCGCGAAGCTAGAGAGAGTCTTCGGCCGAAAATCTTAATTCATTATCTCAAGGGCGGTATCTTTTAAACTATGAGTGATTTTGCATCCATTGAAAACTTGATCAATCCGACCGATGACGAAGAAAGCGTCGCCGGTCGTTTTGCTAAAAAGCAAGACGAGATAAAACTGAAGCGGATTGAAAAACAGACACAACAAAATTCCCAACAATTAGGCTTAGATTATGTTAATCTATACGGCTTCTCTATAAGTCCGGAAGCCTTAGCTCTGGTCCAAGAAGGCCGAGCTCGAGAAATGAAAGCGATCTGTTTCTATTACGACGGGAAGAATATCCGTCTAGGCTGCTTAGAACCGACGCGGGAAGTGGAAGACGAATTAGCGCGTCTCGGCGAACAGTATTTCGCCAGCACGCGGCTATATCTTATTTCTCCTAACAGCTTGGAAGTGGGCTTGGAAGCTTATAAGTCCCTCCCCAAAGTCAAAAAATATGAAAGCGGCGTAGAAATAAACGAGGAAAGCTTGGAAAAATTCAAAGAAGCTATCAGCAGCTATAAAAGCCTAAATGAAAAAATCAATGAGGTTAATATCACCGATGTCGTTACGCTGATGTTAGCTACGGCCTTAAAAGTCGGCGGGAGCGATGTCCATATAGAAGCGGAGGAAAACGGCGTGGTCATTAGGATCAGAATCGACGGAGTCCTCCAGGAAGCAGCCGTTATCAGCCGGGAAAAATGGAATAAAATCGTCGCCCGCTTAAAGATCCTGGCTCGCGTCAAGATAAATATCAATGACCGACCGCAGGACGGCCGCTATACCATTTACTTAAAAGACAAAAAAATAGACGTCCGCTGTTCCTTCTTGCCTACCGCCTATGGAGAAAGCGTGGTGATGCGTCTTCTGGATTCATCGGCCGCTTCTCTAGAATTCGAAAAGCTGGGTATCCGGCCGGAAATACTGCCAATCTTAAAACATGAGATCGCTAAACCCAACGGCCTCGTCCTGACAACCGGACCGACCGGTTCAGGAAAAACTACGACCCTATATGCCGTTCTGAACCAACTCAATCAACCAGGTACTAAGATCATTACCCTGGAAGATCCGATTGAATATCAGCTCAAAGGCATAAATCAAAGCCAGGTAGATAATAAGCGCGGCTATACTTTTTCCGACGGCTTGCGCTCTATACTGCGCCAAGACCCGAACGTCGTTATGGTCGGAGAAATCCGAGACTTAGAAACGGCCGAAATAGCCGTCCAAGCTTCTCTGACCGGGCACCTCGTCTTATCCACCCTTCATACCAATGATGCCGCTGGCGTTATCCCGCGACTTATCGATATCGGCGTCAAGCCTTATTTCCTAGTGCCTTCAATTAACGCCGTCATCGGGCAGCGACTAGTCCGTTGCCTCTGCCCGGAATGCCGGCAAAAAAAGATATTATCAGCGGAAGAAAAAGAACAGGTAGATAAAATCTTGGCGGTTATTTCTCCTAAGGCCGGCATTGACGTTCCGGCTGAACTGCCGACAATCTACCAGACAGGACCAGGCTGCTCGGCTTGCAATTTCATCGGTTATAAAGGCCGCAGCGGTATCTATGAAATTTTCACGATGAACGATAAGATCAAACAGCTGACAGTTGATAATGCGCCTTCTTTTAAAATTCTCCAACAAGCTGTTGAGGACGGCATGATTACCATGCTGCAAGACGGAATTTTAAAAGTTTTAGAAGGACTGACTTCCTTAGAAGAAATCTATCGCGTCATTGGCAATTTTGATTATGTCAACGAACTATATGACATCGTCATTTCCCAAACTATCGGCCGCGGCGTAAAAATTAAGACGACGGAAATGGAACAGGCGAAGAAACTAAGCCAAGACATAACCAAAATAGCCGAGGCCGCCAAAGAAATCCCTACCGGAGATTTAATCAATATGATCATGGCCCTTGCGGCAGTGGCGGAGGCCGGCGATATCCATATTGAACCTACGGAGAATAACGTCAAAGTTCGTTTTCGTATTGATGGCGTTTTACACGATATCCTAAATTTACCGAAAACCAGCTATTTGCCGATTTTATCGGAAATAAAAATCTTGGCCGGAACGCCGACTAATATTAAAAGAGCTACTTTTGATGGACGCTTTACGATCTATCTACCCGATCATAAAATTGACTGCCGTTTATCCATTATCGCCGGCGGTTACGGTGAAACCATCGTCGTCCGTCTGCTCTCTTCTACGGCCGCTAATTTAGATATGAATAAGCTGGGGATCACCTCGGTAGCGTTTGATTCTCTACAGTTGGCCATGAAGAAAACCCGCGGCATAATCTTGACGACCGGTCCGACTGGGTCAGGAAAAACTACCACCCTCTACAGTATTTTGAATAAATTAAACAAGCCTGACGTTAAAATAATTACCGTAGAAGATCCGATCGAATACCAGCTGCCAGGCATCATGCAAACTCAAATAGACGAAGAACATGGTTATACTTTTGCTTCAGCGATGCGCTCCTTGCTGCGTCAAAATCCGAATATCATGATGATCGGAGAAATCCGCGACTCAGAAACTGCCAAGATAGCCATTGAGGCCTCCTTGACCGGGCACCTAGTCTTATCAACCATCCATGCTAATAGCGCGGCTGGGGCTATTTCCCGTTTTGCCGGACTAGGATTAGACCGACAAACACTAGCCAATTCTATTGACTTCACTATCGGGCAGCGTCTAGTCCGCCGCCTCTGTCCTTATTGCAAAAAAATAACGCCCCCCTCTTCTGAACGGCTGGAACAAGTCCAGAAAAGTCTCAGCCAAATTCATAATTCTTTAATTAAAATTCCAGAAAAATTAGTATTCTACGAAGGAACCGGCTGCGAAAAATGCCAGAATATCGGTTATAAGGGACGTCTGGGGCTCTACGAAACCATAACTATGACGCCAGCTATCCAGAAATTAATCCAGACCGACAACGTCACCGATTTTGACATTGAAAATGAGGCCATAAAAGAGGGCATGATTACCATGCTACAAGACGGAATTATCAAGGCTCTCCAAGGAGAAACCAGCTTAGAAGAGGTATTTAAAGTAATTGAATAAATATGATTAATGATAAATTCCTAAAAAAATTAAAAAATGATTATCAGGCTAACGAGTCTCAGCGCCGCCAGATAATAAGCGCGTCTAACAATATTCTCTTTGAGGCGAAAAAAACTATCTTTGCTCTGCACCGCCAAGACTTGAAATCGGCCGAAAGAAAAATAAATGAAATGGAAAAATCTTTAAAGGACCTGGAAGATCGTTTCGGATCCGAGCGCTTGCACCGCGAAGGAGCTTATAAGGCGGCCGTGGAGGAATATTTAGAGGGAAAAACTTTCCAGATAATCATTAAAAATAAAAAAATTGATTCTACCGCGGGATTAAACTTAGACTATGAAGGCTATCTGGGCGGTATCTGCGACCTCATAGGCGAACTGGTGCGCTATGCGACCAACCAGGCCGCGGCCGGCCAATTCTCCGAGGTAGCCAAAATTAAAAAGACGGCCGATGATATCATGGTCCAATTAGTCGATTTCGACCTGACCGGTTATCTGCGTACTAAATATGACCAAGCACGAGGACATTTGAGGAAGTTAGAACAAATGTCTTACGAGATAAGATTGCGCGGGAAAAAATAATATGTTGATTGCCGTTCTTTCGGATATCCATGATAATCTAGAAAACCTGAAAAAATGCCTAGGCTGGTGCCGCACTAATGAGATTAAACAAATAATTTTTTGCGGCGATACGACAACTAGCGAAACTATTAAAAATCTCGCGGCATTCTCCGGCGAGATTTTTATGGTTAGAGGCAATATTGAGCTTTTTTCAGAAACGGAATTGGGTGCCTATCGTAATATCCGCTATTACGGTGAAACTGGGCTCTTAGAATTAGCGGGATTGCATATCGGGCTAGTCCACGAACCAGCCAAAATAAAAATATTATTAGAATCAACGGCCGAAATAATAGATTATATATTCTATGGCCACACCCATAAGCCATGGTTAGAACGGCGGGGCTCTACCATTATAGCGAACCCCGGCAACTTAGCGGGGGTATGGCATCAAGCTACTTTTGCTACGCTGGACACTGGTAGCCGGCGGATAGAATTGAAGCTGCTGGCGGAACTATAATTATAAAAACCCGGTTCCCGGGTTTTTAATTATTTACTTTATAACCGACATTTTCTTCAAATATTGCCCGGTATAGCTGCGGCTAATTTTTGCTATTTCCGGAGGCGTGCCGGCAGCTACTAGATATCCGCCGCTTTCACCGCCATCCGGGCCAAGATCAATTACCCAATCCACTGACTTGATAACATCCAAGTTATGTTCAATAATCAAAACGGTGTTGCCCTGATCGACCAACATATTGAGCACTTTTAAAAGACGGTCGATATCAGCGAAATGCAGGCCGGTCGTCGGTTCGTCCAGGATGTAGAGAGTCTTGCCGGTAGCGCGCCGCGATAGCTCGGTCGCTAATTTTATACGCTGCGCTTCGCCGCCAGAGAAGGTCGTCGCGCTTTGCCCGAGCTTGATATAATCCAAACCGACTTCGGACAGGGTTTTGAGCTTCTGGCTGATAGCCGAATGATGCTTAAAAAAGTCATTAGCTTCTTGAACGGTCATCTCTAAGACCTCAAAAATATTCTTGCCTTGATATAGGACCTCCAAGACCTTAGATTTGAATCTCTTGCCGCCGCAGACATCGCAAGTCAAATAGACATCGGATAAAAATTGCATTTCTACCTTGATCACTCCATCGCCGGAACAGTTTTCGCATCGCCCACCAGGGACATTAAAAGAAAAATGTCCGGGCCCCAGGCCCTTGATGCGCGCCTCCGGCAAAGCCGCAAATAAATCGCGGATATAAGTGAACAATCCGGTATAGGTCGCGGGGTTAGAGCGTGGCGTGCGTCCGATGGGCGATTGATCAATATCAATAACTTTATTTATAAATTCTAAACCGCTTAGGCCTTTATGGTCCCCGGGTTCAACTTTAGCCCGATAGAATTTACGACTCAGCGCCTTAGCCAGAATATCGCTCATCAAAGTAGACTTGCCTGATCCAGAAACGCCAGTAATAGCCACGAGCTTGCCTAGCGGTATCGCCACGTCGATATTCTTTAAATTATGCTCTGTCGCTCCGATTATTTTTATTTCTCGGCCGTTTCCTGGCCTGAATTTATTGGGTATCTTTATTTCTTTCCGACCGGCTAAATAAGCCCCGGTCAGAGAATCTTGGCAATCCTTGATCCCGGCTGGCGTTCCAGTAAATAAGACTCGTCCCCCGGAATCACCGGCGCCAGGACCGATATCAACAAGCCAATCAGCCGCCAGCATAGTAGCCGCGTCATGCTCAACGACAATTACCGTATTGCCGTTATCGCGTAATCTTTTCAAAGTAGCGATTAATTTATCATTATCCCGCTGATGTAAACCGATAGAGGGCTCATCTAAAACATAAAGGACGCCGCTCAAGGTTGATCCGACCTGAGAAGCTAAGCGGATGCGCTGCGCTTCGCCGCCCGATAAAGTCATCGCAGCTCGGCTTAAAGTCAAATATCCTAAACCGACATCAGACAAAAAACCTAAATTACTAATCACTTCTCGTAAAATAGGCTCTATTATCTTAGCGTTACCGTTTAAAGCCGCACTATTTTTTATCCAGGAACCCAATAAATCAGATAATTCCTTGATGCTTTTATCGGTCACTTCGATGATCGATAAGCCGTTTACCGTAACAGCCAGCGATTCCGGCTTAAGACGTGCGCCCCTACAAGACGGGCATAAGGAGACTCTCATTACTTTTTCAATCTCTTGTTTGACGAAGCTAGATTTAGTCTCTTGATATTTTTCTTCTAGATGCTTTAAAATCCCGCCGAACTGCCCGTCGCCGGATACCAGCAGTTTCCTATGATCCGGATGGAGATCTTTAATCGCTGGGCGCAAACTGAAATTATGGCGAGCGGCTAAATCTTCCAATGCGGCCAACAGGCCGTTACCGTTGAGATTGGCATGGGATAGGGGCTTGATAGCTCCTTCCACGATGCTTAAATTAACATTAAAAACCAAGCTGGCATCAATTTCCGACTTAGTCCCCAACCCGCCGCAGGATGGACAAGCGCCATGGCCGGAATTAAAAGAAAAATCGCGAGGCTCTAATTCTGGACGGCGATAACTGCAAGACGGGCAAACATACGATCTTTCTACGACATTAGATTTTATTTCCCGGCCGCGCACGGTTTTAGCCTTTTTTTTCTCCTCAGACGATTTTTTCAATTTCTCGCCGCATTGCGGACAATACGGCCAACCGGCGCGAGCATATAAAAGCCTCAAATAATCATAAATTTCCGTAATGGTGCCGACGGTAGATCGAGGATTATGCTGAGTCGTACGCTGATCAATAGAAATCGCTGGTGACAGGCCCTCAATCAAATCAACATCCGGCTTATCCATCAAACCGACGAACTGCCGCGCATAAGAAGACAGGGATTCGACATAACGGCGCTGTCCTTCAGCATAAATAGTATCGAAGGCAAGAGATGATTTGCCGGAACCAGACAAGCCAGTAACGACTACCAGCTGATCGCGAGGGATATCTAGACCGATATCTTTTAAGTTATTAGTTCGCGCCCCCCTGATCTTAATGAATTTTCCAGCCATAGTGAGAAGAAGAAAAGAGCTTAGGCTCTTGATTTAAAATAATTAGGTATATTATAAGGGAAAACCACAAAAAAAACAAGCCTATCGCAAAAATAGGCTCCGAACGATAATAAAAATATAATCTGATTTAAAATATCTGATAAAAAATTTTCAAAATAGCGGTGAGCAGACGATCCAGATAGCCCATTTTCCGGTGAGATATTTCCAGGGCTACCGCCCCCGCCTTCCAATGATAAATAATTTTTTCTAAATCGTTAACCAGCTTTTTCTGACGAAAAAATACTCCCACTTCAATATTCCAATTAAAAGACAGGACATCCATATTTTGTGAGCCGATCACCCCTTCTTCGCCGTCAATCAACATGATCTTGGCATGGTTCATCATCGGCAGCAAATAGAATTTTACGCCTAAGGCTGCTAACCGGCAAGCGTTCAGATAATTGATCTTATTGAGAGGCTTAACGTCAGTATCATTAGGGATAAGCATTTCTACCCGTACGCCGCGACGGCAGGCATCGTCCAAAAGAGCTAGGAACCAACGCGGCGGCAACAAATAGGGCGTAACGATAATGATGGAATGCTTAGCTTCGACGATCTTCTTCTTATAATAGTCAGATAATAAATAACGCGACGGAGTTCCGGCGAGATTATCGGTAATCCAGGATTTTATCTTCTGGACTAAAGGCAGATGGCTGTAACGTAGAATAGATTCCTTTTTGCCGCCAGCCATTTCATAGGCATAAGCAAAAGATTTCAGAATCGGCCTGATGATGCTCCCCTGGAGCTTAATTTGTAAATCCAGCCAATTTCTAGTTTCCTCGATGATATTCACTCCGCCGATAAAAGCGATCTGATTATCAATGATTAAAATCTTGCGGTGGGTACGTCTGAATAAATGGCTAAAAAATATGAATTCCACGCCAGCGGCTCGCAGCTCATCGGCGGCGCCGCTCCGCAGAGAAGAGCTGCCAAAAGCATCGGCAATCATAACCACCTCTATCCCGGCCTGCGCTTTATCTTTCAATAATTGCAAGAAATTATGGGTTGCTAAAGTATCGTCTAAAAAAGTATACATTTCTAGATAAATGGATCTCTCGGCGGAAGCCATGGCTTTGAACATCCCGTCCCAAGCCTTCTGCGATGTAGTATAAAGACGATATCTCATATCCAATTTTTAATCCAATAATTTTCTTAACTCGGGAATGATCCTGTCAGTCGCCTCTTCGCCGCTATGGATCATTTCATCGGCGCTCTGCTTGCTAAAATATTTCGCTAAGCTGTTTTTCTTGACGAACCGAGACAGATCGGGCTCGATAACGATATCGGCCTGATGCATCGCTGCTTGCGATAAGCTAGCCAGCATAACCATGGTGCTACGCACAACGATATTGGAACTGGTATATTTTTGGGTTACAAATTCTTGTTGATTATATAAATTGACGCCGATGGTGATATCGGCACCCATTTTTACTAATAGATCGACGGGAACGGGGTCGCTCAGACCGCCATCTACTAATAACTTGTCATCATGCTCAGGGGCTTTGAAGATTATAGGTACGGCGCAACTGGCCCGTACGGCGCTGGCGACCGAACCGCTATCGAAGATATAGGGGCGGCCGCTCGCCAAGTCAGTGGCGACAATCCGTAGCGGAATCTGCAAATCTACAAAGTTACAATTTTGTAATTTTTGATTTAAATAAAACAAGAATTTTTCCCCGCTGATGAGCCCCTTGTTCCAACCGAAATCAAAAAGAAGGGACATATTCTCTTTTTGGTTATCAATCAAATCTTTTTCTAGGGTGCCGATATCTTTAAATCTGGCATAATAGGCGGCAGCCCAAGCGCCTATACTGGCGCCGCTTAAATAATCAATGGGGATATTATTTTTTTCCAAGGATCGGATAACGCCGATATGGGCAAAACCGCGATAAGCACCGGAGCCAAGAGCTAAACCGATAGTTTTTCGGGCTTTCATAAACTTATTGAATGAGTTAGCTTGATAATTTGATCCTTTTATATATTACGCCTGGAAAAATTATAATCATCAGACTACGGCCTCAAATAATTAGATTCTGGAGAGGAAATCCGGATGACTAAGCCGAAATTCTTAATCATGTTCGAGCGCGTGCAAACGTTTTTTTAAATTTAATAAATTTCTAAAAAAAATAAAACTGTCGGAAAAAACTTTGATCTTACTCTGTCTGCTCTTATAGCGGCGCTCTTCCCAGTCTACCGGGATTTCTGCGAGCCGATAACCAAAGTAATGGGCAAATATAATCAATTCCGTGTCCAAAAACCATTGATCATCTAAAAGATACGGCTGCAAACGGTTGAAAAGACTGCGCTTCAAAGCCTTAAACCCGCATTGTAGATCGCTGATTTGATAATCAAAGAATAAACGGGCCAGATAGTTATAGATATGAGAGCTAAGTCCCCGCAACCAAGGACGATTTACTCTGGCTCCTGGCAATAGCCGCGAACCAACCACCAGATCCGCTTGGTCTGTCAGCAACGGATATAAAAGCGGGTCAAGATTAGATAGAGGCACGGCCATATCTATATCTATAAAAACCAATAGCTCGGCCGAGCTATCTTTAAAATAGCTTTTTAAAGCGAGCCCCTTGCCGCCTTTCGCCAAGAATCTAGCCTGAAAATGGATGGGGTCGGAGGCGGCTAACTCTTGAGCGATAGTTAGAGAACTGTCATCAGAACCATTGACTAGAATGATTATCCGCCAATCATAAGATGGGCGATGCTGAGATAAAAAATCCTTGATTTTTAGAGCGTTATTTTGCAATATTGACTCCTCATTTTTTACGGGCAAACAGAACTCAACTAACATATGATTTATATGTTTAGATCTTAAGCCGATGGATATCCATCACAATGAACGTCAAATATTGCCAGATGTAGTCCCTAGGGGAATCGAACCCCTGTTACCAGGATGAAAACCTGATGTCCTAACCACTAGACGAAGGGACCATTTAAAAAAATCAAAAAAGGTAAAAAATAAAAATCTAAAGCAGTAGATTCAGCTTTATTCTATAAATAAAACGACTTTCTGTCAAGAAATTTGTCTTTTTCTTAAAATAACCTACAATACTATATATGTATATACTAGGAATAGAAACTAGCTGCGATGAAACCGCCGCATCGGTAATCTATGCCGACTTTAAAGCCGGCCGGATAAAAGTGCTGTCCAATGTCATTTCCTCGCAAATAGAAATCCATAAAAAATATGGGGGCGTCGTTCCCGAGGTGGCTGCGCGCGAACATGTTTTAAATATATTGCCAGTAATTTATGAATCTTTGAATAGAGCCGGCATTAACCAAAAAAAATTGGATGCCATCGGCGTGACTAAAGGCCCGGGATTAATTACTTCTCTTATAACCGGAGTAGAGACGGCGCGTACTTTGGCTTACGCCTGGAACAAGCCAATAATAGAGATAAACCATATTGAAGGCCATATTTACTCTAATTTTATAGACTCCGCGCTGATAGTCAGATTCCCAGCTGTCATTCTGACTGTGTCCGGCGGACACACCGCCCTAATCAAGATGGATAAAAATAAAAAAATACAAATCATCGGAGAAACACGAGACGACGCAGCCGGAGAAGCTTACGATAAAGCCGCAAAAATGCTGGATTTAGGATATCCCGGCGGACCGATCATCTCTTACCAGGCCGAGAAATATAAAGAAAGAATAAATAGAGAAAAAAAAATTAAAAACAGCCTGAAAACCGACATCATTAGGCTACCTCGCCCGATGATCAATTCTTCCGGCTTTGATTTTTCATTTTCTGGCCTCAAAACCGCTCTTCTTTACCAGCTTCAAAAAGATAATAAATGGCGAAAAAAAATACCCGAGTATTGTTATGAATATCAACAAGCGATTATTGATATCTTGATAGCAAAAACTATCAAGGCGGCTCAAATATTCCGGGCCCGCACAGTAATGCTTTCTGGCGGGGTCAGCGCTAATAAAGAATTGCGCTTACGACTAGCTGGCCAAGTTAACTCTAAACTGAAAATGATCCCATTACTCATCCCGAAACAGGAATATACGACGGATAACGCTGCAATGATCGCAGTCGCCGCCGCTTATAAATTACACAAAGGGAAAATAGTGTCTTTTAAGCATTTGCGAGTAGACGCTAGTTTACAACTTAAATAGGATAAGCTAATATTCAGATAATAAAGGCTCGATGGCGAAGTGGTCTAACGCTGCAGTTTGCAAAACTGCCATTCGTGGGTTCGACTCCCACTCGAGCCTCTTAAATTAAAAAGCTCTTTCATAGAGCTTTTTAAAATATATTTACAAAAAATTAGTCTAAATCTGTGGATAACTTGTGTTTTATGTGTATAAAATACGATTTTAAGTCTAAAATATTGTGGACTTAAATATTAAAAATATTACTATAATATTATTATTTTATTTAATATTAAATAAAATTATATTAAAACATAGATTTAAGTCCACATTATTTGACCCTAATATTTAAAAATGCTATAATGAATTTAAGTTCATTAACTAACTCTTGATTCCATTGCCAACGCTGACGTGGCAAAGAATTAATCTTGAGCAAATTAATCATCGTGCTAATACTAAAAAATGAAATTTAATAAGAATCAAAAAGAAACTCTTACTAAATTTTATTAGAAATTAGCAAAAATAATAAAAATACCTAATTAATTTGCAAAGAGTTGGTAGAACAAGCTCTTTAAGTCAGCAAAGCGCTTCTTTTCTCGATAACACATCGGAAGAATAATATGTTATTGGGAATGAGGCTCAGGCACGGCCATTATTTATTTTTATCTTTATTTAATAAAGAGGGGCCCGTTCTGGGCCTCTTTTTTATTCCTAATTTATTTACTAATATTAGATAATTTGGCAAAAATATAATTATTCGCTATACTCGGAGCATAAATATATGTCGTTATCAATCGGAATTGTTGGTTTGCCGAATGTCGGCAAATCAAGCTTATTTAACGTTCTGACTAAAAAAGGGGTAGAAGCGGCAAACTATCCTTTCTGCACTATTGATCCTAACGTAGGGGTAGTAAAAGTCCCTGATTTTCGCTTAGAAAAATTGGCAGCTATTTCCAAACCATTAAAAATCATCCCAACAACGATCGAATTTGTAGATATTGCCGGCTTGGTTGAGGGCGCACACAAGGGCGAGGGGCTAGGAAACCAATTTTTGGCTCATATTAGAGAATGTAATGCTATTTGTGAGGTTATCAGGGATTTCAAAGATCCTAATGTTATTCATGTAGGCGGAGCGGTAAACCCCGCCAGCGATAAGGAGACCATAAACATGGAACTTATATTTGCTGATCTGGCAACAGTGGAAAAACGATTAGATAAAACCCGACGGGAGGCTAAAAGCGGTAATAAGGATATAATATATAATAATCAAATATTAGAGAAAATATATGATAACCTAGTTAAAGGAGTGGCGATAAGAGACTTAATATTTGACGACGAAGAACTAATATTCGTTAAAACTTTAAACTTACTAACCATCAAACCGATTATTTATTTACTTAATATTGACGATAGGCATAGCGGTGATGTTCTACCTGGAACCAGAGATGTAATCATTAAAATTAATGTAAAATTAGAAGAAGAAATCGCTAATTTGCCAGAAGAGGAACAGGCTGAATATATAAAAGAGCTTGGGTTAGAACAAAGCGGACTAGATAAGCTTATACAAAGCGCTTATCAGACGCTAGGGCTAGAAACATTCTTCACGACCGGATCTGATGAAACGCGCGCCTGGACCATCAAGAAAGGCTCGAAAGCGCCGCAAGCGGCCGGTGAGATACACACTGATTTCATTAAAGCGTTTATCCGAGCCGAAGTAATAAACTGGCAAAAATTTGTTGAAGCGGGCAGCGAGGCTAAAGCTAAAGAATTGGGCTGGATCCGCACTGAAGGAAAGGACTATGTTTTCCAGGATGGTGATGTCGCCAATTTCCTAATCAATAAATGATCTACAAAAAAAGAGGCTAACCAGCCTCTTTTACTATGAATATTCAGACCAAGATTTAAATCTTTTCTAAAACCACTACTTCCCTATAAACTTTCTGGCCGGGGCGCCCGTAAATAATCGAGTCTCGACTATTTTTTTTAATAAATTTACTGTCTTTCAAGGTTTCCGGAATCATATTCAAGACGCGGAAACCATCATAACGAGGGTTAATAGGTCGTTCGCCGTAATAAAGAGGCCAGATCATCACTACTCGGCCGCCCGGTTTTAAAACTTTAAAAAATTCATGCAAGGCCAAGGAATACAATGACTCTAAACTGCTAATAATAGATTTAAAATCTAGACGACCGCGTTGCGGGCCTAAATATGGTTCGGTAATTATTGCGTCTACCGTTTCGCCTTTTACGAACTTAGATAAGTTTTCAACCTTCTTAACAAATAATTTCAGCTTGATATCATCAATCTTATATAATTCTTTGAGCCAACTCATATTTTTCCGAGTATCATCTACGGCTTTTGACGAAACATCAGAACCGAATAAATTCTTATATCCTAAGATAGCGGCTTCGCTCAAAATCGTACCTGAACCGCAAAAGGGATCAATAACCAAAGCATTTTTGCTTGGTAACTGGGCTAAATTTATCATAATCTGGGCTAATTTCGGGGGTAACATCCCAGACAGATCATCGCGGGCCGGCCGGCCATAATCACGAAGAGACAAATCTTTAAAAGGCTGGACAGCCAAAGTTTCGCCAATCAGCACTATGTCATCAGCGGCCGCTAGGACTATTTCTAAACCACGACGCAGGAGCTTATTCTGAGTAACAACGACGCTGGACAAGGTCTTTTCTCTGCTAATAACGAAACGTGAACTTATTTTACGCTGTGCAAAATACTGTTTTAATTTCAGCCCTAAATCTTTCTTATCAAATAATTGGGGGCCATAATCGGAGAAACCGAAGTTAAATTTACCGCCGACTGAAATGGCCTGTTTCTCCGCGGCTAACCTCTCAACACGTTGTTCCAAATCATAGGAGCCGCCCGCTTTTACCTCGGAGACGATGCGGCCGATCTTAATGGTACCACCCAAACATTTAATAAGATTTTCCGGCGCTATTTCCTGGTTACTATCAGCTATGAGAAAATCCGGAGATAATAAATGTATATTCTTTAAATCTAAAACCGAGGCCAGTTCGGCGACTGATAAGGCCGGGTTAGTTCCTAAGACGAAAAAATATGACATAACGATAATTTAAACCTGTCTGGCCTTAATCATATCTCAATATCTTAAGCATTGCAATTTTTTAATCTTTGTGCTAAATTAAATTTACAAATTAAATATTTCACAATATCTTTCCCATATCTTGACTATTTTCAAGATAATTTCGTTAATATCAGGGCGAAATTAAAGGTATTCTTCATCCCCAAAGAGAGGAATACTTGGGGATTTTTGTTTAATTAACCGGGAAATAAAGAAATTTTTTAGAAATTTTTTAAATATTCTTTAAGCCCTATAATCTAAAATAAATATGTCAAAAACCAAAACAACCGGAACAACCCATTACGAAATTTTATTTATCGTCCCTAATAAATTTACGGACGACGAAGCTAAAACCGTAGTAGGCCAGGTAGAAAAAATGCTGACAGACGGCGGCGGGAAAATAACCGGCCGTGAATACTGGGGGAAAAAACGTCTGGCCTATGAAATAAAACATAACGCTTTTGGGTATTATGGTTTATTTGAATTTGATCTAGAAGGAGCTAATTTGGCCAAGATTGATTCTAACCTGCGCTTATTCGCTAACGTCTTACGCCATCAGATCGTAGTTAAAAAGACAAAGAGCGAAGAAGACATCGCTCGGGAAAATAAAATCCGGGCAAAAATCGATTCTAAAAAAGCCGAAGCGGATAAAAAACAAGAGATAAAAAATAAAATTCCGTCCACATCCACGAACGTTTCTAAAACTAAAGAAAATAAGGATAGTCGCGTGGACTTAAAAGATCTGGACGAAAAGTTGGAGGGCATCCTCAATGCTGATGATTTAATTTAATTAACTTAACCCGGCCAGGAAACCGGGTTAGTCCAAAAATATGAATCTAAACAAAGCCATGATCATCGGGAACCTAACCCGTGATCCGGAGCTGAGAAATACCGCTTCCGGCCAGAGCATCGTCTCCTTTTCCGTGGCAACTAATTTGGTCTGGACTGACCAGAGCGGACAGCAGCAAAAAAAGACTGAATTTCATAATATTGTCGCCTGGCGCAAACTCGCCGAAATCTGCGCTAAATATTTGCACAAAGGCTCTAAAGTCTACATTGAAGGCCGTTTGCAAACTACCGATTGGACCGGCCAAGACGGCGTTAAGCGCTACCGCACGGAAATCGTCGCTGAAAATATGATCATGCTGGACAATAAAGGCGGCGGTAATTTAAATAACGGCCCGATAAATAGCGGCGGCAATGAACCGACGATTGAAATCCCGGAAGAACCGTTGGACGAAGAAGAAATCAGGGTAGAAAATATACCTTTTTAATAAAGTAATAAAACTATGACTAACAAAAAAACTAAAGAATGCTATTTTTGCGTTAATAATCTGGAAGTTGATTATAAAGATACGCGCAATTTACGCCGCTTCGTCAATTTCTATATGAAAATACTGCCGAGCGCCCGGACCGGAGTTTGCGCCTGGCATCAACGAAAATTAGCCACGGCTATCAAAAGAGCCCGGATTATGGCACTCCTTGGAGCGACCCATAAATAATAAATGTTCTATAACCTAAGAGCATCACATTATGCTAAATATCAACGAGATAAAAACCGGCCGCGTCATCAAAGTCAATGGTGAGCCATTTATCATTATAAAAACCGATCATCATAAAATGGGACGGGGTGGAGCCGTCTTAAAGATCAAATGCCGGAATTTGATCAATGGCAATATCCTGGAACGAACCTACCAGGGGGCTGACAAGGCGGAAGAGGCGGAAACTGAAACCAAAAAAGCTAATTTCATGTACAAAGATAAGGACGAAGCCTACTTCATGGATAATACTAATTATGAACAATTCAGCTTACCCTTAGAAGAAATCGGAGAACCAGCTAAATTCCTGAAGGAAGGGGTGGACGTTGATGTCTTATATTTTGAGAATCGTCCGGTTTCTATCAGTCTGCCGATTAAGATGGAATTCAAAGTTGTAAGCGCCCCGCCAAGCGTTAAAGGAAACTCGGCTGGAAACGTTAACAAACAAATAGAAATAGAAACGGGCGCCTTAATCAATGTTCCTTTATTTATAGATGAAGGCGACATCATCAGGATAAACACTGATACCGGCGAATATGTAGAAAGAGCCAACTAAACCAGGAGCCGCTCCGCATTAAGCGGGGCGGTTTTTTATTTCATTTAATGATATAATATCAATAAAATAATACCGTATGCCTATCTGGCTAATAATTATCATCTCTGCTTTCACGGCCTTAGCTCTAATCCGTTTAGACTGGGCTGTCTTATTGCTGGTTGCTTCTTTGCCAGCGTATCTTATCCGCTTTAAGATTTTCGGGCTGCCCTTCACCTTATTAGAAACGATGATCTTAATCAGTTTCGCTGTCTGGTTCTTCAAGTTTTTCTGGCCGGATGCGCCGAATATCATTAAAAATCTAAAAAATCGTTGGGTCTACCCATTCGCCCATGAAATAATCCTGCTTATTATTTTTTCATTCATCGCGGCCGGAATTTCCAGTTTTAGCAATGGCGCCCTAGGCGTTTGGAAAGCTTATTTTTTTGAACCGATCCTCGTATATCTGCTTATCTTTAATATCTTTAAGAATAAGGCTGAGCTATCTAGGATCATCTGGGCCCTGCTTATTTCGGCCATAGCTGTTTCTTTATTTGCGCTCTTCCAGAAGATTACCGGCCTTTTTATCGCTAATCCGATGTGGGCGGCGGCGGAAACCAGGCGGGCCGTTTCCTTCTTCGGCTACCCTAATGCCGTCGGTTTATACCTCGGACCGCTAATACTCATCTTTATCGGCTGGCTCTTCTCATTAAATGAGAAGGATATTCTTAAGGGGCTAATCAAAAAAATAATAATCAGCTTGACGATTGTCAGTTCATTACTCGCTATATATGCAGCTCGTTCCGAAGGAGCTCTCATCGGCATCGCTGTGTCTTTATTTGTTTTCGGACTATTTGCCGGCGGGAAACAAAGAATAGCCACTATGTTCTTACTGATAACGATTATCGGCGGTGTCTTCTGGTTCGCTCCTGCTAGCGGTTTCGTCGTGACCAAGCTGTCCTTGCATGATCTGTCGGGACAAATCAGACGTCAACAATGGAAAGAAACTGTTGAAATGCTGAAGGGCTGGCGGGCTATAACCGGTGCTGGGCTCGACAACTATCAAAAATCCATCAAACCATACCACCAGGAGGGTATCTTTTTTAACAGCGATAATCGGCCTAACTTTGACGCTGTAGTCTGGGCGAGCTCTACTTTACGGGCCAAATATTGGCAGCCCGTGGAAATTTATTTATATCCGCACAATATTATTCTTAATTTCTGGAGCGAGTTGGGCTTAGGCGGCCTTTTAGTCTTCCTCTGGATTATCATCAAATATCTTATTATATCTTGGAAGCTGGCCGCTAACCTGGGGCGCCGACAAAGTCAGGAAAAATATCTGGTTCTAGGTCTAATGGCGGCAATGATAGCTATAATCGTCCATGGAGCGGTCGATGTCCCTTATTTCAAGAATGATCTGGCGGTTATGTTCTGGCTGCTAATAGCTTTACTGGGCTTTCTAAATTTAGACAATCAGCGCATCATATCTAGCCATAAATAAACGAGATAGCTATGGACACGATTTTACAAAAAATTATTGCCAAATCTGGCCCTTGGTCGCGGCGAAAAGCTGAAGCGCTTATCAGGGCCGGCCGAGTGAAAATCAACGGCCAAATAGCTATTATAGGGCAGAAAGCTGACCAACAGCGCGACAATATTACTATAGATGAGCGCCATTTAGCGGCCGCCATCTCACCGATTTATATCAAATTAAATAAGCCGGCAGGCTATACTTGTACGAATAGAAGCTTCCCGGGAGAAAAAAACATCTTTAATCTAGTCGATACGCCAGAACGTTTATTCGCTGTCGGCCGGTTAGACAAGGATAGCCGCGGCTTAGTACTATTAACCAATGACGGCGGCCTCGCTCAACGGCTGAGCCACCCTAGATTCCAGCATAAAAAAACATATGAAGTATCTGTAAAAGAGGAAATAAGAAACCCCGACTCGATTATTGCCGCATTCCTTAGGGGGATAGATATGGGGGAAGGGGATGGCCTGGCTTACGCTAACGATATCCAATATTTACAAAATAATACTTTTGTAATAACCTTAAGCGAGGGCAAGAAACGCCAGATACGTCGAATGTTCCGGGCTCTAAATCTAAGGGTGGCGGATTTAAAAAGGAGAACCATAGCTAGCCTTGACCTCGGAAATTTATCAGAAGGAAAATGGGCCTATTTAAGCCAACAGGAAATTAAGCAACTGCAAAATAATAAATAAACATATGAGCCAATCTAAATTAATCGCCCGGGCTACTATCAGCTCGCTGGGCGTACTAGCCTACATCGCCTTAGTTTCCTTAATTCTAAATAATGCCTCGCAAATTTTCGGCACGATGAATAAGGGACTGCTCGGCCCAGTAGCCTTTCTGTTGCTTTTTGTCTTTTCCGCTTTACTAACCGGCGGTCTTATTCTCGGCAAACCTATAATGCTATATTTGGACGGATTAAAAAAAGAGGGGCTTAAACTATTCATTTATACCGGAATCAGCTTATTCATTTTACTATTGTTAATATTTCTGATTCTCTTCTGGCTAAGATAAGACGACCAGATAAAATAAAGGAGAGGTGCGAGAGTGGTTGAATCGGGCGCTCTCGAAAAGCGCTATACCCGAAAGGGTATCGAGGGTTCGAATCCCTCCCTCTCCGCCGAATTAGCCTCCATAGTTCAATGGATAGAACGTGAGATTCCGGATCTTAAGATGAGGGTTCGATTCCCCCTGGAGGCACCACTAAAATAAAAACAACCCAAACTGTGTCGGGTTGTTTTTTTGCTTGCGGAATGGACGGGGCTCGAACCCGCGACCTCCTGCGTGACAGGCAGGCGCTCTAACCAACTGAGCTACCACTCCAACAATTAAAAGCAACGAGCTTCATTATTCTAAATGGCTTGACTGTTACTTTGATGGTCTTAAAAAATGGCTATTTTTCCAGCAGCCACAAAAAAATCATAGCAAAAAGATCGGGGCTTGTCAAAAGGGGGTGTCGTCCGCAACCATGTAAAAAATAATTAATAGCCTTGCCAAAAATAAGCCAATAAGCTATAATTTAAGTACTAAAACTAGTCATTATATAGTTTTTTTAATTTGTACCAATATGGACCAGGGATTAAAACAAGAAACAATCAAAGAGATAGAAAAACAGCTTTTATCGCAAAAGAAGCAAATTTTAGACGATCTTTCTGATTTGTCGCACAAGGATGAGCATGAATCTGACGATCGAGGCGTTTCATTCCCAGAATACGGAGATAAACCGGACGAAAACGCTCAGGAAATAAGCGACTATTCGACTAATGTCGTTACGGAGAAGGTCTTAGAAAAAAGCTTGGCGGATATTGATGGCGCTTTAAACAGGATCAAGGCCAAAACTTATGGTATCTGCAAATATTGCGGGAAACCTATCGCCGAAAGACGCCTGTTAGCCAGGCCGACCGCTAACTCCTGTATTAGCTGCAAAACTGAGCTGCAAGAGAATGAATAAGTTAATCAAAAAAATCGGGTTTATCAATATAGTTATCGCGGCCGTGATAGCTATATTTTTTATCGGCGACCGTTATTTGAAACTGCGGGCGATCAATTTAACGACGGCGGCGCCGATCAGATTAGCCGGCGATATTTTTACTTATACATTTAAAAGCAATTATTATATCGCCTTTTCTCTACCGCTAGGCGGTCCGCTCCTCAATGGCGCAATTTTAATCTTAGTCATTGTTTTGATCGCCACAATCACTCTCTTTATTTTATCTAAAAATCAACACCGATTAGAAATCTCCGGCCTAGCGCTCATCCTATTGGGCGCGATAAGTAACTTGGCCGATCGGCTAATATACGGCTATGTAATCGATTATTTTTACTTAAAAAATTTTACTATCTTCAATCTCGCCGATGTCATGATAAGTAGCGGCGCCTTGATCCTAATACTCAATAGCTTCAAGAAAAAATAATTTCTCTGCGGTCTTCCGACAGTGATCTGATCCTTATCCGTCTGGCGCTTTTCGGCCAGATTTTTCTTACCTTATCCGCCCATTCGATCGCCACCACCATCGTTGACGAATCAAAAAATTCCTGGACACCAAGGAGCGTCAAATCCCGTGCTGACTCAAGGCGATAAGCGTCAATATGGCAAAAATTTTTTATTTTACTTCCGGAGTTATATATTTTCAAAATATTAAAAGTCGGGCTATTAACTCGCTGCCTTATTCCGAGTCCGTATGCCAAGCCCTGTACTAATTTGGTTTTTCCGGCACCCAAATCGCCGATAAGCGCGAAAACTTCGCCTCCCGAACAATTTCTGCCTAACTTTAAACCAAAATCAAAAGTTTCTTTTTCGTTATTAGTGATTATCCTCTGCATATTTAAAGTCTAAATGATTTCATGCTAAAAATAAAGGCGCGACCGGTATAAAAATAAAAAGAGCTAGACGGGCTAGCTCTTCTTTTTCAAAAGAGCGATTCGCGAATTTGATATAAAAAATCTTTTATATCCAGGCGAACTTCGCTTAGTTTATTGCCTAAGTATTCAGCAGAAAATACTAAGCAGACCACTATGCCCAAAGCTGCGCCTAACATGAAATTGAAAATAAGCCCTGTTATCAGACCAGAGATCACGCCGATTGCCAAGCCAAAAATATGATTATACGATAAACGGCTACCATGTACCGTTGAAGTCGTAAAACCGACAATGGCTAACACGCCGACGATTAAACCGGCCGAAAACCGCGCGCCGAAAGAAGAGCCTGAGACCAAGCCAGAACAATAAACCAGGCTAGCGGCGAACATCGCCTTCAAAAAAATCATAAGAGCAATAAGAGCTATTTTTTTCTGTTTTGCTTTCATGGCGATTCCTTTCCGATTTTTAAAATGAACTGTAAAAAAATTAAGTAAAAATACTTTAACAATTAGCGGCTATTTTGTCAATCGTCGGCATAATCTTGTGGTTTAACGTTAAAAATAATAAAATATCAGTATTAACCCAAATAATCAAAGATATGAATATTATTAAACGGCTGGTTTGGCAAAAAAGATTGAATAAGGACCGTATCTTGTTTTACGCCTGGCCCCTAGCTGCCGGCGCCATATCCCTAATGATGCGGGCGAATTTCTTTACTTCTCTTTTTCTATTCTTCGGATTGCCGACTCTGTTCCTATCTTATCGCAATAAAGAAAAACTGAAGAAAGCGCTTCTATTTTCTCTGTCGGCTTTGATCATCGTAGTCGTTTTAGATTATATTTGCGACATTACCGGAATTTGGCTAGTCACTGACTCTATTATAGAATACCGCCTGCTAGGGCAGGTCACTATAGAAAATATCATCTGGTTTCCACTCTGGACTTTATTCATTATCATGTATTATGAATATTTCTTTGAATTAACCGACCGGGATGTCTTATATAAGCCGCGCTTGAAATATTTATATCTGATTTTTTCTTCTTTGCTTGCCATCTTCTTGGTCATTTATTTGATCAATAAAGATTGGCTGTATATCCAATATTTTTATTTAAAATTCGGACTAGTTTTAGTCGTGCTCCCAATTCTATTGACTCTATTTAATTACCCGAAACTATTTATCAAATTGATAAAAACCGGCATTTATTTTTTCTATCTGTCGTTAACCTATGAAATTACCGCTTTACATTTGAACCAATGGATTTTCCCGGGACAAGGAATCGTGGGAAGGGTCTTTATCGGACCGATCTTTTTCCCGTTAGAGGAGCTTTTCTTCTGGATGATATTGGGGGCTATCGGCATCTTGTCTTATTACGAATTCTTTGATGATGATGATAAATAGTTGACAAAATAAAAAAAATAAGGTAATTTAAGCTAAAATTAATTAATAGTCCTTTAATACAAATAGAGAGGTGGCCATGACACAATACTGGATATTAGTCGGATCTTGGTTCGACGATACATTGAAATTAAAAGATCGCTGGTTAGAGTCCAGGATCAAATTATATGCCGAAGATGTACGCCAACGATACCCTGAACATTTAACCTGGTGGGAAAAAGCCTTCGCTATACTAATCGTCCGGAATATAACAGGAACAGTGGCTAATCTGATATCGGTAATCCGTATCCTATTGGCAGTCATCGTCGCTTTGCTGTTGATAATACACTACCAGATTGAAGGTGCTCTGTCCTTGATAATAATGGCGACGGCCCTCATGCTATTCATTACGGCCGGCATCCTAGATCTTCTAGATGGCCCGGCTGCTCGCGCCCTTAATCAAGTCAGCGATAACGGAAAGATTCTGGATCCTGTAGCTGATAAAACCTTGCTAGCATCCGTTTTCATTATCATGGGCTATAGCTATCTGGCATCGCCAATTTATTGGATTATTATCAGCCAAGAAAGCTTTCTTATAGCCATCAGCATTTTAAAAAAGATAGCGAGCAGGTTGCCTTTCACTATGGCCAGCCAAGCGAATCTCGCCGGGAAGGTAAAAAATACTCTAGAACTAATAGCCGGGGGCTTTCTGTTCTTATGTCCCTTCGCTCCGCTGACTATAGTGGCCAACATTCTCTTCTGGTCATCTGTCCCTTTCGGCTTAGGTAGCATCAGGGGATATCTGATGAGCGTAAGAAGAAAATAAGCTTACAATATAAACCCTTTCTAAATTAAGAAAGGGTTTTTAAAATACAAAAACAGGCCTAACAGCCTGTTTCTACGATGTCTAGTGGGCGCACAAGGATTCGAACCCTGGACCCCTTCGGTGTAAACGAAGTGCTCTAACCAGCTGAGCTATGCGCCCTTATAGCAAATGGTGGGCGAAAGAGGACTCGAACCTCCACAGCCTTGCGGCCACAAGCCCCTCAAGCTTGCGTGTCTACCAATTTCACCATTCGCCCAACGGAAAAAATCGCTGATTACTTAACGACCCTCTCCTTCAATTTCTTCTTATAATCACCACGCAAATAATAAAGCTTAGCTCGCTTTACCTTAGCTTCTTTTTTAATTTCAATTTTCGTGATGGTAGGTAAATTAAGGGGGAATATCTTTTCAACTCCGACGCCCTCAGAATTCTTGCGGATAGTTATCGTCGCTCCAGTCTCTTTATTATGCTTGCGAGCGATAATCATCCCTTCAAAATACTGAATTCTCTCTTTTTCCTCTCCTTTAGAATTCAGTTCCTTAATTTTCTGATAAACCCTGACGGTCATTCCGGGTTTCAATTCTAATTTGGTCTCAACCATATGGTTAAAATTATATATTAAATTAACGGCGCACATGAAAAAATAAATTTCCTATTGATCCGCCTGTTAATAAACGAGACTGCTCCAGTCTCGTTTTATACCTATTTAATAAGGCAAATCTTGTCTAATGTTATAACTATTTTTTCTTATTGTCAAGTTCTAATTTAACACGTTCATAAACAGCTTGGAATGCTTGCTCTGGCGTCAAATCGGTCGTATTTAAATAAAAATCATAGTGGCGCAAATCGTTAACGTCAATATTATAGTATTTCTTATATCGCAGGCTGTCGCTAGCCAAACGTTTTTCCGTACTCTCTTTAACTTTTCTAACGCTCAAAAGATCCCTGTCTTCATTACGATCATCATTCTTCTGCAAGCTGCCAAAAACGCGACGGGCTCCTTCATCCGGGCTGACATCCAGGTAAATTTTAAAAGAATGGGGAATAAAATACCAGGAAGTCCGCCCCTCAATAATAAAGTTGTCTTCAATCCTTCCTAATTCTTTCTGATACAAGTCAACTTCTTGGTCGGTGCTAATGTCGGTCTCTCCTAATCGATTATATTCAGCTAGAGTCAGCCCTCTTTTCTGAGCCGCTTCACGACGCAGCCCCCCCATATAATAGCGCGGCCAAGCTAGTTTATCAGCCAACATTTGGGCAATAGTGCTTTTGCCTGAGCCGATCCGGCCATTTAAGGAGATAATCATATAACTGTTGTTTTTTTATAAATAAAAGTTTATTATGATATTATTATATCTTAAATGTCTCAAATACTAAAGTAATTCATTATGTATCTAGAAAAGCTGGAAATCCAGGGCTTTAAATCCTTTGCTAACAAAAATAAACTTATTTTCTCCGGTTTAATTGACGATAAGAAACGCGGCTTGACTTCTATCGTCGGTCCGAATGGCTCAGGTAAATCTAACGTTGCGGATGCTATCCGTTGGGCGCTCGGAGAACAAAGCTTAAAGACGTTGCGCGGCAAAAAAAGCGAGGATGTCATCTTCTCCGGTTCAGACCAGAAAAATCAATTGAGCTTGGCTGAAGTATCATTGTATTTGAATAATGCAGCGGCAGCTAAAAATAGGACGATCGTCCCCGAACTAATCGAGAAAGAAAGCGATCTGGATCAAATAATCTCCGGCTGCCCGGAAATCATTATCACTCGACGCTTATACCGTAGTGGGGAAAGCGAGTATTTATTGAATAACAACCGCGTCCGCCTAGCTGACATCCAGATGCTTCTAGCTAAGGCTAACTTCGGGCAAAAAACCTATAGCGTTATTGGCCAGGGCATGGTAGAAAATTTCCTGACTACCTCAGCGGCTGAACGTAAGGATTTTTTTGACGAAGCCACGGGCGTCAAACAGTTTCAAATTAAACGCGATTCCGCCTTAAATAAGCTAGAAAATAGTTATGAAAACTTGCAGCAAGTAGACATGTTGCTCTCGGAGATAAAGCCGCGCCTTAAAAGCCTGACCAGGCAAGTAGAAAAATTAAAACGTCGCGGCGAAATTGAAAATGAACTTCGAGACAAACAATTAGCCTACTATGGTTGGCTCTCATGGGATATCAATAAGAAGCTAGATTCTTTTAACCAGCGCTTTTTAGAAAATGAGAAAATAAAAATAGAACGAGAAAAAAAATTAGACAAGCTTAATGAAGAATTAAATAAGATCCGGGCGACTGACAACTTCCGAGAAATGAACGAACTACAGCCGCGTTTAAAAGATTTAGAAAATCAAAAAAACCAATATTTAAAACAATTAGCCAAGCTACAGGCGGAGTTAGAGATACAGCTGGAATCCCAGGGACAATTTGATGTTTCTTGGCTGAATAACAAACAGGGGGAATTAAACGCTTCTTTAGAGAATATCAACTCAGAAATAGACGCTTTAGTTAAAAATAGCCAGATAAATGAAGAACTGAGTTGGCGCGAAGCCCTGCAAGCCGTTAATAGGGAGATTGACCGAACTAATCAGTCGAGACAGGGAGCTAAAGCACTAGAAGAGGAAAGAAGCCATAATTTGAAACAACTATCAAGGCTGGACGCCGTATTGGAGGCGAACTTAGAAGTACAAGGGCAGTTTGATGTTTCTTGGCTGAATAACAAAAACGAAGAATTAAAATCCGAACTGAAAAATATCCAATCCGAAATTGCTGCTCTGCGATCAGACAGTGGCCAAGCCGAAAAAAATAGTCTGGACAATCGATTAAAGTCTGTTCAACAAAAGCTTGAGCGCCTGAACCAAGAGATGATGACGCTTAATCAGTCTATAAAAAAAACGAGCACCGACCCTGATAAAAGCAGGGGGCTGACAAAATTGATAGAAGAATTTTTAAAGACATTAGATTCTATCGGGCAGGAAACCGATATTAATCAAGTCAAGACCCGGATTGCGGCCGCTAAAAAGGATTTTACCAGCAAGATCGAAGTATTCTTAAAGGGCGACAATAATGATAGCCTGGAAAGGATCCAAAAAATACAAAAAGAGATTATCTCGGCCACCGAAGAAAAACAGGAAATAAGCAGCCAGCTCAACGAAGAAAGGCTTAGACTATCGTTGTCGGCGGAAAGAATCAAGCTCTTAGAAGACAAAAAATACCAACTAACCAGAGAGGCTCAGGATATCGAAGCAAAATTATCTAAGGTTCAGATAAAATTTGATGCTTCCCGGATTGAAGAAGAAAAAACAGCTATCAAACAAAAAATTTCCCAATTAGACCAAAAACTGGATGAGATAGGCAAGAACGACCGCCTCAATGAATTGCAGGACAAGAAACAATCTATTTCAGAAAAAATCCAAGATTGCCGCTTTAAATCTTCATCATTGGAAGAGCGGCGACGCTTGCTACAAGATCAAAAATCACATTTAGAAAAAGAGATTATCGACATCAAAAATAAATTGTCCAAAAGCCAAATAAAATTTGATGCCTCTAAAATTGAAACGGAAAAGGCCGCTATCAACCAAGCTGTCAACCTATTAAACCAAGAGATACGGAAACTATCCGATAAATGGGAAGAGCTAAACCAAGCGAAAGAAAAGGAAAAGGGGCAGATGTTCGAATGCCAAAAGAATATCCAATCCCTACAGCAAGAAATCGCCGATATCCTAGGAGAAATGAATAGATTGCGTATCGAAGCCGCGCGCCAAGAAACCAAGCTCGAAGATCTGGAAGCGAATATCCGCAATGAAGAAATAAGCTTGGCCGACCTAAAAAACTACCCCGTAACCGAGGAAGTTATCGATATCGAACGCTGGCAAAAAAACATTAATTCTTATAAATCGCAGTTAGAACAAATCGGCGGCATTGACCCCGAAGCCGAAAAAGAATATCAGGAGACTAAAGAGCGGTATGATTTCTTAAGCGGCCAGACGGCCGACCTGAATAAAGCCATCAAATCCTTAGAGGAAATAATTTACGAATTAGATCTAAATATAAAAAATCGTTTTGATTCTGAATTCAAAGTGATATCAGAAAAATTCAACGACTATTTTAAAATCCTTTTTAACGGCGGCAGCGCTAAAATTTTCAAAGTCATGATTGAAGACCTGGAAAAAGAAGAGGCTAAAAACAATGCTGGCGCAAGTATGCCTAACGGCGAGGCAGGAGGCGAAATATCGGGCTTGACTCCGGCCGAAATGGGCATTAAGAAAGAAATGGATGAAAAATTAAAAAGAATAAAATTCTTGAAAAAACACAATGCTGTCGGCCTGGCCGGAATCGAAATCCAGGCTATTCCTCCCGGCAAGAAAATCCAAACCGTCACTATGCTCTCCGGCGGCGAACGCGCCTTGACTGCTATCGCTTTGATTTCCGCGATCATCAGCGCCAACCCTTCGCCTTTCGTAGTTTTAGACGAAGTGGACGCAGCTTTAGATGAAGCTAATTCCGAACGTCTAGCACAAATTTTAGACGATCTATCAAATAAGACCCAATTCATAGTCATTACGCATAATCGCGCCTGCATGCGTAAGGCGAGCATACTATACGGAGTGACCATGGAAACTGACGGGGTAAGCAAACTCCTGAGCGTCAAGCTTGATGATCTCAACTTGAAAAAATAGATAAAAATAATCTTCAGAAAAAATTAAGATTTTCTTAAGTATCATCCAGCTATCATGAGACTGCCTTAACCAGGCAGTTTCATTTTTGTAATATGCCTACTAAGATTATGTCCGCCGCTTTAAAGGGCTTGGAAGCAACAATTATCGCCGTAGAGGCTGACTCGGGCGGAGGCGATTTCGGGCAAATAAGCATCGTCGGCTTGCCAGACACGGCAGTATCTGAAGCGAAAGAAAGAGTAAAAAGCGCCTTGCGCAACTGCGGCTCTGCTTTCCCCAGCCGGAAAATTACGGTAAATTTAGCTCCCGCTGACCTAAAAAAACACGGCCCAGCCTATGACCTGCCTATAGCGATCGCGATTCTGGCTCTAAAAAATAATTTCCATATCAATTTTTCTGATTGTCTACTAATCGGGGAGCTCTCCTTAGACGGCGATCTCAGGCCGATACCCGGAGCGCTGGCTATAGCTATCGCCGCCCGTGACTATGGCCTGAAAGCTTTGTTCTTGCCGGAAGACAATGCGGCTGAAGCACGATTAATCGAGGGGCTGACAATATACCCGACCAAAAATTTAAGACAACTGATTTCACATCTCCAAAAGAAAGAAATCATAAAGACAACTATTACAATCAGCACCGACTCTGGCCCAAGTTTATCAGGCCAACAGATCAGCTCATTTGATCTGGCTCATGTAATCGGCCAAGAAAAAGCCAAACGCGCCTTAGAGATTGCGGCTGGCGGCGGCCATAATCTCCTGCTTTATGGCCCGCCTGGATCGGGAAAAACTCTATTAGCCAGATCCATGCCGGGCATCCTGCCGGAATTAAATCTGGAAGAAAAACTGGAAATAACCAAAATTTATAGCATAGCCGGGGGTTTAAAAAATGCTCAATCATTGATAAGCAAACGTCCTTTCAGGGCGCCGCACCATTCTGCTTCCAGTACAGCGCTTATCGGCGGCGGCGCCTGGCCGCAACCGGGGGAAATTTCCTTAGCTCATCGCGGAGTCTTATTTTTAGACGAATTTCCGGAATTCCACCGTAGCGTCTTAGAGAACCTGAGACAACCGCTGGAAGACGGGGGAATAAAAATCAATCGCGCATCAGGCAATTATTATTTCCCAGCGAAATTCATTCTACTAGCCGCCATGAATCCTTGCCCTTGTGGCTATCTGGGCGACCGGAAACAAAATTGCCGTTGCGAACCAAGACACATAAATGATTACCGCCGACGCCTATCTGGCCCGATCATTGACCGCATCGATCTGCACGTAGAGATGTCGCGAATTGAAATAAATAAATTAACCGAAAAAAATAATAGCGACGGCTCAGCCATGGTCCGTAAACGCGTAGAAATAGCGCGGCAAAGGCAGCTAGCACGCTTTAAAGGACAAGCAATAATGACAAACGGCGAGATGGATAGCCCAATAGCTAGAAATTATTGTCAGCTAAGCCTTGACGGACAACGGCTGATGATCGCGGCGGCCGAAAAGCTAAATTTATCGGCTCGTTCTTACTTCCGCATCTTAAAACTAGCTCGCACCATAGCTGACCTGGAACCAACGGCCGACATACAACCGTATCACATTGCCGAAGCTTTACAGTATCGTCCTAAATTGGAATAATCCGGAAAGTTTTGCTATAATAAAAAGGAAATAATTTGTTTTTCCGTTCCGCATAAAATGCGGGGGAATAAGTTCTATGTCTAAGAAAATAACGGTCTTATCTCTTCTAGCTATTTTATTAATAAGTTCCGGTTTCGGTTGCAAGATAACCAACCAAGCGACTCAAGACGCTATGCAACCGATAACTTTAACCTATTGGCGCGTGTTTGACGGCCAAGACGCTTTCCAGGACATCATCACTAAATATAAGGCCCTTCATCCTTTCGTCAATATTGAGTATCGCAAGCTTCGTTATGAAGAATATGAAAATGCTTTGCTCAACGCCTTAGCCGAAGATCGCGGTCCGGATATCTTCTCTATTCATAATACCTGGATGGAAAAATACCGATCAAAATTAGCGCCGATGCCCGCCACTATAACCATGGCTTATCCGGTCGTCCAAGGCACGCTTAAAAAAGAGGTCATCCCCGAATTACGTACGACTAACAGCTTGACTCTTAAAGAGCTCAAAGATAATTTCGTGGATGCTGTCAGCCATGACGTAATACTCGGCGACGGGCAAATATACGGATTACCTTTATCTGTAGACACCTTGGCTATGTACTATAATAAAGACTTATTCAATAATGCCGGCATCAGCCAGGTTCCTCAATACTGGAATAAAGAGTTCTTACAAGATGTTAAAAAACTAACTAAACAGGACCAAAAACAGGGCATTATCCAGTCCGGGGTAGCCTTAGGGGGCAGTTCCAACATTAATCGTTTTAGCGATATTTTATCTGTCCTTATGATGCAGAACGGAGCGGTCATGATGGACGACAACGGCCAAGTGACGTTCAATAAGGTGCCTCCGAGCGGGAAAGACAGCAACTATAATCCTGGGCTTGAAGCTTTGCGGTTCTATACTGATTTCTCTAATCCGGTCAAAGAATCTTACGCTTGGAATAATTCCTTGCCGAACTCCCTGGATATGTTCATTTCTGGAAACCTGGCTATTATGTTCAGTTATTCGTACGATCTCCCGACTATAAAAGCTCAAGCTCCGAAATTGAACTTCTCCGTCGCTAAATTGCCTCAGATAGAGGGCAATCCGCCGACTAATGTAAATTTCGCTAATTATTGGGTAGAGGTGGTCTCTAAAAAGAGCGCCCACCCTGATGTCGCTTGGGACTTCATACAATTTATGACCAAGGAGGCTCAGGTTAAGAGTTATTTAGAAAAAACGAAACATCCTACCGCTTTGCGCTCTTTAGTCGCCACGCAAGAAAATGATAATGAAATCGGAGTTTTCGCGAGCCAGGTTCTCACTGCTAAAAGCTGGTATAAAGGGAAAAATGCTCAGGCCGCCGAAGATGCGGTCAAAGAGATGATCGATACGATGGTTAAAAATATCAGCGACAAGGTACAAGGTATAATTGATACAGCTGCGGCCAAGGTCCAACAAACCGTCAATTGAATTCAACCGACTTAAATATCATTTTATGAATAAAAAAATTTATCTGGCAGCTTTCATCCTAATGGCTGGTTGCTTATTCTATATAAGCGCCGCTCACGCGCAAGTACCGAGCTCCATCGTAGACACGAGCGCTTCAGGATATGCTCAAGGCAATTATGGTGTAAACGATTTTTTAATCCTAGCTATACGCGTATCTAAAATAGTATTAGGTCTAGTCGGTTCCCTATCGCTGGTAATGTTCATCTACGGGGGATTCATGTTCTTGATTTCTGCCGGTTCGGCGGACGCGGTCGGTAAAGCTAAAAAGATAATCGTGGCAGCCGTGATTGGCCTGGTAATCGTATTTTCCAGTTTCCTGATCGTTAAATTCGTCTTATCATCTATGGGGTTGACTTGGAATGGCGAAGCTATAAACGCTAATAATGAGCCAGTGCAACCCAAGCCCCAATCCATGCTTGATGGCGTCGTTATAAATTCATGACCGCTTTCATACCTAAAAAACTGCCGCTAGAAGAAACCACGGGGGAAAAATTACGCCAGGCCAGGCACTACAAAAATTTAAAAATAGAGGAAGCGGCCAAACAAATCAATATCCGCGTTGAATACCTGAACGCCCTAGAAGAAGAAAATTTCGAGAAGCTTCCTGCCGGACTCTATGGCAAAAATTTCTTAAAAAAATACGCTAAATTTCTAGGCCTGAAGCCTCGGGAAATTTTACGCGGCTGGCAAGAAGAGTCAGCGGGGGAGGAAAAAAATAACCCCTTTTCCCAAAAAGTGGTCAAAAAAAATAAATTTATCATTTTCCCGAAAATCATCAAAAACCTGCTTATTCTGGCCATCATCATAGTCTGTTTCTTATACCTAGTCGTTTATTTCAAAAAGATAATCCTGCCACCGGAGCTGATTATCAGCCAACCTAGTAAAAATCTGCTCATCCAAAGCGACACCATTACGGTCAGCGGCCAAACTGAGCCGGAAGCTGAGGTTAAAATCAATGGAGAAATAGTCCTCAATAATCATAACGGATATTTTTCTCAAGATATAAATTTAAAAAAAGGCATGAATAATATCATCATTACCGCCAAAAAGAAATATAGCCGAGAAAATATCATTAATCGCCAAATATTAGTAGAATAAAAATATGCCAGCTATAAATAAAACAGCCCTGTTTGACATCGCTAAAATTCTGAGTAAAATGAGCATAGAAGAAAGGCAGCACGTCGCGGAATTAGGCTGCGGCAATTTCGGATTTTTTGTCTTTCCTCTGGCCCGGCTAGTCGGGCGCTATGGGCGAGTATACGCCGTAGATATAATGAAAGCGACTCTAGAAGAAATTACCCGAGAAGCCAAAAAAGAAAATTTATCCCAGATAACCGCCGTTTGGAGCAACTTAGAAATCTTCAAAGCGACGGACATTCCTCTCGGAAGCCTGGATAATGCCCTGCTCGTTAACGTTTTGCATCAATCAGAGAAAAGGTTAGAAATATTGCGCGAAGCCATCCGACTCTTAAAAAGGGGCGGTAAACTGCTCATCGTGGAGTGGAAAAATATTGACTTGCCTTTTGGTCCAGAACCTGGCCGGCGGGTCAAGCCGGACGCTTTAAAGTCTGCTATCCCAAAAATAGGCCTGAATATTAAAGAGGAATTCGAAGCCGGCCCTTACCATTACGGCTTAATTTTAACTAAACTATAAACCATATCTAAACTACGCAAAGTATGACCAAATTTCTAACTCTTAGCTATTGGCTAGACTTACGCCCGGAAATGCTAGTTCCTTATGCCGAAGGCGCCTTTGTCGGTTTCATCGTCTTCTTAGCCATCCTAGCCATAACCGTGGCTCTCATTAAAAGCCGCGGCGGAATTTACCGAGGATTTTTTAACCGTCTTTACTCTTTCTGTCTGGCTAACGCGATTATCGGCTCAATTTTATTATTTTTCAATTACGAAGCTGTCCCGTTCTTCTCGGCCCGTTTTTGGCTGGGGTTGTGGGCGTTAATCATGGTCGGCTGGTTAATATTCATCCTACTCAAGTTAAAAGTTATCCCTGCCAGGAAAAAACAGGTGGAGCAGGAAAAAGAATTAAAAAAATATTTGCCCTAACCTCGGGCCAGGTTTCTTTTTGACCGAAAAGCCCCTGCCAACAGGGGCTTTTTATTTCTTATGACGATAAATACCAATAAAATTTTAGGGATGCGCGGTGAAAGCTTAGCCCGAAAATATCTATGCCGGAGTGGTTATCGTATAATCGATAGAAATTACCGTCTTGGTCGACAGGAAATAGATCTAATCGCCCGCCTAAAGAATCGGGTGGTCTTCATCGAAGTAAAGACGCGGATTAAGACTGCTGACAGTCAGCGGGAAAATCCGCTGACTCCGAGACAAAATAAGGGTTTAAAAAAAGCTATTGTGACATACTGCCTTAAGAACCGCTTTAATTTAGATCTGATACGCTTTGATCTGATTATCATCTTAGTTGACCGCCATTGGATTAACGCCACGCTTAAGCATTACCGTGATATTTTTTAGGCTATTCTTTGATTTTTTGATAAATAACGGCCGCGCTATCGCCGTAAACCGCCCGCCAATCTGACGACCCGTTTAAGTAAAGTCTTAGATAATTCGGCTTATCAAGCTCATTTTCTTTGATACCAAAGACAACCTTCTCCCAATTTCTAACGACGATCGGCGGATCAATAGCCGGCATTAGGATCAATTTTATTTGATATTGATTCAGCTTATCTTCTAGGCGAGTGCCAGCTTTAAAAAAGTCTAAATATTCTTCTAAAAAAGTATGTCCGGCGAACTCCACTTGCGGCAAACGCCCGTCGATAAACAGCTGTCTTTCGGGCAACTGCCTGATCAGATATCCTCCCCAGCTGTAATTATTTAGAATCCTTAAAATATCTAATTCGGGGTGACGACGCAAATAAGAAACTGCGTGGCAGGGATAATCTTGACAATAGTCATCAAATGGGGTAGCGGTAAACTGCGTTTGGGAAAAATTCAATATAGACAGAAGAAACAAACAGATTAAAAGATCCGCCTCTAACCAAACATTCAGCCATTTCCTCCCTGTTTTAACAGCATAAGTTATAAAAATCTGATTATAAACGCCGACCGAGAATATAAAAGTCGCCACAAATAATAATGGAAAGTGGCGACGCGATTTAAAGCTCAGGATAATGAATAAACCGGCTAAGAACACGGCCCAGAGGTTTAATTTGAAATATTTTTCTTGGCTGAAGGAGTAGTAAATATAAAACAATAGGGCTAAAGCTACAAGAGCCAGATAAAAAAGCTGCCAATATTGGAAAGGAAAGGAAAATTGTGATAGCCACTCTTGAATATGCGAGAGATAAAAAGTATTCCGATAACCTTCCAAAAAAGAATATAATCCTGATTTATAGGGGGTAAATAAGGTAAAAATAAAGGATGCCCCAGCGATCCCGGCATAAACTGCCATTTTTTTAATGCTTAACAGAGAGGAGAGATCTAGATATTCCGCTGACGAATTGGTCTTAAAATAAAAAATCTTTAATAACCGTTCGATGACTTTAACGCCCAACCAAGAGAATAAAAGAAAAAAACCGATCAAAAAGCTGGCATGCAGGCAAGCCCAGATATACATAAGCGGCGGTAAAAAAATCAGAATCCGCCAATCCTGCCGCTTCTGATAATCATCTATAATAACTAGTAATAAAAAAACAAATAATAACCCAAGTTCTTGTATTCGTACCCCAAAATGAGGTAACGCCGCCATAACGCCCGCAATCTGCAAAATAACAATGGACAAGAATGCTTGCGGCCTAAGACGTCGTGCCGCCCTACTCAGTAAAATAAGCACTAAAATAATCAACAAGGAAAAAATAATAGATAACATTATATAGCCCGTCCGGCTGTAAATCACATAAATCAAAAGGTTGCTCAACCATTCATGGTCAACCCAAGAGCCATTAAATGTATAATCATAATTATTCAAGCTAGGGACTGATCGCGTTTGTGCTATCTCCTGCCCGACCTGTAAATGCCAGCCGAAATCCGGGTCTAAATAAGCAAAGGAATGCCTGAGAAGGAGGGAAAAAAGGAAAAAATAGAAAAAAAACCAAAAAACTTGTTTAAAATTGACACGTTTAAATAATTTAAGCATAAAAATTGGCTAATACCAGCCCGTATATCTTTATTCTAACATAGGCCGATTTATTTGTCTTGTTTAAAATAATATGCTAAAATTAAATATATAAAATTTAAAAAATATTAAAAAACTAGAAAGGTGGTGAAATATGAATAAAATTTCCAAACACTTAGTTTCTCTAGCGATTATTTCTTTTTTGGTTTTGCCTTTTTTGGCTTTACCAGCCATGGCTCAATTTGATCCGGGCTTGAATGAAGTAAATGCTGGATTAAACAATTCCTTAGCAAACAATGACCCGAGAACTATCATCGGCCGGGTCATAAATGTAGCTTTGGGTTTCTTGGGCGTCATTGCGGTAGGCATCATCTTACTGGGCGGCTTCAAATGGATGACAGCGGCCGGTAATGAGGAAAAAACGGCTGAGGCAAGAAAATTATTGGGTGCAGGTGTCATCGGCTTGATAATTATCTTGGCGTCTTGGGGAATAGCTAACTTTGTTATCAATTCTCTTAATACGGCTGTAAGCGGTAATTAATAAAATTTAGTGTTCCCATGATTATGGGGACACTGCTCTGAATATGAAAAATTTCGTATTTAGAGCAGTGGTTAATTTTTCAAATATGAAAAAAAAGATAATCTTTATCCTCGTCCTATGTATTTTGGTTTTATCCGGAATGATTACGGCGGCTGGAGCCCAAGATACGGCCAGCACTACTATAGATGGTCTAAATCAGACGGCTAATAGCGTCGGGGCATTCAAAGCACAAACCGTCCCGGCAAGCGACAGTTCTTCCTATGGAACGAATTTTTTAGCTACTAAAGTCGGCCAGATTATCGGGCTGGTCCTTTCCTTCGTAGGCGTCTTATTTCTAGGACTTATGATCTATGCTGGTATAAGCTGGATGACGGCGAGTGGCAACGAGCAAACGGTCGCTAACGCTAAAAACATGATTATTAACGCTGCCATCGGGATAATCATCGTATTTGCAGCTTACGCTATCACTGCTTTCTTGGGGACAGAACTTCTAAAATAATGAGCGGGAATAAACTAAAAAATCTAATAATCGGCGGAGTGATGCTAATCTTACCTTTAGCCTCTTATCAAGTTTCCTTGGCGGCTAACCCGAGCGACGGCGGCACTTACGACTTTCAAAAACAAAGTGGCCTAGATGCTTCCGGTCAAAAAGCTGGTTTTGAAACCGGGGCTAATGCCACCCCCTTAAATTCAGTGATAAGTACGGTTTTATATACGGGCTTAAGTTTGGTAGGCATAGCTTTCTTTGCTTATTTGCTTTACGGCGCTTATACTTGGATGACTTCCCGTGGCAATGATCAAAAAATCAAAGAAGCCACTAATACCTTAATTAACGCCATTATCGGATTAATCGTGACATTGGGCGCATATGTTATAACTTATTTCGTCGTCAAATATTTTTGGCCTTAATCAAATATCTTACATTTATGCCCCGCGAATGGATAATCTTTGCGAATATATCTAAAAAGTTACTTTTATCATTTTTCTTATCTCTACTTATCATCAGCCCAGCGAGCGCTGCCCTGATAAACAGCCAAAAAGTAGATGAATTCAACAACAATGTAGGGAAGGTAGCGTCAACCAGCGACTATAATACAACAACCAGTCTAGAAGATATGATTAGTATAGTCGTTCGAGTCTTTCTATCGGTATTGGGCACTATTTTTATAACTTTGATGTTCTTAGCGGCTAACGATTGGGTACAAGCGGCCGGTAATGAAGAAAAGGTCAGAAAATCTAAAGATACTATCCGCCATCTGGCAATAGGCCTAGCTATTGTCCTTATTGCTTACGCGCTGAGCGCCGGATTCGGCAGGATAGTCTCATCTGTCCTGCTCACTAAATAATGGAAAAGATATGAAAAAAATCATTCAATCTACTATCTGTTCCCTGTTACTAGCGGGTTTCCTGGCAGCCCCGGCAATGGCTTTGGCTCAGACTCCAACTCCGACGCCTACGCCACAACCGAATAAACTCTTAGACAGATTAACTAATGTTGCTAGCCAGGGCGGATATCAGACTGACGAGACTAAAGCATCTACCGCGATCATAATCGGTACGATTATCGGAGCCTTTTTAGGCTTCTTGGGGGTGACTTTCATAGTATTGATGATAATTGCCGGATTTGCCTGGATGAGAGCGCGGGGCAACGAAGAAGAGATCGGCAAAGCCAGGGATACAATACGGGAAGCTTTGATCGGCCTGGTTATAGCCATGTCTTCTTACGCGATTTGGAATTTTATTTTCCGCAACATAATAGTTAAATAATCATATGAAAACTTTCCTTGCTCTCTGCTTAACCCTGTCTCTATCTTTAACTTTATTTTTATCATCAGCCTCTGCCCAACTCCTGACTAACACTGACCAAGGGTTAGCGCCTATGACCGATACGGTCGCTAAAACGGCTAATTTCAGCGATATTACAATAGAAGTGATAATCGCGCGAGTCATCCAGATTGTCTTGAGTTTCCTAGGAATCACTTTTATCATCCTGATGATTACCGCTGGCTTCCGCTGGATGACGGCTCAAGGAAACGAAGAGCTGGTGACTCAAGCTCAAGATACGATCCGGGCGGCGATAATCGGGCTGATTGTCGTCCTTGCAGCTTATGCTATAACTTATTTCGTCTTTAAATATGTGCCATTCAGCGGGGGAAGCACGATGGGTCCGGCCGTATAGGCATCATGCTAAATCTATAGGTAATAAAAAAGAGGTCTGACCAGACCTCTTTTGATTTTTCAGCGACTACGGTAGGAGTGTCGCTTTAAAATCATACGGCTTACCACCGTCAAAATAAACGATATTCGGACCAACCGGCTTAGTAACAGTCCTTATTTCATAACCGTTTGTGAACGTTGCAGTATAGTTCCCCTGGCCAGGAAGGTTGAAAATAGGACTCTTCCCTTTAGGATCAAGGGTATATTCCCGGATAAAATTCTGTCCGGAAATCTTGACATTTACCTTGGAATAACCAAGATTTTCAACTATGCCGACTAATGGACTGGATACCAAGCTCGCTCCTGCGACATTGGTTGCGTCAGCCTTAGTAATAACATTTGCCCAAGATATCTGGACATAAGCATTGGCCATTTCGCTTACATCATGTCCGGTTAATTTCAATTGGTGCTGCTGGTCGCTGCCCGCCGACCTGATCAATAGGTCGTCGATCTGGCCCCTTAATAAATCAGATCTTTTCTGATATACAGCAATCAAGGAATCATTGTTGGAAATTTTCCGGCAATACAGATCCGACGTCTTTTGATCCGGTTTGTCCTGGCTTAATTCATCCATCAACTGGCTATTTTCGCTACGCAAGTTGGAAATTTGATCTTCATATCTCTCAATTTGCTCGGAAAACATCGCCTGCGACGTTTTGACATCATTCAAGCTTTTGTCCCCGGATATGAACGAAGTCTGAGAACAGCCAATAAATACAACGGATAAAGGCGCTAATAACAATAAATTCAATAAATTCTTCATGGTAAACCTCGTATTTTGTTTGATTTTTTATTTTTGTTTAATTTCTATTATTAACGAACGGAACGACCGCTATTTTGATGATAATCTTTTTATATAACGATCAAAAGATAATATCATTTTTTTTATAATACGTCAATATATATCTATTGACTTTTTTATAGACAAGTGCTAAGATTATTGGTCAAGAAAATCCCTGCTTTAATATCTTGGATATGATATAGTAGGGATTTTTAAATTTAGCTAATATTAAATAATTATGTCTATACTACAAAAAATCAGCGAAGAAATTGTTCCTTGGAGTAGAAAGCAGAATATTGTTTTATTAGTAATTACCGCCTGTGTTTTCCAATTTATCCTATTTTATGCCCCCGCATTAGCCGATGAAGCTGTAAATCAAGCTCAGGCCTCGTCTGACAGCCAGGAGATGCTCGTTAACGATTCTGTCTCTAAAGAACCAACAATGAACCAAGAAGCGGCTAAATTAGCTCAACCGGTGCTTACGGCTATTTCTAGCCCAGAAACAGCAACCTCTAGCCCAGAAACAGGCTCGCAGGAAAAAGCTGGCTCCAGCCCTGAAGTTAAAGTCATAAATACCAGCACTCATGTCATAACGGCTTATAATTCCGAAGTAGCCCAAACCGACGACGACCCTTGTACGACCGCCAATGGTTTCAATGTCTGCGTCCACGGAGTAGAAGATACCATAGCGGCTAACTTCTTAAAATTTGGGACGAAAGTAAAAATTCCTGAATTATTCGGGGATCGGGTCTTCATCGTCCGCGATCGGATGAACGTGAAGCACCCTAATCGCATTGATGTCTGGATGAAAGATAGGCATGATGCCCTGCAATTCGGCATAAAAATCGCTAAAATCCAAGTAGTAGAATAGATCCATTTCGCTAAAATCGTATTAAAAAACGTCCCCTAGTAAAGGGAACGTTTTTTACAATAGGGCATAATACTAAAAGAATAAACTTAAAATTCCTTTGCTTCTTCTGACCTCCTTCTCTTTCTTATTTATAGCGATAGTCGTAGCGACGACCGTATCAGGATTGAGAGAAATGCTATCAATGCCTTCTTCTACTAAAAATTCGGCGAAATCAGGAAAATCGCTCGGTCCTTGGCCGCAGATACCGACCTTACGACGATATTTCTTCGCCACTTTGATTAACTGTTTGATTAAGTCTTTGACCGCTTCGTTTTTTTCATTAGATACTCCAGCTATCTCCAAAGTGCCACCGGAATCACGATCTATTCCTAAGGTAAGCTGGGTCAAATCGTTAGAACCGATAGAAAATCCATCAAAGATATGACAGAATTTTTCGGCCAGAATGATATTAGCGGGAATCTCGGCCATAACATATATCTCTAAGCCGTCCTGACCTCGCTTCAAGCCATTTTCAGCCATTATTTCCTGGACTTTCTTGCCCTCTTCTACGGTACGGCAAAAAGGAACCATGACTTTCAAATTCTTTAGACCCATAGTCTCTCTGACCTTCTTTATGGCTTGACACTCTAATCTGAAGGCCGGTAAAAATTGCGGCGAATAATAACGGCTCGCGCCACGAAAGCCGATCATAGGGTTAGACTCATGCGGCTCATATTCTCGGCCACCAATAAGGTTGGCATACTCATTAGTCTTGAAATCGCTCAAACGGACGATGACGTCTTTCGGGTAATAAGCGGCGGCGATTGTCGCGACGCCTTGGGCTAAGCGGTCTACGAAATATTGCGCTTTGTTTTTATAGCCAATGGTCAAATCTGTAATTTTCTTCTTGACCGCCAAGTCGGTCAATTTATTATAATTTATCAGGGCTGAAGGATGTATTTTAATATAATTATTAATAATGAACTCCAACCGCGCTAAACCTACGCCGTCATTAGGGATGAAGGAATGGCTAAAAGCTAAGTCAGGCTCACCTATATTCATCATAATCTTGGTTTTTGGCCTTTTTAAATCTTTAATATCAGTCTTCTCTAGCTTAAAAGGCAATTTACCTTCATAAACAAAGCCTTCTTCGCCGGAGGCGCAATCAACGGTGACCGCCTGGCCGCTTTTTATCTTCACAGAGGCTTTCTCGGTGCCTACCACGCAAGGAATGCCTAACTCTCTGGAAACGATGGCGGCGTGGCAAGTTCTGCCCCCCTTATCAGTCACTATCGCAGCGGCTATTTTCATGATCGGCTCCCAATCTGGATCGGTCATGTCAGTAACTAAGACTTGCCCGGGCTTAAAATTATTAATGTCTTTCACATCCATTATCCGATTAACAACGCCGGCGCCGATCCGACTGCCTACGCTTTGCCCGGATACTAGAATTTTACCTTTTTTAGCTAATTTATAGGTTTCTATAATTTTCCAGTCTTTTAGGCTTTGGACTGTCTCCGGTCGGGCTTGCGTAATATAAATTTCTTGAGTCCGACCATCTACGGCGAATTCGATATCCATCGGCCGATTATAGTGCTCTTCTATGAGAATCCCCCATTTAGCTAACTGCAAGACCTGTTTATCCGTAAGTGAGGCCTTCAGCTGGTCGGCCGGAGACACAGGAATATTTTTGACCGGGTTCTTCCCCTTTAGATTATAGACCATCTTAATATTTTTCCGGCTTAAAGATTTAGAAATAATGGCCTTAGTCGGTTTAAAAACATAAAATTCGTCTGGAGTGACATGTCCCTGGACTATATTTTCTCCCAAACCGAATATAGAATTGATTAGAACGGTATTGCGAAATCCGGACTCGGTATCAATGGTAAACATGACTCCGGATGAGCCTAGGTCTGAGCGGACCATCTTCTGTACACCCACTGAAAGAGCGATAGAAAAGTGATCAAATTTTTTATCTACTCTATAAGAAATGGCCCGATCAGTAAACAGGGAGGCAATACATTTTCTGACCGCCAGCAATAGATCCTTGTCGCCGCTTACATTAAGATATGTCTCTTGCTGTCCGGCGAATGAAGCGTCTGGCAAATCTTCGGCCGTAGCGCTTGAACGCACGGCTACATCTACAGCTTTTACCCGATATTCACGGGATAATTCGCGATAAGCTTTAACGATGGCGGCTTGAAAATCGCGCGGCATTTCCGTCGCGATGATCAGTTTGCGGATAGCTGCCCCCCGTTTCATCAAATCACTGACGTTCTTAGTATCTAGATCTTTCAAAATGCCTCGAATTTTATCTTTCAGCCCGGTTGACTCTAAAAAATAATTATAGGATTCGGCGGTAGTAGCAAAACCGTTAGGGATTCTTAACCCCTTCTTAGTCAATTGGCTATACATTTCTCCGAGCGAAGCGTTTTTCCCGCCAACCTGCGGGACATTCTTGATGGATAACTCTTTAAAAAAATGAACGAATTTATTTTTGAGCATAAAAAAATCTTATTTTAAATTTATGCTTCCATTATAACACAAACTTTACTTTATAAAAATAATTGTCTAATATAAAAGCCAGGCGGACGTGGCGAAATTGGTAGACGCACTTGGCTTAGGACCAAGCGGGGCGACCCTTGAGAGTTCGAGTCTCTCCGTCCGCACATATGATTGCCTTTTTACACGCTTTTCACCCTCAAGCTATTCTAGCCTCTTATGGGCCGGTTCATATCTATTGGTATGGCTTACTAATGGTGGCAGCCATCTTAGCCGCTTTAGACGTTACCTTCATATTGGCTAAATATTACCAGGTGCCCACTGACGCCATCTTCGACCTATCGTTCTGGCTGATCATCGGCGGGCTGGCCGGCGCCCGGATCTATGACGATCTATTACAGCTCCCTTATTATATACAACATCCTTTACAAAGCTTGGAAATCTGGCGCGGAGGGCTAGCGATTCACGGCGCGATCATCGCCGGTTTATTAATCATCTGGGGATTTGCTGAACGCCATAAGCTGAATTTCTGGAAACTAAGCGCTCTATTGACGCCGGGCCTCGCTTTAGCCCAAGCCATTGGACGCTGGGGAAATTATTTTAATCAAGAAATATTCGGCCTCCCGACCTCTTTACCGTGGGGGATTCCGATTGACGCAATAAACCGTCCAACCCAATATGCGGCTAACTCTTACTTCCATCCTACCTTTTTATATGAAAGTTTAGGTTGTTTAACTATTAGCTTGATACTCGTTCTCTTCAATGCCTATATTATAAGAACTAGACGTCTCAATGACCGATATTATATTTGGGCCGTAGCCCTTTATATGATATTATATTCTATATTGAGATTCGGCCTAGAATTTATCCGTTTAGACGAAGCGCCGAACTGGCTGGGCCTACGCTGGCCGCAGGTAATAAGCCTAGCCATTATCATTATTTTTTTATTCATATTTTTACGCCCCCATGCCCGTCCGCAAAAAACTTCTTAAAAAAAATCGCTCCCGTTTAGCGATTCTCTATTTCTTAGGCCTGCTGCTGGCGATTTCTTCAGCTTTGCCAGCTTATATCCAATCTAATTTTCTCGGCCAATTCGTAGACGTCCAATATATCAGCTTGTTTTTTGTCATTGCCAATTTTTTGAGCATCATTGCGATTCTGATTTTTCCCTCTTTCATTAAAAGTCTGACTAATTATTTCTTGACTAAGACGGTCTTGGCGGTTTACTTTGCTTCGTTGCTTGGCTTGACTCTGGCTACCGGTCCCGTCGTCGCCCTGGTATCTCTTATCCTTCTGACTATTACCACCAACTTAGTCTGGATAAACATGGATGTTTTAGTGGAAAGTTTCAGCAGCAATAGCACTACCGGCAAAACTCGTACCACTTATTTGACATTGATCAATGCCGGATGGATAATCTCCCCGTTCCTAAGCGCTTGTCTAATCAGCCGAGGCAGTTATACCCTGTCTTTCTTAATAGCAGCGGCCGTGCTCATCCCTTTTTATGGTGTCTTTGTCTATCACAGCCGGAAACTAAAGGACAAGATAAAATACCAAGAAGAAAAATTGGCCACGACTATAAAAAAGATGTGGCTTAATAAAAATTTGCGCGGGATCTTTTTTGTCGCTCTCTTATTGCAGTTGTTTTACAGTTCCGCGGTCATCTATATTCCCTTCCATCTTTTCCACGATCTCGGCTTAAGCTGGGATTCCCTCGGTATCATGTTCTCTATTATGCTTGTGCCTTTCGTATTGATAGAATTCCCGGCCGGCTTGATCGCCGACAGATACATTGGAGAGAAAGAAATGTTATTCGTCGGATTTACGATCTTGACTATCGCCTTATTCTTATTCTACTACTTGAACACGGGCAATTTCTGGCTCTGGACCTCCGTCTTATTCTTCAGCCGCATGGGGGCCGCTTTGGTAGAGGCGATGAGAGAAACTTATTTCTTTAAGATCGTCGATGTAGAGGAAGTCGCCTACATCAATGTTTTCCGAGCGACTACGCCGCTCGCCTATACTTTAGGCCCGGCGTTGGCTATCCTTATCCTGGCTTTTTTTCCGCTCCCTTACCTCTTTCTTTTCTTCGCCTTTATCATGCTATCCGGCTTTGCTTTTGTGGCCAGCTTAAAAGATACTAAATAACAAAGCAAAATAAAACATTATCAAAATAATGATCCGATTGACTAAATATTGTTTTTACGCTTAAATATAACTTGATCTAATTTTTGCGGGTATCGTATAGTGGTTATTATGTCAGCCTTCCAAGCTGAAGATGGCGGTTCGATTCCGCTTGCCCGCTCTATAGAATAAAAATCAACTCCGTTATGGGGTTGATTTTTAATAGAGCGACGAGGGCTTAAGCTGGTAGTCACTCCTCCGCCTCGGCATCCAGATAGAGGGATATTAAAATTACCAAAAAAACCAGGTGCATGAAAAAGTCTAAAGCTGTAGTCTTGAATATAAACAATTCTCCTGCTTGCCTAGCGATGTGGTCGCCGTCAATAATCAGTCCCCAAAGCAGAGCTAATGACAAAAATCCTATCAATAAACTATAAACATTTTTTAAATATCGGCCTAAAAATAAGAAAATGCCGATAATTATTTCAAAAATAATAAGCAAATAAGATAAAAAGTGCGGCAATTGCAAATTTTTCATCTCTAATTCGGCAACGCTGAAATTAAGAATCCTGAAAATGCCGGCTGACAAAAAAATAACCGCCAACAAAAATCTTAATAAGGCCTTTGGTGCGTAAGTTTTCTTTATTTCTTTAATATTTCCCAAAATCATATTTGACGATTTTCCGTTTGATCCTAAAATTAAACATGGTATATAAAGCCATACAGCCCCATTTTAGGCCGACGACCAACCCACCTTCTTTTGCCAAGCGCCGGGAAGAGTATTCTAAACGACGGGAAGTGATCATCCGGAACCGGCCGCGGCGAGACAAACGATAACAATAGTCATAGTCTTCGGCGACATAAATCTCTGGGTCAAACCCGCCGATACTTTCATGAATATCCCGCCGCGCCAGTATGCCTGCCCCGATGGAGGCGGGCGCGAAATACTGGCGGCAGAAACAGAAAAAATTATACAAACCGGAATAAATATTATAACTGGCTTTATTGGGATTAAAGCGGATATAGAACCCGGCGCCGCTTAATTTTCTAGACAGGAATTCATTAGTGACGACTGATAAAAAATTATCCAACAAGACAGTGTCTGCATCCAGGAATAAAAGAATATCACCGGTAGCCACCGCTGCTCCATTATTCCTCTGCCAGGAAGGGTGATGGTGGTCATTATCAACTACAAAGCGGCAGGCTCCATCTAGGGCGATCTGCTTAGTGCGATCTGACGACCCCCCATCAGAAACGATAATCTCATAGTCAGAAAAGTTCTGCCTGCGAATAGATTCTAAAAGACGCGGCAAATATTTTTCTTCATTGAGGGTTGGGATAACGATTGATAGCAGCATAAATGATTAATGAAATAAGGTCCGAGCTAATTCCCAGTAATTTTTGTTGCCATTCTTATACTGATAATACCACCACTCTACGCCCCAAAGATAAGTCTTCTGAAAATTAATATTTATCGCATACTGTAAATTAGCTCTAAATTGCTCTAGGCTGAAAGATTTATCGATTTCTTCGGTTGGCAAATAAATAATATTGCCATGTGGCACCCAAGGCTCGGCCTGCAATTCTACGATCAAGCTTTTCCGATAATCAATACCGGCCAAGTAGGCTTTCAGACGATAAAACCAGGCTGGTAGCGGATAGCGCCAATAACCAATATGAGGTCCCCAAACGACGCGATAAACGGTACTGCCAAAAATGTCGGCATATTTAGCCTCTTCCCACCAAGCGCTTAGTTCGCCAGTGGCAGATACAATGACCGGCCGTTTATCCAGGTTCTTAACAGTCGCCAGTTCTTGTTTAAAAAAATTCTCATCGCTGGGCGGACAGACGCCGAAAGCGTCAAAAAATGGTTCATTCTCTAGCTGCCAAGCCACGATAGAGGGATTATCCTTATAATGCTGGACGGTCGTTTTTAGCATGCTAATAACCAAATCATGCGTCTGAGGTAATTTTTCTTTAGCGGCCCACTCTGGCGCGTGGCATTCCGGCCAACGAGGGAGCCGCCAACCGATGTTAGCAATAAACTTAACATTGTTTTTTTCTCCCTCCCGAATGATGTAATCATACTGGGAAAAATCATAAACACCAGGCGTCTTTTCAATTTCATCCCAATAAATAGGCAGCCGAATTTCCTTAACCTGCAGATCATCTAAAATTGCCGCGTACACTTCACGCCAATCCAGCCCGATTTCTGAACAGTATTTAGTGGAAAAAGTAACGCCAAAAAACCCGGGACGATATTTAAGGGTCAAAGGTGACGGATAATTACGGGCTAATTTAACTAAATATAAAAAAAACATAGCTAATACGATAACAGCCGCCAATATCAGCCAACCGACCTTAATTTTATTCTTCCCTAGCCAATTTTTTAATTTATTAGACATGATGTTAAGATACCTTAAAAAGCGATAAAGTAAAGACCGATGGCTATTGCCGCCACGGCGGCGCTTTTATGGATTAAAATCCGCCATGAAAAAGTTTCTTTCAACAAACGCGGGGCCATGAGCGCTAAAATAGCGCTGATAATCAATAAAAAAGCATATTGGACCCCCTGTAAAGCATTGACCAAAACCACCGAACCCAGAAAGATGGCATAATTTTGCATAACGAACCCGAGGGATCCGAAAGCTTGATTAAAAATAACCAAGATTTTATTTTTCTTTGGACTAGATTTATGGAAAGTGTTAACTATAGTCCGCCGATCATCTTCATTAAATAAAAACAAAAGTACAAAAAGGGCCGCACCTAAGCGATTCCACATAAAAGCACTCACAAAAGGCTGGCCGATATAAGCTTGCTTGGTACTTAAAAAATAAAGCGAATAGGCTAATGCGGAAAATACGGCCAACCATAATCCATCTTCTTTAAACTCCTGGGTCAGCCTTAATTTATTAAATACTCTAGCCAAATAGCTGCGTGTCGCCGGCAAAAAAGCGATCATAAAGACGCCGACCAAAAGAGCGCTTATTCCTGCCCACTGACTCAAACTGAAGCGTTCCTTGAAAAACACGACGGAAAAGAAAAGGGAAAAAACAGGAGTCAGTCCTCCGACTAAAACTAGGATTCTGGAAGCTTCACCGCGTCGTAAAGCCTCATATAAAAGCCATAGGGCAACGGCAAAAATAGCGCCGTTGATTAAATTCCAGGCCAAAAGAGGCCAACCCGGCCAGGATAAAAACCATGGAGCAGCTATAAAAACTAATAGTCCCAGAGAGCAAGCGATGAAAGCATAAGCCCGGCCGTTTTTTAAAACAGTTTCTACCAAAAACTTATCTAATAAATTTACAATTGCCAAAATCAAATAGGCGATAACCGCCACCATCAGCCAAAGCATAATTCACATTGATTAACTAGGTCTTTTTATAATTAAATTTTCTATATTATAAGCTCCCATCTGCTCGGCATTTAAAAACCCGTCCATAGCAGCGCGCGCTAAGCGTCCGGACGCTAGAAGGTCTGGCAACCATTCGGACACATACTCGGGGGCTAAGCTATCAATGCCAGCACCGATACTGATCAGCCACTCTCGATTGAATTCCTCTTGGCTGCCGACGGGATCACTAATAATTATTGGCAAGCCGAGCGCGCAATAGAAAGAAAGTTCCGATGGTTTAGTCCATAATATATCGGTATCATGAAGACACTCATCGAATTTACGAAAATATTCTACTTTTACCGGATCGTAGATGATTTCTAAGCCGCGGCCTATATTCAAACCAGAATCTTTAGCCGCTTCTAAAAAATAATCTCTGACCTCTGAACGGCTACCGGCTACTAAATTGAGGTTAATCTCCTGATTCTTTATTTTAGCAGCTAATTGTTTAAGCAAGGTGGCGCCGATTTCTTTCTGCGCTCCGGCGCCGCCGACAGCATAAGTGACAGTCAACGGAAGATTATGCTGGCGGGAAAAACCTGGCGTTATTTTTTTCAAGAGGGCTTCGTAATGTTCTTGATAAAAACCTTGGGGGTCAAGAACGCCGACTCGACAAGCCAGGTCGTCTATCAGAATCCGCCGGTCAGCGCCGACATTTTCTTTCGGCAGAGGAAACCCTGAAATAATTATATTTTTAGATTTGACACCGTACATTAAGAGACGCTCTCTGACTTTTTCGCTAGGCACTAAGAATTTAGTCCGACTATTTTTAGGATCTAACGGAGCCCAGGCACGTGATGCATCCGTATCGCAAATTATACAATAAATATCGCCTTGATAATCATAATATTCCGCGATATAGGCGGCAACAAAAAAGGTGGTAACAAAAGGCAAACCATTGTCATTTAGCTTATCGATTAAATGGCGCCCAACCCCTTTCCTGACGAACTTATAAAAATATTTCTGTTGCGTAGTCGATCGAGAAAGATCTCGGAAAGGATAAAGAGGAGGAATCTTTTGGAAAGCATCCATAACAGCGAATATCGCCTTGCCAAAAATAGGGATATTCTTTAGCCGAGAAACGCTTTCATATGAGTGCAGAATTTTTATCCAATAATTTTTCTCCCAGCCTGGAATACCCTCATAATCATTAACTGTAATTATTTCTCCGGCGCTCAAATCAAGCAGAGGATAAGCTGCTCGCTGATGGCCATAACCCATATCGGCCGTTACTAAATTTATTTTTTTCGGCATCATAGATTAAATTTGGTCTTTAACCACGCATTTTTCGGCCATGTTACGATGCTCTAACCCCTCTATCTATTATAGCAAATAATTAGTAATCTTTAGTAGCCGCTTTATGGCCATAAGTCATTTGCAAATATTGGTAAGCGCTTAAGGCGGCAACGGTCGCTTGGCCGATAGCCACGGTAATCTGTTTAAATTCGCAAGCAGTGACATCTCCGCCGGCAAATAGTCCAGGCGTCTTGGTTTCTCCCTTGCTATTTATAACAATCTGATTCTTATCGTTCCTTTCAACCATATCGGCCACCAAATCGGTGCTGGCTATCCTGCCGACCTCTATAAATACCCCATCTAACAACACATCTTGATCAATTTTAGTTTTATTGTTATATACCTTGATTTTTTCAACCTTAGTAGAACCGAGTATTTCCTTAATTTCGGTATTGGTGAGCATTTCAATATTAGAGCGTGACTTGACCTCGTCCAATAAAATTTCAAAAGCTCTGAACTTGTCGCTGTGATGGATTAAATATACCTGGCTCGCTATTTTAGATAGCACTTCCGCCGCATCAAGCGCCGAGTTGCCGCCGCCAATCACCGCCACCTTTTTCCCACGGAAAAACGGTCCGTCACAATTAGCACAATAAGAAACACCCTTCCCATTAAATTCCACTTCACCGGGGACAGCTAAACGCCGCGGGGATAAACCCATGGCGACAATAACAGTCTTTGATTCAAAAGTTTCACGGCCAGTATATAATAAAAAATTACCGTCAGCTGTCTTTTCAATCTTTTGGATCTCATCTTCTTTCATTTCTACGCCGCAGCCTAAGGTCTGTTGTCGCATTCTATCAATCAACTCAAAACTGCTTATTTTAGAAAAACCGGGATAATTTTCAATTTCGCTGGCCCAAACTACTTGGCCGCCAACTTCCTTACCTATAATCAGAGTTTTCATCTCACGGCGAGCGGCAAAAATTCCAGCAGTCATGCCTGCCGGACCAGAACCAATTATAATGACATCATACATAGTATTTTTTATTGAATCCTAATATTAGTATTAATAGGACAAAAAAATAAATAATTATATACACCAATTATAATTTGTATTTTGATTTTAAGCAAATACAAGAAATATTATTTTTACAAAAAAATAAATTTAATTTTAGCCAAAAAAAATTGTAATAATAACAGGTTTTCCACAATTTGTCTAAATGTGTTATTTATTTAATATTAGCCAAATTATAAAAAAAGTCTACATTTTTGTGGACTTATCTCAACCTCCTGTTAATTAAAATGTTCTACGCGGAACAATAATTTTTTATAAACTATTTTATTATAAACTATTTTATATTATTCTAAATTTCTAATATTTTTTTCAATAAAGGAAAATCTTTATACGGCTGTTTAAAATGATCGGAACCCATATGGCCTTCGCCTGTCCTTAACACAAGAGTGCCGCCTAAATTATTCCACATATATAGCCCCTCTTCATGATTACAGCCCCAAGGATCGTCATTAGAATTTATAAAGACGATACTTCTAACCATATTTTTAATTTTATTCCAGTCATATTTAATCTGAAGAATAGCTTCCCTTTCTTGCTGACCGCCTCTAACCCTGGCGTATCCTGATACTAAAACAATTTTATCAATTATGGTGTTACTCTTCTCTAGAATACTTAAAATAAGAGGACATCCGGAGGAATGACCGATCATAATCGTTTCGCTGTTAAATTCTCCATTATTTAATACGAAATGTAACCACTTTCTTAAATCTGGTTGATCAGCATCTGGCAATTGCGGCACCCATACTTGATAACCTTTATCCTCTAAAAATACTTTTATATTGGGAAACCAAAATGATTCCGGGGAAGATCCGCTACCATGACAAATTATGGCATTCTTCATATAAATTTGTTATACCAAAATTATATCATAAATTTGTAGAAATAAAAAAAATAAAACTACAAAAAATAATCCGCATTCAAACGGATTATTTTAATTAGTGGACCATAAGGGACTTGAACCCTTGACCTCTTCCATGCCATGGAAGCGCTCTAGCCAACTGAGCTAATGGCCCATTAAATTGTTCCTTAAGGAACAATATTTATTTTATAGCTAAAAATACGTGCAAATTACATTTATATAATACTAGAATAAAAATAAAAGTCAAGAGGGAATTATTAAAACAATAGTTTAAATTTGTCAATATTATTTGACAAAATGTACATGATGTGTCCTCGCCAGGAATTGAACCTGGATTTAGAACTTAGGAGATTCTCGTTCTATCCGTTGAACTACGAGGACAATTAAATTATAAACTTAATCAAACCTTTAACCCATGGATTAATCTTATAATAATATTACATCATTTACAACTCAAAACCAACTAATATAATTTTGACAAAGCACTACTATTAGCCTAAAATAAAAACATAAACTATCTCATATTGGTTCTGCCTAAATTTAATATTAAATATATGTTTAGCAAAGACAGCAAGTTAGAAAAATTCAAAGACGCGGAAACTATCATCGGTTCCTCCATAAAAGTAAAAGGTAATTTCCAGGGCCAGGGAGATATTATAATCGAAGGATCTTTAGAGGGATCTCTTAAGACGGACGCGAGCATCTATGTCGGCAACCAGGCTAAAATCGTAGCCAACACCGAATCTAAAGATATTATCATAAATGGCGAAGTACGCGGGAATATCAAAGCTAAAAACTATTTAGCCATCGGCGGCACCGCTAAAATATACGGGGATATTCAATATGGTGAAATTTCTATTGAAAAAGGGGCGGTTATCAATGGCCAGCTTCTAATGTTATCGGATGAGCATAAGCGTAACGAAAAAATAAAAGTTGACGGCAAAGAAAATCTGAATGAAAAATAAGCGTGTCTAATCGAATCTTATGCACGTTTATATTTACGATGATTATTTAAATAAAGGGAAGTACCACAAAATTATCAACCGCCTGGAAATCCGGCTGACGGATTTGGGCTTAAACGGAAAAATAATCCGTCTCAGCGGGATTAAGAACATAAAAGGCAGCATCCAAAATGAAATAAAATTAGGCGCGAAGACGATTATCGCCGTCGGAAATAACCAGACGGTCAATAAAATAATCGGAGCGATCATTGATACTGACCTTTACGGCGATTTTCAAAAACACACTCTGCTAGGTATAATCCCGATCGGTGACGATAATTCTATCGCTACCTCTTTCGGCATTAAAAACGAAATGGAGGCTTGCAATATCTTACTGGCCAGACGCATAGAAAAAATAGATCTCGGACTCGTTGGCAGCCATTATTTTCTCAATCAAGCTTCTATCCAGAGCCGAGGAACGAATGTAGAAATAGCCGACTATTCTATTACGGTAGCGGAAAAGGGCGAAATTAAAATCATTAATCTACTCAGCGACAAAGATACGGATATAAAATCAAGCCCGCATGACGGCCGGCTAGACCTATATATCAAAACTAGGAAAAAAGATATCAGCCGTTTAACGACTGACAGATTAAAAATAAGCAATCCGGACGACAAGCTGATTATCGACGGGGTAATGGAAATTGAAACTCCGGCGGAAATCGGCATCATGAGAGACAGAGTGAATATCATCGTCGGCAAAGAAAGAATATTCGAATAAAAAAGACCGACTTAAACGGGTAGGCAAGAAAATTTCTTTTAGGCACTTTCGAGCGTGAAGCCGGAAAAATCCTAACAAGAAAATCCCCATGCTTGTCGTGCCTGACCCGTTTAAAGCGGTCTTTTATATAACCAAATAATTTACGAACGACTAATTACTATATCATAGTAAATATACTTTGTCAATAGATTTATCCACAATTTAAGCACAAATAAAAAAATACTGTTTAAAACAGTATTTTTTATTTAATATTAAACAATATTTATCTTCTAAACCTTAATAACGACTGGCAGAACCATGGGGCGGCGCTTAGTGGCATTAAACAAGAACTGCCCAATGTCATTCCTAATCTTATTCTTGATATAATCGTCATCGGCTGGAGTCATCGGATTTTTATCCTTAACTATCTTCTTGACTTTCATCCTGGTCTTTTCTATCAAATCGCGATTCTCTTTCATATAGATAAAACCGCGGGAAATCAAGTCTGGATTACCAATAATCGCACCTGTTTTGTTATCAATCGTAGCAATAATAACAATCATCCCATCTTCTGCCATCATACGGCGATCCCGCAGAACAATTTCAGAAACATCACCAACACCTAAGCCGTCAACCATAACATAGTCAGAGGGCACTTTTTCCTTGGTCAAATTACCAACAACCTTCCCGCCGCTTATCCGATGGAAATCTATGACCTGGCCGTTATCGGCCACGAAAATCTTCTCACGGGGAATGCCGACCGCTTCCGCTAAATCAGCATTGGCTTGCAACATATAGTGATTAGCCTCGATGGGCATAAAATATTCTGGCTTTAAGAGGCGCATTACTAATTTCAGGTCCTCCTGTTTGGCGTGCCCGCCGGCATGGATATCAAACATCCGATAATTTATGACTTTAGCTCCCTGACGGACGATCATATCCATCAAATTCTGGATACTACGCTCGTTTCCAGGGATAACCGATGAAGAGAAGAGAACGGTGTCGCCTTTTTTCAAACTGACCGTCCGGTGTTCATGATTGACCACGCGGGTTAGAAAGGCGTTGCTTTCTCCCTGCGCACCGGAACCGATAATCAAAACTTTATTATCGGGCAAATGGTTCAATTCCTTATCTTCTACCAAAATATGGGGGCTGAACTTGAGGTAGCCGATTTCATGGGCGATAGTCACATTATCGTTCATGCTTCTCCCTTGCAAACTGACGCGACGTCCATATTTTTCAGCCAAATCAAAGATCTTCTGAACGCGGCTTAGCTGCGAAGCAAAGGTGCCGATAATTATCCGGCCGTCTATCTTTTCGACTAGCTTGCCGATTTCTTCTCCGATAGTAGATTCGGATAACTGATAGCCGGGGTGAGTGGCGTCAGTCGAATCAGCCATCAGCATCAAGACGCCCTGCGCGCCAATCTGAGCGATGCGATTCAAGTCTGCCGGCTTGTCATTAACCGGAGAAAAATCAATTTTAAAATCGCCCGTATGGATAACCGTCCCGACTTCCGTCTTAACAACTATGGCAAAACAATCAGGAATAGAGTGGTTAACTCGCAAAAATTCTACACGAAAAGACGAACCTAATTTGAGAGAATGAGTCTCATCTATTTCTTTTATTTTTAAGGCTGGGGCGGTTTTATGCTCTTGCTGGCGTTTCCGTACTAAACCGGCCGTCATTTTACCCATAAACATAGGCGGATTGCCGATTTCTCCCATAATATGGGGGATGCCTCCGATATGGTCGTAATGGCCATGGGTGATAATGACTCCCTTTATCCAGTCCTTCTTATCTTTCAAGTAAGAGGCGTCGGGGATTATATAGTCGATGCCTGGCATATCCTCTTCTGGGAATTGCAAGCCCATGTCAATAATGATTATCTCTTTATTGTATTCGATAACCGTCATGTTGCGGCCCACTTCTTCCAGGCCGCCTAAAACCATAACGCGCAAAGAATTTCCTTCGCCGCGTCGCACTGGGTTGGCTAAAGCCATCCCCTTTTTTTCATCTTTCAATCGCCCGGCAGAAAAATTGCGGGCAGCCGATCTGTCGCGTTGGCGGACAGGGCGGGCAGAAAAATTTTTCCGAAAACTGGGCCTTGCTTCCCGCAAGTCAGTAATCGGACTTTGTTCTTTCACAAACATACATTTCTTTATTAAGTTTTTTGAGTTATATAAACTAGGGAGGAACCGGATCGTTAAAGATGGGCTAATCCCAAGTTAATTTTTTCTTAGTTTTCAAATACCAATCGCTAATACTGCCAAAACGGTCAGCCGGCTCTATCGCCACCGTGCCGGAGAAGCCCTGTAGCTGCTGCTCCTGGGGATAAGTATAGCTCGGTGAATATAAGAATATTGCCGGCAAATCAGTCGTAATAATTTCTTGAAATTTCTTATATTTGGCAAGGCGCTCATTAATATCGGCGGTACCCCTAGCTTCGACCAAGAGCTTATCTACGGCCGGATTATTATAATTAGCTAGATTTAATCCCTTAGCGCCTATCTGGCTGGAGTGCCAGAAAGCATAGACGTCGGGATCGCCACCGACGGCCTCGCCATATAACAGAGCTTCAAAATCACGGTCTCGAATAATATTGGCGGCTTGTTCTCCGGAAATGATTTTTAGATCAACTTTGATGCCGACGGCTTCCCAATAATTTTTTATCTTAGTGGCGGCCGCCACATTGCTGCCTGAATCAATAACGGTGAGAACTATGGACAATGATTTATTTTTCAAAGCGGCGGTAGCAGCTGCCGGATCATAATTATATTTAGTGATGAGATCATTATAAGCCCAATTCTCCGATAGGAGCGGCCCGTCTGCCCGCTGATAAGAGCCGGCGAAAACATCATTAATAATCTGGTCTTTATCTAGAGCCGAGGCCAAAGCCACTCTTAAATTTTTATCAGCCAAAGCCTTATTTTTATCGCTATTAAAAAATATAGACACGATCTGCGGCTGGATCAATTCATGCAAACGCAAAGAATCTTTAGCTAATAAGCTTTTACGATAATCGAACGGCAGATAACTCAGGCCAAATATCTGGTTATCATTCAGGGCCTTGATCGCTTCGTTATAATCTACAAAAAATTTAAAATCAATGGTTTTCAGATAAGGGGTTTGGCCGTAATAATCATCGTTAGCGACCAAATAATAATCTTTCAAGTCGCCGCTGGAATTTTTCACTAATGATTTGAATTTAAAGGGCCCGGAACCAATAGGCTTCAGGTTCAAATCTGATAAAACGGCGGCACTGGGACTGATATCTCCCCACAAATTTTTTGGCAGGATTCCAAAAGTTAAAAGTTCCGGGAAGGGAGCGTAGGGCTCGCTCAATTTAAATTTAATGGTCGTTCCATCGATCTTTTCAGCACTGACGCCTGCCAGGTTCTGGCGAAGAGGAGAATGATAATCAGGATTCTGGATAAGATTAAATGTAAATAAGACATCATCGGCTGTCAGCCTGCCTCCATTATGCCATTTAACGCCATCTTTGATCTTGACCAGATATTCCTTGCTGTCAGGACTGATATTCAAACTATCCGCTAAATCATTAACTAAATGCCCGTACTGGTCATATCTAAACAGACTGGAATAAACTAGGCTGCTCAAATCGCTGTCTACATCGCGATTTACAGCATAAAGAGGATTGATAGTGCGAGGATAGCCGACCACCCCTTCAATATATTCTCCGCCAGCCAGAGGGAGATACTGCAAATGCTTTTGGACAAAACCAAAACCCAGATAAACTAAATTCAGGACGATGACTAATAAACAAATTTTTATTATCAAGAATTCCCGAGGGTTTAAAAACTTATTTAAATGCTTTAATTGCCCGCCGCTGGGAATTTTACGGGCAGAAAGATTATAAACTAATTTCTTGTCTAAATCATCTGATTTGGCGATTGAATCATCAGAAAAACCGAAAAAGGGCCAAACCGATTTTACCCGCTTATAAATAGAGGAAATTTTAGTTTTAAGTAAGTCCACAAAAAGCTAGGCTTTGATAAAGAAGACTCCCAAAGATAAGAGTATGAATATTATAGCTAAAACTACAGTAGCAATAAAAAGCTTTTTCTCTAGGCCACGTTTAGTCAGATAGACTCCGCCCGTGCCGCCAAATGCGCCGCCTAACCCGGTCCCTCTATTCTGCATCAAGATAGCAGCCATCAAGAGAACCGCGACGATAACTTGTGCGATTTTAATTTCAAATAGCATATTATTTAGACAGCTTGGAAAGCATGGCGGACAATACTTCTTTGTTATTAACGGCCAAATCGGCCAAAATTTTTCGATCGACTTCGATTTTATTGGCTTTCAAGAGACCAATAAAGCGAGAATAAGACAGGCCATGTTCTCGAACAAAGGCGCTTATCTTTATTTGCCACAAACCGCGCATCGTTCTCTTTTTCTTACGACGATCGACATAAGCATGCGCTCCGGCTTTAGTGCGGGCGGTTTTTGCTAATTTTATCAATTTCTTACGACCCCATTTATATCCTTTGACATCTTTCAAAATCTTGCGTCTCTTTTTAACATGGGACATTCCGCGTTTTACTCTAGGCATATTGGCAATTTCTAATTAATCTTATTAATTATAGGGGGTTAACTGTTTAATGGTCTTCTCAATAGTTTTATGAGTCAAAATATCTAAACGTTTTTTACGTGTCGCGTTGCCTGATTCTCGCGCGTTAAAATGATCTTGTCCGGCTTTACGCTGCGTCAATTTATTCCTGGACGTCTTCTTAAAACGCTTAACAGTGGCTTGATGAGTCTTGATTTTTGGCATATTAATTTCCAGATTAAAAAAACAGGCAGATACCTGATTTAACTTTATTGCTTTTTATTTATCAATATAATAGTAAATCTTCCGCCCTGATTTGTCAAGGGCTGTTCAGTCTCAATAATCAATTCAGACAAGGTCTTAAGTTTGGTCACGAAGCTATTAATTATCTCTACAGCCTTTTGCGGATGCTGCCTTTCTCGGCCACGTAAAATAAGCTCTACTTTGATTTTATTATCTTTTAACAAGAATTTTTCTGCTTGGGCGACGCGCATGCTTAAATCGTGCTCACTAATGCGGAAAGAGAGACGTATATTTTTGGTCTCTGTCTTTTTTTGTTGCATTTTTTGACGGTGGGCCTGTTTTTCACGCTCATATTTCAGTTGCCCTAAATTGACAATTTTTACAACCGGGGGCTCTGCTTTGGGGTTTACTTCAACCAAATCTAGCCCGGCCTCCTCAGCCATACGTATGGCCTCAATGGTTGATATCTTGCCGATAGCCTCATTTTCTTCGTCAATCAAGAACACCTCTGGCACCCGAATCTGGGTATTAGCTTTAAAAACCGGCTCTTCTTTGCGTTCTACTCTGTGATATTTAATACGCATGGTTTTGTTTTGAACTTCTTATGAGATTAGTAAATTAGTAATTCTAGATATATTTATAGCTTAAAAATAGCGAAAAGTCAAACAAAATTTCATTCAAAAAACCAGCTCTTGACAGCATTTTTTTATTAGTATAAAATAAGGTTATTAAAAATAAAACAGAATATAAGCATAAAGACAAGATATCTTTTATATCTTTGTTTTTTTCTGTCTATTTCGGAACATTAAAAATTTCATATAGCACAATCATGGTGATGGTTATATTTTGGTGCTAATTGGCATCAATTCGAATAACAAAAATTTTATCCGTTTTAAAAACGGAACTATATATAGAAAGCGCAAGCTTTCATAATTAGAGCCAATCAACTTTTAGAGAGTTTGATCCTGGCTCAGGATGAACGCTGGCGGCGTGTCTAAGGCATGCAAGTCGAATGCCTGTAGCAATACAGGCATGGCAAACGGGAGAGTAACACATTGGCAATCTACCTCTAAGACGGGGATAACCTTGCGAAAGCGAGAATAATACCCGATAGTATTAAAGGACATAAGTCTTTTAATTAAAGCTCCGGCGCTTAGAGAGGAGCCTATGGCCTATCAGCTAGTTGGTGAGGTAACGGCCCACCAAGGCTACGACGGGTATGGGGTGCGAGAGCATGGCCCCACTCACTGGGACTGAGACACTGCCCAGACTCCTACGGGAGGCTGCAGTCAAGAATCTTCCTCAATGGGCGAAAGCCTGAAGGAGCGACGCCGCGTGTATGAAGAAGCTCTTCGGAGTGTAAAATACTTTTATCAGGGACGAAACAATGACGGTACCTGATGAATAAGGGGCTGCTAACCTCGTGCCAGCAGCAGCGGTAATACGAGGGCCCCAAGCGTTATCCGGATTTATTGGGCGTAAAGCGTCCGTAGGTGGTTTATCGCATCTCCTGTTAAATCTCGAGGCTCAACCTCGAGTCAGCGGGAGAGATGGCTAAACTTGAGACTGGAAGAGGCAAACGGAATTGCTGGTGTAGGGGTTAAATCCATTAATATCAGCAAGAACACCAAATGCGAAGGCAGTTTGCTAGGACAGTTCTGACACTCAGTGGACGAAAGCGTGGGGAGCGAATGGGATTAGATACCCCAGTAGTCCACGCCGTAAACGATGGATACTAAGCATTGGCAGTATCGACCCTGCCAGTGTTGCTATTTTAAGTTAACACGTTAAGTATCCCGCCTGGGGAGTACGGCCGCAAGGCTAAAACTCAAAGGAATAGACGGGGACCCGCACAAGCGGTGGAGCATGTGGTTTAATTCGACGGTAAACGAGAAACCTCACCAAGGCTTGACATCTAGCTGCAAGATCTGGAAACAGATCCGCCTTCGAGGGAGCTAGACAGATGCTGCATGGTTGTCGTCAGCTCGTGTCGTGAGATGTACCGTTAAGTCGGGAAACGAGCGCAACCCTGATCCTATGTTTTATATGTCATGGGAGACTGCCCGTTTTAAATGGGAGGAAGGTGGGATGACGTCAAATCAGCATGGTTCTTACGCCTTGGGCAACACACGTGCTACAATGGGAGGTACAGAGGGAAGCCAAACCGCGAGGTGGAGCCAATCCCTTAAAACCTTTCTCAGTTCGGATTGAAGGCTGAAATCCGCCTTCATGAAGCTGGAATCGCTAGTAATCGTGGATCAGAATGCCACGGTGAATACGTTCTCGGGTCTTGTACTCACCGCCCGTCACGTCAAGGGAGTTGGTAGTGCCCGAAGGCTCACATTAGTGGGACGAAGGCAAGACTGATGACAGGGACGAAGTCGTAACAAGGCATCCGTAGCGGAAGCTGTGGATGGATCACCTCCTTTCTAGGGAGAAAATTCTTCTTTCCACGTGGAAGAAGAATTAGTCGCCTCCGGCATGATGCTGGAGTGGCTATCGCGAGATAGCAACGAATTGATGCCAATTAGACTCGAAATTCATTACTCATGATACACAAAAACCGCCCTCAGGCGGTTTTTTAGTCAATATAGAATATTCTATCTTACACCGATGGATTTTCTGACTCTTTCCATTTTTCCATTGGCGATTTTTTCTATCTTCTTCCGTCCATCTTCTAAAATTTCTCGAGCGTCATTATCAGATATTTTATTATATTTACTTTGAAAATCCGTTAAAAATTTAAGGACGATATCTGCCAAATCCTTTTTAAAATCGCCATAACCTTTATCGGCATAATCCTTTTCCAGGCGTTTAATCTGACGATTACCTAATTGGGCGTATATAGTCAATAAATTGGCGATTGCCGGCTTATGAAGAGGGTCATAAACAATTTCTGATCCGGAATCAGTTACGGCCCGAATTATCTTTTTTTGAGCTGATGCCACATCATCCAGTAAAGCAATACAGTTATTCTGGTTATCGTCGCTTTTGCTCATTTTTCTAGTCGGATCCAAGAGAGACATGATCTTAGCGCCTTCCTGGCGCACTACCGCTTGCGGGATCTTAAAAATATCGCCAAACTCATTGTTAAAACGGCGAGCGATATCGCGCGCTAATTCTACATGTTGTTTCTGATCTTCGCCTACTGGAACAATATCTGTATCATATAACAAGATATCAGCCGCCATCAGAACCGGATAATCATATAATCCAACGCTGACCGACTCTTGATTCTTGCCTGATTTATCCTTAAACTGCGTCATCTTATTCAAATCAGACATATGGGTCCCATAGCAATTAAAAATCCAAGCCAATTCCGTATGAGCCGGAATAGCAGACTGTTGGAAAATAATGGATTTTTCCGGGTCAATGCCAGCCGCCAAGTAGATCTTAGTAACTTCTAAAATTCTTTTTCTTAATTCTTCCGAGTCCTGTTTGACGGTGATAGCATGATAGTCGACTACGGAAAAAATGCAATTATAATGAGACTGCATTTCTACCCATTGCGAAATAGCTCCGATATAATTACCAATATTAAGACGCCCGCTCGGCTGGATACCAGAAAAAATTGTTTTTATTGTTGGCATATATATAATTGTATGTTAAGGATAAATTTTTGGCAAATAATGACATATAAATTCTGTCGGAATCGGACTTGAAAAAATAATCTCTTGTTGGTAAGATGAAATCCGAAGGGTTATAATCCTTTTTTTTCTTAATTTAGCTATAAAAAGGCCGGACTTGCACATACCTGGCTCCAGGCTTATAATCGGGGTGTAGTATAACGGTAGTACGCATGCATGGGGTGCATGTAGCCCGGGTTCAATTCCCGGCACCCCGACCATAATCAAGCTAAACGGGCTTGTAGCTCATCTGGTAGAGCGCTGCATTCGCATTGCAGAGGTAAGGGGTTCGAGTCCCCTCAAGTCCACACGCTGTTATTTAGAATAAACGGGCTGTGGTATAACGGTATTACGCACGCTTCGGGTGCGTGTAATCCGGGTTCAATTCCCGGCAGCCCGACATTTTATGATTGACTTTAAGCAAAAAATGGAAGAGGAAGAGAAACGTGAAAGGCGGGGAGTGCTCAGCCAAGAAGACGAAGATCTGCTCCTCAACAATAAAAAAAGAAAGCGGATCGTTTCTTACACCATCGCGATTATTGCTATCGCCTTAGTTTTTTCCGGACGGATTATCATGTCTAGCCAAAATGCGACTAATTGGTTTACAGAAAATAATGTCTTTAATAAATTGAGGCATTTAGTCCCGAGCTCCGATAATAAACTAAACGGGGAAGATAGTGATAGAATAAATATCCTGCTCTTAGGCATGGGCGGCGAGGGGCATGACGGGGCCTACTTAACAGATACCATCATCTTGGCCAGTTTCAAACCGTCGACTAAACAGATATCGCTGATTTCTATCCCGCGCGATTTAGTCACTCCAGTCAGTAATTGGCGAAAAATAAATAGTATTAACGCTTACGCCGAACAAAAAACTCCAGGAAGCGGCGGAGCGGCCACGGCTCAGGCTATTTCTGAATTATTGCAGACACCAATTGATTATTACGTACGCGTTGATTTCAACGGATTTTCTAATATTATTGACCAGCTGGGCGGAATCGAGGTGAATGTAGAAAACACCTTAGACGATTATTCCTATCCAATCTTCGGCCAAGAAGATAATCCTAACTATTACGCCCGTTATCAGCACCTACATTTTGATAAAGGCTTACAAACCATGAATGGAGCGACGGCTTTAAAATACGCGCGTAGCCGACATGCCGCGGGATCAGAAGGTTCGGATTTTGCTCGCGCGCGACGGCAGCAATTAGTCCTAGAAGCAATTAAGGATAAATTATTTTCAACTCGTACTCTGTTGAACCCGGTCATGATAACAAAATTAGCCAATGAATTAAATAAGAATATCTCTACTAATCTAAGCGCTTGGGAAATTTTACGTCTCTGGGACATCTTCAAGGATGTTAATCGCTCACAGATCATCAACAAAGTCTTGAGTGATGCTCCGGACGGCCTGCTTATATCAGGCACAGGGGAAGATGGGGCCTACATCCTCACGCCGCGATCAGGCAATTTTTCAGAAATAAAAAAACTAGTGCAGAATATTTTTTCTACAAATAATGTCATCAATATTCCGAGCCAGCCGGAAATAATTACTGACGGCGCTAAAATCTTAATTCTGAATGGAACATGGATCTCGGGCTTAGCCGGGAAAACTGCGGTATCTCTAGAACAATCTAAATTCAATATCATAAAAATCGGTAATGCGCCGGAGAGAAATTTTACCCAGACAACCATTTATGACTTAAGTGGCGGAAATAAGAAAAAATCTTTAGATGTTTTAAAGAGAACAACCAACGCTTCACTCGCTTATTCTTGGCCGGCATGGATAAGCAGCTACCAAAATGCCAGTTCTACGACATCCACGCCAGAGATACCGGACTTTATTCTTATTCTGGGCACCGACGCCAACAAAGCCGAATAATATGGCCGTTAAAACTAAAAAAAATCTGCCCCTAATAGTCATCTGCGGACGAACTAATGTAGGGAAATCAACATTATTCAATTGCCTGACTGAAAAAAAACAGGCTTTAGTTTCAGATATCGCCGGAACCACCAGGGACAGCAATCTGAGCACAGTAGAATGGGCCAACAGCGCTTTTAACCTCATAGATACCGCCGGCCTAATTGACGCACGGATCCTAAACGGAAAGAAGACTAATGCTGATGACATCGATAGTCAAACGCAAAAGCAGGCTTTTTCCTATTTAAACCAGGCGGATTTAATATTATTTCTGGTGGACGCGAAAGCGGGACTACTGCCGGAAGACAGGGAATTAGCGGCCGGCCTTAAAAAGAATGCAAATTACCTAAACAAAATATTACTTATCGCCAATAAAGTAGACAGCGGAAGGTTTGTCTCTGAAGCGGCTCAATTCAATAAGCTGGGGATAGGAGAGCCCTTCACTGTCTCCGCCGCTACCGGCACAGGAACGGGAGATTTATTGGATATTATCATAGACAGGATAGATCGCAATAAAAAAAATAAAAAAATAATTGAAAAAATAAACGCTACGCCGATAAAAGCCTGTATCATCGGCAAGCCAAATGTCGGAAAATCTTCTCTTTTAAACGCAATTTTAGGATATGAGCGAGTCATCGTGAGCCCCCTGCCGCACACTACGCGCGAACCGCAAAACACGGAAATTAATTATCATGAATATAATATCAGCCTTATAGATACGGCCGGCATCTCTAAACAAGGCAAAAAAACTGATAATTTGGAGAAATACGGGATATTAAAAAGCCTGAGCTCTCTAGATAGGGCTGACATCGCTTTATTGGTCATAGACATTAGCGAACCCATCGCCCACCAAGACGCTAAGCTGGTTCAAGAAATAGTAGAACGTGGCAAGAGCCTTATTTTTATCGCCAATAAATGGGACAAGCTCAGCAATCGCGATACTAAAAAAATGACCCAGGAAATTTATGACCGACTGCCATTTGCGACTTGGGCGCCTATTCAGTTTATTTCGGCCAAAACCGGAGAAAAAGTAAACAAAATTTTAGATTTAATATTAGAGATAAGCGAACAAAGGAAATTGATGCTCAGCGATTCGCAATGTGAAAAATTTATGAAAGCCGTCGTTAAAATCCATAAACCGGCTAAAGGCAAGGGGCTGCGCGCTCCGCATCTATATGAATTCCGCCAGGTTAAGAACAATCCGCCATCCTTCGCCTTACGTATCGGCCCTAATGATAATCTACATTTTTCTTATGTCCGCTTTATGGAAAACCGCCTGAGGGAAAGACATGGTTTCACTGGCACGCCACTTCATATCCGCGTGACTAAAGACAAAAAATCGCATACCACTTATAATGAATAGTATGAGAATAGTCGTCGGCCTGGGAAACCCCGGGGAACAATATAAGAATACTCGTCACAACGTCGCTTGGCTGGCTATAGATAATTTTTTGGGCGATGTGCCTTGGCGGCTGGATAAGAAATTCAATTCATTTATCTACGAGAGCGGAAATGTAATTTTCGTCAAACCCCTGACTTTCATGAATAATTCCGGGATGGCCGTACAAAAAATCTTGAATTTCTATAAATTATTGCCTAAGAATTTCGGCTTGATCAAGCGGAAAGATGCTGATCTGAATGGCATTCTGACAGTTATCCACGACGATTTAGATCTCGATTTCGGCGTTTATAAAGTCGCTACTGATTCAGGCAGCGCCGGTCACAATGGAGTAAAATCTATCATCAATTACTTAAAGACGCAGAAATTCACTCGCTGGCGCATAGGCATAAAAAATGGATTATTAAAAAATCATCTCCCGCCAGATAAGTTTGTACTGACCGCGTTCAATCAAGAAGAAAAGAATCGTTTGCCACAGATATTCTCCGAATTAAAAAATAAATACTTAACAGACATAAAATCCTCCTAAAAAATTTAGGAGGATTTTATTTTTAAACTGCCAAAATATGTTGAAATACAGTAACCGAGGCTTTTATGAAAATAGATTATATCATCTCGGTTTTAACCATTTCCAAAAAATAGGCCCGATGAGACTAAAAAGGATAGAGGAACTCTTTCCCAGCCTAGCCGATGCTTGGCGCGCTGATAGCCAAGGATTAATAGAGGCTGGGCTAAACCCTAAGATCAGCGAAGAATTTGTTGTCTGGCGTAAGACTTTCAATCTTAATGGGATACCGGATATCCTGGAAAAAAAACAAATAAATTATTGCACCTGGAGCGAAACAGATTATCCCGAGATGCTTAAAGAAATAAGCGTTCCTCCGCCAATTTTGTATTATAGAGGAAATCTGGCTGACCCTCATGATCGGAAACGCCTGTCTGTCGTAGGCTCCCGCCGGCCAACCGCTTATGCCGAAAAAATCAGCGCCACATTGCTGTCAATCGTAGCAACAGCAGGTATTGAAATAGTCAGCGGATTGGCTTTAGGCGTCGACACCCTGGCTCACTGCGCCGCTCTCAAAGCGCAGGGTAGGACACTGGCAGTCCTAGGATCTGGTTTAAACGATAACTGCCTTTATCCTCGCGCTAATCGCCGCTTAGCAGCCGACATAATATCCTCAGGCGGGGCCATAATATCAGAATTCCCACCCGATATGCCTCCCTATAAACAAAATTTTCCGCAACGCAACCGGATTATATCCGGACTTTCATCTTGTACGTTAGTCGTTGAGGCTCGTGGCAAATCCGGCGCCCTGATTACCGCCAACTATGCGTTAGAGCAGAATCGAGATGTATTAGCTATACCGGGAAACATCTTTTCCGATCTCTCGACCGGTCCTAACCAGCTTATAAAAGCCGGGGCGCGAGTCGTTACCGGCGCTGAAGATATCCTGGAAAATTTTCAGATTGGACTTAAAAAAAAGACAATAAGAGCCGGGGAAAATAATAATCACCGGCCGAATAATAAAGTCGAGGCCATAGTCTACGATCTCATTAAACGGGCCACCGCCAGAGCTGAAGTAATTACGGCCGATGAAATAATCAAAAAAACCGAACTTGACACGGCAACCATAAATAGTACACTAAGTATATTGGAAATCTCCGGACTTGCTAAAAATACTGGATCCGGCTATGCTTTAAATTAAATTATTTACGCCTATGGATCTCATCATCGTCGAGTCGCCGACTAAAGCTAAGACAATCAGTAAATTCCTAGATAAAAAATATTTAGTGGAATCTTCTTTCGGCCACATTCGCGATTTGCCAAAAAGCGAGATGGGCATAGATATCCCCAACGGCTTCCAACCTAGATATATTATACCGACCAAAGCGAAAAAAACGGTCAGCGCCCTGAAATCGGCGGCTAAAAAGTCAGCCGAGGTTATTCTAGCTTCTGATGAAGACAGAGAAGGGGAGGCTATAGCCTGGCACCTGGTTAAAGCTCTGGGCTTGGACGAACAGAAAACAAAAAGAATAGTTTTCCACGAAATTACCAAAGACGCCATACTGCAAGCTCTGCAAAAACCACGCCAGATAAATCCGAATCTAGTCGACGCCCAACAGGCGCGCCGGATTTTAGATCGTCTGGTTGGTTATGAATTATCTCCTTTCTTATGGAAAAAGGTGGCGAAAGGCTTGTCAGCCGGACGGGTGCAAAGCGTGGCCACACGCTTGATCGTAGAACGCGAACAAGAAATAAAGGCTTTTATCCGTGAAGAATACTGGAGCATCTCCGCTGATCTGTCTGGAAATAAAAGTGAAGAAAAATTTACCGCCGATCTGTATAAAATCCGTAATAAAACTTTTAATAAGCTAACCATAAAAAAGCCGGAAGCGGATGAATTAAAAAAAATATTAGCTGATGCTGTCTATACTATAAATAAAATCGATAAAAAACAAATAAATAAAAATCCATCTGCGCCATTTACGACATCGACCTTGCAGCAATCAGCCAATCGCCACCTAGGCTTCAGCGCCAAGCAAACCATGGTCGTCGCCCAGAAATTATACGAAGAAGGGCATATCACCTACATGCGTACCGATTCTCTCAATTTGTCGCCGAAATTTATGGCGGAAGCGCATGATTGGTTAAAGAAGACTATGGGTTCTGAATATGCTTTAACTGGTGGACGGGCATTCAAAACTAAGAGCAAAAACGCCCAAGAAGCTCACGAGGCTATTAGGCCTACCGAGGCACAGGTTACGCCGGAAATGCTCGCCGGAAAAATAGATAAGAATCAGGAACGCTTATACCGCCTAATCTGGCAGAGGGCGGTAGCGAGCCAGATGCCGGGAGCCAAACTGGCGGCGACGACGGTGGATACCCAGGCTTTAGACGGGAAAGAAATTTACATTTTTCGCGCCACAGGACAAACTATCGTTTTCCCCGGCTATCTAAAAGTTTGGCCGGAAAAAACTAAAGAACAAGAATTGCCAGCCTTAAAAGAAAATCAAGCCATTAATCTTTTAGCTTTACGCTCTGACAAACATGAGACTAATCCGCCAGCTCGCTATTCAGACGCCAGTCTAGTAAAAGAACTGGAAAAACATGGCATCGGCCGTCCGTCAACATATGCGCCGACTATTAACACTATCATTATCCGCAATTATGTGGAGCGTGATGAAAATAAAAAATTAAAACCGACGGATATCGCTTTTGTCGTGGTAGATCTATTGACTAAGCATTTTCCGAAAATCGTCGACTATAAATTCACGGCTAAAATGGAGAATGATCTAGATTCTATAGCGCGCGGAGATCAGGCTTGGCCGCCGGTCATTAATGAGTTTTATCAGGATTTCCATAGCAATCTACAAAATAAGTACGAAGAAATTAATAAAAAAGATATTATGCCAGAAGAAACATCAAGCGAAATCTGTGATAAATGCGGCGCGCCAATGATCATTAAGACCGGGCGTTATGGAAAATTCTTAGCTTGCAGCGCTTTCCCGGAGTGCCGAAATATAAAAAAGCTGCCAGGTGAAAACGGCGCCTATGCTAAAAAGGAACCGGATGAGAAAACCCTGGAGTTAGAAAAAAAATATGCTGGAGAAACTTGCGAGAAATGCGGCTCTCCAATGAAGGTGCGCACCGGAAAATACGGCCCTTTCCTAGCCTGTTCTGCTTATCCGAAGTGTAAGAATATAAAGAATATCGCCCAGATTGGAGACGGGAAAGAAGTGCCGTGTCCGATTTGCGGAGATGGTAAAATTATCAAAAAATTCAGCCGACGAGGCGCTTTCTGGGCTTGCAGTAATTATCCAAAATGCAAGAACGCTTATTGGGGCCAGCCGACAGGGGAAAAATGTCCAGACTGCGAGGCGCTACTTATCACCGATAAAAATGGAGAAATAAAATGTAGCAACAAAGGCTGCGGCTATAAAAAATAAAACGATATTAAAAAGAGCCCGTTTCCGGGCTCTTTTTAATTATCGACTAAACGGCTATTTCTTCTGTCTGATGTTTCTCTTGTTTTTCTTTTCTTGAACAAATTCCATAGCTTTTTTAGCTATTTCACCAAGAATCATAAAATAAGCGCTGCTATTCTTTAGTTTCTCCCTGACGATGTCCATTATCTCCTCGGCCCTGGCTACGCCATCCTCTACTCTCTTCACTAAGCGATAGATCGTCTGGGCGCTAACGATAAAATAATAAATCGCCCAACATATAAACAGGGTCAAGGCGGCGGCACAAACAGCCAAAACTAGATGCAAAATATCAGATGATGTATAAAACATATATTTTCCAATTAAACTTAAAAGTCTCTTAGGCGTACTTCGAATTTTTTATTCAGGTAATCAATCAGTTCTTTCTGGATCTTATCTACCTCCGAAGCTACCAGTGTCCTATCCGCGGACTGATAAAAAATATGAAAAGCCAGGCTTTTCTCGCCGATCAGCAATTTGCTGCCGACATAGACATCAAACAGCTCGACTGACCTAATCAAAGGATTAAAATGATATATGGCTTGCCTTAAATCATTATACAGTATTTTTTCACCGACGACAAAAGCTAGGTCCCTAATGACCGGCGGATATTTAGGCGCTTCTTGGAAACGGAAAGAAGGCAAATTCAATAACATCTTAATCAGCAAATCAAAATTCATTTCCGCTAAAGCCACGTCTTTCTTAAGATTTAAATTTTCACTGACCTCGGGGTTCATCTTAGCTATCAGGCCCAACTCCTGCCCTAAAACAATAATCTTGGCCACAGCCTGCCTATCAGACCAACCGGGAGCGTTATCCAGGGCGGAAAATTCAACTTCCGTCTCGTAAGTCATTAAATTCCGGCATAAGCTGCCGATAATCCCTTTTAAACGATCAAATAGGTCTCCGCCGCCAGCCAAGACTAAACCGAGACGCTTCTCTTGATAAGGCAAAAAATCGTCTCCGGTAGCATCCTTTTTAAAATTCCCGGGGGCATTGAAGAAAACGCTGCCAATTTCAAAAAAACCAAAATCATCGCTTTTAAATTGATTAGCCTTGACGTTATTAGCAAGACCGGGGATAAGGGATTGGCGAAGCAATGATTGGGTCTCTGCTAACGGGTTAACTAATTTCAGATGCTGGAAAAAATCAATATTCAATTTTTTTAATTGTTCTTCCCCGACAAAGGAATAATTATAGGCCTCATTAAAATTATATTTAAGGGCCAGGATATTTTTAATCCGCCTCTCTAACCGTTTTTCTTCATTGATTTCTGGGGGGGTCATCGCTAAAACCGGCAAACGCGAAACGATGTTGTCATAACCATAGAGACGCAGGACTTCCTCGGCTAGGTCCTCCTTATTGGCAATATCCTTGGTGGCGCGCCAAGAAGGAACGATAACCCTTAAATTTACCTCTTTCTTGCCACCATTTTCAATAATAAAACCCAATTTCTTCAGACTGTTAATAACGGTTTCCTTGGGAATTTCCTGCCCAATCTTACTACTGAGCCAATTAAGATCTAAATCGATTGCAAGTTCAGACGAAGCGCCGGCGCTGACGTCTAATAGGGAGCTGCCGATTGTAATCTCCGTATCGATTTCTTCAAGCAGCGTCAAAAAGCGCAGGAGAGCGACTTCGGTCAAGTTAGGATCTAGGGATTTTTCAAAACGTAGCGACGCTTCGGTTCGCAAGCCTAACTTCTGAGATGTCCGACGAATGCCTGAAGCTGCAAAATTTGCTGATTCTAAAATCAATGACTTTGTCTCTGAGCTTACGCCGCCATCTCTCCCTCCCATGATACCGGCTATGGCCAAAGCCTTGCGACCGTCAGTAATCAATAAATCATCATTATCTAAAATTCTCTCTTTTTCGTCTAACGTTTCTAAGCTGTCATTCTTGGCGGCTCGCCGGACTACGATTTTCTGGACTTTTGCAGCGTCAAAGGCGTGAAGCGGCTGGCCGCAATCAAACATGACGTAATTGGTTAAATCAACAATATTATTGATCGGGCGCTGGCCAATAGCAATCAAGCGCTCTTTAAGCCATTCCGGCGATTCCTTAACAGTAACATTATCTACCCGCACCGCCGAATAACGCGGACAAAGAGCCGGATCTTCAACTTTAACTGACAGTCTATTTTCTTTGGCTCCTAAGAATTTCCAGGTCCGCTTAAAGAATTTATCATATGGCTTAAGCGACAAATTAAATATAGCCGCTAATTCGCGCGCCAGGCCATAATGGTTCAATAAATCAGGGCGGTTGGATAAGGATTTATTATCTACTTCAAAAACTACATCGTTAGCTTTTAAATATTGAGCAAATTTTTCGCCAATCTTAGCACTATTTTTTAAAACTAAAATACCTTCATGATCCTTCCCTAAACCTAATTCGTCTTCAGCACAAATCATGCCGCTTGATTTTTCGCCACGGATAATCGATTCTTGGATACTGGCGCCATTAGGCAGCTGCGCTCCGACTAGGGCAACCGGCACCAATTGGCCAGCCGCGACATTCGGCGCGCCGCAAACGATGTTTAATCTTTGATTTTTTACATCAACCACAGTCAGGCGCAGACGATCGGCATTAGGATGCTTATGTACTTCCAAGACTTTGCCGACCACGATCTTATCATATTGTTCAGCCTGGCCTGTCACTCCTTCGACCTCCACGGTATGCTTTGTCAATTCAGAAGCGACCTCTCCCGGTTTGATCTTAGCCGGTATTTTGACGAAGTCTTTTAACCAATTATAAGAAATATACATATAAATCTTTTAGAATTGTTCTAAAAATTTAAGGTCGCCATTATTAAACAGACGGACATCATTGATATTATATTTAAGCATCGCAAGACGGTTTAAGCCGAAGCCAAAGGCTAGCCCGGAATAAATATCGGGGTTTAGGCCGCCAGCCTTCAGCACTGCTGGATGGACTAAGCCGGCGCCCACTATCTCTAACCAGCCGGTATATTTACAAACACGGCAACCTTGGCCCTGGCATAAGAAACAGGTATATTCACCGTTGTTGCCGGGTTCAACGAAAGGAAAGAACTTCGGACGCATGCGTAATTTAGTGTTCTGACCGAACAATTTCTGGCCGACTATCTCTAATAAGCTTTTGAGATTAGAGAAATTGATATTTTTATCAATCAATAACCCTTCCACCTGGTAAAAAGTATGCTCATGCCTGGCGTCCGTCGCCTCACTGCGAAAACAGCGTCCCGGGATGAGCGCTCTAAGCGGCGCGCCATATTTCTGCATCGCCCTGATCTGAACAGGCGAAGTCTGGGTCCGCATTAAGAGATCATACTGGCCGTCCTTATTTTTAAGATCGACATAAAAAGTATCTTGCATATCGCGCGCCGGATGAGTAGGCGGGATATTAAGCGCGGTAAAATTATAGTAATCGCTTTCCAGCTCCGGACCATCTAAAATCTTGAAGCCTAAAGAGATAAAAATATCTTCCATTTCCTGCTGGACCAAAGTAATGGGATTAAGATGCCCCTGGGGGATCCTCCCGCCCGGCAAAGTAATATCTATCTTACCGGATTTATTGGAATAATTATTTATAGTCTGGCTCATTTCAGCAAATTTGCTCTGCAGTTCCAGTTTTACATTATTGGCTAATTCACCTATCTCTTGGCGTAAATCAAGGCTCAAATCTTTCAAGCTACGCATGATCTGGCTTAATTCTCCCTTACGGGACAGGTATTTTAATTCCAATTCATGCAGATAGTCGCTATCCTTAGCTTGCGCCAGCTGTTCCAAAAATTCATCCCTCAACTTATTTAATTTTTCTTTCATATACTTTATATTTAACGATTCTTTTGGTAACTAATAGAAAACAGTTCCCAAATTGTAAAAATAATGACCAACAAAGACAGATTAAGCCAATTGAATAAGCTCTGAGATTTTAGAATTAATAAGATCACCACGAATAGCGAGAAAAGGAATGATTGACGAAAAGCGAGCCTAACCAGATTAAAGGCGAGCTCTTTCTTCAGGGCGACGAAACGAAAGACGAAACCGGCCAGCGCGGCCGTGCCGCTCAAAGAAATAAAAAGCGCTAAATAAAAAAGAACGAAACCCAGCCAATTAGTGGCGGTCGGATCTACTATATTGGCGACAAAGAAGAAGATCCCCCAACAGATGATGGTTAACGCCAACATTACTCCTAGATATTTGCCCAAAGTCATAAAGTTCCCATTATTTTTAATATCTTGTCCAGCTCGGCTTGGTAAACAGACAACTTGTTCTTTTCTATATCGACAATATGGGCCGGCGCCCGATCGGTAAAATCTGGATTAGAAATTTTTTGCGACTGGCCGGCAATCAATTTTTCTAAATTAGCTTGCTCTTTAGCCAAACGTCGCTTCTCTTGACCAGCATCTATAGCACCGATTAAATAGACCTCTACTTCACCGTCCAAAATATAAATTGCGTCTTTAATCTTCTCGCCTTCTTTTATTATCCGTAAGCCATCAATGCCGGTCCGCAAATTTTTGAACAAGATGTCCTGGCCAACGAGCTCATCGGCCAAGCTATGGGCGTAAATAACGGCCGAAATCTTTCTAGTCGGCTCAATCTTATGCTTAGCGCGCGCATCCCTAATCTTTTGGATCAAACTGATGGTCAAGGAAATTATCTGGGCGTCTTTTACTATTTTTTGGTTATTGTCGCTGACGCCGGTCCCTTGCGGCCACTTTTCTACCATGAGCAAACTATCATTGAAACTCTGCCAAATATTTTCGGTCACAAAAGGAATAAAAGGGTGCCATAGCTTTAAAACATTCTTTAAAAGATAGACCAACACTTCTTCTTTATTTCTTTCAAATTTAGCTATTTCTAAATACCAATCAGCCAGTTTATTCCAGGTAAAATCATGGAGGTCTTCAGCGGCTAAAGAAAAATTAAGATTATCCAAATGACTGGAGATGCGCGTAATCAAGCTATCTAATTCGCCTATGATCCAGCTATCGGCGGCTGTCTTGGGCGCGGGGCGATATTCTGCCCGCGTCGCCAAGAATTTCTCCCCTGTCGTCGCTAAGATAAAACGTGAGATATTCCAAAGCTTATTTATAAAGTTTCTCTTCGCTTCAACTTTATCCTCACTAAAACGAGAATCGTTTCCAGGGGTTGACCCAGTCAAAACCGCTAAACGGGTCGCGTCGGTCCCAAATTTAGCAATCATGTCTAAAGGATTGATGCCGTTACCTTTAGATTTGGACATTTTCTTGCCGTTTTGGTCCAATATCATGCCATGGAGATAAACCTGAGAAAAGGGAATTTCATTTAGGGCGAAAAGGGACATCATGATCATGCGCGAAACCCAAAGAGTAATGATTTCATAGCCTGTCTCCAAAACCTGAGTAGGATGAAATTGAGCTAAATCTCCGATTTTTTGTCCCTTCTGATAATTAACGGGCCAGCCTAAAGTAGAGAAGGTCCACATGCCGGAAGAAAACCAGGTATCGAGAGTGTCGGGGTCTTGCTGCCAATCATTCCCATCAGGGGCATCTAAGCCGACATAAATCTCTTCGCCGCGATACCAGACCGGTATCTGGTGACCGAACCAAATCTGCCGCGAAATGCACCAATCATGCAGATTATCCATCCAATCTAAATATCTCTTAGTAAAGCGATCGGGCAAAAATTTTATTTGTCCGTCAAGCGCTACTGCCATCGCTTTTTCTTTCAATGATTTATTCCCTAAACGGGGGATCTTTTTATCAACGGAAATAAACCATTGGCGAGAAGGCAGGGGTTCAATCGGCGTGCCGCAACGATAACAAACCGATAAGTTATTATTGATTTCTTCTTCGGATATCAAAAGGCCGCGCGCGCGTAACTCTAAGACAATCTTTTCGCGCGCCGAATCGACGTCTAAGCCAGAATAAGCTCCAAAACCGCCGCTGATTTTTCCGTCTTCATCGATGACCTTGATTACCGGCAAATTATTATTGATCGCCATCTGGGCATCAACGGCCGAATGAGCCGGGGTCACTCCTAAGGCGCCGGTGCCGAACTCCGGATCGACATTATGATCGGCAATGATTTTAATCTGAAGCGTCTGCCCGCAAAAATCTACTTTAAAATCTTTCCCGATATATTCATGGTAACGCCGATCTTTAGGATTGACGGCGACGGCGACATCGCCCAGTTTGGTTTCCGGCCTAGTCGTAGAAATAGGCAGCGGAAAATCATGATCATATTTAAAGGTGTATAGTTTGCCGACCTTCTCTTTATATTCAACCTCGTCATCAGCTAAAGTAGAGTGGCAGCGAGGGCACCAATTGACCACTCGCTCGCCGCGATAGATAACGCCTTCATCATACATCTCTTTGAACATCGTCCGAACCGCTAATTGTCGCGGTTCGTCTAAAGTGAAGGCCAGACGAGACCAATCTAGAGAGGCCCCCATCTTACGCGATTGATGAAGGATCTCTCCTTGAGTTACCCGTAAAAATTTCCAGACCTCTTCCAAAAATTTTTCCCGACCTAGATCTTGCCTAGTTTTACCACTCTCTTTTAATATTTTTTTCTCTACGACATTCTGGGTGGCAATGGCGGCATGATCCGTTCCCGGCAGCCATAAAGTCCTGAAACCTCGTAAACGATGGTAGCGGATCAAAAGATCTTCAATGGCTAGGGTGGCGGCATGTCCCATATGCAATTTATCGGTAATATTGGGAGGTGGCAACACAATAGTATAACTAGGGGAATCTTTTGACAAACTTAAATTATCGGGGTTAAAAAGCCCTGATTCTTCCCATCTTTTATAGATTTTATCCTCATTAGAGGCTGGGTCGTAAATCTTGTCTAATTCATAAGTCATAATTTAAAATTACCAAAAAAACAGGCTCAAGTCAATGAAAGAATAGGCTTTTAGACCTTGACTTTGAGGCAAAATAACTATATATTGGAGAGTTGGGATTATAGCAATCCTGGTAATTTTTTAGCGGAAATAAATGCTAAACTTAGAACAACAAATCTTTCGTCAACTAGAAAAATCTAAAAATATTTTAGTGGTTTTTCCTAATGATGAAGCAGCGAGCGCTCCCGCCGACAGAGCCGACGCTATGGCTGCGGCGCTAGCCCTCTTCTTATTCTTAAAAAAACTAGGGCACGAAACTGAAATTGTGGGATTTAAGGGCGATAACAATAAATCCCCATTATCTTTTCTGCCTGCCTATCAAGAAATCAAAGAAAAACTTAATAATTTGCGAAGATTCATTGTTTCTCTTAACATTAGCCAAGCTAAAGTCAGTCAAATTAAATACGCTATAGATAATAATCAGCTTAATTTTATAATCTCGCCTACTACGGGCTGGTTCAAGCCTGAAGATGTCAGCGCGAGAGCCGGGGAATTCAAATACGATCTGATTATCACTTTGGGCCTAAGCGACTTAGAATTCTTAGGTCGTACGTATGATGACAATATTGAATTTTTCTACAAAACCACGATTATCAATATCGATCATCATCCAGCCAATGAAGAATTCGGCCAAATTAATTTTATTGACCTAAATGCGGTCGCTAGCTCGGAAATCTTATTTTATCTCTTAAAAAATTATAAATCTGACCTGATTGACGAGGATATCGCCACCTGTCTTTTAACAGGCATAATCCAAGAAACTAGAAATTTTAAAACGCCGAACCTAACGCCCCGCACATTGCTCAGCACCTCTGAACTTATCGCGCGCGGCGCGCGGCGAGAAGAAATAGTCAATCGTCTATACCGTTCGCGCAGCCTGGCTTCTTTGCGGCTCTGGGGAAAAATATTGAATAATCTAAAATCAGAAAATAACGGGGAGCTCCTCTGGTCCGAATTGAAGGCCGATGACTTCCAAAAATCCGGGGCAGAGGCGACGGAGCTGGCGGATATTGTAGATGAGCTCATAGCGACAGTCCCCAACACGAAAATCATAGCCATACTCTATGAAGAAGCGGGGAGCCGGACTAGACTGATCATCTATTCTCTCAAGAATATAAACGCCCTTGAATTTCTCAAAGAATATTCTCCTCTCGGCACGCTCAAGTCAGCCCAAGCTACGCTGGACTTAAAATTAGAGGCTGCCGCTGTAACCATAATCAAAAATCTAAAGAATAAACTTGATAAATTAACTTTATAATGATATAAAATAACTGCCGCAACCTCTCTATACTCCTATTCTTGCATTCTTTTCAGCCGGCCATTATAATGATGGGCATATAGCTCAGTTGGTTAGAGCACCGCTCTTATAAAGCGGGGGTCGATGGTTCAAGTCCATCTATGCCCACAACAATTACTGTTGATTCAAATGGGCTCGTAGCTCAGTTGGTTAGAGCGCTACGTTGACATCGTAGAGGTCACAGGTTCGAATCCTGTCGGGCCCACCACAAAAAAACACGCTGTTAAAGGCGTGTTTTTTGCTGGCATATTTACTTTCCATCCAAAAATTGGTAAATTATAGATAAGATAAAAATATGATTTTCCATAAAAATAATAAAGCGACCGATCTCGTCGCTGAAAACGGACAAATGCCGACCGATGAATGGCTTAACTATGAGGAACCAGAAGCTGAGGGCCAATTAGCCATTGACGTGTACCAGACGGCTAAGAAAATTATTATTAAATCAACGATCGCTGGAGCCAAGCCTGAAGATTTAAAAATCTCTCTCCACCACGATCTTCTCACCATTAAAGGTACACGAACGGCCGGCGAAGAAATAAAAGAAGAAGACTATTTATACCGTGAATGTTACTGGGGCTCTTTTTCGCGCTCTATAATACTCCCGGCCGAAGTAGACAACAAGCGGGTAGAAGCCGAACTGGAAAACGGCGTATTGACTATAACTCTCTATAAAAATCATCCCGGCCAAATCAAAGTCAAAAGCAAAGATTAGCTAAAGCTTAATCTGGACTCAGATGCTATGAAATTCAGTCCTTGGGCGATAAAAACAATCATTATCTCCGCATTGATTATAATAGCGGCTTTTTTTATTACCGGTTATCTCAGCTGGAGCCACTACCAAGGACGCATTTATCCGGGTACATGGATAGGCGGCTTGGACTTAGGCGGAAAAACGCTGGACGAGGCGCGCGGACTACTATCTGAACATATCAAAAAAATAGAGTTAGACGGATTAAAATTCCAATATAACGGCAAATCTTCTGTTTTAAGCACAACGATCGCCTCCTTTGACTCTGATTTATCTTATTCGGCCGTCTCTTTCGATTTAGAAGAGACTTTATCGAATGCCTACGGGAATAAGTCGGAACGGGATTTCCCAAGCTATCTGTGGCGCATCTTGTTTTTACCGGGGCCAAACCACGTTACGGCAACTTACAGCTTAAATGACGACGCTGTCAAATCCTTCCTGGCGGATAATTTTCCAGAATTAAACATTAATCCTGAAAACGCTTATTTTTCAACTGCTAATTCTAAAAACGGCCAGCTTAAATTAAGCCGCAACTTAGAACGTCCGGGAAAAGAAATAAACTATGGGCAAGCGTTGGAAGAGATAAAAATGAATTTAGATAATCTGCAAAATAACACAATACTAATCAGAACCCGCTCTAAATACCCGAGCGTCAAACAATCGGACCTAGATTTATTAGAGCCGGAGATACAAGCAATAGTCGGCCGCGGCAGTTTGATCTTGCGCCGTCCCGAAAATGATAACAGCACTTCAACCGAATATTGGGTAATCAAGCCCGACCATCTCATTACTTGGGCCAGCGTCCAAAGTAACAGCGGGCGGCTTGAACTTAATTTTGATCTGGATAAAATCAAGGAATATTTACGAACAGTTATCGCGCCGGAAATAGACCGGGAAGCCATCCTGCCACGTTTTGAAATAAAAGATGGGCGCGTAACCAGCTGGCAAACCGGTAAAAATGGACGAGCCCTTGATTTAGAGGCTAGCGCTTCTGCAATCAGTAATTCTTTGCTGGCCGGAAAAAATGAAATAAGCTTAATAATCAAAGATGTCACAGCGGAAAATCTTAACCCGGAGAACGACCTATCTATTAAGGAGATAATCGGAACGGGGCATTCTAAGTTTACGGGATCGCCAGCTAACCGCCGTCACAATATTACCGTAGGCGCAGCTGCCCTGCATGGCCTATTAATCAAGCCTAACGAGGAATTCTCATTGATCAAAACTCTCGGCGACGTTAGCGATAAAACTGGATATTTGCCGGAATTGGTAATCAAAGGAAATAAAACCGTTCCCGAATTCGGCGGCGGATTATGCCAAATAGGCACGACTATTTTTAGGACCGCCTTAGCTTCCGGCTTGCCGATTACAATGCGCCAAAACCATTCATACCGCGTTTCTTATTACGAACCGGCGGGGACGGATGCTACCATTTATATACCACAACCGGATTTACGTTTTATAAATGATACCGGTAATTATATTCTCATCCAGGCCCGTATCATCAAAGATGATTTATATTTTGATTTTTGGGGCACAAAAGACGGGCGTACCGCGACTACCACCGACCCGATCATTTATAATATCGTCAAACCAGAACCGACAAAAATAATAGAAAGCGAGGATTTGAAGCCGGGAGAGAAAAAATGCACGGAAAGCTCGCACAATGGCGCTGATGCTTATTTTGACTACAAGGTAGTATACCCGGAAGGGGCTACCAGCACCCCGACTCACGAGCGTCGTTTCAAGTCTCACTATATTCCTTGGCAGGGAGTATGCTTAATCGGCAAAACCGCCAGTTCTACGGCTAGTAGCACCTTGGAAAACATCAGGCTATCAAATGAGGCGACTTCTACCAGCCCCAACCAAAAAGCGGCCGATTTACCGGCCGCCTCAAGCAGTGATTCTATAAATCATTAGATTATTTTATAAGTTCGCCTTCAATTGTGTTCCCGGCGCCTGAAGAGGCTCCGGTTTTTTTATGAAAAGTTATCAACTGTTGAACGGCGGTCAAAAAAGTTAGGACGAACCAATACAGGGTTAATCCTCCCGGCAAGGACAGACCGATAAAAACGGTAATCGCCGGCATAAAATAGAGCATCTGCTTATTCATTATAGCGGCCATGCTTTCGTCCTTAGAGCCCGGAGTGTCTATTGCCGGCTTAGTGGTAATCATCATCTTAGCCTGCCAAAATTGAGCCAAGCCGGCTAGAATGGCCAGGGGTATATTAGGTTTAACCAAATCCAAAAAACCGAAAGAAAGGGTGTTAATAACTTCTGGACGACTAATAAAGGGGTAGACAAAATCTAGTTTATTTCCAATCCCGTCACGAAAAACCCGATAAACAGCAAATAAAAAAGGCAATTGGATCAATAAGGGGAGACAAGAAGAGAATGGATTGACCTTGTTCTCTTTATATAATTCCATGGTCGCCCGGCTAAGCTCCACCTTATCATTGTTAAATTTCTTTTTCAGCTCTTCTATTTTTGGCTGCAAATCTTGTAACGCTTTTTGAGATTTTATCGAAGACTTGCTCAACGGCCAAAAAACCAAACGGATAACTACTGTGAGTAAAATAATAGCCAAACCCAAATCGTGCAAAGCGACAGTATTATAAAGAAAAATCAAGAGGTTTAAAATCGGTTGATAAAAAATGGCGGTAAAAATTTGTGACATAAGAAATTGTTTATATTTAATCTTTAGCCCAACGACTAAAATGATAGTGCTACTTTACAGGATCATATCCGCCTTTATTCCAAGGATTACAGCGTAATATGCGCCAGCTGGTCAGAACGCCGCCTTTGACTATTCCGTATTTAGAAAAAGCTTCTATTCCATATTGAGAGCAAGAGGGGGTAAAACGGCAGAAACCGTGCGGATAAAAAATCTTTAACGGCCCATGATCAAAAGACAGGGTTATTTGATAAAGCTTGATCAAAAATACTATTGTTCTTCTCGGCCAATATTTAAAATATTTATACATTTAATTTAACTAATATTAGTCTATTTATACAATTTTAAACGATTAAAAATACTTACTAATATCTTTTCTATTTCATCAAATTTTTTATCTAATATTTGAGGAAAAACTATAATAACCAGATCTTTACCGTTTTTGAGAAGAGGGAGTTCTTTTCTTACTATTTCTCTAATTTGACGTCTAAAATGATTTCTAATGACTGCCTTCTTGCTGACTTTAGTGCTTATTAGAATTCCCAATCTAGTCTTTAAAAGATCATTATCGGCCGATTTCAACCCTAATATTTTACCATAAAAAGATTGGCCGAGCTTGAAAGCCCGGTCAAAATCTTTATTTTTCAGCATTCTATTGTCTTTCTTTAACACAGGGCGTCAAAATTAACGTTATTTTGACAGTTTCTTACGACCCTTTTGTCTCCGGCGCTTTAAAACTTCGCGGCCGTCTTTAGTCGCCATTCTCTTTAAAAAACCATGTTTTTTCTTAGCACGGCGCTTATTCGGCTGATAGGTCCTTTTCGGCATAAGTCTTTAATTTTATTTTATTATTATCTTCGCATACAACATAACATCTTTATCTGGAGGAGTCAACAAACAATATAGCTTAACCATTGATAGTTATCCACTAATTATTAACATATTTTAAACAAAGCGCTCGCTTGTGGTAAAATAGTTTATCTAATATAATTAAGCTACCATAAGTTGACTATCCGATCTATTATTTTTATTTAAATTAAGCCTGAGAAGCTACCTTTATTACCCTATTATGAACAGCGAACAAATTTGGCAGGCCGTTTTAGGCGAGATTGAGGTTAATTTATCAAGAGCCAATTTCGTAACCTGGTTTAAAGATACTTTCATTTCTTCGTTTGAGAACGACAGGGTTATTGTGTGTGTTCCTAATGCTTTCGTTAAAAAATGGCTAGAAGAGAAATACCACAAGAATATTTTAAGCGCCTTAGAAAATATAACCAAGCAGAAAATAAAAGAAATAATCTATAAGATAGAATTACGACGAACCGGCGGGACGATTATAGCGAACAGTCACGGAGACTCCAAAGAAGACAAACAGATTCCTCCTGTTAAAAAAGAGACGTTTAACGCCCCGGCAGAAAACAACAATAATGGTATTAATAAATTTGGACTAAATCCGCGCTACGTCTTTGAAAATTTTATAGTTGGACGCGGAAACGAATTGGCCCATGCGGCCTGTCTGGCCATTATTGATAAATTAGGCAAATCCTATAACCCGTTATTTATCTATGGCGGGGTCGGGTTAGGAAAAACACATTTATTACAAGCAATTGGAAACGCGGTGGCTAAAAAAACCGATAAAATCCTATATGTCACCAGCGAAAAATTCACCAATAATTATATCCAGGCGGTAAAAAGCGGCAAAGCAAAAGAATTTAAAAATCTTTATCGCAATGTCGACCTCTTATTAGTAGACGACGTCCAATTTATGGGCGGAAAAGATGGAACCCAAGAAGAGTTCTTCCACACCTTTAATGAATTACAGCAAAATGACAAACAGATAGTCCTTACCTCCGACCGGCCACCTAAAGCTATCCCGGCCATTGAAAGCCGCCTGATATCACGGTTTGAATCTGGCATGGTTGCCGATGTGGGGAAGCCAGACATTGAGACTAAGATCGCTATTTTAGAAAAAAAATCTATTGAGCGAGGCTTTCCTATGGAAAAGGAACTTTTAGCTTATCTGGCGGAACACGTTAAGAATAACATCAGGGAGCTAGAGGGGGCCTTGACTAAGGTTATTGTTTCTCATCAATTCAAGGGAGTGGCGCCAACCCTGAAAAGCGTCAAGGAGATATTGAATGACTACGTTTCCAATATTCAAATAAAATCACTAACCCCGAAAGACGTGATAGAAGCAACAGCGAAATTTTATAATGTGACATATAAGGATTTAGTCGGCAAGGGGCGTAAAAAAGAATTGGTTTGGCCCAGACAAATAGCCATCTTTCTGATCCGGGAAGAAATAGGCACCTCTTACCCGACGATCGGGGCGGAGTTGGGTGGCCGCGACCATACAACAGCCATGCATTCTTATAACAAAATCCACCAAGAAATATCCGAACAGGGCAATGAAAAGGCCAAACAGGAAATCGAATCTATCCGTCAGCTTTTTAACACGCCCTATTAACCAGATGTTTATATCTTGTTGAAAGGCTGTTAGTTTCCGGGAGATAAGTTATAATAAGTTGTTGATAATTAAAAAACAAATTTATTTATCAACAATCTCGCGAAAACAATTAACATTTAATACTATAGGTTATTAACTATAAAATCTTAAAAGTTCCCAATAAAAAATAGAAAATATATAAAAACAAACAGTTATCCCCGCCCTTATTACTATTATTAATTACTAATTAAAGAATTAATAATATAATAGGCAGCTAATCATATGCGTCTTATCAGCTTGCAAGAAAATTTAAAAAGGGGTTTAAATATCGTCGGGCATGTAACGGCTAAGAATATTAACTTGCCGATTCTTAACAATGTCTTAATTAAAACAGAAAACGGGAACATTGAGTTGATTAGCACTAACCTGGAAATAGGCATAGTTTACCAGTTGCGCGGCAAGATAGAACAGGAAGGACAATTCACCGTAGACTCCAAGCTGATATCCGAATATGTTTCTTTGTTGAGCGGCGGCGAAAAGGTCAAATTAGAGGAGAAAGACGGGGAATTAAAGGTGGAGTGCGGCAGTTATAAAACAAAAATAAAGGGTGAGTCGTCAAAAGAGTTTCCGCTGATACCATCTATTCCTAAAGATAATTATTATAGCTGCCAAGCCGATGATTTTAAAAAAGCTTTAGAAAGCGTAGTTTTTGCTGTTTCTACAAGTGAAAACCGAGTAGAGTTGACCGGCGTATTGTTTTCTTTTAATAAAAACAGCCTTCACCTGGCGGCCACGGACAGTTATCGCTTGGCGGAAAGAGAAATCAGTATAAGTGGGTCGGATATAAATGAAGAACATAAAGTTATCGTGCCGGCCAGGACAACCCAAGAACTATTAAGAGTGCTTAATAATTTTTATGGTAGCGGACAAAGCGAGGAACAAGAACTAAAAATTTATTTGGCGGAAAACCAAATATTATTTACGGTTGACTCGGTTGATCTGATTTCCCGGCTGATTAACGGCCACTACCCGGATTATAAGCAGATTATTCCAGTCAAGAGCCAAACTGATGTTTTGGTTGAACGACAAGAATTATCCCGGGCGGTTAAAGCGGCGGCGCTGTTTTCTAAAACCGGTATCAACGATGTCGCGTTGCGTTTCGTTAAAAATAAAATTATTGTTTCTGCTTTTTCCGGCGCAAGCGGCGAAAGCCAGATAGAAGTTCTCGCCGATATCAAGGGCGATGATAATGAGATAACAATCAATTATCGCTATCTGATAGATGGTTTAAATAATATTGCCGATGAAAGGGTAAAAATCAATATTTTAAATAGTACTACTCCTTGTTTGTTAAAACCGGAAAAAGACGATAAATACTTATATATAGTAATGCCGATCAGACAATAACAGCCATAGAAAATATTTTATTATAAAAACAGCCATTTTAGGCTGTTTTTATATATTTAATTATTTGCTGATCACTATTTTTATATCATTGCTCTTTATTATATCTCCGTTCCAATCATGCAGTTCGGCATAAAGGATGTAGACGCCGGGAGGCGGAGCCGTATCCCACGTTAACTGCGGGTTCTCGCCCGTTATGCTATCGGTATTTTTAAGGGTGGTTATCGTCCCGTCGCTGCTTTTAACTAAAAGATCAATTTGGGCGGCCCGTGCCAGCCTGACTATTTGGAGCTTGACTGGCAAAGGAAAGTCTATGCCTCGAGCCGCCGTGCCGGCCGTCGGGCTGGTTATTCTTACGGAGTTCCGCCCGGCACTCACTTGGTTATTAGGGATTAGAACATTGAAATTGACGCTTGTTTCACTGCAAGATTCCGTGTTGTCACAAACCCTGGCTTTCAGTGTTTGGTAACCGTTATTCAAAAAGCCTATCCCCTTTATAAAATGGCTGGGTAGGCCTATCTGAGTTTCCCAGAGATTGTTGTTGATATAATATTCGGTGCGGATAATATTCGGCATATTCCCGGCTTCTATCTGTACCTCTAAATTCGGAGTATTGATCGTTTGGTTCAATAAGGGAGAGTCTATCTTAATGGTAAATTTATTATCTGTTGGATTTTTATTGCCGTTAATCATCGTGTCCGTAGAGCTAGCTAAAAGCGAAGACAGGGTGGATGAGGTGGCGTTTTTTTCTACCCAAGACTGAACGGAGTTTTCCCAAAGAGAGAATTGTGGATCGGAGCTCGGGTCAGTCGGTGCTGGCCCCAAGGGGTCATCCTTATTTATGAAATATAGGATATTGTGGATGGCGGGAGCGGTTTTTTCGTTTATTAATTCCAAAGGCGTAGAACTCGAAGCTCTTTGTCCAGTGCTAATATCTACTTTGACACTTTCCCAAGGTATTCGTCCGTCAAGGATCGGCTTGCCGGTCTTGTAATCGTCGGGCGCCTTGAAGGTTTCTATTGGCGTGTCCCCTAAGACTCGAGCCATATAATCATGCCAGATCGGGGCGGCGACAACGCTTCCGTCTGCGCCTCTTTTCATAGCTTTGTTATCACTATTACCGACCCAGACGCCGGTGACTAGAGACGGGGTGTAGCCGATAGTCCAAGCATCATGGAAATCGTTTGTTGTCCCAGTCTTGGCCGCGACCGGGCGGTCGCCGAGATTAAGAAAATTCTTAATTCCGAAGACGAAAGACCTGGCGTCATTATCAGTCAGGACACTATTAACCATTCTGACTATTTTTGAATCAATGGCTTTTTTATCACTCGGCTTATATTCTTCAATAATACGCCCATCCTTGTCCTCCACCTTTAAGATGCTGACAATAGGGCTAATTTGCCCGTCACGAGCGAAAGCGCTGTAAGCGTTGGTGTGTTCTAATAACTTTACTTCTCCGCCGCCTAGGACCAAAGAAAGGCCAAAGCGGCTACGCGGGTAGAGCGTTGTATAACCCAGATTATCCGCCAGATCCAGGACGCTGTTGATGCCCGCGAGGTAAATAGCCTTGACGGCTGGTATATTCAGCGACCCGGCTAGCGCCTGTCTGATTGTCACCGGTCCGCGCTCCTTATTGTCGTAGTCGTGCGGTTCGTACGGTTTATTGGTATCAGTAGAAAAATTAGTCACCACATCATATAATAAAGTATCCGGGGTATAACCTTTTTCAAACAGGGCGGCGTAAACAATAGGTTTCATAGAAGATCCCGGCTGTCGCGGTCTAGTCGCCACATTAACTTGGCCGTCTATAGAATCATCAAAAAAATCACGACTTCCGACCATGGCTAAAATTTGTCCGGTTTTAGGATCGATAGACACTAAGGCCGCGTTATTGGCATTATATTTTTTGGGATAATCTTTAGTCCTGGCTGCGATAACCTCCTCTGCCGCTTTTTGCTTATATAGATCTAAGGTCGTGTAGATCTTTAGCCCATCTTGTTCTACCATTTTTTCACCGTACTTTTCCGCTAGAATATCCTTGATATACATGACGAAATGTGGGGCGGTGATATTAGTTTCCGGCCCTTTAAATTTTATTTCTTGTTTTTTCGCCGCGTCTCTTTCGACGGCGGAAATATAACCCTGTTCGGCCATTAGATCCAAGACATAGTCCTTGCGACTTAAAAGCAAGTCTTTATTGGGTCCGTAGGGAGAATAACGGCTCGGAGTTTGGACGATGGCGGCCAATATCGCTGCTTCCGGCAGGCTTACATCTTTGATGTCTTTGCCAAAATATTTTTGAGCAGCCGCCTCTACGCCGTAAGCGTTAGAACCATAAGGGATCTCGTTTAGATACATTTGGAGAATCTCGTCTTTGGAAAACTTTTTTTCCAGGCGGTAAGACAACACTAACTCTTTGATTTTACGAGTTAACGTTTTTTCTGGGGTTAATATAGCATTCTTTACGAATTGCTGCGTCAAAGTTGAGCCGCCGGCGCTACGGCTGAAAAGGACATTGGTTATGGCGGTGCGGAACATAGCCCAAATACTGAAAGCGCCGTGTTTATAAAAATTTTTATCTTCGATCGCGATCGTCGCTTCCTTGACATAGTTTGGGATGTCTTTGAGAGCGACTAAGGTTCTTTTTTGATCGCCGCTTATTTCATATAAGACGTGCTCTCCTGTACGATCATAAATCTTAGTGCTTTGGGCGACCTCTCGGTTTATTAATTGATTAGGGTTGGGCAGATCTTTAGAAATAACCGCCACATAGACAGATCCGACGATGAGCAGTATAAGGGCTGAAAATAAAGCGAATATAACTAATTTTTTAGCTAACCTTATTCTTTTCCGGCGGTCGGTCGGTCGTGATCCCTTATAATTTTTATAGTCGCGCCAAGGGGAAGATGTTTTGGCTTTTAAATAGGGTATAGGCATAATATAGAATTATAATAGTTATTATATCATAATTGTTATATAATAAAATTATCTTGAGTTATAATTTATCTATGATTACTATTAATAGTCCTCACAACCCGACCATAAAAGAGTTAATAAATTTAAGGAAAAATAGAGTCAAGAAGAAAAATGATAATTTTATCATTGATGGCAGAAGGGAGATAGAGATAGCCCTTAAGGCGGGTTGGAATATTGAATCTTTATTTTTTTGTTCAGAGTTAGCGGACGATTCCAGGGAGTCAATGGATCTTTCTGCCGCTCTGATCGAAAAAATAACCAAGGTTTCATCCCCGGTTTTTCATAAGATCTGCTATAAGGAGTCGCCAGACGGATTCTTAGCTGTAGTCAAGAAAAAAATCATGGATTTAAGCCATATTAGATTAGGCGCCAAGCCTTTGATTGTTGTTTTGGAGCGGATAGAAAAACCTGGGAACTTGGGGGCGGTTTTACGCACCGCTTACGCCGCGGGCGTTACCGCTATCATTCTTAATGATAATCAAGTCGATATTTATAATCCAAACGTAATCAGAGCCAGCGAGGGACAACTTTTTACGCAAACGATAGCCACTGCTTCGGCTATAGAGACAATGGAGTGGCTTAAGGCTCATAAAATAAAAAGTTTTGCCGCAGCCACTACAGCTGATTGTAAGAAGTATACTGAGACCGATCTTATTGGTCCGTCGGCTGTTATTTTTGGGTCAGAATCTGAGGGTCTAGGCCAGGAGTGGTTGCGGGCGGCCGATGAAAAAATAAAGATACCGATGCGATCGGGTATTGACTCTCTAAATGTTTCTGTTTCTGCCGCTATTATCTTATTTGAAGTTTTAAGACAGAGGGAAAGCTAGATTTGACAGTAGTTGATATTTCTATTAATATTAACCTAAATTTATTTATATTTTTTTGCGCCCGTAGTTCAGCGGATAGAACGGGAGCCTTCTAAGCTCTAGACGAGGGTTCGACTCCCCCCGGGCGTACGTTCCACAATAAAATTACAGCATGGTGCCTATGGTTTAATGGTAGAACGGCGGGTTGTGGTCCCGCTAGCCTGGGTTCGATTCCCAGTAGGCACCCATTTAATAAATGTTCATTAATCAACAATCTAAAACGGGAGGCAACAATGCTTATCGCTATACTCATCTTTTCTTATCTGGTCGGTTCTATCCCTTTTGGCCCCCTAGTGGCTAAAAAGAAAGATATTGACCTGAAAAAAATCGGCAGCGGCAATATCGGCGCCACTAACGTATTTAGAGTCCTTGGGAAAAAGGCTGGAGCGGCAGTTCTTTTGTTAGATATGTCTAAGGGCATTATCCCGGTTTGGCTAGGCTATCTCGCGGGTTTATCGTATTGGCATCTAGTCGCTATCGGGCTGATGGCTGTCATCGGTCATCTTCTTCCTCTTTTCTTTCATTTTAAAGGGGGCAAAGGGGTGGCTACAGCGACCGGAGTATTCTTTGTTCTTAACCCGGTGGGTATTGCCATCGCTCTCAGTATTTTTATCGTTATTGTCTTGATAACGAGATATGTTTCTCTCGGGTCGATGGTCGGAGCGACAGTTATTTTTTTGTCGCAAATATTCAAAACCCATCCCTGGGCCGGGGATAATCTTCCGATAACGTTGCTATCCATCTTGTTTTTATTGGTTATAGTCTATAGCCATAGAAAAAATATCGGTCGGTTATTGGCTGGCAATGAAAATAAGATCTAGAGTGATTTGCGAAACTAGGGCTAAATTAAATTTAGCCCTTTTTTATACTAAAAAAGGTTAGCTAAGAAGCTAACCTTGATAATTAAGCGGTTATTAAGATGGGGCAAGCCATCTCTTTTAATCCGATTGAAAAGAATTCCGCTACCCCGCCGACGTACTTAGAAAGCTTTGTCTCGTCCAACAATTCAGTAATAATCCTGATTGTTTTTTGAGTCCTTCTGGTTCTTAGGGGTTGGGTCAGAAGATTTGTCCTGGTATCGTTTAAATACTTTACCAGATCAAAATTTTTCGGCGCTTTATTGGGTATCGGCACGAAGCAAGTGCCCGGTTGATTGAATCTCGCCATTAAATGATCATAGCAGATTTCTATATGCCATCCTTGCGGGTGAGCATAGAGAACCTTGTTGGGATCATAGGGCGCGAACACCAAATGGCAATCGGTACAGATGTGGCGGTTAGAGCTCGCCATGTCCTGGAGGCTGCTTATTCCTTTCTTTCTCATAGGGCTGGACCTTTCTTTTAAATGAACGATTAGTGGGCTATAATTGTGTTTATATTTTACAGGAGAGCCGTCGTTTGTCAATATTTTTATAATTTAAATATCTTTGTTATACTTTATATAGAGCCAAAGCTAGCAAAAATAGAACTATATGAATAAAAAGGGGATGATGACGAACTTTGATTTCTGGCGCCACCTGATAAACGCCTGGTCTTTTTTATTTTTTTTCGTGATTATCTATGATTTTTTTTCTGGTAATTCCAGCGAAGAGATTTTAGATCTAGTATCTGTCGTCTATATCGGCGCCCTGGCAATTTATGTCAGCAATAAAGAATTTGAGCGTTGGTATAACCACCATCGCCGCCAGCATCCAGGAGAAGTATTCGTGATCATGTGGTCTATTCTTCTAGCTGTCTTGGTGGCGGCGGAATTCATCGACCACAATTCTTACCATATTCCTTCATCCGTGATTTCTTCTTATATCGCCGTCTTGACTATCTTGGCGATTACCCGCAAATCCAAACAGACCTATCAATCGCGGAATATAAAAAAATAATTTTATAGTTAGATCGATAATAAATAATTTTTAACCTATGCCTAAAAGAAATCAACAGGAATCAACCCGGGAGCAATTCAAGGTTTATGGCCATGAAGTTTTGAAGAAAGTCAAGGAATTGATCAAGGAGGGGAATGTCCACCGCATTCTCATCAAGAATGAAAAAGGAAAGGTGCTGGTGGAAATCCCGATGACTTTTGCCGTAGTCGGGACAGTCTTCGCTCCGGTTTTAGCCGCCATTGGCGCTTTAGCGGCCGTGGTGAATAAGTGCACTATCGAAGTGGAGCGCCGCAAATAGAAGATTCAGCTAATAAAAAAGAGCCTATCTATTTAGGCTCTTTTTATTTATCCGATTTTTGTTTGTTGCTTACTCTAAGCTTTCTACATTGACGCCGAAGCTCCAATCAACTTCAGGGAATCGGTGCAATAATTTATTAATATATTGTTTCAACTCTCCATAGCGATCGGCCGTCTTAGCTTCGAATTTTACGGTCAGATAAGGCCCGTTTTGCGAATAGCGGACGACGAACATCGCGTCTTCCATTTCCAGACGGACGCCGTCTCCGGCCCTTTCATCGTCAATGACTTCAGCTTTAGGAAAATCATTTTTTAAGATAACGGAAATTTTTTCAATTAGCGGCACCTTTAGGTGATCAGGCGTCCCGACTTTTATTTCCGGGCTGGAATCATAATGCGGCAGAGTGGCGACTAGCTGCGACAGGGTTTGTTTGTTCCTCCCTAGGTAGCTTAACAGACGCAGAGTAGAATAGCATCCATCGTCGTGATTATAGAAATCTTTGGAAAAGAAAAAATGTCCGGATAGCTCGCCGATGAAAGCGGCGCCGACCTCTTGATTTTTCTTCTTTAAGAAGGAATGGCCAGTCCGCCACATAAAAGGGCGGCCGCCTTTATTCAATATTGTTTCCACGACAGTGCGAGAACATAAGGTGTTGAACATGATGATGTCTCCGGGATGTTTTTCTAAGACATCAGAAGCGAATAAGGCCACTAGGATGTCATTCCAGATTATCCCGCCCTGTTCGTCGACGATGCCTATCCGGTCGCCGTCCGCGTCGTAGGAAAAGCCGATATCTGCTTTTTCTGCTAGGACGCGATCGCGTAAGCGGTTAGCCAGGCTGACTTCTGTCGGGTCTGGAGTGCCGAGAGGAAAGCTCGGATCTATCTGGCAATTACTTTCTATGACCGTACAGCCGATTTGGCGCAAAAGATCGGGGACGATTACTCCGGCCGTGGCACAACTGGCGTCTACTACGACTTTAAATCTTTTGAGGAAGGTGAAGCGTTTGATCAAATCAGAAAAATAGACTTCGCGGATGTCTTGTTTGGTGATTATCCCTAATTGTTGGCCTATTTCGTAATCGTCAGTTTCTACCATTTTTCTTAGTTCTTGCATGCCGTCGGAAACTAACGTTTCCGAGAATCCATTAGCGAATTTAAAGCCGTTATATTCGGCCGGATTATGCGAGGCGGTGACAAAGACTCCTCCCTGGCAGTTAAGATAATATTGCGCCCAATAGAAAGTGCCTACCATATTCAAGCCGATATCCACGACATTGATGCCGGCCCAAGTCAGACCCTTGATAATGGCTTCACTATATTCTTGGCTGGTGGCGCGGCAGTCCTGACCGACGACTGCCCGGATTACGTTATGCCTTTTTAAATAAGTGCCGTAAGCCTTGCCGATATGTTCAACCAGGTCCGGGTTCAGATCTTTATTGACGATGCCGCGCAAATCGTAGCCGCGGAATATGTCTGGATTGATTTTCATAATTTTATTTTACTTGGTTATTTATTCCCAGTTGTTCCGTAGTATAGAACCAAATCGCCCCCAGCCCCAACCAAGCTGCGAATAGGCTTATTACCCAACCGACGTAAGGTATAGAAAATATAAGCCAGGAGATTATTACTCCTAAGATGAGAGACCAGGACAAAGACGACTCTTTCGAGACCATAATTTTTTTCAGGATAAACTGCCCGATGAAAATAGCCGCGTAAATCTTTGCGATATATGTCGCCGATATCCACCAGGCGCCGATCATGAGAGCTAGAGGTATGCCGATCAGAGTGAATATTAAGACTAGGGCGATTGGCGGCAGGATAAACATTATGACTAAGCCAGGCAAAAGCATTTTGGCGGGAGACTCAGATATTTTTCCTAAAATTTTAGCGCTAATGTTCTTACCGATAAATATGAGCACTAAGCCGACCGCTAAAGCAGAAAACACGGAGAACAATTTCTGCCATAGCCACAACCAGGCGCTATTAGATTTTTTGGTTTCGGCAGACTGTTGCTGCACTTTGCCGGCGATCGATGACTTAGGAGAAATGCTGGCCGCATTTTTGCTGTTATAAGTAACATCGCCGTTGATAATTGCTTCGGAAGTGATGGTCAGATCGGTATGGCTGTCCCCAGATAATTTCAAGTTGACGTTTTTGCCTATTTTCCCGGTGATTAAGGCTTGCCCCGCTTGTCCGCCCAGGCTTCCGTCAATAGTTCCTCTTATTTCAGAGTTAGCCCCGACTACATAAACATCCCAACCGATATGAGAATCCGGGCCTAAGACGACCTTAGCGCCAAAGACATTAACGTTCCTGGCTACATCGCCATTGATATTTAGAGTATTCCCAGCGATACGGATATTGCCTCCCACCGAACCGTTGATAAAAATATCCTGGCCGAGAGCGATGACGTCGCCCTCTACCCGGCCATTGACCGTCACTGTCTGGGCTACGGTGATCAAGTCGCCGCTTATTGTTCCGTCTATGGTTATCGTTTCTCCCACCGCGTAGAGATTCCCATTGACGATTTCCTCCTTCGGTATGTAAACAGTATTGCCGGTCCTAGCATCAGCCGCCTTAACAGCGGCTAACGGAAATAAAAATAGAGCCAAAAATGCTAAGACAGCTAAAGGTTTGATTTTCATATTATTGTCTAATTAAGAAAAATGTTATATTGTTAATTGGCTAACCGCTGCTAATAGTTTAATTATAACCTAAAAATATGGGGGAAGCAATAAAGGAATTATTAGAAAATTACGCTAGTAATATAAAAAATCGCGATGATTTAGAGGCTGCGAAAAGAGCGGTCTGTAAAAAATATGGCTTAGCGGCTATTTCTAATTCCGATATTCTACAAGGATATGGCCTTTTATTATCGAGCGGAGCTAACCGTCAAAAGAGTCTAGAAAAAATATTACGCAAACGCTCTATCAGAACTTTGTCCGGCATAGCGCCGATAGCTGTTTTGACCAAGCCTTATCCATGCCCTGGAAATTGCGCCTATTGTCCGCATGAGAGCGATGTGCCGACCAGCTATCTATCGAATGAACCGGCCGTCATGAGAGCCATCCGTTGTGGTTACGACCCGTATAAGCAAGTATCGTTACGGCTAAAATCTTTAGAAAATAACGGGCATGAACCCACTAAAATCGAAATAATCGTCATCGGCGGCACTTGGAGCTATTTACCGGTAAGATATAAATATTGGTATATTTTAAATTGTTTCCGGGCCGCCAATGATTATAGCCGAATGAGAGGCGCTATTCTTTCTCAATCAGGCTCGGGAATCAGGTTCCAGACAGATTTGAAAGCTGTTTATAAACAAAATTTATCTTTAGCCCATTTGAAAGCGGCTTTAAGGAGGGAGCAGCATAAAAATGAAAAAGCGGGATATAAGATTATCGGGCTGACGTTAGAAACTAGGCCGGATTATATTAATAAGGAAGAATTGTCAGAAATGCGCGAACTCGGGTGCACGCGTGTGGAAATCGGAGTCCAGGCAGTTGATGATGCTATTTTAAAATTAAATAAGAGGGGCCACGGCGTTAAAGAAATCGCCGACGCCACTTCTTTATTAAGACAATATGGCTTTAAAATTACTTATCATTTAATGCCGGCCCTACCGGGGTCAACTCCGGCTAAGGACCTATTGTTATTCCGACGATTATTCAATGATGAGCGTTTCCAGCCGGATCAGATAAAATTTTATCCCACAGTAGTTACAGCCGGGAGCTTATTATATAGTTGGTATCGGCAAGGAAAATATAAACCATATTCTGATCGGGTCCTGCAGAACCTGATTGTGCGGTGCAAGGCGCTCGTCCCCCCATATGTCCGTATTATCCGTTTGATCAGGGATATCCCGAGCGAATCAATCATCGCCGGAAACAAAATTACTAATTTAAGGCAAATCATGAAAGATCGAGGAGTGAAATGTAATTGTATCCGTTGCCGGGAGGCTAAAGAACGGCAACCAGCGCCCGATTTCGAATTACGGACCATTAGCTATCCAGCATCCGGCGGAGAAGAATATTTTATTAGTGCGGAAAGCCATGACGCCAAGATCCTCTATGGCTTTTGCCGTTTACGCCTCGATAAGACCAGCCCAGTATCGCCCGCCCTTATACGAGAACTGCATGTTTATGGCGAACTAGTACCTCTGGGCGGAAACCAGAAGATCCAACATAGCGGTCTAGGAAAAAAATTATTAGCTGGTGCGGAAGATATCGTCCGGAAGAATAGAATTAAAAATATTTCCGTTATTTCCGGAGTGGGGGCGAGAGGGTACTATAGGAAAACTGGATACAAATTGCGGGGAACCTATATGGTTAAGATTGTTTGATCGGCTCCGCTTGTATTTTCTCGGTTGGTAGATTATAATAGATTTACTATGCTTATCACCAAAACCACCAGGACCTGGTCCGGATTCAATAGAGCTGATTATTTATTTCTTTGAACAAAGGGTAGATTTTATTTAAGTAAAACGCCCTTTGGGGCGTTTTTATTTATTTAATCTTTATCTATGCCATCCGATAACATTAATTTCAGGGTAATTATCGCTTTAATGCTTTATTTGATTTCCCTGGTGGCCGCTAATACTCTTGGTTTGAAGCTGATGCCTTTCATTTTCGGCACCCATTTATCCGTCGCCGTCTTCTTTTTTCCCTTCGTTTTTTTAACTACCGACGTTATAGGCCAAGTTTATGGGAAGCAAATGGCTAAAAATTTTGTTTTAGCCGGCATGCTCAGTATTTTCTTATTTTTGCTCTATTCTCTTATCGCCCTGGCTTTGCCTTGGGACCAGGCCGGCTTGAAATTCCAAGGCGGTTATAATGCGGTCTTTGGCGTCTCTTTAAGAATGTCCCTCGCCTCTTTATTAGCTTATACTATCGGTGAATACCAGGATGTTGTGGCGTTTTTCTTCTTCAAGAGGAGATTAGACGGCCGCGCTTTCTGGCTACAGTCAAATCTATCTAATTTATGGTCCCAATTTCTAGATACCCTGATCTTTATGATCGTCGCTTTCGGCGGCGTCTATTCCGCCAGGACCATAATACTGATAAGCTTGCCATGGTGGCTATATAAAGTGTCCATGGGATTTTTATATACGCCGCTGTCTTATTTAGGAATTTATCTCTTGCAATATGAAAATAAAAGCAATTAAAACGGCTATTTTCCAGCCGAACGAAAATCTTCTCCGGTTCATCGGCCGACATATATCTCATTTGACGGAAGGGGATATCTTGATAGCGACCTCCAAAATAGTAGCTCTTAGCGAAGGACGCTTCCAAGAGAAGACCGATAGGGCGGGGAAGGAAAAGATCATCCGTGCTGAAAGCCAGTTCGCTTTGCCGACTAAATGGGCCTACCTAACAATCAAGGACGGCGTAGTGATGGCTAGCGCCGGGGTAGACGAAAGCAACGGGAACGGCCAGATTATTCTGTTGCCTCGTGACAGCTTCCGGTCGGCCAGGAAGATCCGTATTTATTTGCAACGGCGATTCAAATTAAGAAGACTGGGCGTCATAATTACCGATAGCCGTACAGCCCCGCTGCGCGCCGGGATTACCGGAGTGGCTTTGGGTTATGCTGGTTTTAAGGGTATTAAGGATTATCGCCGGACTTTAGATATTTTCGGCCGCCCTTTTCATTTTTCACGCGTCGATATGGCCGATAGCTTGGCAACGGCCGCAGTCTTGTGCATGGGGGAAGGAGCTGAAAGACAGCCGCTCGCCGTAATAAGCGCCCCGCCGGTAGAATATGCCGAAAGAACTTCCCGGAACGAGTTGCGAATAGATATCAAGGAAGATATGTACGGCCCGCTTTTCAGGCAATTTCAATAATTTATAATTTTTGACAAAACAAGTGCGCTCACTTAAGATTTAACTATATGAAATACGATTATTTACCGAAGCAAGATCCGGCGGTTTGGCAGATCATCAAGGCCGAAGAACAGCGGCAGAATGACGAAATCGAGCTTATTGCTTCGGAAAATTATGTTTCGCCCGCCGTGTTAGAAGCGATGGCGACCGTTCTGACCAATAAATATAGCGAAGGGTATGCCGGCAGACGTTATTATGGCGGCAATTACAACATTGATGATATAGAGACTCTGGCCATTGAACGGGCGAAGGAATTATTTTCCGCTGAGCACGTTAATGTCCAGCCGCTATCCGGTTCCCCGGCCAACGCCGCGGTTTATATGGCTTTCTTAAATCCGGGCGATAAGGTCTTGGGTTTGAAATTAGACCATGGCGGCCATTTATCGCACGGCCATAGCGTGAATTTTTCCGGTCGGCTTTATAATTTTGTCCAATATGGGGTTGATCCGGAAAGCGGGATAATAAATATGGAGTCAGTGCGGGAAATTGCTTTGCGGGAAAAACCGAAAATGATCGTCGCCGGATTCAGCGCCTATTCGCGTGAAATAGACTGGCGAGGATTCCAGGATATAGCTGATGAGATCGGCGCTTATACTTTTGCCGATATCGCCCATATCGCCGGCCTGATAGCCGCAAGACAATTAGATAATCCGGTGCCGATTTTTGATGTGGTTTCTACCACGACGCATAAAACATTGCGAGGACCGCGCGGTGCCATTATCATGTGCAAGGAGAAATATGCCAAACAGGTTAACAGCGCGGTGTTCCCCGGTATGCAGGGCGGGCCGCATAATCACATTACGGCCGCTAAGGCAGTGGCTTTCGGCGAAGCTTTAAAGCCGGAATTTAAAGAATACGCCGGACAGATTATTAAGAACGCCCAAGCTATGGCCGATGAATTCATGAGGCGCGGCTATCGTATTATTTCCGGCGGGACCGATAACCATCTGATGGTGATTGATCTGGGCAACAAAGGCTTGGCCGGGAAAGAAGCGGAAAAAGTTTTGGAGAGGATCGGCGTCTCCGTTTCCCGATCCACTATTCCCAATGATCCTAATCCGCCGCTTAATCCTTCCGGAATGAGAGTCGGCACGCCAGCCGTAACTACGCGCGGCATGAAGGAAGAAGAAATGAAATTGATTGTTTCTTATATTGACAGAGCTTTGGGCAATAAAGCCTCGGAGAAGGAATTGCAATCATTAAAAGACGAAGTGAAAAAGCTCTGCTATCGGTTTCCGATTCCTACTAAATAATCACTAAAAAGAGCTTAAGACTATATGGTGAAGAAAATAGACGGACGAGCTATCGCTGAACGAGTGAAAGATTCCATCGCTCAAGATATTTCTAAGCTGAATGGCCAAAGACCTAATTTGGCCATTATTCTAGTAGGCGAACGAGCTGACTCCAAACTTTATGTCTCGCTTAAGGAGAGAGAGGGTAAGTTAGTGGGCATTGATACTCATTTATATCAGCTAGAAGCCGAGGTATCTGAAGCTGAGATCTTGCGAGTCATTCAATTCTTAAATGAGGATGAATCAATCGATGGCATTATCGTCCAGTTGCCGCTTCCGGAAAAATTTAATACCAATAAGATTATCGCGGCGGTTGATCCAAACAAAGATGCTGATGGGTTCCATCCAGATCGCCACGATTATTTGTTATCTCCGGTTTTAGCTTCGATCTTAGCTTGTCTAGACGAGATAGGACCTGGAGCCGATTTGAAAACTGCTTGTATTTTGTATAATTCCGAGATTTTTGGCTTGGGAATCAAGGAGATATTGACGGCGAGAGGGATTAAGATTGTCCCTAAGGATAGGCCTGAAGACGCTGATTTATTAGTCACCGCTCTAGGGCAGCCGCGCTATATCAAGAGCAAAATGGTCAAGGATGGGGCAGTTATCATTGATATCGGTATCAGCCAGGTGGGCGATAAGGTTTGGGGCGATGTGGATTATGAAGATGTAAAGGAGAAGGCCGGCTATATCACGCCGGTGCCGGGCGGCATCGGACCGATGACTATCGCTTTCTTATTCAAGAATGTCTGGGAGATATTCAGGCGTCGACCGAAATAAAAAACCATCTGCTTGAAGCGGATGGTTATCGAATTTTATCTCTCGTTATAGAGCTTATTGTTTTCCTGCCGATAGAGATAGATAGCCGCGCCTCCCCAGAAAATTCCCATGATGTAAAATACCATGATACTGAGAGGGTCGGCCGCGCCCTTCACATGCAGAACGGCGCGCACAGTTTCATAAATTGCTCCGCCGAGCATGAGAGACGATACTAGTGCTATTAGTCTAATTATTGATTCCATTGTTGTCTCCGGTTAGAGGATAGTGGATGAAATGCTTTGATTTAAAAAGAATCATTCTCTAAAGTCTTAATGACTCTTTTGATTTCGCAAATGGCTATATAGATTTTAGGGATAAAAAGAAAAATGAGCCAGTAAATAGCAGTTATTGCCGCCGCTATTATTTGTTGGCCGAGCGCGGCCTTACTTATATAGAGACGAATTTGGACAGAACTTACCATGAAGCTCAGAGAGAGAAAAAGCCAAAATAGCCAAGGCTTCCTTTTTTTCACTTTGAGTATTTTCCTCCCTATAGCTCGTACGCAGGATAATTTTAAAAGAGCCATTTTATTCCTTCCGTATTTGTGATATTAACTATTTATTCGTTTGATTTTATAATTATTTACATGTTTTGTCAATAGTATTATAACCAATGAACATGCTCCAAAAGAAACAACAATTAAAGGAATTACTGAAAATTCATTTTGGCTATGGATCTTTTCTGCCCGGCCAAGAAAGAGCGATCGATAATATATTGGCTGATCGTAGTACGATCGTGGTACTACCGACAGGCGGCGGCAAATCTTTGATTTATCAATTACCCGCCTTGATATTAGATGGTGTCACTTTGGTAGTTTCTCCGCTTATCGCCCTGATGAAAGACCAGGTCGATTCTCTGGAAAGAGTCGGGATTCCGGCGACTTTTATCAATTCGACTATTTCGTTAGCTGAGACCGAAAAGCGTTTGGACCAGGTCAAAGAGGGGGTTTATAAAATAATTTATATCGCCCCGGAGCGTTTCTATAATCAAAATTTTTTGTCAGCTTTGAAGAAATTGAAAATCGCGCTGTTTGCGATTGATGAGGCTCATTGCATCAGTCAATGGGGCCATGATTTTAGGCCGAGTTATCTGCGGCTTAAAGAGGCGATCAAATATGTCGGTTCGCCGACAGTAGCCGCTTTGACGGCCACGGCCACGCCGGAAGTCAGAGACGACATCGTCAAGCAGCTGGGGCTCAAAAAATGCGAATTAGTCATTACCGGCTTTGCTCGGCCGAATTTGCAGTTCGCTGTCGTGCCCACAGCGAACGGACAGAAGATTGAAAATATCGTCAACCTCCTGACTACTAATCCGGCCATGGGCGCTGGGATTATTTATGTCGGAACCAGAGCTAAAGCCGATGAAATTTTAGAAGTCTTGATGGATAATGATATCAAAGCCGTGGGGTATCATGCCGGCATGGATGCTAATAGTCGTAATTGGGTGCAAGAACAATTCATGCGCGGAGAGGCTCAAGTCGTCGTCGCTACCAACGCTTTCGGTCTGGGAATCAATAAGAAGGATATTCGATTCGTTATTCACCATGATTTGCCGGGGACCATCGAGGCTTATTACCAGGAGGCCGGACGAGCCGGCCGTGACGGAGCACTCAGTTTCTGCATCTTGTTTTATCATCAGCAAGACCGTTATTTGCGGGAATTTTTCATTAAGGGAGATAATCCTGAGCCGGAAGCCATTATTGAAATATATGATTTTTTAGTCCGGCGCGCCGGCTTAGAGATAGATCCTGAAGCGTCCATTCTCCTGACTTACGCCGAAATCGTCCAAAACCTATCAACGGCTCTGCCGGAAATGGCCATCGGAACCGCTTTGAAGATATTAGAAAAAGAAGGTTATATAACGCGTCCCAATGAAAAGAATTCCAACTCATTCTTGAAGCTTAAAAAAGACTGGGCGTCAGTCAGTTCGGCTCTCAGCCCCCGCGCTAAGAGCCAAAGAGAAATAATCGATAAGCTAGAAGAGAAATATCACCGGGAATTAGCCACCGGCTGGGAGTTTAATCCAGAAGAGGTCGCTATTGTTTTAAAGGTTAAAAAGGATTCTTTGCTGCGGGCCGTGAAGAAATTGGCCGAGAAAGATCTCGTTGAATATCGCCCGCCCTTTCGTGGTACGGAGATCAAACTCCTAAAGATCGTGGCTTCAGAAGACCTGAATTTGGATTTTAAGGCTTTAAAGACCAAGGCGGCGCGGGCTTATGAAAAATTGGATGAAATGGAAAATTACGTTTATGATCTCGGTTGCCGCCAAGAATATATCTTGAGATATTTTGGCGACCCGGAAGCCAAGCCTTGCGGGCACTGCGATAGTTGCCTGCGGCTTCAGCGTAACAAGGAAAGCGGACGGGAGGATTATCGGATCAAGGAATATCTGGGTTAAGGGGGGGGGTCTAATTTAGCTAAGCAGATATTTGGCTATTAGTTATGGAGAAAGAGACGGCTGATAATTTATTAAAATTGGTAAAAAGTAATTATGAAAAAATTGCCGTTGATTTTGATGTGAGCCGGAAGAAACCGCTATGGCCAGAAATCGTCAAGCTCGGCGCCGCTCTAGGCGGCGGTTCTAAAATTTTGGATGTCGGTTGTGGCAACGGACGGCTCTTAGCCGCTTTGCCCGGCAAAGATATAGAGTATTTGGGCGCAGATAATAGCTTGGAGATGTTAACGCTCGCTCGCAGGAATTATCCTTCGCATCGTTTCGTCCAGGCCGACTTGCTGGATCTGTCGCCTATTTCCGGACATGATTTCACCCATATTTTCTGTTTAGCTGTCTGGCAGCATATCCCGAGCGAGAGCCTGCGGATCCAAGCCCTAAGAGAACTGAAGAATAAGCTGGCAGTCGGCGGCGAAGTGATTATCAGCGTTTGGAATATGTGGTCTAAGACGATACGACGAAAGAACTACCGTTTTCTGATATTAAAGACTTGGCTTAAAAGCCACTGGCTGCGGAAAGAAGAACGCTTGGACTTTGGAGATGTCATCTTCTCCTGGAAGAATTCAAGCGGCGAAGAACTGAGCGAACGCTATTATCACGCTTTTACTAAGAGAGAATTACGCCGCTTGGCCCTGGCAGCCGGTTTCAAAATCAGTGAGCTTAAGAAAGATGAATTTAATTATTGGCTTATATTAAAATAAAAAAGTATATTTTTTTATTTATTATATATTAAAATTGTCTCTCTTGACACCCCATAGGGGTATGGTATAATAAGAGCATGAAAACTCCCGAGCAGCGTATTAACAATGTCGTCGGCCAATTAGAAGGGGCAAAAAAGATGCTCGCCGATAAGAATCGAGACTGTTTCGCCTTGCTTATACAATTAAAAGCGGCGCGATCAGCCATCGCCTCTTTAATGGAAAAAATAGTCGGTGAAGAATTCAACCGCTGTTTATTAGGATCGCCGCGGAGCAGTCAGGAACAAATGGAAAAGATATTTAAAGAAATAATTAAATAATAATTAAATAGATAAATTTATGTCTAACGTAGTAGAATTAAAAAAAGACAGCTTCGCCAAAGAGGTCTTAAATAATGATCTGCCGGTCTTGGTAGATTTTTGGGCTCCTTGGTGCATGCCCTGCCGGATGATGGCGCCTATCCTGGACGAATTGTCCACGGAACTGTCGGGTAAAATCAAGGTAGCCAAAATCAATACCGAGGACGGGGATAATCAGGATCTCGCTATGGAATATCAAATCCAGAGCATCCCGAATATGAAGTTATTCAAGGGCGGGAAGGTAGTCGCGGAATTTATCGGGTTGAGAAATAAAGAAACCTTTAAGGGGGAATTGGCTGCCTGGTTGTAAAGATAGACTCTTAAAAAATACGGTTTTAAAAAGACGGCTACGAGAGCCGTCTTTTTGTATCCTCTTTTCCAGGAGTGGTTTTTAATTTCCGCAATTAGCCGCTGGTGCGCCGCCGCTATTGTCTTGGGTCCCTGAGCCGAAGCCCGGAGTCGGCGAAGCGCTAGATAAGGATGTCTGGCATTCTTTAGGCTGATTGTTGAAAGCGCTGCAGATAGTTTTCAGGAGTGCCGCTGAATCTCGGCCGCTAGAGATCTCTTGCCCGTTGATAACCAAAGTAGGAGAACCCGCAACATTATACTTCGCGTTATCATCCTTGTTTATGTCAAAGCCAGGATAGCTCCCCTTATATCCGACTTTGTTATTGAAGTTATCATTTACTTTGAATTCCTTGTCAGTCTTAGCCACGCAAGCGTCTAGCTTGGTTTTGTTGACGCCGTTAGAGCTTACGCAAGACGCGGAATCCCCGGCCTGCAAGAAACAGGTCAAGTAGCTGTCCAGTTTTTCCGGCTGCTCCTTCTCAATACAATACTGAGTCAGGTTTTCTTGCAATTCTTTTTGACCATGCATCGCGTAGTCTACGAATTTTAATTTGAAGTCAACTTTTTTGCCTAAGGTAGCCAAGACCGGCAATATGCCTTTTTCGATCTGGGTGCCATACGGACAGTAGCTCATTACGAATAGTTCTATGCTTGGTTTATCGCTCTTTTTGGTGACTTCTGCCACTGGCCCGGCCGAATTGGCATTGCCACCGGCTGCCGGGGCGGAACTGCTTAATTTATCTATATCTAGAGCTTGAGGGAAGAATAATTTGCCGTCTTTACTCAAGTAGGAGTCAACGACATCGCTGACGATATCCACCTTCAGTTTATAGAGGCCGTATTCGGTGGTAATATCCTTGACGGTCGCTTTAGTACCGCCTTGCATGAGATATTTATTGATGAAGTCTTCGGCTCTAGTTTTAGCTTCATCCGCACTCAAATTCTTAACTGGTTTTTGGAAAGTGAATAATCCGATTAGGACTAGAACGATAACTAGGATAATCGGGAGAGTTACTCGCGTGAATCGTTCGCGAGCGAACAGACTCTTTATGAATTTTTTCATAATTTTTTAAAATTATTAGATTTTTTTAAATATCACTCCTTATTATAGTAAAAATAAATAGGAACGTCAAAATTTGCACGTTTTTTCAGAGAGATTCTTTAATGAGCCGGCAAGACAGCGGCCAATTCAGACGGAAGGGGGAGGGAAAAATGTTGTTTTTGGCCCTTTAAATCACGGAAAGAGAGATGATCAGCTACCAAAAAAACCCTGTTTAACGCTAATTTTTTGTTTTTTTCTTTGGTTTTCTTAGTATTATATAGGTCGTCGCCGACCAATGGATAGCCTAAAGCAAAAAAATGGACTCGGATCTGGTGAGTCCGGCCTGTTTTGATATTAACCCGTAAGAGGGTATAATTTACGAATCTTTTTAAAACCGTAAATTTAGTCAAAGCGCCTCTAGATTTTAACCAGCTTTCAATATTCCCTTGATCGCGTCCGCGCGGATGGCGGCGGCTTAAAAGTTCGGCGGTATTGGCCGGGAGAGCCGCCATCTTATGTCCGGATCGAGAACGGGTGATCGGGAAATCGATCAAGCCCTCGTCTTTGGCCAAGCGGCCGTAGACCAAGGCGGTATATTCTTTGTTAACGCTCCTATCTTTGAATTGTTCCTTTAGATCGTTGAAACTTTTTTGATTTTTGGCTATGACCATAAGCCCGCTGACGTCTTTATCTAAGCGGTGGACTAAGCCGGGCCGTGCCGGATCGTCGCCGATTTTTCTTATTTTTGGATAATTAAGGATCAGCCAGTCAGCCAGGGTAGCCTCTTGTAAATTGCCGCCCCCGTGGACCGCTAAACCGGCCGGCTTATTTATTATCAAATAATCGGCGGTTTCGGCGATAATATCCGGATTAAAAACAGGATTTGGCTTCATATGATTATGGTTCAAGTAAAATTCAATAGGCAGCTTATAACTTAGGGCCGCCATAACTCGGCTCGCTGCTGGCCGTTTTCCTTTTGAAGATAACGGCTAGCTCCGACTGCTTAATCCCCCCGAATATATAGAGGGAGAAACCGTAAATTAAAGAAGAGCTAATTATGACGGCAAAGAGGCGGACCAGAGTATCTTGATACTTGTTGCCTAAAAAGTAAAGGAATACCCCCATGGCCAGCCCGCTAAGCAGGGATTTAAAGACCACCTTGAAGTTCGGGAAGAAGCGGCTGTATTTGAATACGCAGTAGGCGGAAAAAATAGCGATGATGGTTTCACTGTAAATCGTGACCGCCGCTGCGCCGAAATAAGAAAAACGAGGAATAAGGATAAGATAGGCGATAAGGGAGCTTAAGCTGGCAAAGACATAAAAACCGATCATGGTCTTCTGCTTATCTAAGGCGATGACGGCATGCGAAAACATAGTTCCTAAGAAAATGGCGGCTACGGCGAAGATCAGAACCTGTAAGATCCGTCCAGATTCCGCGAAATCCCGTCCGGCCGCGAAGGTCATCACCGGCCGGCTTAAAAATTGTGCTCCGACGACAAGAGGGATGGCAATCATAGCCATGACGTCAAAAGATTTCTGCAGGACTTTTTGGAAGTAGGCCGATTGTTTATCCAGCCACGCAACGGTCAAAATAGGCAGTATCAGTCCGGCGAACATGAAAGGGATGGTCGTCAAGACATCAAGAACGCGGTACGTTGCTCCGTATAAGCCGACTTCTTCGATATTGCGGAAGAGAGACAGGAGAAGGGTGTCGGCCCGCAGATAGATCAGATTCAAGACGATAGTAATAGCCAGCGGCCATGCTTTGGAAATTATCTGTTTCCAAACCAACCAGTCAAATTCTAATTTGATGAAGGCGAATTTCAGAGAAAAGAAATAGTGGAAGATAAAGCTAGTGAAAGCCGAAGCTACCGTAGCTAAGAGAATACCGTTCAAGCCCGCTTGCCACCTTTCGGTTAAGATGATGCCGGAGATCAGGACCAGGCGGCTGAGAGCTTCGGCGATAGTATCCCGGCTCATACTTAACCTTTTTTGGAATAGCCCGATAATTACTTGGTTAAGAGCCGGGAAAAGGAAAGAGATGAAAGTAATGAAGACGCCGAATTTTATCGCGGCGCTATAGGGAAAAAAGTTTATGATTATCGGCGCTAAGATCAGGCAGGCGATAGAAGAAACAAGGCGCAAGGCGAAGAGATTATTAAGAACCTTATTTTCCGGCCAATCGCGTCCGCTAATCATCTGTACGGTCACCAGGGTCAGGCCGAAATCAGCCGTAACCGCGAAGAAGGTCAGGAAAGTAAGAACGGTCGTATATTCGCCAAAGCCGCTGCGCCCTAAGTAGCGAGTGATAAGAGCGATGGCGAAAAGACCTAAAACCGTGGAAATGATTTTACCGAATATTTGGATCAGGGTATTGTGGGCCACTTTTTTCGCCAAGCTCATTTTCTTGTGTTTTTAGAGGTATTTTTATATAATATAAAGGTCTAGTATAATTATATCATATTTTAATTGTCAAGCTATGCGCCTCACTAACAAGCATGTTTTGTCCTTTATTTTATTGACGTTTTTAAGCCTGGCGTTTTTAACCAGCATTCCGCCGGCCTGGGCCGATAATAGTCTGGTTAATAGCCAGACCGGATTAAAGGAAATCGGTGCGTCCATGGGCAATACTACGCCGACCGATATCAGGACTACCGTGGCTAGAGTGATTAATGTAGTCCTGGGTTTTTTAGGGATTATCTTCTTAGGTTTTACGATCTACGCCGGGTTCCTTTATATGACAGCTGCCGGTAATGAGGAAAAAACGCAAAGAGCCCTGGATATGCTACGCAATGCGGTTATCGGCTTGATTATTATCCTGGCGGCTTGGGCGATTACCCGGTTCACGGTAATTATCCTTAGCCGAGCGGCGAATAATTCCGTAGACTATCAGACTTATACGCCGTATTGAGCTTTATTCTGTTCGATTGATCGCTGAATGTTCCGTTTTGACAAAATTACAGATTATGGTATCATAGTATATAGAAAGCTAGTTGTTCTTACAATTAGCTTTTTGTCTTAATATCTAATTTTTATCCATATGTCCGAAATAAGCAGCGCTATAAAACAATTGTGCGAAGAGAAGAATTTAGACTATCAATCCGTTATCAGCGCGGTCGAGCTCGCTTTAGCAGCCGCTTACCGCAAAGATTATGGGGAACGAAATCAGAATATACGAGTAAAATTTGATCCGGCGACCGGCCATTCGCAGATTTTTGATGTCAAAACCGTAGTAGATAATCTGCCAGAACAAGAAGAAGCCGAAATGTTGCAGAATCTTTATAGCCCGGCTCCGAAGGAGCCGCCGCGCGAAGAAGGCCGTCCGGAAGTTTTTATTGAAGAGAGCTCTGGCGAAGAAGACAAGAAAAAATTCAATCCCAAAACCGATATCCAAATCAAGGAGGCCCTGATCTTAAAGCATGACGCCCAGATCGGCGATGAGATAGTGACTGATTTGCCCATTCCAGAAAGTTATGGCCGCATGGCCGCCCAGACCGCCAAGCAGGTTATCATTCAGAAGTTGAGGGAGATGGAGCGCGATATGGTATTTAGCGAATTCAAAGGCAAGGAAAGAGAGGTTGTTTCCGGTATCGTCCAACGGCGTGAAGGGCGCTTTGTTTTTGTTGACTTAGGCAAGGCTATAGGCATCTTGCCGGCCGAAGAACAAATTTACAGCGAACGCTATAATCCTAATGATCGGATCAAGGTCTTTATAAAGGAAGTGCGTGAGGGGCATAAGGGGCCGGAAATAGTCTTGTCCCGCCGCTCCGAAGAAATTTTACGCAAAGTCTTTTATTTAGAAATTCCAGAAATAGCGAATGGCTTGGTGGAAATCAAAGCCGTAGCTCGGGAGGCAGGATCACGGTCTAAGGTTGCTATTTGGACGGACGCTGATAATGTCGACCCGGTCGGTTCCTGCGTCGGCCAGAGAGGCTCTCGCGTCCAGACTATCATCAGTGAATTGGGAGGGGAAAAGATAGATATTATTGAATATAATGAAGACTCTGCCAAATTCATAGCTAATTCCTTGGCTCCGGCTAAAGTCGCGTCTATAGAGCTTGATAATGTGGAGCATAAAGCTATAGTCAAAGTTTCTCCTGATAAACTATCTCTAGCTATTGGTAAGGCCGGACAGAATGTCCGCTTAGCTGCGAGATTGACTGGCTGGAAAATAGATATTATAGAAGCTTCAGAGGATGGTGAGAAAAAGGTTTTAAGCAGCGACGAGGCTGAGGAGGGGGTCCAGTCCAATCCGGCAGAAGCTGAAGTTGAGACTGTGCCAGAAGCGGCAGCAGAGCAAACCGAAGAAAAGGCGCCGATCGAAAAGAAGACCAAAAATAAAAATTTAAAAAAAACTAAAAAAGAATAAATAAAAATCTATGCTTAGCAATTTATTCATTTTGGGGAGCGCTTTCGCCGCTCTCATCTACGGCGCCGTAGTCATCGCCTCTATCCTCCGCTTGCCGGATGGCAACGATAAAATGAAAGAGATCGCAGCCGCCATCCAGGATGGCGCCAAAGCTTTCTTGAATCGCCAGTATAAGTCCGTGGCGCTAGTCGCCGTTATTCTATTTCTAATCATCGGTTTCATCCCGGCTCTCGGCTGGTTGACGGCCTTAGCTTTCATTGTCGGCGCGGCTTTATCGGCCCTGGCCGGCTATATCGGGATGTATGTCAGCGTCCGGGCTAATGTCCGGACGACAGAAGCGGCTCGCGGCGGTTTGGCGAAAGCCTTGGACGTCGCCGTCAAAGGCGGAAGCGTCACCGGCATGCTCGTAGTCGGCTTAGCTCTATTAGGGACGTCATCTTTCTTCTTCATAACCCATGACCTGCACGCTTTGATAGGCTTCGCTTTCGGCGGTTCCTTGATTTCCATTTTCGCTCGCTTAGGCGGCGGTATTTATACCAAAGCAGCGGATGTCGGCGCTGATCTAGTCGGCAAAGTAGAAGTGGATATTCCGGAAGATGATCCGCGCAATCCAGCGGTCATCGCCGATAATGTCGGAGATAATGTCGGCGATTGCGCTGGCATGGCGGCTGATTTATTTGAAACTTACGCCGTCACTTCTATCGCCGCCATGGTTTTAGGCGGGTTAACTTTCGGCGGTAATGCCAGCATAGTCCTTTACCCATTGGTCTTAGGCGCGGTTTCTATTCTCGCTTCTATTATCGCGATTTTTTTCATCCGCCTAGGCAAAAGCCAGAATATAATGGCCGCTCTATATAAAGGCCTGATTGTTGCCGGAGTTTTGGCGGCTTTAGCTTTTTATCCGATAACCAGATATATGATTATCGGCGGCTTGAGCCTGAAAATATATCTCGCGAGCCTTATCGGACTAGCTGTTACCGGGTTATTAGTCGTTATTACCGAGTATTATACTTCAACTAAATATAATCCGGTTAAAAGCATCGCCGAAGCTTCTAAGACCGGACACGGCACTAATGTCATCGCCGGCCTAGCCGTTTCTATGCAATCTACCGCTTGGCCGATCATCACTATTTCGGCCGCTATATTAGGCGCTTATTCCCTGGCTGGCCTATACGGCATTGCTGTCGCCGCTATGTCCATGCTGTCCATGGCGGGAATCATCGTTACTATCGATGCTTACGGGCCGATTACCGATAATGCCGGCGGCATTGCCGAAATGGCTGAGCTTGGCGACGATGTCCGCAATGTCACTGATCCTTTGGACGCGGTCGGAAATACCACTAAGGCTGTAACTAAAGGGTATGCTATCGGTTCTGCGGCCTTAGCCGCCTTAGTTCTTTTCGCCGATTTTACTTTCAAGATAAAGGAGGCTGGCGGGAACGCTCAATTCTTGATCGATAATCCTTATGTTCTAATCGGCTTATTCCTCGGTGGCTTATTGCCCTATCTTTTCGGCGCAATGGCTATGAAAGCTGTCGGGCGGGCGGCCGGAGCGGTCGTAGAGGATGTGCGCGCCCAGTTCAAGGAGAAGACGGGAATTATGAGCGGGACTGAAAAGCCGGATTATGGCCGGACAGTCGATATCGTTACGAAGGCCGCTATCAAGGAAATGATCTTGCCGGCCCTTCTGCCGGTAGCCGCTCCGATCATCGTCGGTTTTGCTTTCCAAAGCCATGGTTTAGAGGCTTTAGGCGGATTGCTCGTGGGCTCTATCGTCACCGGCATCTTTGTCGCCGTGTCTATGACTTCCGGCGGAGGCGCCTGGGATAATGCTAAAAAATATATTGAAGCGGGCAATTTCGGCGGCAAAGGATCTGATACCCATAAGGCGGCCGTTACTGGAGACACTGTCGGCGATCCTTATAAAGACACCGCCGGCCCGGCGATAAATCCGATGATCAAAGTCTTAAATATCGTCGCCTTACTAATCGTCGGCTTATTGTTGTAATACTATTAAATAAAAAATAAAAGAGATAGTAGTATAAGCCGGCCAGAACCGGCTTATGCTAACTAGTCGCTATATATGCAAGTAACTAAAAAAGATTTAGAGAAATCACAGATTGAATTGACGGTAGAGCTCAGTCCGGAAGAGCTGGCGCCTTATATCGAGAAAGGAGCGGTGAAAGTTTCCGAATCGGTCAAGATAGAAGGCTTTCGGCCCGGCAAAGTGCCGTTGGATATCCTGAAAGCCAAAATTGGCGAAATGACTATTTTAGAAGAGGCGGCGCATTTAGCCATCAATAAGACTCTTGATGAGGTTATCTCCCAAAATACCATGGATCGCCAGGCTATCGGCCAGCCGCAGATAAACGTGACCAAATTAGCGCCCAATAATCCGTTAGAATATAAAGTCATCCTGTCCGTTTTGCCAACAGTTGCGCTCGGCAAATATAAAGGCTTAGATCTAAAAATAGAAGAAGCTGTAGTCAGCGATAAAGAATTGGGTAAGGCGCTGGAAGATCTGAGAGAAATGCGCGCTCAAGAAAAAATCGTCGATAGAGAGGTGCGAGAAGGCGATAAGATCATAGCTGACATAAAATTATTCTTAGATAAAGTCCCGGTAGAAGACGGCCAGCATCAGGACTTAGCCGTCATGTTAGGCAAGGAGTATTTTGTCCCCGGTTTTGATAAGAAATTATTAGGCGCCAAGAAAGGTGAAACGAGGAAATTTGAATTGCCCTACCCAGCCGAGCATCATCAGAAAAACTTAGCCGGAAAATTAGTAGAGTTTGAAGTTAAGGTCAAAGAGGTCTATGAGCGGGAATTACCGCCGCTAGACGATTCTTTCGCTGCTTTTTTCCAGCTGAAGAACCTAGAGGAATTGAAAAAAGGCGTGAGTGATAGCCTAGCGAACGAAAAAAAACGCCAAGTCGAACTGCGTAACGAATCGGCTATGCTATCTAAAATAATCGACGATACTAAATTCGGAGATTTGCCGGATACCCTAGTGGATAGTGAGGTTAAGAATATGTTGGCGGAGCTGGAACAGAGCATTGTCCGCCAAGGAGGGAAGTTTGAAGAATATCTGGAACACATGAAAAAAGATCGCGGCGCCTTGATGCTGGAATTTGCGCCCAATGCGGTGAAGCGGGTGAAATCAGCGCTCGTTATCAGGGAATTAGCTATCATTGAGAAGATTGCCGTCAGCCACGAGGAGATACATGCTAAGATAGATGAACTCAAAAAACAGTACGCCGGCAATCAAGAGGTCTTGAAGATGCTGGGCGAACACGGTTACCACCACTATTTAGAAAACGTTTTGACTAATGAAAAAGTAATTGCCAAACTAAAAGAATGGAACTATGGCCCCACTGGCGCAAAACAAGAAAGCTAGCTTTGATTATGAGCTCCTGGAAAAATATGAGGCGGGCCTGGTTCTGTATGGCCACGAAGTCAAAGCAGTCCGCGCCGGGCAACTCAGCCTCAAGGGCAGCTTCATAAGCGTGCGCCGTAAAAACAGCCGGCCGGAGCTTTATTTAATCGGTTGCCAGATCTCGCCTTATAAGCAGGCCGGTCCCCTACCAGACTACGATCCCCGGCGTGAACGGAAGTTATTATTGAAGCGGGGAGAGATCGCTCGCCTTATCGGCCGGCAGCAAACCGAGGGCTTGACACTGATACCTCTCCAAATATATACTAATCATAGTTTTCTGAAATTGGAGTTCGCCGTAGCGCGCGGAAAGAAGAAATATGATAAGCGCGAGGCGATAAAAAAACGAGAAGTAGAGCGCAGTTTGCGGTCTTTAACAAAAAGGCGTTAAAGCCCCGTGGCCGGGGCAGACAGGAGGGGGATGAAAGGAATCGACAGCTGGATTCTATCTAAATATTCAGGACGTGCTTAGTCATCACGCCAAACTGGCTAAAAAAACACAAATGCCAAATCTATGGCAAGAGCATTTACTTGGTTAACTCCGAGCTATGCTCCAGTTATGGCCTAATAAAAATAAGCCGTAACCATCGGGCGCGATGAGTCTTCATAGTCGCATTTCCGGTGTCATAAACATGAGGATAGATATATTTTGCTCTTTCCGGGGTATGTCGAAACAAAAGAAAGATCGCTTTAGTCGCTTTTCGTCCGGTTTTGATGATTAAAGTTAAAACAAACGAAATCGGCCTAATCTTGTAAATGTATTTAGGTAAGCCGGCTGGACATGGGTTCAACTCCCATCATCTCCACATTGACAAAAGAGCCGCGGTGGCGGAACTGGCAGACGCGCTGGACTTAAAATCCAGTTGTAGCGATACAGTGCGGGTTCGATTCCCGCCCGCGGCACTTTCAGCTTTTCAAATTTGCGGGTATCGTATAGTGGCTATTATGCGACCTTGCCAAGGTCGAGAGACGGGTTCAATTCCCGTTACCCGCTCCATATAGGGGGATTTATAAATCCATAAGTCCCAGTGTTTACAAGAGCCTTCCCATTTTGGGAGGGCTTTTGTAATTGGTATTGACAATTATATCCAATAGGATATAATAAGGTTAGAATCAATTTAATCATGTAAATATGGAACCTGTTTATTTTTATGATAAAGGTTCAAAAAACTGCCCGGTAAAGGAATATTTAAAACAATATCGAGAAAACAAAGGAGATAAAGAAGCAGTTGTTAAAAGAAAGCAGAAAATACTAGCTAATATAGATGCTAAGATACAGCATGTTAAGGGCAACGAAGGTAGGCCGACTCCTCCAATTTCTAAACCATTACATGGCTATAGTTGTTTTGAAATATTGAATCCCAAAGACGAAACAACAGTTATTAGAATTCTTTATTTTCGACATCAAGAAAAAATAGTTCTTCTTCATGCTTTTGAGAAGCCTGTCAATTATGATACCGACAGAGAGAAGAAAAAAGTTGATAAACAAAACAAGATTGGTGAGAAGTATTTAAATATTTTTAAATTAAATCCAAAAAATTATGAAAAATATGAATAACAAAAAATTAAATATTGATCCGATGGCAGAGGCCAGAAAGGGTAAGTATTTTGAAAAATTTTCAAGAGAAGCAATGGAAAGAATAAGGTTGGGAGTTGAGATTTATAATACCAGAGAAGCTCTTGGTATGAGTCAGCAAAAGTTAGCTAAAGAAGCTCAAACGACTCAGAAGGTTATTTCAAGAGTTGAGAGCGGAGATGTTAATATTGGTTTTGCACTGCTTAATCGAATAGCAAGTGTTTTAAATTTTAGTTATAAAAGCTGGAGTAGTATTTTAGATTTTAATATCCCATATAACATTATATTCGCAGGCGGTGGGACGATAAATAACACCGCTGATAGATTAAGGGACAACGTTTTATCGCATGAGGCTTATAATATATCTACTAAATAAATAATAAAAATATGAAAAACATTTGGTCAATAATTTGTGAAAAATCATCAATAGATGCTCAAACCAATCTCCTTAGTTTATTTAACTGTATTGAAGAAGTGCAGTTAATGATTGATAGGAAAAAGATGTCTAAAAATGATAAGCTAGTTATTCCTTTTAATCTTCAGCTTATTAGTTTTTGGACTATCGAAGACGATACAAGGGAAAATTTAGCTGAAATAAAGATAGATCTCGTGGATCCTAAGGGAGAAGTTTTAAATGAATTTTCCGTTGGCCTAAAGGCAAAAAAAGGTGAAAAGAGATTAAGAAGTATAACAAACATGCAGGGCATACAGATAACCGAGGGTGGGAGATATTACTATAGAATATTACAAAAAAAAGGTACTAAATTTGAAGTTGCTTCGGAGACACCGTTGGATGTAAATTTGTCCTATAAAATATTAGATAATAACCCAAGTGGCAAATAACCGATGATTGGGATGATATAAGTACATCAAAATAATTTAAGCGTTAATCTGTTTATAAATATGGAAGAAAAAGAGATGCAAATTTTAGAACAAATTAAAATTATTAACGAAGAAGTCGGCCCTCAATTTAATCAAATTTATCCTAAACTTGAAAATCAGTTTGTTAAAGGTGGTGATTATGTTCAGATGGTTAAATTTAAGGCTCTTATGCGCCGAATGGCTGATAGCGGAAAAATAATTTGGGGAGAAGATGGAGCCATAAGAATAACAGAGTTCGGGGTGAGAGAAATTAGTATTATAAAAAATCAATCTAAGGTTAATGGATGTGAGCATAAATTTATCCAGCGCATGCCCTTTGTACAAACTTCTGAAAAATCATATCCGTCCACCGTTGTCTGTAATTTGTGTGGTTATGAAATATCAACTGCAGAATATACTGCCATTGATTCTCTGAAAAATCAGCGTAAAATGAATTTCTGGCTGGTGCTCGGCACCTGGATAATGGCAGTTGGGACAATAATTTTAGCTATCGTAGCGTTTTGGCAAAAAAGAACCTAGAATTTAGCTTTTGAAATATGCTCACCATTGTATTTAAATATGTAGATTATTTTTTAAAATTATTTGCCGTTTTAGCAATTTTTCATGTTGTAATGTCCTATGTGCGAGTAGTTATAATTGAAAGAGACTTAAAAATTAAGTATAAGGAATTAAACAATGCGATAGAGGCAGAGAAGCAAAAGCCGGTCCTTCAGAGTATTATGGACGGACGCATTTTACAGATTAAAGAAAAAAATAAATTTATTTTCGAGGAGTTAGAAAGAAAAAGAAGATATATTTTAGATAAAATTCCTTTTATCAAGTAGTTAAGGAATCTGACTTTTATTGTATAGATGATTTTTACTAATATGAGCCGCTATAAAATTATGAAAGACAAAATACTGTTTTCGGACAGAAGATTTGATACAGTTTATGAGGAGATTAATAAAATTTTTGATATGCCAATAGAGGGGTTTTATAGGCCACCTCGCACAACGAAAGAGGCGGGCACGGGAAAGCATATCGCAATATCAAAATTACTAGATGATATAAGAGTAAGAGTAGAAAATTGTAGACACAAGTTAGCTGCCGCAAGATATTCTCTAGCTTTAATTGAAAATGAAGTTAACTTTGGGCCGACTAAACAGGAGATAGAAGAATATTCCGAAATGATAAAAAATAAGATGTTTCCATATGCAGAGTTAATGAATGAAGTGCTTATAAATGAAACTGAATCATTCGTATCTCAAGTGCGAGGCAATTTAGATATTATTGTGCAGCTTTTAAAATACTTGTACCCTTATATTGATGAAAGAGGTAATGATAAAGCAAGTTTTAAGAGCGACAGAAGGGCGGGCGAAACTACCGCCGATTTCGTGAGAAAAGGTGGTAATTCTGAAATGGCAGAATTTTTTGATGAACAAATAGACACTTGGATTCAGAATTTAAATGAATTACGTAATAATATAGTCCATAGATCCGCGCTTAAGGGCTTTACGTGTTTTGTCTATGAATCTGGTAGCGGAAAAGTAGTTAAACCGTTAATGCCTGATAACACGGAAGTGCTTAGATATTGTCAAGATATATACAATAAATTACTGAATCTATATAAGACTATTTTAGACAATTTTGTCTCGCCAGAACTTAAAAGGATTTCCGACGAGCCATATTTATAACCAAACTCCAAAAGGAGCTCCATTTACGGGGGTTTATAAACCCCCAGACTACAGAAACCCTCGTAATGAGGGTTTTTGTATTTTAATTTTTAAAAAAATTAATAGTATGCCAGAAGATAGTTATTATAACATTATGAGAGACAAGCTCTTATTATCAGATTCTAGATTTGATCAGTACAGAAGAGAGTCGGTAGGCTTATTTTCGGATATAGACTTGGGAATGGATGGTTTTAGGATTAGTGATGAAGAAAAAGAAGTTTTAAATAAATCGGTAAATAAAACCATGTCTGATTTAGATTCAGTTTTAAATTCTGACGAGCAAAAAATTTTAAATGGCATATTTGTACGTAAATTAAAGGATAATAAAAAAATGAACAATTTGGATATTGCTATTGAAAACTGCCGACATAAAATGCAAGCCGTGAATTACAGTTTTTCCCTAATTGAGAATGAAATAAAAAATTTAGTCCCCCCGGTTTATGAGAAATTGCCTATGAATTTATCAGAAACTGAATTTATTAATGACGTTATTCTGTTTGAGTTTGAATCCTTTCTAATGCAAGTATATTCTTCTCTTGATGTACTAATTCATCTTTTGAAAATATTTTACCCATGTCTTGATGGAGAGGAATGGATAATCGGATTTAGAGGTGGGCAAAAAGCTGGAGAGAAGACTATCGCCAGTTTACGAGCGAGTAAAGGAGTCAAAGAAAGAAAATTAGCTGATCTTTTTGAGACAGAGATTGATAATTGGATCGATGAGGTTCATAAGTTACGCAATATGGTCGCCCATCGATCAAAAGTCTATAGCCTACAACTTTTCGTTTTAGATAATAGAAAAAAAATATTACGTAATCCTCAATTACCGAGTGGTACAGACATGTTTGAATATTGCAAGATGATAAAGGGGAATCTTCTTTCTTTATTTAAAAAAATATCTTTAGATTTTTTGCCACACGTCAGTTTATAATATTGGTTTTATGAAACAAACATTAGACGATCTCCAAAATCAGCTAAATGATCAAATTGAATTTTTGAAGTTGTCCGCCCAGGCGTATGATAGAGGTTTTGAATCGGAATCAAAAAGAATGGCGACGACTATAAGGATTCTTTTACATGACACGCTTAAATCACACTCATTGTTGGGTCAGTTAAATTTAAAGGATACTAAATTCTTAAGTACTTGTGTAAAGCCACCAAAACTTTCAGACAATCAACAGCTAGTCGGAGGGTATGCAGGATTGGTCGGGCTACTCATAGGAGACGCTGGCGGTTATGTGCCAAACTTCGATTCATCCAACGATATTACTGGGTATATAGACTTTGAGAATTACTGGAGTGAAATAATTTTTAATGACAAGCTGGGGAATAGCTATAGTCGCAAAGATATTGTCCTTGCGGTAGCCAATCAAGACGGCGGTTCTCATGTAGACCCTGAATTAAATGAAAAATATGCAAGCCTTAGTAGAAGCAATTCATTGGGCTGGGTTTCCAGAGATTACAGTGATAAATGGATACCAGTGAAAGGAGCAGAATTAGCTGCAATTAGGCAGATAACTCATGAGTTGTTGCGTACCTTGGTTCCAGATTATCCCAAGAAGCAAACTTTAAGTAATAGAAATGGTTTTGTTATAGGAGGGCAAGGTATAATTCTTAATTATGAATAGTATTAATTTATAACCAAACTCCAAAAGGAGCTCCAACAAACAATGCCTTAATCTTAGGGCATTTTTTGATACTCTAGAAACACCTTTTTGAAAAGTTTATAAAAATTACCTCAAATGATATAATAAAAATGTAATTTATATAAAAAGTGAATATGAAATTTACACTTAAAAATGCGCGAGAGTTCGGCTGGAATGGCTTAAAGGGGTGGGCCTTCAACTCCAAAGAAGAATTTCCTAGAGCAAGCGCTGCCTATTTCGAAGTTACTGGCAGTCATGGTAAAACCAAGGCTACAGAAAGTGATAGAATTTATTATATTATCGACGGCGAGGGCGAATTTGAAATTAATAACGAAATAATTCATGTTGCTAAGTCGGACGTCTGTATTCTTCCTAAAAATATTGAATATGATTATAAATCCATAAACGGAGTATTAAAGATGTTTTTAGTCCATACCCCCGCTTATGATCCAAATAAAGAAATAACGGAGAGAACTGAATAAGCTTAGTTTCTATTTATCTAAATTTATAACCAAACTCCAAAAGGAGCTCACTAAACAGAGACAGTCCGAAAGGGCTGTTTTTGTATGAGGGGAATGCTATAATAAATTATGTCAGTCTAATATAGGGAAATAGCCATAATATGAAAATCATCAGCTTTAATATTGGTATTAAGATAGATAACAGCCGGCAAGTCGGCGAATATCTGAAGGCTCAAGCCGCGGATATCGTCTGTTTGCAGGAAGTCGTCCGTCCATTGGATCCAAACGTACATCCTCTGTATCGATCGGAAGAAACCATTCGGCGGATATTAGGGGAAGATTATCCTTATTATTTTTTCGCTCCCGAATGGGTCGCTGATAAGCATACCGAACCATCCGGATTAAGAAACAAAGATTTCGGCGGCATGGTCGAGCAAGGCAAGCTGATCTTATCAAAATATCCGATCGTCCACGGCTATAATTATTTTTATCACAAAAATTATGAATTTGACCGCGATCGGACCAATTTTTATAACGGTGACGATCACGGCCGCGCTCTGCAAATATGCGATATTGAAGTCGGCGGGAGCATCATCCAAGTGGCTAATGTCCACGGCACTTGGTCTGCTGATAAACTGGATTCAGAGCGGTCTATCCGGCAAAGCGAATTCATTCTCGAAAGATTACAGGAGAAAAATATGCCCAGTATCCTGCTCGGAGATTTTAATGTTCTTTTAAGGACGGAAAGCATTTCTCTGATCAGTAAGCATTTTAATAACATCAATGCCATTTTTAATATTCCTAGCACTCGGCCTAAGGGCGAGGCGATTGATTTCATATTCTTGAGCCAAGGATTGTCAGCTCGGAAAATGACGGTTGAAGAAATTGAAATTTCAGACCACTACCCGCTCATTCTAGAAATTTCTGATTTATAAATTCAGTCCCCAGATTACCGAGGAGGAAAACAGCTGATATATTATGAAAAAATCAAAAAATAAAAAAATCATCCTGGCTTCTACTTCGCCGCGGCGGAAAGAGCTGTTCGGTCGATTAAGGCTGCCTTTTACGGTAGAGGCGTCAGACTATGAAGAAGATATGTCCCTCCCCATGGCTCCCGTCAAGCTAGCGAAGACCTTGTCGCGCGGGAAAGCTATGGCCGTGGCTAAAAAGCATAAGAACGGGATAGTCATCGGAGCCGATACTTTCGTAGTTCTTGGCAATCATTTGTTGGGCAAGCCTAAGAATAAGGCGGAGGCCAAGAAGATGTTAAAAAAGTTGAGCGGCAAGAGGGTCGATATTTTAACCGGCCTGACGATTATTGATATAGCCGCCAACAAGCAGATGAGTATCACCGATATCACTAAAGTCTATATTGAGAGCCTTAGCGGGTCGGAAATAGATAATTATATCGCTTCCGGAGAACCCATGGATAAAGCTGGCGCTTTTGCCATCCAAGGCCTGGGTTCGGTTATTATTAAGAAAATAGAGGGTGATTTTATGGGGGCTATGGGGCTTCCTCTTTTTATATTAGCTAAAAAATTAAAGAAACTAGGTATAAGAGCTCTATAAGTTATAGTAGCTATTGACATTTTATTCATTTTTTGATATCATATTTAGCATCATATTTAACCAAAGACTATGTTTTCCCTCGGTAATTTCATTGAAAGCAATAAAAATTCTGTTGATACCTTAGTCCAAAAACAGCCAGCCACTCAAGAAGCAGAAAATATCCGGACGACTTTTGATAGGATATGGAGCGATTGCTCTGGCAATGAACAATTAGAAAAGTATTTTGACGATCTGCAAGCTAATTGTTATCAATATACCGCCGTCGTCTGCCAATTCAATCAATTATTCCAAGATTATCAGGACGGGAAGCTTTCTGAGGAAGAATATAAAAGCGGTTTTGAGAATATCGATCAAGCGCGACACAGCATTCACAATGCGACTATAGATTCTTTCAATATTCTGTCCCGTTTAATGCTCAAGAATGGCAAGGACAATAGCTGGATCGAACCTTTAGTGCAAGGAGGAAGGGTCGCCTATGGCAATTATGCTATTAAAAAGACAGTGTCCGATATAATTAAGTTTAGTAAACAAAATGGAGAAGGTTATGAAGACCACGAAAGAGCTCAATAAAGACGAGCGAGACAAACTCCTTCTTCTGATATTAAGAGTCAATCTCAAACGACTCCAGAACCAGCCAGTATCGGAGGAAGAGGAGAGGGATTTAGTCCTAGCGATGGATAGATTAGGACTGACTCTAGAAGAGGCCTTGGACAAGGCCCAGACAATTCTTAAATAGAAACCGTCCGCAGGACTCCCAAAGCCGGAGTCCTTTTCATTAGCTAAATATTATAAGAGATGTTAAAATCAAGCATATAGAACGCGTGGTTGTGATTATCGGTCTATAATCTGTCAGCTTTTTTATTAAAATCGCCTATGCCTGGATCTAAAATTATTCCTCAAGTCGCTTATTTCAGCATGGAAATAGCTTTAGAAAATAATATTAAGACCTATTCGGGCGGCTTGGGCGTTTTAGCCGGCGATATCTTACGCTCAGCGGCTGATCAGAAATTCTCCATGGTAGGAGTTACTTTGCTAAGCGATGAAGGTTATTGTGAACAACGTTTTAATCAGGCCGGCGAGCAGGAAGAATCACCATCTTTTGGATATGATTTTTCTCATTTGGAAAAATTGCCTGTTACCGCCGATATTATTATCGGTTCGGATCAGGTCCGAGTGGGAGTTTGGCGCTATCTTATCAGAGGGGAAGGCGGCGGAGAGGTCCCGGTCTATCTTTTAGATACGAAATTTCCAGAAAATCCAGAGATATACCGCGGCTTGACCGGCCGCCTATATGGCGGAGATGAGGAATACAGATTGTTGCAGGCTATCGTTTTGGGTCGCGGCGGCTGGCAGATTTTAAAGGTATTAGGCTATCAGATAGATAAGATCCATATCAATGAGGGGCATGCTGCTTTCGCGGCCTTAGCCCATTTTTTAAATTCCCGCGCAGGGAGCGAATCCGAACGTCTGGCGGATACGAAGCAAACCTGCGTCTTTACTACCCATACGCCATTGCGTACGGCCCGTAATATTTTTTCCGCGTCGCTCGTCTTAAAATATCAGTCTGATTTTCCGGTAAATCTGCCCGGCCTTCTGGATGCCGGACGAGTGGACATGATCAGGCTGGCCCTTTATTTCAGCAATTATGCTAACGCGGTTTCCAAAAAGCACCAGCAATTAACTAGCCTGATATTCCCCAGCTATCATATCCGGGCGGTTACCAACGGAGTCCATTCTCTGACTTGGGCATCTCCGGAATTTAAATCTTTATATGATAAATTTATTCCAGGCTGGCGCCACGAAAATCATTTATTACGCGGGGCATCCTCTATTCCGCTCGCGGAAATAAGAGGAGCGCATCAAGCGGCTAAAAGATCATTGATTGATTTGATCAAGGATAAAGCCGGGCTAGATTTCTCCGAAGATATCTTGACTATCGGTTTTGCGCGCCGCTTCGCTATTTATAAAAGACCGGGCTTGCTTTTGCAAGATTTAGATCGCCTCTTATCCGTCCAAGAGAGAGCGGGTAAGATACAGATCATATATAGCGGGAAAGCCCACCCCGCCGATCAAAAAGGGAAGGAAATAATTTCCGCCGTCAATCAGATCAAACAGAAATATCGCGATAAGATAAAATTAGCTTTTATTGAAAATTACGATTTAGATCTAGCGAAAATTATCATCGCCGGCGTTGATTTATGGCTGAATACTCCTTTGCCGCCGAATGAAGCTTCAGGGACAAGCGGCATGAAAGCCGCTCATAATGGCGTTCCTCAACTAAGCACCTTGGATGGCTGGTGGCTGGAAGGCTGCGTTCAAGAGAAGACTGGCTGGGCGATCGCAGAGCCCGCGGCCGGCGATTCTATACCATCGATCGGAAAGAATCATAATAATAAAAATCAGAGAGACCGGGAAGATTCATTCCGCCTTTACGATATTCTCGAGAAAGAAATTCTCCCTCTCTATTATAATGATCCCGAGGCCTGGCTAGAAATGATGCGCTCTACTATTAGCATTAATGCCGCTTATTTCAATACGGACAGGGTTTTACGGGAATATCGGCAGCAAGCTTATTCATAATTTATACATATTTGTTCTTTTAATTAAAAAGAATCGGAGAGGTTATGGAAGATAAATGGCTCAAAGGGCGGATTATCGCTCATGACGGACGGGTGTTCCAAGAATATTTATGCTATCGTTGCGGCCAAGCTTGCCGGGTGGAAATTTTCATCCGCGATCAGGCGCCGCAATCATGCGCTAATCCAGATAGGTATAAATATTTCGAAGAACTGAGAAAAAAAGTCAATATCCTATTTCCCAAAACTTTGCCGGAAGTATAAACCGGCTTTTTTATTAGCCGTGCTAGGAAGCTGGTTATCTCTGGACTTTTTGGGGGTAAGTGCTAATATTAAGTGTTAATTGTCAATCGTCATTTAATAAATAAGTTTTTTAACTTCATAATCAATATAAAATCGGAGGATCCAAATGAACTCAATGTCAATCACCAAGAAGGATCTACCAGTCTCTCCGGAAAGACGGGAAGAACTTTCTATTTTTTGCCGCGAAAGAACGGTTTCGGGATTATTGAAAATTTTAGGTAATATTACAGATGTTTTACGTAGTGATTACTTAGATAAGACTCTCCCCATGCCAGACAGGGCTATCCGTAATCTGCGAGTCATGCCGCTCGCCTGGAGAATCGCGCTCCGTTTGTCATGTTTATCGGTGGCGATGGAGGCTATGCGCGGCTGCCATAGAAAGAACATAGCTGCTTGCTATCCTTGGCGCGCCGGCTTGGCTTTCTCGCATAGTTTCTTTCAGCTTGGCATCGGCCAGCACCTGCATATCGGTCTGAAGCGTAACGAAGAAGAGCCGCACCAGACTGGAGAAATATATTTGCCGCTAGTCACCTCTAAGTTTAATGGTCACATTGATCGGGTCATAATTTCCGACCCTATGTTAGCCACGGGAGGATCGTTCGTAACCGTTATAGAACAATTACTGGAATTCTTTCCGCCAGAAAAGATTATCCTCGCGAGCGTAGTCGCCGCCCCGGAAGGCATCTTTAACCTGGCCAACTTATATCCCGGGATAAAGGTCATTTCAGCTGCCCTGGATAGCCACTTGAATGAGCTCGGCTATATCCAGCCCGGCTTAGGAGACGCTGGCGACAAGTTTTTTGACCGGGTTGATTTAGAATATTTCCAACAGGTCAAAAGCATTTTTTCCAGTGAAGAGTGGCTGCTACTGGTCCGCAAGATACAAGAAGCTAATCCGGTCGATTAAAAGCAATCAATCACTTAAAAAAACGAGGAAACTATCATGGATAAAAATGAAATCCGGGAGAATAACTCCCTGCAGAATTTTCTAACTGATTTGGTCAGAAGGGTAGAAGATATCCGGCGCTGGAAACGCTATCCTCATAATTATAAGCAGACGGTATTGGGGCATACGCTGGAAACGGCCCTATTGGCCCAAATCGTCATCGCTATTGAGCAAACAGCGGGCGCCCAGTTTGACGCCTATCTGTTATTGTCTACCGCAGTCAATCACGACCTGGGCGAGGGAATTATCGGGGATATTTCCTATAGCATCAAAAACGATCCTAGAGTAAAGGCAATGATCGAGCTGATCGAGAAAGAACAGTTCGAATCGATGTTCGCTGCCCTGGATTTCGGACCGTACTCACAAGCTGTCGCCAATATGTTCTCTCGGTCCTTCGCCGTCCAGGAGAACACCGGCACCGTCGAGGGAGCGTTATTCAATGCTATTGAGAAAATCGGCTATGTGATTTTCGCTCTCAGAGAAATAGATGAAGGTAACGGCGTATTCGTCCAGGTTTTGAACAATCATCATAAGGATCTGGTCGCTTACAGCGAACGTTTTCCTAGCATCAAGCTGATCTATGGCGAATGTCTGGAACATATGAAACACATCGGGACCAGCGTTTTGCTGCAGTATAAATTCGATCTCAGCTGGCTCGGCTATGTCGTCCATAATACGCCGGACGAGAGAGAAGTATAATAAGGTTCTTATTTAATGTAAGATAAAATCCCGGAATGGTAAAACCGGGATTTTTTATTTTTTTATCTTGAAAATACGTTTTTTTTCTGCTATAGTTTAAACATGTTTGTCCTCCTAGAACAAAGGCAATCAGCCCTAAACTTATGAGAGCCAAGTGGATGAAAATATTAAAGATATTGCGGGTGAGCCTGTCTTTAGCCAAGGCTAATTTTATATTGCGGATAGAGGGAAGCTATCTAGGTATTTTTTGGTATCTGCTCAATCCCCTGGCTTTGTTCTATATAATTTTATTTATCCAGAAGAGTGCCTTCGCTGGTAGCCCGACGCCCCATTATCCGGCCTATCTAATGATCGGTATTATTGGATTGAATTTTTTCCGTCAGGTTATATCTAGCTCTATCCAGTCTATCGCCGCTAGCGGCGATTATATAAAGTCCATGAATAATATCGCGCCGGAGGTGCTGGTTTTATCTGTAGTTTTCCAATCGGCTTTATCGCATTTTTTTGAATTCATCCTGATGATCGGTTTTATGGTATATTGGCGGATCTCCCTGCTGGGCCTATTGTTCTATCCTTTTATTTTCGCCGCATTCCTCTTATTGGTAATCGGCATCGCCTTTATTTTCGCGGCGGTCGGCGTCTATATTACGGATATAGATAATATCTGGAGCATCTTCGCCCAGCTCCTTCTTTTCATCACCCCGATTTTTTATGTCGCTACGCCCGGTAGCGCCGTCTATACGGCGAACCTCTTCAATCCTTTATTTTATTTTTTGGAAATATCGCGCCGCCTGATCATTTATTCAGAATGGCCGCCGGCCTGGATGGCCCTCACGATGCTTATCTTGAGCTTGAGTTTTTTCGTTATCGGTCTGGCAGTTTTCAATAAGTACAAAAAAAAATTCGCTGAATTAGTTTAAAACTATAAAAATATGGATGCCTCGCCGTCCGTCAGAATTTCCGTCAATCAAATCGCCAAGCAGTTTAATATCGGATTCAAGCACAAAGATGGGGCTCTATCTAGCATTGTGTCGGCTATTTCCGGGAAGGAGTCCCGTAAAGCGCTATCAGTGTTGGAAGATATTTCTTTCACGGCCACTGCTGGTGAAAATATCGGCCTTATCGGTTGTAACGGTTCAGGAAAAAGCACTTTGTTGCGGCTTATCGCCGGGATTTATCAGGTTGACTCAGGCACCATAGAAACTTACGGTGAATTGGCTTATCTGAATGGTTTTGGATTCGGGTTGCGATGGAAAATGACCATGCGGGAAAATATCTATTTAGCCGGTCTACTGATGGGATTGAGCCGGAAAGAGATCGGGCATCGTTTTTCTGATATTGTTAAATTCGCTGAGTTAGAAAATTTCATAGACACGAAGATATACCAGTTTTCTTCCGGCATGTTAAGCCGCTTGAGCTTTTCCATCACCTTCCATTGCTTGGAGCAGAAGACGCCGGATATCGTCCTGCTGGATGAGGTTTTCGGCGCCGGAGGCGATTTAGCTTTCCAGAATAAAGCTCTCGCTCAGATGGAGAAGTTCATACAAGGCGGCGCCACAGTCATCTTGGTCAGCCATAATCTAGATCTGATTGAGAAATACTGCGATCGCGCTATTTTATTGGATAAGGGCCGTATTCTGACCGAAGGGCAGACAGCGGCCGTCGTAAAAAGGTATCAGGATCTAATCAACGGCCCCGAGCGTCCGACCGCCGTTTAATGTTTGATACGAAGTGTTTAATTTTGCTATATAGAGCTCCGATCCTCCAGGCTAAATTTTCGGTCAGGGTATAAGGAGCCGCTGTCGGTTGGTTCACGACTTCAGAAACCGACCACATAAGCCAGGATAAGAATCTCCGGCCAGGACCGTGATGCGGGTCATTTACTATCGGCATATAAGCATCAAGCGTATGATCGCTTCGGTAATTCCTTATGATGTCTTCTGAATACCGGCCATATGTAAATTGGGTTGTGGCCAGCTTTCGCCAAGAAGAGACGTGCTGATGCTGGACCATTATTTCAGATAAAAATCGTATAGCGATTTTTTTTTGTTTCAGGCGTAAAAATAGGTCCAAGTCTTCGCAGGCGATCAAATCAGGATTAAATCCCAGATCTTTTAAGACATCCGACCGGATGGCGAAATTCTTAGTGTCTAGAAAATCAATATACCCGTCTTTAGCTTTGCTATGTAAGAATTTAAATTCAGCGGCCTGACGATGCCGCGACCAATAATTGTTAACGCCATCGGTTTCGAAGCCCATAACTATCGTTTCCCGGCAATTTTCAATAGGATCAGTTAAGCGTTCTATCCAGTCTTCCGGTACGACACAATCGGCATCGGTCATCGCTATGATGTCGCCTCGGGCGCTGTACAAGCCCGTATTTCTAGCTTGGCCGCGCCCCAGACGCCCCTCAAATAAGTATCGGATATTTGGGTAGCGGCCGGCGAAGGACATTATTATCTCCTTAGTCTGGTCAGTGGAAGAGTTATCGACGATAATCAGTTCGTCGGCCGGCCGGGTTTGTCGTACCAGCGAAGCCAGGCAATCGGCAAAGCCGAGGCCGCCGTTATGGACAGGAACCACTATTGATATTTTGTTTTTATCTGCCGGCATGATTTTAAGCGGATTAGTTTGTAATAAATATTGGGGGAGATCTTTTTGACTAATTTTCCGATTTGCCCGATGCACCACTCGGGGCGGCTGGCAATCCAGCCTAGCCGATCGATAGCCCACTGTCGCCAGATATCCAATTGGATCCTTCTTTTCAGTTCTATTAAGAACATATAAATAATTATTCTCTGATCCGACCAGGCCTTGGCCGCTGGCCGGCGATCGGATAAGTCTATCTCTTCAGCCAGCCTGAGGTTATCTTGCCAGATCCGATAGAATCGATTGTCAGCATTCCAGGGTTTATTATGCCCGAGAAAATGGAGGACAATGGTTTTCATCCTTTCCGGTCTGATCCCATAATGCCGGCAAGCGTCGGGAAAAAAATTGTATATGATCGGCAATTCCTCCCAGTTATTGTAGAAAGCTAAGTTAAGTGTCCCTTGCTCCCAAAAATAATTTAATTCCCCGTATTTTTTATGGAGCTTTATCAGGCGAGGGAATAAGTCGTCGGTGATTATCCGCGTGTCAAAAACCAAAACGCCGGAGTTAAAAGCCGGTTCTTGCAGATTATAGCTCCGTTGTAGATCAAGGAATAGCCGCGGATCAGCTTCGGGGTTGATCTGCTGCAGCAATATGCCGTCTATTACGTCGCGGACAGCCGCCAGGCCGGTTACTTTCAGCAAGCTATCCAGCGATGCAGTGACGATGATATCCGTGTCTAAAAAAATTATTTTTTGCCACCGGCGGAAGTAGGCGGTGAATAAGAAAAATTTAGCCAAGATAGTCACCGGGTAGCCCTCATGGATAACTTTTATGTCTAAAGGCGGGCAATGGTGTATCAAGATACCCTTGTCTCGGAACCAATCTAAATCCGACTCTGGTATGTTATGAGCCAGGAGCAGGTAATCACCGTGCCAGCCGGCATTATGATAGACGGAAGAGAATAGCTGCTTGGCGTTTTCTAGATAGTCGCGACTCGCTAGAGTCACTAAAAGATGCTGATGATTAGGTTTCATATGACTAGCCGCAATAGCGTGCCAATTGCCAGCCCTCCGGCCCGTAATTGGTTTTCTTTCTTTAATATTATTGATTTTTATTTATTAATCAAGCTTAGTATTTTGTGGATGAATCTTTCGGTAGAGAATCCGGCCGCCCGCTCTCGGCTAGACGCCGTGTAATGGTCAGGGCAGGCCGCCAGGGTTTCCCCGATATTTTTTATGGCCGCCCGGAGTTTGGCAGCATCGATATCAACGATCAATTCTCCGGTCTCCGGCGTTACGCTTTCTAAATATCCGCCTTCCGCTGGAGCGATTACCGGCTTGCCAGCGGCCATAGCCTCTACTGCGGTCATGCCGAAATCTTCGTCTTTGGCGGTAGTTATGAAACCTTTGCATTCAGCATATAGCTTTTTCAGCCCTTGTTCGTCGAGCCAGTGGATAATCTCCACGTTATTTGGTTTTATCCGTTCTATGTAGCGCTTATAAGATTCAAATTGGTCTACGCCCTCTTCATAACTGCCGACGATGACCAACCTTTCCTCGGGCAAGCCCTGGAAGGCTTCAGTCTGCAACTCTATCCGTTTATGGGTTATCAATCGGTTGACCGATAGCCAGTAGTTTTTCGCCGGGTGGCAGGTATAGCGCGCGACATCAATCGGAGGGGGTACGACCGTCGCCTCTTGATCATAGAATCTTCTTATCCGGTTTCTAGTGTTTTGAGAGTTGCAGGCCCAATTATCCACTGAACGGGCATATTTAAGAGTCAGTCTCCTATTAAACCAGACCCACAGGTCATAGGGCGACACCTTCCAGGCGCTTAAGATATTGGTCCTGATGAAATCTCTGAATTCCCATAACTCGTTAAGCGGGCTATGGACATACCAGAGATTAGGACGGTTATTGACGGCTCCCGACATCGCCCAGTCTCCGGCGATTATAAAGAAGTCATATTTTTGGGTTAAATTTAAGCGGCGGAATTTCCAGAAAGCCAACTGTTGGCGGAAAGGAGCTTTTTTAGGAATCCGGCCCAGGGAGTATATCCGGTTTATGATAGTAGAGAATCCCATAGCTCTTATTTTTTCCGGATCGATATTAGTCGTATAAATATCGGCATTGAGTTCCCGCGCTAAAGTCAGGGCGACGATTTCCGCCCCGCCTATATTATCTAGATAATTATGGAAAATCGCTATTTTCATTTATTTTTTATGCCTAAGATGCTGAACATGAAGGCGGCGAAAAAAGTCTGGATGCCGACGACCAGGAGAGTCAAGCCGATCATGGAAGATTTTATTTCCTGCAAGGATCCGAGGTCCGACCTTAGCCAGCCGATAAAAATAGATAAATAAATGATTCCGCCGCCGATAGCCAACAGGAGTCCGGCTAGTCCGGTTTTCTCGATCGTAATATGGCGGAATAAAGATTCGATCAGACGGTTAGTATCGCCTAGATGGGTTATGGCGTAGATTTTAGAGAAACCGCTGAATAGGATCAATTGATAGCCGAGGATGATCATGACGGAGAAGAGAAACATCGGGTGGACATAAAGCTGGACCCCCCAGATTACGGGATTGAAAAAATAAAAGATAAGCATGAAGGCGGCGCCAAGAGAGAATAAGACTGCCCCCGGCAGGAAAAATAAGACTAGCGGCGAATAGAGCAGGATAAAACGCAGGTGCCGCCAGCCGTCGGTCAGAGAATGCAGCTTCGATTGGCCGATGCGCCGCCGGTATTCAATCGGTATTTCGGAGATTATCAGATTTTTTTGCGCCGCCTTGATAATCATTTCTGAAGCGAATTCCATGCCACCCGTATAGAGATTTATTTTTTCCAGGGCCGCCCGGGAAATGGCGCGCGCTCCGCAGTGGATATCGCCGATCTTAACTTTGAAGAACAGGCGTACCAGTTTTGACAGGAACGGATTGCCGATATAGCGGTGCGGCCAGGGCATGGATTTATCAGAAATTTTCCCGGTAAAGCGATTGCCGATTACCAGATCGGCTCCTTGACGCAGCTTATTGATAAATTGAGGGAATTCCTTGAAGTCATAGGTACCGTCAAGATCCGCCATGAAGATATATTTCCCTTTGGCGTTCCTCAGGCCCTGGAGATAGGCAAATCCATAGCCTTCCTTCTTTTCGGAGATCAGGCGCAATTCCGGCCAAGTCAATTGGCAGTCCTTGACGATCTGGGCGCTATTATCGCGGGAGTTATTATCAACGACGATGACTTCAGCGACAAGAGAATTATCTCTTATGGTTCCTTTTATCTCCTCGAGGCAAGATAAGATCGCCCCCTCCTCATCCAGGCAGGGCAGGATGAGGCTTATTTCCGGGTTTGGATTCATATCGGTTTATTGAATCTATATAAGTGCAGTCCGGCGTCGCTCATGCCCAAGTCGTCAAACCCAAGGCATTGTAAAGCCGGAGCATAAAGATATTCTAGCTGATATTTTTCTGCTAGGATTTTCTTATGATCGCAGTCTTGAGCCATGAATAGGCTGAAGCTTAAGAACTGGTTGCTGATGATAGAGTGCTTGGAATCTAAGGGGTAATTTCCGGTCGCCGCTCCTATGACCAGGCCTTTCCAAGGATCGGACAGGAAGCGTTTTCCAGATAGCGGCTGGAATAATCTTAAATCCGCAGCAGTTAAGAAATCTGTGGCCGGAGCGAGCGGCTTTATCCGTCGCACACCGTCCGGCGCATCTAATTTCAGAGTAAATTTTTCCCAAGTAGCCTGCTGGGTATAAGACCAGGATAATAACCCGAAGATAGCTATCGTGAATATTAAGATTTCTCGGTTGAGAAAAGCCCGTACTAAAATAGGAAATCTCCTTATCAGCTTCTCGGTTACGTAATCCCAGCCTAAAGCGGCTACGACCGTCAAAAGGATAGAGGATGTGAGTACAGTCCGGTCATAGCCGATAATAAATAGATGAAGGGAGCGGCTATAAATGAGCCAGAGCAATAGGCCGGCAGAAAGAGGCGCTACCAAATAAAACATTTTTTTTCTCCAGGCCATGATCATGCCCAGAACGGAGAAAGGCAGGATTATCCAAGGAACGACTAACCAGATAGGAAGAAAAGGAATACCGTTATCTAGCGATGGGTAGATAAAATAAGATTTCACTAATTTGGTAAAAATAGCGAGGTTAGATCCTTGTAAAAAGATTATAAGCGCGGCGGCGCCGGCGAAGATGGATATCCCCCAGAAAATCAATTTTGTTTTCATTTTACGGTCTATTTTCTTATCTAACAACAGGCCGCCGGCGCAAGTCGGCAGGACGAAGAAAATCAAGGGAGGATATAGTAATAGAGCCAAAAAGCTATTTATCCAGGCGAGACGGAAGTCGCGGAACTTAAAGGCACCCAGACTCAATAGCCAGGGAATCAGGCCGCCGATTATAGGGATCAAGTACCAGATGCCGGTCAGATTCTGGCTATTAACTATATAAGGAAGAAATAAAGCGCCCAGAATGGCCGTTCCTGGTCTAAGCCCATTAATCCTTAGAAGAGTATAGACTAACAGGCAGATTAAGGCTCCGCTTGCCAAAGAAAAAATGGCATATCCGGTCAGAGGATTTAGATTGACTAATAAGAATATCTCGGATAAGACAGAAAAAAAAGCGATAAAGATATTAGGGAAATCCTGGTTGCCGCCCCTGTTTATAAGAGGGTTAATGATCGGTAGGGCATTATTGGCTATACAATATTTTACTATAGAGACTCCGACCCATTCATCCGAAAAATAAGGATAGGGATAGCTGGCGCGAGAAACAGTCTGGTAACGATTGACATTATTACTGACAGAACCAGAGTAAAAATAGTGGACGGACCATAGTTCGAAAATGATGATGCTGAAAGCTAATATCGCCAGCCAATTAAGATGCAATTTGAAAGAAATGCCCTTGGTTTTTTTAATTAAAACGAGAATAACGGCCAGAGCGGTCAGAGTATGAAGGCCGGTAATTATCGGATATGAGAAGATATGTAAAAACTGGGTCGTCAGAGACAAGAATAAGTGCCAGGCCAGATTGGCCGTTAAAATATACCAGAATCCTTTGAGGCGGTCGGTAAAGCAGAAAATTAATAAGAAGGGAGCGAGTAGCAATAAGGATCCCCAAAGGATATTGATCATATTAGCTTTTTTTATTCAATCTCGTATTGTAAGCTCACGCTCACGTTTATTTCTTGCGAACCGGGCTGGATATTCGGCGCGGCGGATTCGCTTTTAGCGGAAAATCCTGTCATTACCGCGGCATTGTACATCGGATATTGAGATCCTTCCTGGATGCCTAAGAGGCGCCCTATTTTGAAGCCGCCGGCTTTGGCGATAGCCTCAGCTTTCGCCTGGGCTTTCGCTATCGCTTCATCGCGGGCTTTATCTTGGGCTTTAGTCGGGTCGTCAACGGCAAAAGAAAGCGCGCCGACTTCATTGGCTCCATTCTTTACGATACCGCTCATGAGTCCGCCAATTTTTTGAAAATCGCGTATTTTAACGCCCACGGTCTGGGAAATAGTGTAGCCGACGATAGACGGCGGCGGACAATTTTTATTTAGAGAAACCGGGGCGCTCACGCCGGTGTCAGGAACGCTCATCAGGAGCGGCGTCGGGAGAACGCGGCAATCCGCGGTCTGATAGCGGGGCGATACGTTATAAGATTGAGTCTTAATATCTTGGTCAGAGATGCCTTGGGTTTTGACAAAATCTATCGCCTTATTCATTGTTTCCGTGTTTTTAGTCTGCAGATTGGCGATATCTGTTCCGCCCTCCGTGATGACCTGGAAATTAAATTCGGCAATGTCCGGCACGGCGTTCGCTCGACCTTCGCCGCTCACGGAAAAGCTGCGGAACGATGAAGGCTGGATAGCTTTACCGTATGAATTTACGTAGCTGAGAGCCGCGTAACTGAGGGTTAAAATGGCGAGAGCGCTAATAACCCCGAGGAGATTTTTTAGATTTTGGTTCATATGATTTTTTTTATTTTCTTTTATATCATTATACCACATCAGCCTGATATCGGTCATTTAGGCGGGGCTTCTAACCAGCCCGGACAAGGGAAAGATGCCGGATTCAGAAGAATTGACAAATTGTCATTTCTAATCTATACTAGGAGCGTTATCTCAATCAAATATCACCTTTAAGAAAACCAGCGGATTTTATAGTTTGCCTTCTAAGGCGAGATGAGGTGGCCGCTGGGCTCGATAATAATCGGGTTCAAATCGCTTTTTTTGTTGTTTATAGCAAATTAAGCCTCGTATTCATATATGGAAGATAAGAAGCAAGAGCAGGCCGACGAGTTTGCCAAGCTGTTAGAAAAAGATAATATCAAGATTCCCCAGGTCGGCGATATCGTCCGGGGAGTAGTCGTCGCCGCTTCTAAGGCGGAAGTGAAATTAGACGTTGACGGCGTTCTCATGGGCATCATCCGCGGCCCGGAGCTTTATAATGAAGTACCGGAATTCGCCAATCTGAAGCCTGGAGATGAGGCTGAGGCCGCAGTCATTGATGCGGAGAACGAAAACGGCGAATTGGAGTTATCGTTCCGTTTAGTCGGCCAGGAAAAAGCCTGGGTGCAATTACGCCAAGCCTTGAAAGACAAGACGACCGTCAAAGTTAAAATCACTGACGCTAACAAGGGCGGTCTTTTAAGCCGTTATTGCCAGATAGACGGTTTCTTGCCGGTTTCTCAGTTAGCGCCGGAAAATTATCCGCGCATCTCCGGCGGCGATAAGAGCAAAATTTTAGAAAAATTAAAATCATTCGTCGGGCAAGAATTTGAAGTGGCCGTTATTACTCTGAGCGAAGAGGACAGCAAGGTCATCTTCAGCGAAAAAGATGTCTGGAATAAAAAACAAAAGCCGGCCCTGGACAAATATCAGATCGGCACTATCGTCGACGGACGGATTACAGCCATTACTAATTTCGGTGTCTTCGTTTCTTTCGGTGAAAATATCGAAGGGCTCATCCATATTTCCGAGTTAGCCTGGCAGCGGATAGATTCGCCAAGCGAGATGTATAAGGTCGGCGATCGGATAAAGGCGGAGATCATATCTATCGATGGCGCCAAAGTGTTCTTGAGCGCTAAGAAATTATTGAAAGATCCTTGGCTCGAGGCTAGCGCCAAATATCAGATCGGGCAGGTTGTCCCCGGGACCATCCTTAAAGTCAATCCTTTCGGATTGTTCGTTAAATTAGATGAAGAGATCCATGGTTTAGCTCATATCAGTCAGCTGAATCTGGGGGCCAAGGACAAAATCAGCGAATTGTTCCAAGCCGATGAAAATAAAAATTTTGAGGTAGTGAGCATTTCTCCGAGCGAGCATCGCCTCGGCTTGAAATTAGCCGGAGAGGACGCAGGCAAGAAGAGCCTTGCCAGCCAGAAACAAGAAACAGAAGAAAAGGGCGTTGAGGCTCCGAAAGAAGAAATAGCTGGCAAGCCAGTCAAATCTAAAAAAACGGACAAGAAGGAGCCGGCCGCTACAGACGTATTAAAAACAGAGAAAAAGTCTAAGGCGGTGAAAAAGTCCAAGTAATTATAGATCGTCATGATATTCTAAAAATGCCCATAAAATGGGCATTTTTAGCATTGCCAAAGTGTATTATTTATTCTATAATAGATATAAAATTAACTAAAATAAACCATGAAAAAATTAATTAAAAATTTCGCCATATTCTTTATCGTTTTTTTGATTATCGCCGCGATTTTCAGTTCCTTCGCCACCCAGGGAGACAAGGCCGAGACTGTCGGTTTAGAAACTCTGATCAGCCAGATTAATTCCGGGCAGGTTTCGGATATCGTCGTCGTCGGCAATAAGATAAATGTGACCCTGAAAGATGGAAAAAAGGAGATGGCGCAGAAGGAGGCGGTTGATTCTTTCTCTACTTTGCTAAATAATTTCAAGGTCGATCCGTCGAAAATGGTCGGAGTCAGCATCTCCGTCAAGGATGAAAGCGGCTTAGACTATTGGCTGGCGAATATCATCCCTTTTGTCTTGCCGTTCTTATTGGTCGGAGTATTCTTGTATTTCATGATGCGCGGCTTACAGAACGCTAACTCTAGAGCGATGAGCTTCGGGCAATCTACGGCCAAGGATTTCGCGCCGGATGAAAAATCTCGCGTGACCTTCAAAGACGTGGCCGGAGCGAAAGAGGCTAAGGAGGAATTGGCGGAAATAGTAGAATTTTTACGATATCCTAAGAAATTCCATGAGTTAGGAGCGAAAATACCGCGCGGCGTCTTATTATTGGGCGCGCCGGGTACCGGCAAGACTTTGCTGGCCCGTTCCGTAGCCGGCGAGGCTCAGGTCCCGTTCTTCCATATGTCAGGTTCAGAATTCGTGGAGATGTTTGTCGGCGTCGGCGCTTCACGTGTTCGTTCCTTGTTCCAGAAAGCGAAAAAGAGCGCTCCTTGTATTTTATTCATAGATGAGATTGATGCGGTTGGCCGCCGCCGCGGAGCGGGACTTGGCGGCAGTCATGATGAACGGGAGCAGACTCTTAATCAAATTTTAGTGGAAATGGATGGTTTTGAGCCGACTCAAAATATTATCGTCATCGCCGCCACTAACCGTCCTGATGTTTTAGACCCGGCCTTATTGCGCCCCGGCCGCTTTGACAGGCGCGTAGTCATCGATTTGCCCGATTTGAAAGATAGAGAGGCTATTTTGCGCGTCCATTCCCGCCGCAAACCGCTGGCTAAAGAAGCTAATCTTAAAACTATCGCCGAACGCACGGCCGGTTTTTCTGGCGCTGATTTAGCCAATATCCTGAATGAAGCCGCTATCTTAGCCGCACGCAGCGGCAGGAAAGAGATAGTCAATGAAGATTTATTCGAAGCGATCGAAAAGGTTATGATCGGGCCAGAGCGCAAGAGCCGGGTGATTACTGAAAAGGAAAAGAAGATCACCGCTTATCATGAAGCCGGACACGCCTTGGTAGCGCATTTCTCGCCCACAGCCGATCCGGTCCACAAAGTTTCTATTATCGCGCGCGGCTCTGCCGGCGGCTATACTTTGAAAGTCCCTTCCGAGGACCGCCATATGCACGCTAAATCAGAATTCATTTCGGAAATTGCCGTTCTCTTGGCCGGCCATCTGGTAGAGAAGGATATTTTTGGCGAAGTGACGACCGGGGCGACTTCCGACTTGCGCCGGGCAACAGCTTTAGCGCGCAGCCTAGTGACTGACTATGGCATGAGCGATAAGCTCGGGCCGCGTACTTATGGCGAAAAGGAAGAAATGATCTTTTTGGGCCGAGAGATACATGAACAGCGGGATTACAGCGAGAAGGTCGCTGAAAAGATAGATGAAGAAATCGCTAATTTTATTAAGGCCGGTGAAGAGGAGGCCAAGACTATCATCGTCGAACATAGAACGCAATTAGAGAGTATCGTCGCAGCGCTTCTTGAAAAAGAAACTATTGAGAAAACCGAATTTGAAAATCTGGTCGGTCCGAAGCCAAAAGCCGCTTAATTTATTGACTAATAGGCGTATTCGGTTATACTGAAGTTAGATTGACTTATTTAATCAAAATTAAAATTATATGGCCAACCCTAAAAAAAGAAAGACCCATAGTGCGACCCATAAAGGACGCTCTCATTTAGCCCTTAAAAAAACAGTTTTGAATAAATGTCCGAAATGCGGTCAGGCTATTAAGCCTCACACCGCTTGCGCCGCTTGCGGCTCTTACCGAGGCAAAGAAGTCGTCAAAGTAAAATTGAAGGCGGTTAAGAAGAAATAATTTTTATGTCCAATCGTCATTTAGCGCGGACCATCGCCCTGCAAACTCTGTTTGCCTGGGATTTTAATGGCCAGAAAGATGGCGATATCGAACATCTCATAGCTGATAATTTCGCTAACTTCGCCCCTAATTTCGATGACGGCGGATTCGTTAAGAATCTGGTCATTGGCGTTCGTGACAATTTAGCGACTATCAATAGATACATCGTCAAATATGCGACTGAATGGCCCTTGGATCAGATAACTATCGTGGATCGTAATATCTTGCGCCTCGGGATCTATGAATTATTATTCACAGACATTCCGCCGCGCGTAGCGATTAATGAGGCGATTGAAGTAGCCAAGAGTTTCGGCAGCGATGCCTCCGGAAAATTTATCAACGGCGTTTTAGGCGCCTTATACAATGATGAGCCGGAAATACAGACGCGGGACAATAAAGAGGAAATAGAGGCGGCCAAGATAGAAGCTGAAAATATGGCCGGTTCTGGGAAGGCCGATGGAGCGGGAGACGATGGAGAGAAGGCGGCGAGTTAATAACCAGCGCCCGGGATCGGGCGCTGCTCTTTTATGAGCATCAATGATTCAAGCAAATTACAAAAAAGATTGGGAGTAAAGTTTAAGGACGACAGCTTATTAAAACAGGCGATGGTCCATCGCTCTTATTTAAACGAACATCCAGATTTTAAGATCGGCCATAATGAACGCCTGGAGTTCTTGGGGGATGCCGTCTTAGAGATCGTCGTTACGGAATTCCTATACTTGAATTTTCCGGAAACGCCGGAAGGAGACCTGACTAACTGGCGCGCTTCCCTAGTTAACGCTAAGATGCTTTACGAGATCGCTAAAGAATTAGGCATTGAGGAGTTTTTATATCTATCTAAAGGCGAATCACGCGATAAGAATAAAAAATCCCGGCAATTTATTTTAGCTAACGCGATTGAAGCGATTATCGGCGCGATGTACCTTGACCAGGGGATAAGCATCGCTAAAAAATTTATTCTGGCCCGCGTCGTCTCTAAATTAGATGATATTTTAAAGAATCAATCATATCTTGACCCGAAATCACATTTTCAGGAGAAAGCTCAAGAAGTGCGCGGAGTCACGCCACATTATCAGATATTGAATGAAGAGGGGCCGGATCATGCCAAGGTCTTCACTGTCGGCTTATATTTAGGCGAGGAGCAGGTTGCTATCGGCCAAGGATCATCCAAGCAAGAAGCCCAAGTCGCCGCCGCCGCTAAAGGGATTAAAAAAATGGGTTGGTAGGGAAACTAGCTGGGCCTTGCCTTGATATATTTTATAAATAGCTTATTTTTATGGATATTAATAATCTTTTAAAGCTAGCGGCCGAGAAAAAAGCCTCGGATATCCATCTTCTATTAGATTATCCGCCGATTCTGAGGATCGATGGCGAGCTTTTTAATCTGAATAAAGTGGTCGGTAGAGATGATTTTCCTAAACTCAGCGCTCGAGATCTGGAGGGATTTCTAGAGACCATGCTGACCAAAGAACAAAAATCTAATTTTTTAAATAAACGCGACTTAGATTTGAGCTATCAAGTAGAAGATTATCGCTATCGGATAAATTGCGCCTATGAAAAAAATAATATTACGATTACCGCGCGGGTAATCAAGGCCGAATTGCCCACTTTAGCTGAAATCGGCATGCCGCCAGTCGTTGAAGAGTTATTAGACCTGCCGCAGGGCTTCATCTTAGTAACTGGTCCGACCGGCTGCGGCAAGTCCACTACTTTGGCGGCGATGATAAACCATATCAATAGCCTCCATAGCCGGCACATCATTACCCTAGAAGACCCGATCGAATATATCTTTACTCCGGATAAGAGCATCATCCTGCAAAGGCAACTAGGGACTGATATGCTCAGCTTCGGGAGCGGTCTGAAACATATCTTGCGCCAAGACCCGAATGTCATCATGCTCGGCGAAATGCGCGACTTGGAAACTATAGCCGCGGCCGTGACTTTAGCCGAGACCGGCCATTTAGTACTAGCTACTCTCCATACTTATAGCGCCGCCCAGACAGTGGACCGCATTATCGATATTTTTCCTCCTTATCAGCAGGGACAGATCAAGTCGCAATTGTCTAATGTCTTGTCGGCCGTTATTTCGCAGCGCTTATTGCCTAGGAAGAATGGAGGCCGGATAGCCGCCCGCGAAATCCTGATTAATAATCCGGCGGTCGCTAATTTGATCCGTGAGGGGAAAATCGCCCAGATTAGGAGCGCTATAGAGACTAATTCCGCTATCGGAATGGTTACTTTGGATAGGCACATCAAAGAGCTTTATCAGGCCGGAGAAATCAGCCGGGAAACGGCTGAGAGGAATATGGAGGACGCCCGGCTCTTAGATGATTAAACCATAAAAACCGTCAAAAAGCTTAGAGCAAAAATGTCCTAATTTAGGCCATTTTTCATATATAAATCAGCCCTTGACATTATTTTTAAAAAGGTTATAATTGTTATCAGTTTTAACAGGGCTGTAAAAGCCAGAATAATATGATAAAAAACTTACGTTTCCGTTTTCATAAGCGATTCTAAATTAATTGTCTATTTTACGATTATTTAGAACCGCCCTACAGCGGTTTTTTTGCGCCTTGTGAGCACCTTAACAATCAATGTTAGAGTAAAGACATCAAAAATATAATTTAGATCGGCGTCTTATCCTTTGTTTCTTAATTTTTCGTCAAGAATACAAAGGGCTGTAGTAAGATGCCAAAACACGCTTTTGTAGCTTTAAAAATAAAAGCGTGGGAAAATCACAGTAAGAGTATACGGTGGATGCCTTGACATAAGAAGACGATGAAGGACGTAGCAGCCTGCGATAAGCTGCGGTGAGGTGGCAAGCAACCTTTGACCCGCAGATCTCCGAATGGGGAAACCCCCTCTATTGTAGATAGAGGAAGCTCAGCCCTTGCGGCTAAGCTGGAAGACCCGGTGAACTGAAACATCTTAGTAGCCGGAGGAACAGAAAATACTAATTATTCCCTGAGTAGTGGCGAGCGAAAGGGGAGAAGTCTAAACCCAAATAACTGAGGAATAAGCTTGGTTCGCCAAGTTTGTTCCAGAAGGCTCTGGAGCCATATGTTTTTTCGGTGTTGCAAGATTTGAGCGCCTGTTGCCAGATCAACGGGGCGGAGTAAAAAAAGACATTCTTTAGTTGAACGAGTTGGAAAGCTCGGCCAGAGACGGTGATAGCCCGGTAAGCGAAAAAGAATGACTCTCCGTGGTTCAGTATCTTAAGTAGGGCGGGACTCGTGAAATCCCGTCTGAAGCCAGGTCGACTATGACCTAAGACTAAATACTTCTTATGATCGATAGTGAACAAGTACCATGAGGGAAAGGTGAAAAGCATCCCGTTGAGGGAGGTGAAATAGTACCTGAAACCATATACTTACAAAGAGTCGGAGCCCCGTTAAGGGGTGACGGCGTGCCTATTGAAGAATGAGCCAACGAGTTTGTTCTATGTGGCTTGCATAATCTCCGTTTGGAGAGCATGCAGAGTGAAAGCGAGGGTTAATAGCCCGTTTGTGCTTCGCTTTCGTCCAACGTTTAGCTAAATCGCAAGATTTGGGTATTCGCTAGCGGGACGGAAGCGTAGCATTCGTCGCATGGACAAGACCCGAAGCCGGGTGATCTAACCATGAGCAGGTTGAAGTTCGTCGAAAGACGGATGGAGGACCGAACCCATTAGCCGTGCAACACTATGGGATGACTTGTGGTTAGCGCAGAAATTGTAATCGAACTCGGCAATAGCTGGTTCTCCTCGAAATAGCTTTTGGGCTAGCCTCGGATGTTGACCTCAGGGGGTAGAGCACTGGATGAGGGCGGGTCGCAAGATACCGTCTTCAATCAAACTCCGAATACCTGGGGGTAGAATCCGGGAGTCAGACTATGGGCGCTAAGGTCCATCAGTCAAAAGGGAAACAGCCCTAATCACAATCTAAGGTCCCTAAATTAAGACTAAGTGTAAAAGGTGGTGTTGCGACTACGACAGTTAGGAGGTTGGCTTAGAAGCAGCCATCCTTTAAAGAAAGCGTAATAGCTCACTAATCAAGTTGTTTCGCGCCGAAAATTTATCGGGGCTCAAGTCTTGTACCGAAGATGTGAACTTCCTGAATTTATTCAAGGAGTGGTAGAGGAGCATTCCTTCCAGCGTTGAAGTCGTGTCGTGAGACGCGGTGGAGCGGAAGGAAGGGAGAATGTTGGCATGAGTAGCAAAAAGGCGGGCAAAAACCCCGCCCATCGAAAACCTAAGGTTTCCTGGGCAACGAAAATCGACCCAGGGTTAGTCGATCCTAAGGCGCAACCCGTGTAGTGCGGGTGCCAGCCGATGGATGAGCCGGTTAATATTCCGGCACTGCTATTGTTTTCCGAAGGGGGGACGCAGCTCCAAAGTTTAAGCGCGCTATGGTATGTGCGTTTGCGGTCTCAAGAAAGGACTTAGGCAAATCCGGGTCCACCATTTCAAGGGATTGTGAAGAGATGAAGCCGCAAGGTGGAATCAATTTAAGTAGAGCGAGCTGACTAGAAAAACCTCTAGGGCTAAGGCAATAGCAATCGTACCGTAAACCGACACAGGTAGGTGAGGCGAGAAGCCTCAGATGTACGAGAGAAACTTCGTTAAGGAACTCGGCAAAACAGCGGCCGTAATTTCGAGATAAGGCCTGCCCTGCGCAAGCAGGGCCGCAGCTAAAGAGCCCAAGGGACTGTTTATCAAAAACATAGCTCTCTGCTAACTCGCAAGAGGATGTATAGAGGGTGATGCCTGGCCAGTGTCCGAACGTTAAGAGGAGAGGTTAGCCGCAAGGCGAAGCTTTGAATCCAAGCGCGGATGAACGCCGGCGATAACTATAATCGTCCTAAGGTAGCGAAATTCCTTGTCGGGTAAGTTCCGACCTGCACGAATGGCTTAACCACTTGGGCACTGTCTCAACGAAGTACTCGGTGAAATTGCAAGACGAGTAAAGATGCTCGTTAACCACAGTTGGACGAAAAGACCCCGTGAAGCTTTACTACAACTTGATATTGAATTAGGGATATACTTGTTCAGAATAGGTGGGAGCCTTCGGGCGCCAGTGAGATACCACCCTTGTCTATTTTTAATTCTCACCCTGAGATTCAGGGGACAGTGTCTGGTGGGTAGTTTGTCTGGGGCGGATGCCTCCCAAAAAGTAACGGAGGCGTTTACAAAGGTCGGCTATCCCGGAATGGAAACCCGGGAGATAGTGTAAAGGCACAAGCCGGCTTTACTGCGAGACCTACAAGTCGAGCAGTCGCGAAAGCGGAACTTAGTGATCCGACCATTCAATATAGGATGGTGGAAGCTCATCGGATAAAAGCTACTCCGGGGATAACAGGCTAGTCAGGTCCAAGAGTCCACATCGACGACCTGGTTCGGCACCTCGATGTCGGCTCGTCGCATCCTGGGGGTGGAGAAGCTCCCAAGGGTTGGGCTGTTCGCCCATTAAAGCGGCACGCGAGCTGGGTTCAGACCGTCGTAAGACAGGTCGGTCTCCTATCCACTGTGGTCGTGGAAACTTGAAGAGGCCCTTCCTTAGTACGAGAGGACCGGGAAGGACGAAGCTCTAGTGTACCAGCTGTTCTACCAAGGGCATTGCTGGGTAGCTACCTTCGGTTAAGATAAGCGCTGAAAGCATCTAAGCGCGAAGCTGTCTCTGAGATTAGGTTTCATAGACTGGTTAGAGAATATAACCTTGATAGGCCGTACGTGTAAGTCCTGTAAGGGATTGAGCGGAGCGGTACTAATAAGTCGTTTGATTTTCCCACACTTTTATTTTTAAGTATTTCTGATTCTTTACCTGATACGCAATATTACAAATGGTACCTAATGGCGGCCCCGGCTGCTGTTAGGGTCTATATATCCGCTGATTATTACAAATTAGTGCGAGTAAAAAGACACCATTGTTCTGGTGGTTTTGAGCGGAGGGGTCACACCTGATCCCATCCCGAACTCAGAAGTTAAGCCCTCCAGCGCCGATGATACTTGGGCCTGAGCCCTGGGAAAGTAGGTCGCCGCCAGAACAATGGTGTTTTTTAATTGGTAAAAAGCAGCGCGTCCGGCGCTATTTGATTTGTAGAGGGGGCAAAATAGAGGTAAAATTAAATCGCTCCCTCTATTTTTTAAATTTATGTCTCTTATTAAATCTATCTCCGGCATCCGCGGTACGATTGGCGGGCAGCCGGGAAAAAATTTGACCCCGATTGATATAATGGATAGTATCTGCGGTTATGGCGCCCTTCTCAAGCAGAAATATCCTGATCGGAAAATACAGGTAATTGTCGGCCGAGATAGCCGGGTATCGGGCGAAATGGTGAAAGATCTGGTTATCGGCTTGTTGTTGAGCCAGGGGTTGAATGTTATTGACATCGGTTTGGCGTCGAGCCCGACCGTAGAAATGGCCGTCAAGCAAAAAGAAGCCCAAGGCGGCATCATCATCACCGCTAGCCATAATCCATCTGGCTGGAACGCTCTTAAATTACTAAATGAAAGAGGAGAAATATTTTCTGCGGCTGAAGGAGGGGAGGCTCTTAAGTTAATTGAAGAAAATATATTCGATTTTGTACCGGAAAATAATCTAGGTTCTTATGTCTTTAATCCCTTCTTAGCCTCCGATCATTTGCAGGCTATTTTAAGCTTGCCTTTAGTTGAACGAAAAGCCATTGCCGCATCCCAGTTTAAGATAGTCGTGGATGGGATCAATTCTGTCGGAGGCATGGTCGTGCCGGAATTATTAAAAATGCTGGGTCTCAAGAATATTATTGAATTAAATTGCGAGCCGAACGGGAAATTTGCCCATCGGCCGGAGCCTTTAGCCGAGAATCTCGGGCAGATCAGTCGAGCCGTGAGAGAAAACAAAGCCGATTTAGGCATCGTCGTTGATCCAGACGTCGATCGTTTAGCATTCATCGACGAGAACGGAGAAATGATCAGCGAAGAATATACATTAGTGATGATCGCCGATTATATCCTTGGTAATTTTCCAACCGTCGAAGCAGCCTACCCCGGGAAATACGAGAAAACGACAAGCTCTAATCTTTCTTCTTCCAGGGCTTTGAGAGATATTGCCGAAAAACACGGCGGCCGTTATGAGGCTGCGGCCGTTGGCGAGATAAATGTCGTGGAGAGGATGAAAGAGTTAAGGGCGGCTATCGGCGGCGAGGGTAATGGCGGCGTAATCTTCGCGCCCCTTCATTATGGCCGGGATGCTCTTGTCGGTATAGCCTTATTCTTAAGCGTTTTAGCTAAAAGCGGTGAAAAAGCCTCTATTTTTAGCCAACGTTTCCCTAAATATTTTATGGTTAAAGACCGTTTAGAATTAAAGCCAGAAACAGATTGGCCGGCGATTTTACTTTTAGCGAAAGAATATTATGCTTCTTCAGGAGAAGTTAACGATGTTGACGGCTTGAAAATCGATTGGCCGGACTCCTGGATCCATTTGCGAGCTTCTAATACAGAGCCGATCATCCGTATTTATGCCGAGGCAGGGTCCGAGGCCTTGGCCGCTCAACGCGTTGCTGAATTAAAAAATAAAATTTTAGCTTATATTAAATAAAAAATATTCTAGATTAGTGGTTGCTCCGGAATCATAAAAATGTTAAAATATAAAGGAAATTCAGATGGATTTCCTTTATTTATTTAATCCTGGTTTAGTCAGTCTTTGAGGCTAACTCCAGTATTCCCGTATGACTCGTATTATCATTTTAGCGGCCGGTAAAGGCACGCGCATGAATTCGGATCTGCCTAAAGTATTGGTGGCGCTGCGCGATCGCCCGATGATTTCTTATCTGATGGATTCAGTGGCGTCAGCCGGTGTCGATCCGCGCCCCTTAGTCGTTGTCTCGCCAGATAATCTGGATATAATCAGCCAAGCTCTGAAAAATTATAATGTCGAATATGTCATTCAGCCTGAACAACTAGGGACCGGACATGCTGTTTCTTGCGCGCGAGAAACCATCAGCCGCGAGAGTCCGGACGCTAAGAATATCATCGTGCTTTATGGCGACCATCCTTTTTTAAAAACCGAGTCAATCCGGAAATTTTCCGCCGTCGACATTGAAGCCCTGACTATCATGCCTACCCAACTATCTGATTTTGAGGGTTGGCATCAGAATTTTTACCATTGGGGGCGCATAGTGCGCGACGCCAGCGGCGACGTGGAGGCGATCGTCGAATTCAAAGACGCGAGCGAAGAGGAAAAGCTCATTACCGAAGTCAATCCCGGTTTCATGTGCTTCAATAAGAATTGGCTTTTTGATAATATCGTCCGGCTGAAAGCGGAAAATAAGCAGCGGGAATATTACCTTACTGATTTGGTCCAAATCGCTTTTTCCGAAGGGCATACGGTCGGCACGATAAATATCGAGGCACATGAGGCCATGGGAATAAACAGCCTGGAAGAGCTGAAGGTGGCGGAAAGCCTTATTCCTGACGTCTGAGCGTTTGGCTTATATAAATTATGAAGCAGGTCCTGGACCTACATATTCATTCCCGCTATTCTCGCGCTTGTTCGCCGAGATTGACTTTGGCTAATATCGAGAATACCTGCCGAATCAAGGGTGTAGATATTATCGCGACCGGCGATTTTACCTATCCGGCCTGGTTTGAATCTATAAAGCAAGAGTTGGCGGAAATCGCGCCTGGCGCCGGCTTGTATAAATTAAAAAACGCGTCGGATGATAAAATAAAATTCATCTTAAGCACCGAAGTTTCCTTGATTTATAAGGACGCCGGACGGGCCCGCCGTCTGCATATAGTCCTTCACGCCCCCGATCTTGCTGCCGTTCAAGAGTTGAATAAACAGCTGGATAAAGAATTTAATATCCGTTCTGACGGCCGCCCCATCTTGGGGATGAGCGCACCGGAGCTAGTAAAGCTCGTCTTGAACATCAATGAACGTTTTCTCATCTATCCGGCGCATATTTGGACTCCTTGGTTTTCTGTTTTTGGTTCTAAATCCGGCTTTGATTCTCTAAAAGAATGTTTCCAAGACCAGGCTGGCCATATCTACGCCATAGAAACCGGCCTGTCCAGCGATCCGGCCATGAATTGGCGCCTATCCGGCCTAGACAAACTCACGGTTTTATCCAATTCTGACGCTCACAGCTTGGCGAATATCGGGCGTGAGGCGAATATCATGAATTTTGACGGAGTGCCTACTTATCAGAAGATTTATGATAATATAAAATATAAAACAGGGATGGAAATGACGCTTGAATTTTATCCAGAGGAAGGCATGTACCATTTTGACGGTCATCGCGATTGCCGATTCAGCTGTGAGCCGTCAGAGAGCCGGCGCCTAAAAAACATTTGCCCCGTTTGTCACAAGCCGCTTATTATCGGCGTTCTTAATAGAGTAGAAGAATTAGCCGACCATCCAGCCGGTTTTTGTCCGGCAGGAGCCGTTCCCTTTAAAAAAATCGTAGAATTAGATAAGATTATAGCAGAAGCTTTAAATATAAAGAGCCGCCACTCTATAGCGGTGGAGAAACAGTATCGGTCTCTGATCAATAAATACGGCAATGAACTATATATTTTGCTTAATTTAGATTTATCTAAAATTAGCAAAGAAATTGACTTTAGAATCATTGAAGGCTTGAAACGGGCTAGATCCGGGCAGCTGATTATCAAGCCCGGATTCGACGGGCAATACGGTGAAATCAATATTTTTTCCGATGATAACCGGCCGGATAAACAGAGCGCTCTATGGTCGGGCTGACAAGACTAAAAAAATAATTTTCATTTTATGTCTTTAGAACGTAATTCGTTAGCTAGCCTGCTAACGCTAGTAGCCTTTCTCGTCCTTATCGCTATGGCGGCCGTTTTATACGGAGGTAGCAAGGAACAGCAAGCGCAAATGGAGCAGAATTTTTTTTGGCAGAAAACTTTTCTCGTATTTGAAACAGCTAAGGCGGCGCTTCAAGGCTTGGTCGACCTGAGTTTGGGCACCAAAACTAGCGAGAATGGGCCGGCAGCAAGCGGTGAAGCGTCCGGTTCGGACCTGGCTCTTAATTTGGCCTTGAAACAAAGCGCTCCGTCCGGCGATTGGTGGTCTGGCCTATGGAATAAGATAAAAGAAGAATGGAATAAGAGTGATACTGATACGTCGTTTACAGCGACGGCGGAAGATAGTCCTCTGCGATGGGAAAAAACCGAGACTGGAGCGGAAATCGTCTGGCAAGCGAAAAATGGAGAAGAATATAAATTGTCTCTGCCTTTCCAGTTCTTGAGCCGTTGATTCTATGAATCAAGATCGGAGCCGGAGTTTTAAACGATATTTCGTCCCGACAGCCTTAAGAACAGTTTAAAAGCAGTTATCATATAATTTATTATTTTTGGCAGCTTATTTAAAGAGTGACGTGCTATAATCAATATATTAATTATTTAATTTGAAAAATATGCCTAAGGAAAAAGCAGAAAAAAAAGCGCCGATTTCCGAAAAAGGGGAGAACAAGAATAAGCGGGAAGAAGCTGCTTTAAGCGCCATTGAACAAATTCGGACCCGTTTCGGCGAAGGAGCGATCATGAAGTTCGGCGATGTGCCGAAAACTAATGTCGACGCTATTTCTACCGGCTGTCTTTCCCTGGATATCGCGACTGGCGTGGGGGGCGTGCCGCGCGGCCGGATAATTGAGGTTTTCGGACCGGAATCTTCCGGCAAGACGACGCTCGCGCAGCATATCGTTTCCGAGGTGCAGAAAGCCGGCGGAATAGCCGCCTTTGTAGACGCTGAACACGCTTTAGATCCGGAATATGCCGCTAAAATAGGGGTCAATGTGAAAGAGATGCTATTATCGCAGCCGGATAGCGGAGAACAGGCCTTGGAGATCGTAGAAACTTTGGTGCGTTCTAATGCCGTTGATGTCGTCGTTGTGGACTCTGTCGCCGCTTTAGTGCCGCAGAAGGAGATTGAAGGAGAAATGGGCGACCAGCATATGGGCCTGCAAGCGAGATTGATGAGCCAGGCTTTGCGCAAATTGACGGCCGTTATCGCTAAGACTAAGACTGTGGTCATCTTTATCAATCAGATTCGCAACAAGATCGGCGTCTTCTTCGGTAATCCAGAAACGACTACCGGAGGAAATGCTTTGAAGTTCTATTGTTCCATGCGCGTCGAAGTCCGTCGGGCGGCGCAGATCAAGCAGGGCGAAAAGATAATCGGTAATCGCGTTAAGGTCAAAATAGTGAAGAATAAGGTCGCGGCTCCTTTCAGGACTTGTGAATTTGATATCATGTATAATGAGGGTATTTCCGTAGCCGGCGATCTGATTGACTTGGGAGCGGAACATAATGTCGTGAAAAAGAACGGCAATTCCTATTCTTTCGGGGATGTGAAATTAGGCGTGGGAAGAGAAGCTGCTAAGAAGGCGGTTAAAGACGATAAGAAGTTGGCCGCTGAAATCCGCAAAGCTATCCTAGCTGAAGTGAAGAGCAAGGAAGTAGAAGAGAATAAGTAATTATAATGCTTAATCGCTCCGCCTCGAAGGCGGAGCGATTTTATAAAACCATAAACAATATATGTCTAAGACTTTCGTCCTGTCAGTCGGAGGATCGCTCATCGTCACTAAGGAAGGAATCGAGCTCAAGTTCTTAAAACAATTCCGATCTTTTATCTTGCGGCAGATTCAGAAGGGCCATAAGTTCTATCTGGTCGTCGGCGGCGGAGCAACAGCCCGTACTTATATCCAGGCCGCCCTGGCTGTCACCGCGGTCGGGAATGCCGGCCGGGATTGGGTCGGCATCCGGGCGACTCGCCTTAACGCCCAGCTCCTAAAAGTCATTTTTGCCGAATCTGCCTATCCCTTGATAATCACTAATCCGACTAAGCCGATAAGGACTAATAAGAAGATTGTCTTCGTGGCGGGGTATAAGCCGGGCTGGTCCACAGATCATGTCGCCGTCTTATTAGCTAAGCATAACCATATCAAGACGGTCATTAATCTCTCAAATATCGATTACGCTTATGACCGTGATCCGCGCGAATTCCCTCGGGCGAAGAAGCTGGAAGCGGTCAATTGGACAGAATTCCGTAAGATAGTCGGCAACCGCTGGCAGCCGGGGCTGAATGTTCCCTTTGATCCCATAGCCTCTCGGGAGGCGGCTAAGCATGGGCTTAAAGTGGTTATTTTGAACGGGAAAAAACTAGCCAATCTCGAGCGTTGCCTAGACGATAATCATTTCCAGGGGACGACTATCAGCTAGAATGCCGATCGGCACTAATCCACAGGCCGCATCTTGACTGGGAATCATCGTTTCTGTTATCATAGCTAACATATGATCGATAAGAATTTACAAACGAAGCAGTACGGCATTATTATTTCTTTGGCTTGGTTCATTATTACCAGGCCGGCTTTTGTTTGTGAATTTAATACTTAATATAAAATAAGTATCAAATAGAACAAGAAAAAGCCGAGCCAAAAATGGCTCGGTTTTGTTAATAAGTCCTTTCTAAACATAATAACAATCAATTAAACAACCAACCTCAACAAAGGAGCGTTTTATGCAGACACTTTATGAACTCAACCGGTTTAATTTTTCTTCCGACCAGAATGTCGTCCTCCCAGATGCGGTCAAGCAATCAGCTCTCTCGGCCATAAAAAAATGGCAGCGCCGGGATCAGCTCTCCTCCTCTACCTCGGTCGTATCTCTTGATTGCGTGGTGAATGACGAGGGTAAATTGCGCATATTCAGTATTGATAGCCGACCGCAAGGTTTTGAGCTCCTGTGCGTTTACCGGGGAGACATTAAGATCTTATCCGCCGGTCATCAGGGCGGACGATCACGCGAAGCCCGTCGCAGTTCCTTAAATAGCCCGTATGGCGGCGGAGTAACTTTTCCTGACCACCCCGGAGCCATTCTAGAGGAATTAGACAGGTTTCTGGACGATGATAGAGATTACCCGTATAGTTTCCAGAATTCCTATAACTATTACGGAGAAAATTGGCTCTGGGAACGCGTCAGTTTCGGGCAACATGACGAAATCATCGATTATGATAATGGATTTTCGCTCAAGGCGATCAACCAAAGGAGAGTATTCGTTTGCCCGCCAGCCAGCAAGAGAAGCCGTTTAAAAAAGGACGGCATTCGCGGAGTAAGGACGGTTTCCCAGATGATTAGGAAATTGGAAGAACATAAGGTCATGTATTATCAGCCTTTTATCCCGCCGATGCGTTCTCCTCAGGGGCATCCGATGATTTACAGCCTTTATTTCGAATATGATAATCGCCAGAATTCATACGTATATGCCGGCGGCCTGTCTATTTCCCGGAAGCATTTGAATGTCGTTCTAAACGGAGAGGGTGTGGTTTTAGGAATAATTGGTTGAAGAATCAAGATGCTAAAAAGAGGAGTTCTGATCTCCTCTTTTTTCTTAGTAGCGGCAGCCTGGTTAGCCTTTAATTTTTAGAAAATGATCTGATGAGCATCTCAAGATTCTGGAAAATTATCTTTATTCCCGGCCGGCCGTCTATGTCGGTCGTTTTTTTCATTTTTTTATAATATTGAAGTATCGGCGCCGTTTCCGTGCGGTAGACTCCAAAGCGTCTTTTTATGGTCTTTGGGTTATCGTCAGAACGCCCCGAGGTCTCGGCTCTTAATAGAATTCGCTGGGCCGCTTCTTTCTCGCTCAATTTCAAATTAAGGACGGCGCTAAGACCAAGCCCGTTGTCATGCAAAAATTTATTAAGAGACCGCGCCTGGCGGATGTTGCGCGGATAACCGTCCAGGATGAAGCCGTTTTTACCAGATATTTTTTTTATAGCCTTTTCCATGATCTTGATAATCAGATTATCAGGCACTAATTTGCCGGCGTCTTGGTAGGCTTTTATCTTTTTACCCAGAAGGCCGTCTTTTAATTCCTGTCTCAAAATTTCCCCGCTGGATAAATGGGTTAATTTATATTTTTTAGCCAGCAGGGCGGCTTGGGTGCCTTTACCGGCTCCTGGCGGTCCGAAGATGATAAGATTAAGCATATTCTTGTGCCCCGTGCTGGATTCGAACCAGCGACCGTTTGCTTAAGAGGCAACTGCTCTACCAACTGAGCTAACGAGGCGTTTGACTGTCACCAGTCTATAAATTTATTTTTTCCAAGTCAATATAACTTGCTGTGGCGGGGGCGGGGATCGAACCCGCGACCTTAGCGTTATGAGTGCTACGCTCTAACCAACTGAGCTACCCAGCCTTGCGGCCAGACCATTTGATCCGGCCAATGTGCGCCCGGCAGGATTTGAACCTGCAACCCCTTGGTCCGAAGCCAAGTACTCTATCCAGTTGAGCTACGAGCGCTAACAAAACACCCTTATCAAGGATCGGGCTTTTTCCTATTAGGGAGCGCTATTTACCTTTTACCTTTCAAGGCTTGCTTGAGGTGGTAGCCGGTCTTGAATTTGGCTACCTTAACCGCCGGAATGGTTATTCTCTCAGTCGGCTTTTGCGGGTTGACGCCGCCGCGAGAATAACGAACGCGGGATAGGAAGGTGCCGAATCCGGCAATCGTGACTTCGCGATCGCCTTTTAGCTCCTCAATGATGGTGTCGACGAGGACATCCAACATTTTTTCGGCCTGTTTTTTGTTCAGGCCCTCGACATCATGATGAATTTTGTCGATGAGTTGTGCCTTGTTCATATATTTATATGTTTAACTTTTTAGAAGTTAGCGGGCATATTCAGTGACCCGCATTTCCCGGATTACATTCACTTTTATCTCCCCTGGGTATTTTAACTCATTTTCTATCTTTTTTGCAATATCTCTAGCCAAATTATAAGCTTTGAAGTCATCGATCATTTCTGGCTGGACAAAGACGCGTATTTCCCGACCGGCCTGTATGGCATAAGCTTTTTCAATGCCTTCGAAGGTAAGAGCGATCTTTTCCAGCTCTTCCAGGCGCTGGAGATAATTTTCATAGCTATCTCGTCGAGCTCCGGGCCGAGCTGAAGAGATGGCATCGGCGACTTTTACAATCACCGAGATAAGCGTGGCCGGCTTATCTTCATGATGCGTTTCAATGGGGGCGATAATTTCCGCCGGCAAGTTGAATTTCTTGGCGATATCTCGTCCGATTTCAGTATGATTGCCCTGTACTTCATGGTCTACGGCTTTTCCGATGTCATGGAGCAGGCCGCCTTTTTTAGCCAGCGTAACATCCGCGCCTAATTCTTCAGCGAGCATGGCCGCTAGATGTGCCACTTCGATAGAGTGGCGCAGGGCATTCTGTCCATAGCTGGTACGATATTTTAAGCGTCCGAGAATCTGGACTAGTTTCGGGTCAAAACCGGTTATGCCCACCTCGTACATGGCTTCTTCGCCCGCCTTTTTTATATCTACGGCGATGTCTTTCTTGGCGTTCTCCACGGCTTCTTCGATTTTTGTCGGATGGATCCGGCCGTCTTTTATTAAGTAATCTAAGGTTTTTTTAGCAATATGGCGGCGGATTAGAGAAAATCCGGAGACGGTGATAGCATTCGGCATATCATCGACGATGATCTCTACGCCGGTCATTTGTTCAATCGCTTTGATATTGCGGCCTTCTCGTCCGATGATCCGGCCCTTCATTTCATCGTTAGGCAGGTCAACGGTCGTTGTCGTCAGTTCGACGGTATAGGAAGAGACCATCCGCTGCATGGCGAGGGCCATGATATCTTTGGCTTTATCGCTTAATTGCTCTTCGGCGCTATTTTCTAATTTGTTGATGCGCACCATTAAGTCTTCCGTAGATTTTTCTTCCACGTTCTTTAAGAGCAATTCCTTGGCCTCCGTCGCGGTTAAACCGGAAATCTTTTCTAGTTTTTGATCCTGTTCCTCTTTGACCCGCTTGATTCTTTCTTTGATTTCCTGGACTTCGTTGACTTTATCGTATAATTTTTGTTGCTTGTCCTGGAGATCTAATAGTTTCTGAGAGAAAGAAGTTTCCCGCTGTTCCAGCCTTTTTTGCAGGCTGTTGATCTCGTTGCGTCGCGACGCCTCTTCTTTCTTGGACTCCTCGATAATCTTAAGAGCCCTATCCTGCGCTTTTAAGAGCAGGTCCTTTTCTTTGATCTTAGCATCGCTGATGATCTTGTCGGCTTTTTCGGCTGCATTGCCGATTTTGGCGCTGGCGGATTTTTTGTAAGTGAAATAGCCAATAAAAAAACCACCCGCAGCCAGGACGACGTACAAGACATAACCCAAGTATTCCATATAAGAAGGGTAGCTGTCCTTAAGAATTAAAGGTGGCAAACATCCAGTATTTATTTTTAAAAAAACTAACCATGTCCTAAAGACGGCATTTATTTGAGAGATCTAGCGAATTTTTTGTTTTTTTTAGCTAATTTTACATCAAAATACGAGAAAAACATAAGTTGGCAGTCTACAGAAATAAATTTTTAAACTGGCCTCAAACAGTGGTTAATTCTTCTAATAATTCCTAAAAACAGATTTTAATTAATAAAATAAACTACGCTTTTACCTTAGCATTTAGTCCGGACTTTGTAAAGGCGGCCGCTAGCTAAAGAGCGGCAATGATTGACGAGGCTGGATTAAATAAAAAATCCGACAGTTCTTCGCCTGTCGGATTAAAAGGGCGACTTAATGATCTATTTTATTAAGACCATTTTTTTTACAGTCATTTGACCTTGAGAACTTAGTTTATAGATATAAGTCCCGCTCGGCAAATTGTTGCCGTTAAAATTGACTTGGTAAGTTCCCGCCGATCTTTCTCCGTTTATCAGAGTCATGACTTCTCTTCCGAGAGCGTCATAGACTTTTAAGTCCACGAATGAATCGCGGGGCAGGGAGTAGGTAATCAGCGTGCTAGGATTGAAAGGATTGGGATAATTCTGAGAGACTATGAGCTTCGTCGGAGCGGTTATCGTAACAGAGGTTTCTGGGCTGAGCTCATAGCTTCCGTCGTTATCAATCATCTTCAACCGGTAAGAGACTTCGCCGGCTGGTAGCTGATTATCCGTGAAAGAATAATCCTTAGGAGAATTACTATTTCCATGAGCCGGGATGCTGCCTATCGTTTTCCAGCCCGCCGATAACGATTTCCTTTGGATTTCAAAAGCATAAGACCTTATTTCGGTCGCCGTTCGCCAGTTTAGGACGACCTGATTCCCGGACTGGTTCAGGGTGGCCGTAAAATCCTGTAATTCCACCGGCAACGGCGCATCTGCTTCGGAAATTATAGAGACTGATCCTTTGGTTAGGCTGGTGGTATTCAACCCAGAAGGCCAGATACCGTCAGCGTCAGTAGAGGCGGCGTAGCTTGATCCGTCAACATTAAGAGTTTCTATGCGCCTTATTCCGTTGGTGTTAGCTAGAGGATATAATAGTCCATAACGTCCGGTTTGTCCGTTGACATCCGTGCTGTAATAAGATGGAGCTGGAGCATAACCGCTATTCTCATTGATGGAATTATCTTCAATGATATAGCCATGCAGCGGCCTGTCCGTGGCAGTCGGATTTTCTTTATCATAGATAAAGACATATTTCCCTCCTGGCGCCAGGCTATGTCCTTCGATGAGAGCATAGTCATAGGCCGTCGTATACCCGCTGAAGTTGGCAGCTGGCCCGACGTTCAGGGCGCTGACTAGGCGGTTGCTAAGAGTAACCGCGGTAGTTCCGTCTCCATTGTTCACCACTATGCATAAATGGATCATCTGTAAGGCGAAATTATCATTATTGTTCGGGCTGATTATAACCCAAAATGTTACTTCTCCCGCGGCATCCGTGGTAATGTCTGTCGAGGTCGGAAGGGTATACGGAGTGGCAGGCGTATAATCATAGTTAGGCGAGGCTTTATAATTTCCACCGGCATCGTATCCAGGGAAGTAATAATTGCCATATCCGTAACAAATCGGCGAGGCGGCGGCGGCATCAGCATCGGATATCATCCCGGCGGCGAATTTATATGTAGTCGTGGCCTGCAAACCGCTTATTTTAACGCGGAACGCCGTGCTGATAATATTCTGCGCCGCATACTCGTAACCGCCCATATATTGCGGGCAGATTAACTCAGTCATGGACTGGGCGGATATAGTCGTCGTTGTAATCAAGACGGCCGAAAATACTAATAGAGCTAGGAATCGTTTCATAATGGACCTCTTCTGATTTATTGATTTTGTTGTTTTAAATTTTTTTAAGGACAAGATTAACAATATACAATACTATGATTTGACAAAAATAGCAATAGCGTTGACTAAAGCCGAAAAATGAAGTAATATTATCAAATATGAACATAACTGAACTAGCCAGAATATTAAGAATTTCGCCGCAAGAGCTGCGTGACATGCTGCCCCAGCTTGGTTTTGCTATAGGCCAGAAGGCCATCAAAGTAGACAATAATACGGCCAAAAAGATCATTAAGGATTGGCCATTTTTGCGCCGTGAATGGGAGCAACAGAAGCGGGAAGCGGAGATAAAAAAACAGGACGAAGTCCTGCCGAAAGAAAAGAAGACGATCGCGGTACCCCAAGTAATAACGGTCCGCGCTTATGCGGAGTTAGCAGGTATCCCGGTCAACCGCGTTTTAGCCGAACTCATGAAAAACGGTGTTTTTACCTCGATTAATGAAAAGATCGATTTCGATACGGCCTCCATTATCGGAGAAAATCTAAATTTGGAAGTTAAAGCCGCTGAAGTCAAATTAGATGAAGACAGAAAAGAAGATAAAAAATTAGCCACGATTTTAGCCGGTGAGACCGCTGAGAGCCTGAAAGAACGTCCGCCGGTCATCGTCGTCATGGGCCACGTCGATCATGGCAAGACTAAATTGTTAGATTCTATACGTCAGACTAATGTCATCGCCGGAGAGGCGGGGGGCATTACCCAGCACATCGGCGCTTACCAAATCGTCCGCAAGGGACGAGCAATAACTTTCATTGATACTCCTGGCCATGAGGCCTTTACTGCTATGCGTAGCCGCGGAGCGAAGGTCGCTGACATCGCTATTTTGGTCGTGGCCGCCGATGACGGGGTCAAGCCGCAGACTATCGAGGCCTTTAGGATCATTGAGGCGGCGAAAATCCCTTATCTAGTGGCAATAAATAAAATTGATAAACCCGCGGCTGATCTTAATCGGACCAAGCAGGAATTAGCTACTCAGTTGAATATTACTCCGGAAGACTGGGGCGGGAAGACTATTTGCGCGCCTATTTCGGCTAAAGAGGGAACCGGCATCGAAGAATTGTTAGATATGGTCCTATTGGTGGCGGATACCGAGGGCGCCGCCTTGCAAGCCAATCCCGACGCTTCAGCCGCCGGAACAGTCGTAGAATCAAACATAGATAAAGCGGCCGGTCCCTTGGCTACCATCCTGGTCCAGAACGGCACTTTGCGCCTCGGCGACCAGCTATGCTTTAATGACATCATTTATGGCAAAGTAAAGTCCCTGCGTAATTATAAGGGGGAGGAAGTTAAAGAAGCCGGTCCATCTATGCCGGTAAAAATATTAGGATTGAAAATTTCTCCGGCGGTCGGCGATATCTTGACTGTCGGCGAAGGCGAAAAAGTCAGAACTAAAAAGATTAAAGCTAGCGCCGGCCAAGCGGCCGTCATTCCGGCGGCGAGCGACGATAACTCGGAGGATAAGACGCCGAAAATAAATGTCATTATCAAAGCCGACTTCTTAGGATCGGCAGAGGCGATTGAAGAGTCGTTGCTTAAACTGAATAATGAGAAAGTAAAGACTAAAGTCATCAGCAAGGGTTTGGGCTATATTACCGAGGGCGATGTTAAGCGGGCCGAAGATTCCGGCGCCAAAATACTCGGTTTCAATGTCCGGATGTCCCCGGCCATTGAGATCTTAGTCCGGGAAAAACAGGTGACGGTTAAAATATTTTCCGTGATTTACGATTTGATCAAGTTTGTTAAAGATGAGATGCAACTGCTAGTCAAGCCGGAAATAAATCGGATCGAGCTCGGCCGCTTGAAGGTATTGGCAGTATTCCGAACGGAAAATACTAGCCAGATAGTAGGCGGCAAGGTCTTAGACGGAGTCATCAAGAATAATAGCTTAATTGATGTAAAGCGCGGCGACGACTTTATCGTTTCCGGCCGGTTGACCCGTCTTCAGTCTGGCAAGCAAGATGTAGAATTGGTGGATAAGGATATCGAGGCCGGCCTGAAGTATGAAGGGAAGCCTCTTATCGCTGTCGGCGACATTCTCCAGGTCTATCAGGAAGAAAGGGTAGTGAATAAGATTTAATTTTCATCCCCGCTATTCGCGGGGATTTATGTATATGTCAAAGATCCCGCGAATTAATGAACTACTATTAGAAGAGCTGGCACGGATTGTCAATCGTGAAGTAGCCCTGCCTAATACTCTTATCACGATTACCTACGTGGAATGCAGCGCTGATCTAAAGCAGGCTAAAGTCGGTTTTTCTGTCCTGCCGGACAAGTTTGCCGGCACCGTACTAAGGAAATTGACAGCCTCTACCGGACTGCTAGTCAGCCTGCTCCGTTCGCGGATAAAATTACGTAAATTGCCGCATCTCATCTGGGAGTTTGATGCGACGGAAAGGGAAGCTGATAAGATTGAGAAATTGATCGCCGGAATAGGCCAGACTGACTCGGAATAATAGACAAATTTAAGACTGAAGGTAAAAATTTCATCCAGTCCGGCCGGCTCTTCGCCGTCTGGACTTTTTTATTAGCCTGTTATAGAATGGTCAGTTATGAATTTAACCGAAAAATTACAATTAGCCTATTTTAAGATAAGATCAGGGGCGCGTATCCTGATCATCGGGCATACATCGCCTGATGCTGACGCCTTAGCGTCCATCGGCGCTATTTTGGAAATCAGTTCCTCCTTAGGACTGAGCACCTATGCTTATGCCGCCAAAAAAATGGTCGGCGCTTATTCCTTCATCCCCAATGAAGATTCAATATCAACCGAAGAACCCGATGATTTATTGGCTTTTGATACCATTATCATCTTGGATTGCGGCTCTATTTCGCGCACCGGCTTAGAGGCGCGTTTGCGGACCCTTTTGCAGGCGGCCCAGGCCGGACGCATCAGCCGTCGGCCATATATCATTGAATTCGATCATCATTCTCCGCAGGAAACTTATGCTGATTTAGAAATACGCTTATCTGATAAGGCGTCCACCACAGAAATCATTTACCATTTTCTAAAAGCGAATAACCTGGCAGTCAGCAAGGTCGTCGCCAATTGTATTTTAATCGGGCTAATGACCGATACCGGGCATTTTCTCCACGCCAATTCTTCTCGCGAAGCCTTAGCTATCGCTTCGGAAATGCTTCTGCGCGGCGCTTCATTACCTAAAATTATCGAGAACACCGTTAATAATAAGAGTTTCCCAGCGCTTAAAGTCTGGGGACGCGCCTTGGAAAATATGAGGCTCGATCCGGCGACTGGTTTAGCTTTTTCAGCTTTGACAGCCGACGAGTTGACGGAATTATTGGCACCAACCGATATTAAAGCAGAGGCTGACCTTTTCGGCGATATCGTTTCTTTTTTAAGCACCTTGAGCGGCGTCAGCGTCGCCCTATTGCTACGGGAAGAGGATGGACGAGTGAAGGGCAGTTTGCGTACCACGGCCGACGATATTGATTTAGCTCATATCGCTCAGAATTGGGGCGGCGGCGGGCATAAGAAAGCCGCTGGGTTCACGATAGAGGGGCATTTGTTGAGGACGGAAAATGGCTGGAAAGTCGTTAAGATTAGTCAGTAATTTAGTCTTGACTTATTTAAATAAATATTGTACTATAAATAGTTATTAATTTTTTTAATAACTTCTTTATTTAGATCTTTTCCAACCACAAAAACATATAGGAGAAATATCCCATGAACGCTCTCAAAACCTTTAAGCGTCTTGTCGCTATGACGGCCATTGTTTTAATCATTTATTTCCGCCAACCATTGGCCGAGGCGACAAAATACACCTTCCAGGCTAATATGGTTTGGCTCGCGATTATCGGCAGTGTCGTTGTCGCCATCGTCCTCGCAACGCTCGTAATCGCTGTCGTCAATAGGGTCAGATTCAACCTTAAGCGGCGTCAGCTTATAAAAATCGTGCAGGCTATGTATAAGAAAAAACAAGAAGCTGAAAATGATTTTATCGCCCTGATAAAAAGCGGTAAGATAGATCAAGCGACGCAAAAGTATACGTATAATCCGGCGACTAATCGATTTGACATCAGAGTGGCGAATGATGTCATGTTTAAAATAATCGAAGTATGGCGCGCGGAAGAAGATGTCAAGGTGACGGATAAGATTTCTTCTTTTGCCAAGGGCTGGGTAGATTACTTAGCCATCCATGTCGGCAATTGGGATCTACTTTGCGGCCTCCCGACTATCATCGGGCTGTTCATACAAGAACAGATTTTGCCTGAACAAGAATACGGACATCTTATGTTTAATCTTCAAAATAAATTTGAAGACGCTATTTTGAATTAAGTAGCAAAAATCCCGGCAACGAACCGGGATTTTTTATATTGGAAAATTTCGTGCGGAGTATTTAGTTTTTTATCTTCTTTTGCCGGCTATTCCTCCACTCTTTCACTTTCCGGTGGTCGCCGGACAGGAGCACCTTAGGTACCGCATATTTCTTCCCGCCGGCCATAAAGATTTCCGGCCGGGTATATTGCGGGTATTCAGCTATGCCGGCTAGAGCATGCGATTCTTCGAGCAGGCTGTCGCTATTTCCCAAGACGCCGGGGAGCAGGCGAGCGATAGAGTCGATCAAGGTCAGGGCCGGCAGCTCGCCGCCGGTCAAGACATAGTCTCCGACAGAGATTTCCGCGTCAATGAATTTTTTTATCCTGGCATCCACGCCTTCGTAGCGGCCGCAAATAAGGATGAGCTCTTCTAATTTAGAATATTGTCTGGCGAGAGATTGATTCCATTTTTTACCCCCCGCGGAAAGCAGGACGATTTTTCTTTTCGCCGGCCTTATTTCTTTATTTAACTCCTTGATATCGCTCAGGGCGCGATAGAGAGGTTCTATTTTCATCAGCATTCCGGCGCCGCCGCTATATGGGGCATCATCTACGGTTTTATGCTTGTCGTTCGTCCAGTCGCGCAGATTATGGATCTGGCAACGGATTATTTTCTTGTCTTGCGCCCGCTTTAAGATGCTCTCATTAAGATAAGAAGAGAAGATATCGGGGAAGATGCTGATGAGATGGAATTGCATATGTTCTTATTATATCAAAAAAGTCCGGTTTTGACACTGGACTTTTTTGTTATCTAATATTTTTTGATTTTAGATTTTTAAATCATCAATAGCGGAAGTATCAATGTCGTCGCGGCTGTCGCGATGTTCACGATGGCCTTCGCTGCGGTGGCTGCCGCCCTCTGGATCATAGATCTTCAAATTGACGCGAGAGTTATTTTTGGCGCCGATAATTTTCAGCAAAGTGCGGATTGATTGGGCGGTTTGACCTTTGCGGCCAATAACGTAACCCATATCAGCCGGATTAGTCTTGAGGGTCAATAAGACGCCTCTTTCATCGATCGTTCGGTCTACGACCACATCGTTAGGATTTGAAACGATGCTTTTGACGACCATTTCCAAAAACTCTTTGTCTTGTTCTACCATAGTTTTCATTCGTCCTTCGTATTTTGAGCGGTTTTGTCTCTCCGGTCAAAGTAGAAAGAAATTTTATTAAATAACTGCTACATCAGCAGCCTTATGTTTATAAGTATACTACTTTACGCCTATTTGTCAATATTTTCTAATGAATTAAGCGTTTTCGGTTTTAGCTTCCGCCGGGGTTTCCGCGGCTGTTTCAACCGCCGGTTCAGCCGGTTTTTCCGCCGGGGTTTCCGCGGCTGCCGCTGGCGCCGTTTCTTTCGTGGTTTTTTTATCAGCTTTAGCTTTAGCCTGAGCCAAGCGTTTTTCGCTCGGCTTGCCCGGCTTAGAAGCTTTGGCCTTCTGTCCTTCAATAACTTTTTTATCTATCAGAAGATTATTGACGGTCGGAGTCATCTGGGCGCCTTTAGAAAGCCAAAATTTAATCTTTTCGTTTTTAGCGGCTAGCTCCTTGGAGTGGGGGTTATAAGAACCTAATATTTCTAAAACATCTCCAAATGGATCGCGGCTTTTTTCCGAGATTACAAGACGGAACATTTTTTTATTGGTCTTTCCGGTTTGGGCTAATTTGATTACTAGCATATTTGTTTATTTTCAGGATATTTATATGGGGAAATAATATCTGAATGTTAAATAAAAGTCAATATTGGCTAAGATTAAGAGCGGCGTCGTTCGCTGAAACGGCTGGGGCGGCTAGGACCGCCGCGGCGGTCGCCTCCTTGGCCTCGGGAACCGAAGCCGGGTCGTCCCCCGCCGAAGGAAGAGCCGAAAGAAGTCCCGTTTGACTTGCCTTTTTCGTCTTTCCATAATTCAGCGTTTTCTTCCAGTCCTTTCATGGTCAAATTGATGCGTCCCTGGTCGTCTATTTCTTTTATTTTGACAGTTACCGTGTCGCCGACCGTCAAGAAGTCGCTCGGTTTTTCTATCCGGTAGGGAGCGAGCTCGCTGACGTGGACCATGCCGTCCTGGCTGCCGTTCAAAGCGACGAAAGCCCCGAAATCAAGCAAGCGGACAACTTTTCCTTTGATTATCTCGCCCGGCTCAAAGACATGGACGATAGCTTTCACCTGGCGGACAGCTTCGTCTACCATGGCGGCGTCCGTGCCGCAAACGACAACTAGGCCGCTGTCTTCAATATCGATACTTACTCCCGTTTCATCGATTATCTTATTGATTATCTTCCCGCCCGGGCCGATGATCGCTCCGATTTTCTCCGGATCAACATTGAAGCTTATAAGGCGCGGAGCATACTTTGATAATTCGGCGCGCGGAGCCGGAATGGCGGCGGTGATCACCTCTAGGATCTGGTTCAGAGCGGCCCGTCCTTGCGTCAAAGTCTTAGCCATTATCTCTTCGGTTAATCCGTCGGTCTTCGTGTCTAATTGAATAGCCGTCAAGCCTTGAGCGGTGCCGGTTATCTTAAAATCCATGCCGCCATCGCCGTCTTCTAAATCCTGGATATCAGTTAAGACTTCCCAGCGGCTCATATCGGCATTGGATGCGAGACCCATGGCAATACCGGCCACCGGCTTCTTTATCGGCACGCCAGCGTCCATTAAGGCTAAAGTAGAGGCGCAGGTTGAAGCCATGGATGAAGAACCATTAGAACCTAAGGTTTCGCTGACGATGCGGATAGCATAAGGGAATTCATCTTTGTTGGGAACCATGGGGAGCAGGGCTTTTTCAGCCAAAGCGCCATGTCCGATTTCGCGACGGCCAGTGCCGCGGAGCGGAGAGACTTCGCCGACAGAATAAGGTGGAAAATTATAATGATGCATGTAACGTTTCTTGCTTTGGCCCTCTAAGCCCTCTAGGGATTGTTCCAGGCCAGGCGCTCCTAAAGTCACGATGGACATGACTTGAGTTTCGCCGCGGGAGAAAAGCGCCGTACCGTGGTCGCGCGGCAAGACAGCCACTTCAGCGGATAAGGGGCGTATCTCATCCAACGCTCTTCCGTCTACGCGTTTCTTTTCTTCGGTAATTGCTCTGGTTATTTCCGCGTCGATGGCTTTGTCCACGATTTTTTTGACGATATGATAGCGCTTATCGCTGTCTACTCCTTGCGTCGTCAGATATTCATTGAGCTTATCCTTGATGGCGGTAACCGCTAATTTGCGCTCCCCCTTCGTATAGTAGGCTTTATCGAATAAGATTTTATTGACATTCTCTTTCAGCCAGTCTTGGCCTAGTTTCAGCAATTCCGCTTGTTTTTTTTCTTCTTCCTGTTCCTCGGCCGTTTCCGGTTTTTTAGAAGAGGACGGATCCAGTTTCGGCGTGATGTTTTTTTTTAATTCGTTGATCAGTTCTATGGCCACCTGCAATTTTTCCTGGCCAGCCATGATGGCTTTCAGCATAATCGCTTCTGGTATTTCATTCGCGCCCGCTTCGATCATAATAACTTTTTTGGCAGTGCCAGCGACGATCAAATCCAAGGAACTCTTCGCCTGTTCTTCATAAGTCGGGTTAAAAACGAATTTATCTTCTATCAGGCCGACTCGGACGCCGCCAATGGGTCCATTCCAATTCAGGCCGGAGATAGCCAGGGCGGCCGAAGCGGCTAGAAGGGAGACGATATCGTAATCGTTCTCTTGGTCAACGGCTAAAACCGTGATGATGACCTGTACGTCGCGGTTATCGCCCTCGGCGAATAAAGGACGGATGGATCTGTCGATCATCCGGCCGGTCAAGACAGACAGATCGGTCGGTCTGCCCTCCCGCTTAATCCAGCGGGAACCCTTGATAATCCCGGCGGCATAGAGTTTTTCCTCAAAGTCTACCATGAGCGGGAAGAAATCTATCCCGAGGCGTTCGGTCCTAGCCTGAACCACGGTGGCTTGCACCACGGTTTCGCCGTATTGGACCCAGACGGCCGCATCGGCTTGTTTGGCCACTTTACCAGTTTTAATAGTGAGAGGACGGCCAAGCCACTCTCCACTGAATACTTTTTCCATAATTTCGTTGCTCTGGCCGTTAAATTACAGAACTGTATGTATAATACAGCGCTATCTATTTAACGGACAGAAGCGTTTAGTTCTTAATAGCCGTTTATCGGCTTTATTTTAATTAGTTATAAATCAAGAATTTCTTACTGCTTCCCAGATCGGTAAAATCATCTGCCTCCTCGATCAGTTTTGAAGAGCAGGTTTTCCTGAAGGCCATTATTTCTACTAAGCAGCCTTTATTATTCTGCAGGTAGGAAACTAGCGGCAAATAGTCGCCGTCGCCGGATACGATCACCAAGACGTCTAACTTGTCAGCCAGCTTGATGGCGTCAATGGCGATACCGACATCCCAGTCGGCCTTTTTCGCTCCGCCGGCAAAGATCTGGAGATCTTTCATCTTGACTTCGAAGCCTTGTTGTTCCAGAGCTTCTATGAAAGGTGATTCTTCCTTGTTCTCTGTCCGGATAGCATAAGCAGTGGCCCGGATCAACTTCCGGCCGGCCACTGCTTTAGTTAAAATCTCCTTGAAATTGGTTTTTTTGTTGTATAGATTCTTGGCAGAATGGTACATGTTGGAAACATCAACCAAAATTCCTACTCGTTGTTCCTTGTGTTTTATCATAATGATTATTATTTTTCCTCGTCACTAGCGGCGTCCTTGCTTTCTTCGCCGTCTTCTTCGGTCTCGATATACTTTTTCTCCTTTTTCTTTTCTTCCTCTTCCTCTTCCTGCAGTTTCTGGGCAATCTTCAATTTAAGCTTATCCGCCAATTCTTTGAATTGTTCGGCGCTTTCTTTCTGTAAGAATTTTAATAGTTTCCGTCTCTCGCTGACTTTTTTTAACAAGCCGCGGCGGGAAGAGAAGTCATGCTTATGATTCTTCAAATGTTCGGTCAGTTCTTTGATCTCTTCGGTCAAGATCGCTATCTGTACTTGCGGCGAGCCGGTATCGGTATCGTGGACGCGAAATTTTTTAATGATTTTTTCTTTGGTCTTTTTATCTAGCATAGTTTTGGCGCTCATCCGAGAAGCGGCCCGGCCTTCGGTTTTAAGGCTTCTGTCTCCGCATCCAAGATGAGTACATTATTATATAATACGCTTATTTAATGGTATTAATTTTCTTCATCAGCCGTGATTTCCGTCTGGCGGCCGTATTTTTCTTGATGACGCCTTTCTTAGCGGCTTTATCGATAGCTTTGATAGTTTTAATATAATCTTCTTTGATTTTTTTATCGTTGGCCTTAATTTGTTTTAGGCTAACTTTAACTAAATCTTTGAGTTTGTCAGAAGCTTTTTTATTAGCGGCCTTTCTTTTGACAGCTTTACGCAGTTCTTTAGCCGCCGATTTCTTGTTTGGCATACGGAATTTCTAAATAATAAATTAATTAAGATGAGTGAATACTAACATAATAATAAATAAAAATCAAGGGCAGGGAAATGGCTTCTCAGTATGCACGATCCTGGATTTTGTTATATACTATATTACATGAATATTACCTCTAAAAAAAGAAAACGTTACCTGCTGGCCCTCGCTATTATCTTAGCTGTTATCGGCTTATATTTGAATCGGGCCTATGCCCATATCTATAATACTATAGGAGCAGCTAATCTGCCTCCGGTCAATAGGATCGGAGACCAGCTAGTCTTTAATAATATGACCGCTACTTCCAGCCTAGTTTATTTGGCTCTCGGCGACAGCCTGATGGCGGGAGCCGGCACCTCATCGGCACAGGACTCCCTTCCTTATTTATTGGCCGATCGGCTGGCTGGCCGAGATAAAAAAGTCATTTTACAGAATTATTCGGTTCCGGGCTATAAGACGGCTGATTTGATAAATAACTTATTATCTCCGGCCGTCCAGACTAAGCCGCAAGTCATCACCCTGCTTATCGGCGTCAATGATATCCATAATAATGTCTCGGCCGACGTCTTCCGTCATAATTATGGAGAGATATTAGAGCGCCTCACTAAAGAGACTTCCGCTGCGGTATATGCTGTTAATATTCCGTTTATCGGCGCCGATACCATGATGCTTCCGCCTTATCAAGTTTATTTTGATGCTAGGACGCGGGAGTTTAATGCTATTATAAAAGAATTATCTGTTAAGTATCATATTGTCTACATTGATCTGTACACGCCGACCGTCGCTTTATTCAAACAGGCGGGAGCGCATTACTCCGCCGACTTATTTCATCCCTCCGCCGCAGGCTATAAGATCTGGGCGGGCATAATTTATGATCATTTCTATCAATGACCCGGTCCAGTCGACTTGGATTTTTTCTCTTATTTTTTTTATTATTTTAGCAGCCTTAGTCAGGTCGCGCCAAATAAAAGAGTGGTTTCCGGCGACGCTGACGACCGAACTCAAGGGTCTGGCGATTTTGATGATCGTTTTGTCGCATATCGGCTATTTTTTGGTTAATGATCATCGCTTCCTGTGGCCGCTTACTATCGCCGCCGGCGTCGGCGTGAATTTATTTTTATTCTTGTCCGGTTTCGGACTGACGGCCAGCCAGCTGCAAAAGAATTTGCCTGCCTGGCAATTCTATAAAAAACGTCTTTTAAAATTATTTACGCCGTTCTGGCTAGTTCTCGCCGCGTTCGTGGCTTTAGATTATCTGGTTTTGCATATCAGCTACCCTCTTGATTATCTTGGGCGAGCTTTTTTAGGAATTTTTACTCACGCCGATTTATATCAGGATATCAATTCTCCTTTATGGTATTTTACTTTTATCCTCGGCTACTATTTGTTATTTCCTCTCGTCTTCAATAAAAAGAGGCCCTGGTTTTCGGCTCTCGTTTTATATCTGGCCGGCTATCTGTTGATTTATTGGCAGCCGCCATTTCTGGATTATGTCTTATATCTTTATAAAGTCCACATTTTCGCTTTTCCTCTGGGCGTCATGGCAGCGTGGATAGTGACCAAGATTCCGGCGCCCGACTTTTCAGCGGGAAAATGGTCGGCGGCCGGGACCGCTATGGTTTATTATCCGGTTTTAGCCGGTTTATTGGCGATCTTCGTTTATGCTAATATCCATTCCGGCATCGGCGTTAGCGCACGCCTGGAGCAGAGCATGAGCATCTTGGCTGTCCTGGCTATTTCCGGCGTTTTCATTTTGAAAAAGATAGAATGCCGGTTATTGTCCCTGTTCGGCTTATATTCATATGAGATTTACTTATTCCATTGGCCGATCCTCTATCGTTACGATATATTTTATTTCTGGCTGCCGGCTTGGGCGGCGACCCTACTTTATTTATTCCTATTTCTCGGGCTCGGATGGTTGATGAATAAGATAATCCGCTTCTTATCCTTCAGGCAGGCGGCCAAGGACATCGCCAGCGCTCGATAAAAAAGAGCGGCACGCGCCCGCTCTTATAAGGATTTAATCGCCGGAAGAGAGTTGAACCAGTTTGCTTTGTCGGGGTGGAGAGATTCGAACTCTCGATCTTCTGGTCCCAAACCAGACGCCTTAGACCAACTGGGCCACACCCCGCCCTTGATTTAAAAAAATAAACCCATAACAAATATAACATGGGTTTATTTTTTTATCTACTTTGTGCCCCGGGTCAGAATCGAACTGACGACACAAGGATTTTCAGTCCTTTGCTCTACCACTGAGCTACCGAGGCTTGAAAATTGTGTTGTCAAATAAGTTGCGGGGGCCGGACTCGAACCGGCGACCTCTAGGTTATGGGCCTAGCGAGCTGCCAACTGCTCTACCCCGCTATAATAATAAATAAATTATGATGAGTGGTGGGCAATGGTGGACTCGAACCACCGACCTCAACATTATCAGTGTTGCGCTCTAACCAACTGAGCTAATTGCCCAATTTTTAACTGACAAGAATATAACAAATATTAAATAAAAAGGCAAGCGTCCGTTAATCAATATCCATTATAATCCGGAAATTAGCAAAGTCAGTTCCGTGGCAATATCGCTGCGCCCCTTTTTATTTAAGAAATCCAAGCGGATCAGGCGGTCTAGATAATTTTTTAAAGCCGCCGCGCTGAAATTCCTAGCCTGTAGCGCCCCTTTTTTGATGATGAAGGGGTGGAGCTTCAATTCTGAGGCCAGATCGGCCGGACTTATTTTCCTGTCCAAGGCTGAACGGATCTGCAAGAGGATCTTGAATTGGCGGATAAGCATCGTTAGAAGATACTCGCCGCTTAAGCCGGCCGCGTATTGTTCGGCGAGCAGGCCGGCCGCTAATTTCTTGTCCTTGACGCTAAGAGCGTCGGTCAAGCCAAAGATATTCTCATCATAAGATGCAGAAACCAGCTCCTTGACCTGACCGCTCGTTATCGTTTTGTCCGTACTAGCAAAAGCTAATTTTTTCAGGTGGCCGGCGATAGCCCACAGATCATTGCCGCTTAGGTTCAGAAGCAGGGAGGCGGCCGGAGCCCCGATGTCTTTATGGTAAGCGCCCGCTTCTTTCTTGATGAAAGTCAGGATCTGGCTGTCAGAAAGAGTTTTGAATTCTTGGGAATAAGGTTGCTGGCTCAAAAAATTAAACAGTTTTTTTTCATCCGCCTTAAGCGGCCGATTCTTGGTATTGAGCTCTTCGTCCCGGAAGATTATAACGGCGTCTTCGCTGGAAGCTATTCTCTTCAAATAATCCAGCAAGTCCGGGAGAATCCCATTCTTCTTATTTTGAAAGATATTTTCTATGATGACCAGCCTTTTTTTTACGAAAAGCGAGCCGGTATTTATTCTTTCGCCGATAGCGGAAAGCGCCGCCGTGCTGCCGTCTATAAAACTGAAGCTATTCGCATCCGGATCGACGTCGCGAGTAAATTTATCGCGCAATTCCCGGAGAAAGCGCTGAGAACGGAAAGTATCCGCACCGTATATAAAGATAATCATAGTTATGTGGCGCTTATTTTAACTTGGCTTAAATTATCTAAATGGCATCCTAAGAATTTTTCGCCCAATTTCCGAAAAAGGACGGGATTATCGGTCGTATAGTACTCATGGGTCACTTGGTCAGAAATCGATAGGCCAAGCTCGGGATGCCGGCCTAGATATTCTTTCAGGCTGGCCGCGATTATTTCCCCCGGTTCAGGGACGGCTATCCGCCGGCCCATTATTTGTTTTATTTCCCGGCGCAGGAAGGGGTAATGGGTACAGCCCAGGATAAGGGCGCCTATTTTTTTTATTTTTAACGGCCGTAGATATTTTTTTAAAATCATCTTCGTTTCCGGCTTAGCGGACCAACCCTCCTCGATAAGGGGGACCAGTAAGGGCGTGCTTTCAGCCTCTACCCTTAAATTGGGGTTCAATTTGCTGAGTTCAGCCTGGTAGGCGCGCGAATTTATCGTCGCTTTGGTGCCAATAATCCCGACGGAGTCTAAATGGTCCTGGCGAGCGACATATTCCGCAACGGGGCGGATGACCCCCAAGATGCGTCGATCAGGATAAGCGGTAGGCAGATATTCCTGTTGCAGACGTCGTAGAGCCTGGCTGGAAGCGGTGTTGCACGCGATGATTATAAGTTTGCAGCCTTTTCTGAATAGGAAATCAATAGCTTCGCGGCTGTAATTATAAATCGTTTCCGGAGATTTCTCTCCATAGGGGAGCCGCGCGCTATCGCCCAGGTATATATAGTTATAATCGGGCAGAACCTGGAGAAAATGTTTTAAGACCGTCAAGCCTCCCAAGCCGGAGTCAAAGACGCCGATAATATTTTTTGCTGCCATCTTATTATATTCCAGCTCGGACATAGTATTTGAATTGATCGCCGCGTTCTTTATAATTTTTGAAGAGTCCGAAGCTAGCGCAAGCTGTAGATAGGAGGACGATATCTCCGGGAACGCTTTGCGCGCGCGCGAGCGAAACGGCCTCAGCCATGCTTTTGGCGTCCCTCATCCGGGAGCGGGGAAATCTAATAACCGTTAGTTCTTTTTTGATCCGCGGCGTAGCTCGGCCGTCTAGGAGGATCAAGAATTTTACCCGTTTTCTTATCGTCCGCGCTAAGAAGCGGAAACTAGCGCCCTTATCCGCTCCACCCGCGATCAGGATCACCGGCGCACGGAAAGATTTTAAATCTAAGACGGTGCTTTCCGGCGTAGTAGAGAAGCTATTGTCGAAATATCTGACGCCTTTTATTTCGGCCACCAGTTCCAGGCGATGTTCTAAGTTATGGAAAGAGGCGATCGTCCGCCTGTAGACATCGGGTTTTATCTTTAGGATTTTGGCGGCCGCTACGGCCGCGCCGATATTTTCCCGGTTGTATTCTCCTGCTAAATGAGAAGCTAAACGGCTGGCCCGGAAATAAATAATTTTGCTCGCAGTACGGACGGATCTCATTTTATTCTTTAAGTTATAGCTGACAATCAGATATTCATTCTGTCCATGGCTGGCAATATTCAATTTGGCCCGCCAGTAAGCGGCACGAGAAGCATGGAAATTCGGATTATGAGGATCGGCCGGCGCTAGATGTTCAGGGAATAGATTGGTTATAAGCGCCAGGCGCGGCGAATATCTCAAGTCTTCCAACTGGAAGCTGGATAATTCTAAGATGACGAAATCGCCAGCTTTTATTTTTTCCAAGAAAGATAAGGGAGAAACGCCGATGTTGCCGCCGAGCCAGACTTTCTTCTTATTGTGGCGGTTAGAGTCAAGGAGAATCTGATAAATCAAGCTGGCAGTCGTGCCTTTGCCTTTGCTACCGGTAATGCCGATGATATTTTTCGTCGGCGCGAGGTAGAAGAATAGGTTCATCGGGCTATTCAGTTCCGTGTGCCCTGTTTTTAGGGCGGCCTGTATTCCCGGACAAGCTATTGGCCAGCCCGGGGAACGGAATAAGCAGTCAAATCGGTCTAAATTCGTATTGAACGATGCCCCTAATTGATAGGCGACCCGCAGGTGCTTAGTCCTGACCGGCGGCAATTGCTCTTTATCCCTGAAGTCGCAAATGGTGATCTGCGCTTTTATTTTTTCCTTGTCCAGCAAGGCTAAAAGCGACTGATTATCCAGCCCCCAGCCTAGAAGGGCGATTTTCAGTCCATTCAGTTTTTTTAATTTGTCTCTTTGTGATTTAAGCATTTTATTTTAACTCTCCCCAATTGTCGCCGCTCGCTTCTTCCACGATTATCGGCACCTTGAGCTTTATGACGTTCTGCATGGTATCTTTGATCAGCGGAGCGTAGGTTTTTATCTTATCGGGTTTGATTTCAAAAATCAATTCGTCATGTATTTGCAAGAGCAGCCTGATATCCGCCTCTCGGTCTCTGATGAGCTCGGCTATCTTTACCATGGCCAGCTTGATAATATCAGCGGCCGTGCCTTGCAGGGGGGTATTGATCGCCATGCGCTCCGCGCTTTTACGTATGGCCGGAATAGTGGAATTGATTTCTGGCAGAGGGCGCCGGCGGCCGAATAGCGTGGAAACATAGCCTTTATCTTTAGCCTCTTGGATAAAACCCTCAGTCATTTTTTTTATTTTAGGATAAGCCGCGAAATATTTTCTTATGAAATCAGCTGCTTGGGCGTAGGAGATGCCTGCTCCTTGGCTTAGGCCATGCGATCCTTGGCCGTATAGAATGCCGAAGTTGACCGCCTTCGCTTCCCGCCGCATATTCTTAGTCACGGCGTCCAGCTTTACTCCGTTAATTTCCGCCGCCGTAGCGCTATGGATATCCTCGCCGTTTTTAAAGGCGGCGATCATCTTTTCGTCTCCGGATATATGGGCGGCCAGACGCAGTTCGATCTGGGAATAATCGAAGCCGAGCAGCTTATAGCCGGGGGCGGCGATAAAAGCCTGCCTGATTTTCTGCCCCTCAGCAGTCCGAGTCGGGATATTTTGCAGATTCGGGTCGGTAGAGGACAAACGCCCGGTGGCGGCGATCGTCTGGTTAAAATTAGTATGTATCCGGCCCGTTTTCGGGTTAATCATCGTCGGCAGAGCGTTCAAGTAGGTCGTCTGCAGTTTATTCAATTCCCGATAGTCTTGCAGCAAAGGGATAATCGGATGAAAATCGCGTAATTTTGCTAATTCATCTTCGGCCGTAGAAAAACCGGTTTTAGTCTTTTTTATATTATCAGTCGGTATGGCCAGCCTGGTGAATAAGATTTCTTTCAGTTGCTTGGTAGAGTTAATATTGAATTTTTCCTGTGCTAAGCGATGTATGGCTGTCTCTAGTTTTTTCAATCTAAGCCCTACTTCTCGGCTTAAGCCGCTTAATCGTCCGGGGTCTATATTGATGCCATTATCTTCCATTTTTCCTAAGACGGGCGCCAAGGGGAGCTCAATTCTTGTAAACAGTTCCTGCAATTTTTCGGCTTTCAGTTTCGGCGTCAAGGATTTGACCAGGCGGTTGGTAAAATCCGCATCCTCGCAAGAGTATAGGCTTAGTTTTTGCGGATCCAGCGCCTTGAAGTCTAAAGTAAGCTGGCCCGGTTGGGTATCGGCCAGATTAGCTTTGCTTATTTTTTCAAAGCCTAGTTCGGTGAACGCTAATCCGTCCAAACTGTGTTGGCGGCTGCCCGGGTTCAGGAGATAAGAGGCGAGCATCGTATCGAAGGCTATCCCCTCTAAATTGATGCCTTGGTTCTTAAGAACGCGCCAGTCAAATTTTACATTATGGCCGTATTTTTTTATCTTTTTATTTTCCAATATCGGCTGCAAGGCGGCTAGGCGCTTTTTATTGGCTAGAACGAAATAAGCTTCGCCTGGTTTCCAGGAGAAGCTCAGTCCCAATAATTCGGCGTTTATCGGATCTAAGCCGGAAGTTTCCGTATCTAGAGCGAAAGCTGCTTGCCTTTTAATCTTTTTTAAGAAAGAAATAAATTTTTTATCACTATCAATCAGCTCGTATCGGAATTGCTTGGCATTCCGGGTAAATTTAGTTTCGCCTGAACGGCCGCCAGCCGCCGCGCCTTCTTCGTCGGATTTTATCCTGGAGTCATGCGCTTTATTCAGATTGTCCCGCAGTTCTTTAACCTTGTTCAATAGAGATTTGAACTCCAGTTCACTAAAAAGATCCATGACCTTATCCAGCTTGAATGCAGTATATTGGATATCGCTTAAAGAGAATTTCAACGGGGCGTTCCGATTTATAGTCGCTAAATGCTGGCTGAGATAAGCATTTTCTTTATTCATTCTTAAGAGCTCTAAGATCCGCGGCGTTATCTTAGCGCTATTTTTCTTGACTGCCGCATAAACGCCGTCTAAATCATTAAATTCCACCAATAATTCGCTGGCTGTCTTTTCGCCTATTCCTTTGACGCCGGGGATATTATCGCTCGGATCGCCGCGCAGAGCCTTATAGTCGATGATTTGATCGGGCCGGAGATTATAGCGGGCGCGCACCTCGTCTTCGCCGTATAAAATACTATCGCTTAAGCCGCGGCTCATAGTATAAACCTTGGTTTTTGGGCTGATAAGCTGCAGGGTATCTAAGTCGCCGGTAATGATTATCTTTTCTAAATTTTTAGATGTTTCAGCCTGGTCGCAGATAGTGCCGATGAGATCATCCGCCTCAAAGCCGCTTAGCTCAAAGATCGGGATATTAAAAGACTCCGCTACTTGTTTCACGAGAGGAATTTGTTCATATAATTCGTCCGGAGCTTTGATGCGCGTGGCCTTATAGGCAGGGTATTCTTCATGACGGAAGGTCGGGCCTTTCTTATCCAAGGTCAGGACCACATATTCTGGATGGAATTCATTCAGCGCTTTTAAAAGGAAGGAAGTAAATCCGTATACAGCATTAACCAGCTGGCCGGACTTGGTACGTAAAGTCGGCGGCAAAGCATGGAAGCTGCGGTGGATAAGAGCATTGCCGTCAATGATTATTAATTTAGGCTTAGTCTTAGACATAAGCTAATTTTATCATTTTTAGCGGTCAGGAGCAAAGACGGAATATAGGGCAATTTTGACCATTTGCGGAAAAGATAGGTTTTTATTACACTACTTATATGATCAAGAAAGAAATAATTATTTCCGGTTTAAAAGTCAATTATGCAATCAGCTCCGACTTCAGCCCGAGCCAGGCGGTGGTTTTTCTGCCTGGCTGGAAATCGCCGGTCGATCTATTTTGTTCCGCTGTCGGAGACGTCCCCAATCTTTTAGCGCTTAACCTTCCTGGCTGGGGCGGAAGCGAGAGACCGAAAGAGGCTTGGGGGCTAAGAGAATATGCTGGGTTCGTCAGCGAGTTTTTAAATAAATTACAAATTCAGGCGCCGATTCTAATCGGCCATAGTGTTGGCGGTGCCATCGCCGTCGAATATATATCCAGCGGTCAGGCGGCCAGAAAATTGATTATCATAGGCGGCGCGATTATTAGAAATAAATCGGCCAAGGCTAAGACGATATTCGTTATTGCTAAAATCTTCCGTATTTTATTCCCCTTCGTCAATAAGCGTTGGCGCGGACGCCTGGCTGGGCGAGCGCTTAGCGCGGATTATGTCCAAGCCGGAGAATTAGAGGATATCTATAAGAATTTGATTAGTGAAGATAGGCAGAGCGCTTTTGCTAAATTGAGCTTGCCAGTTGTTTTAATTTGGGGACGCGATGACCAGGATACGCCGTATAGCCAAGTGGAAAGGCTAAAAGCCTTACGATCCGCCTCCGTCTTAGAGGTCATTCCTCAGGCCGGTCACTATTGCTTTTTAGACCAGCCGTCGGTTTTCCGAGAAACCCTTCTTAAGCATATATGAGTATAGTCCGTAATCTAATTTATATCCTGCAGCGAGAATCTTATGACATCGGACGTTTTTTGTCTTTTATTTATCGTGACTGGCATTGGCGGTCTCTTCAGAAGAGGCAGTCTATCGATTGGACGGCTAAGGCCAGAGTCCTTTATTTTTCGCTTTGGTTTCTGATCGCTGTCCTGATAATATCTTTCATTTACGCTTGGCATTGGTGGGCCTTATTGTTTCTATTTATCTTAGTTCCGGCTCTGCCTCTTCTCGTTATTCTCATTCTATTGTTGTTTTATCCGATCGATTATTTCCTAAAGAAGCGCGTCGTTAGTCGGGCGCGAAAAGCGCTGTTGAAGACGCGCGCTAAAGTTATCGGCATTACCGGCAGTTACGGGAAGACCAGCCTCAAGGAAATATTAGCTACTATATTAAGCAGCAGCTTTCGGGTCGTCAAAACGCCTAGCAATGTCAATACGGATTTAGGCATTGCTTATTTTATCTTGTCTCATGGGGCGGAAATGGCGGCTGCCGATTTTTTTATCGTAGAAATGGGCGCTTATCAAAGAGGCGATATCGCTAAGATTTGTGATTTGGTCCAGCCAGAATATTCTTTATTGACGGGGATCAATGAGTCCCATTTGGAAAGATTCGGCCATCTGCAGAATACCATCCAGGCCAAATTTGAATTGGGGGAGAGGACTTCTAAGTTGGCGGTTCTCAATCTGGCGGATCGGAATATCAAAGATAACTACGCTAGGTTCAACTTGCCTGATAAATTATACATTGACGAGAATTCTGTTAACGATATCAAGATATTGCCTGATTTTTCCGGCTTATCTTTTCGATATGAGGGGCTGATTTTTTCCACCCGCCTGCTGGCGCGCCATAATATTGTTTTAATAGCGATGGCCTTAGCTCTGGCCAAGAAATTGGGGTTAGACCTGGCTAAAGCCGTCGGCCCATTGGCCGCCGCGCCGCATCTTAAGAATCGCTTAGAGCCGATCTGGAATGCCGCCGCGAAATTGCTGATAATCGATGACAGCTACAATGGTAATTGGCAGGGGTTCATGAGCGGCCTGGAGGTTTTAGGCCGCGCCGCTGGACGGAAGCTGGTCATTACTCCCGGCTTGGTAGAATTAGGGGCGCAAAAAGAAGCGCGGCATCGGGAATTAGCCCGTGTCTATGCTTCAAAAAATCTAGATTTAGTGCTATTAATTAAGAATAGCGCCACGAACTATATTGCGGATGAATTCGCGAGGATCGGATTTCCCAGATACAAAGTTTATCCGGATGCGACATCCGCCCATCAGGACTTGGGCGCGGTTTTGCGAGCCGGAGATACTATCATTTTCCAAAATGATTGGCCGGACAATTATAAATAGCGTTTAATCATATGAAAGCCATAAAAAATATCGGAGTTTTCTTCGGCGGCAAGAGCCCGGAGCACGACATCTCTATAATTACCGGGCAATTGATCATTTCAGTTTTGAAAAAGATGCCGGAGTATCAAGCTATCCCCGTCTACTTAGACAAGGAAGAGAGGCTTTTTATCGGCGATAAGCTAGGCAGCCTATCTTTTTTCAGTGAGATTGATTACATGGATAAGCTGGCTGATTGCGGCGCCTATGAATTGGATCTGGATTCTTCCCGCGGCTGCTTGGTATTCAACAAAAAACATCTATTTTCTAAGAAATCCGTGGAGATAGACCTAGCCATCCCCGCTTTTCATGGCCACTTAGGGGAAGATGGCTCTATGCAGGGATTATTCAATATTTTCGGCGTTCCTTATGCCGGATGCGAGGTCGCTTCCTCCGCCGTGGCCATGGACAAAGTATTGACCAAGATTTTTTATCAGGGCTTGGGCATCCCGACCACTAAATTCATCTCTTACAGCCGTTCGGATTGGGAGGAGAAAAAAGATTCTATTTTAAGAGAAGCTAAAGAACATCTGGCTTGGCCTGTATTCGTAAAGCCTCCGCACCTAGGATCTTCTATCGGCATTACCAAGGTCAGCGATTTCTCTGATTTAGAACAAGCCTGCGAGGTCGTCTTGCATTATGATGATCGGCTCTTGATCGAAGAAAGCGTGGAAAATTTAGTTGATATTACCTGCGCGGTGAGAGGCTACCAGGCTCCCCAGGCCTCTTTGCTGCAGGAATCTTCCTTCAGTTCCGATCTTTTCAGCTATGAAGATAAATACTTGGATGACGGAGGCGCCCAATTAGGGAAGGCGGACAAAAAGATAATCATCCCGGCTAACCTGGATGAAACGACTACTAAGAATATCCAGGCGGCCTCCCTGAAAGTTTTCCGCGCTTTAGGTTGCGTCGGTATCAGTCGTTTTGATTTTTTATATAATAAGGCCAGCCATGAATATTTCGCCAACGAGATAAATCCTTTACCCGGTACTTTGTATCACCATTTATGGCAGAAGAGCGGGGTAGATCTGGATCAGCTGGTCCGGGGGCTCATTGGCGACGCGTTAGTCCGCCGAAAGGAGAAAGAAAGTTCTACCTACACTTTTTCTTCGGAGGTGTTAGGGAAATTAAAGGGTTTGAAGCTGATGAAAAAGTAAGAAGATAATCATTTATTTCTATAAAAACAACCCGGGTTTGCCTGGGTTGTTTTTTTTGGTGGACCTTAAGGGATTCGAACCCTTGACCTCCTGCTTGCAAAGCAGGCGCTCTAACCAGCTGAGCTAAAGGCCCTTCTTATTGCGGTCGGCTGTATTTTATAAGCGGGCTGAGGATCCACTCCATAAAGCTATTCCCGCTTCCGGTCATGGCGATTATGCCGAAAAATAGAAGGGCGACGCCTATCAGCTTATAACCGAGGCGCGAACCGCCGTCAGAACCGAGTTTCTCCTCGAACCAAGCGATACGTCCGAAATTATTGAGCAGCCACTCGGTCTTGATGATAAAGAAAGCGCCGGCCGCAGTTAGCAAGATGCCGATGAAAATAGACATAGGTTTATCTGACGTAATTAAGAGGGTTATATCGGGCTCCATTTACCAGGATCTCAAAGTGGAGGTGCGGACCGGTGGAATGGCCCGTGGAACCCATAGCGGCGATATTTTCGCCCTTCGTAACCTCATCTCCTACTTTAACAAAAAGTTTTGAAGCATGTCCATAGCGGGTTTTCTTGCCGCCGCCATGGTTGATGACTATGGTGTTGCCGTATCCGCCGTTCCAACCGTAGGCGGCGATCTCCACGATTCCGTCACCGGCCGCGTAAATCGGAGTTCCAACGCGGTTGGCAATATCAAGGCCGTTATGCCGCCAGGAGAAATATTGAGTGATAGTATGTCCGACCGTCGGCCAGATCATCTGGCTGCCGGAAACCCTGACTGCCGGAGCCTGGATCAGATTGCGTATCGTCTCCAAACCCGTATAGCTGTTATTGGCGCTAGATCGGACAGCGACCGCCTTCGGCTCTATAATCTTACGGGCGCCCGGGATCACTATCTTCTGGCCCACTTTCAATCCAGTCGCTACATCGTTACAGCTTGATATCTTATCAGCGTCAACCCCATATTTGCTCGCAAGCTTGGAAACAGTATCGCCGGATTTAACCGTATATAGGATGCCGCTATAAGGAAGAATGGTCAAAGTATCGCCAGGGCGGATAAGGCTATAGGCCGTCAGGTTATTGGCCCATAGAATAGTATTGACGGTCAAACCGAATCGGCTGGCGATGGAACTGGCAGTATCGCCGTTCTGCACCGTATAATAGATGATCTTAGTTCTTTGAGACGGCACATTCTCGTTAGCGCCCGAGGACGTTCCCGTGATCAGGGGCTTGAAGATGACATCATTGCCATCGTTGAAAGATAAGAAATTATTCTGGTCTATATTTTCTTCCGGAATCAAGCCAGCCTGTTTATCTAGAGTGCAGGAAGTATCCAGGTATTTTTCCTTGCTAGCCGTCAAGATGCTGGGCGTCGCGGTCTCTTCAATCAGTTCTTCATCCGGGAGGGCGCCGAATTCCGCCGGTATGAGTTTAGCCATTAAGGTTTTGGCTATTCTGGTCTGCATGACGCCGACCTTATCTTGGTTAGTGATATTAGCGAATATGAACCCGGTCGTTAAGATAAAGATGAACCAGTAAACCAACTGGTTATTTATCAGTTCGCGCCAGGTTTTGTTAGCTAATTCATTTTTTTTCAGACGAAAGATGCCATAATATATCTTTACTAATAATTGATAAAAAAATCCTCCGAAGAGTAAACGAAAAAAACCGGCTATAATCCGGAATAATTTCATCAGTAAGCGGCCCAGCCCATGTAAGGCTTTAATGCTCGTCAGGCCGGTTTCTATTATAATCTTTTTCAATTGTTGCTTAAGAGATAGGCTGATATGGTTTAAGCTAGACTATTCTATACTATCACTTTTAAACTTTTATCGTCAATTTATGATATAATATAAAAAATTAAATCATAAAGGATAAGTAATACCATATATTTATGTATAAGATCGTTTTTTTACGCCACGGAGAGAGCACTTGGAATAAAAAGGGGCTATTTACCGGGTGGACCGATGTCAACTTGACGAAGACGGGAGAGGCGGAAGCCCGGGCGGCCGGCCGGGAATTAAAAAGGAGGGGCTTTGCTTTCGATCTGGCTTATACTTCGTTTCTGAGACGGGCGGCTAAAACCCTGCGGATAGTCTTGCAGGAATTAAAGGAGGAGAAAATACCGGTGACAGCCGATTGGCGTCTAAATGAGCGGCATTATGGCAACTTGCAAGGCTTGAACAAGATAGAGATGGCAAAAAAATTCGGGGAGAATCAGGTTCTTATTTGGCGGCGGAGTTATGATGTCCGGCCGCCGAAGATTGATAGCCGGAACAGATATAATCAGAAAAACGACGTTAAGTATGCAGGTATTAAGGTGCCCGAAACAGAGAGCTTGAAAGATGTCGTCGCCCGAGTCCTGCCTCTGTGGCAGAAAATAATCGGGCCGCAGGTGAAGGCCGGGAAGAGAATCATCGTTTCCACCAGCAATAATAATATTCGAGCTCTGGTTAAATATTTAGACAAGATTTCCATAAAGGAAGTCATCGGATTGAATATCCCGACCGGCATTCCTTTGGTCTATGAATTGGATAAAGATTTAAAGCCGATCCGCCATTATTATTTAGCTGATCCTAAAAAGGTCAAAGCGGCGATGGAAAAGGTAAAGAATCAAGGCAAAATAAAGCGATCTTAAGAAAAACATTCGCTACTATCATAAAAAACGCCGTCCTTGAGGAACGGCGTTTTTGGGCTCCGGTCTAGTTTACGATTATTGGGAATGGTTTTTTCTGGCCGTAGGCTCGCGGCCCTTCTTGGCAGTAGCGAGAGATATTTTTTTTGAAATAGGGGGTTTTATTTTCCTGGATTTTACCGATGATATAGTAAGTCAGAGCCATGACCAAGCCGTTTTCAGATTTAGCCGGCAATTTTACTTCCCAGCGCGACTTCTTTTCTCCAAAATACTTATTTTGCCCCAGGCTGATGACCAATTCTTTGTCCCAAATATTGACGAATTTAGCATGTCGCGCTTCGCCGTAACTGAAGGCGCGCAGAGAAAGATGCGGCCCGAAAAGCTCCTGTTGCTTAATTTGTAGCATGGATGTTATCGCTTCAAACTTATCGGGCAGGATAAAAGAATAAGCCGCATAAGCTTTCAAATCATGAGGGAAAGGCAATTTCTTAATGAAGCTCTGAATATCTTTAGCTTTTTCGCCGCTCGCCCCGATAATCATTCCTAAGTAGGTGGAAGTATTATAAGTATAAGGCTCCGGCAATTTTTCATAGGTTATAACCTGGTCGGCTAACCTGGCCGCTAATGACAAGGGGCTGCAAGTCAAAAGAGTCGTTCTTAGCCCCGCCTTTTTAGCCGCTTTTATTTCCCAGGGAGAATCCTTCTCGCCAGAGGCGGAAATGACTACCGCCTGCTTGAGGCCGCCGCTCTTTATCAAGGATTTATAATTTTCAAGGATTTCTAAGAAGTTGCTTTCGGTCGCCATAATCGCCGGCCGGCCTTTAAAAATCGTTAGGCCGGCGTTATAAGCGTTGCCGCTGCCTACGACTATCGGGAAAGAAAAATTCTTTAAATTCAGGCGCGGTGGCTCGTGGCGGCTGAAAAAATCCAAGGCGGCAATGACGCTTTCGTTTAAATTAGGCAAATTATCATGATTCATATTTTTTCCTTTATTTTACGGCTATTTTTATTATAATCTATCTTGATTTTTATTTCAATTTACGCTAAGCTGGAGATAATTGAGCGTGGTCGGAGCGTTAAAACCATCGCTTAAAAAGCTTTAATTTATTTTCATTTAATTTATTGAATATGTCCGGACACTCCAAATGGGCCACCACGCATCGCCAGAAGGAATTAGTCGATGCTAAGCGCGGCGCCGTCTTTACTAAACTAGCCAACGTCATAACTATCGCCGCCAAAAACGGCGGTGATCCGAGCGCTAATCCGTCCTTACGGGCAGCGGTTGACCGGGCTCGTGACGCCAGCATGCCTAAAGATAATATTGAGAGAGCTATTAAGAAAGGAACGGGCGAACTAGCCGGAGACCAGGTAGAAGAAATCTATTATGAAGGACTCGTTCCTCCCGGAGTACAGGTCGTCGTCAAATGCGTCACTGATAATAAGAATCGTTCCGGCTCTACCGTCCGCCATTCTTTCACTAAGAACGGAGGTTCTTTCGGCTCCGTGCTGTGGAATTTTGCCCAATTAGGCGTTATCCGGATAACCAGCGATGATATTAAAGCTAAGCAGATAAACAATGAAGCGTTAGAGTTAGAGCTGATAGATCAGGGCATCATTGATTTCAAGAAAGAAGCTGAAGGCTTAAGCATTTTTACGGAAATAAAAGACTTGCAATCGGTCCGTGATTTTTTAGAGAAAAAAGGCTTGCATTTGGCCGCCGCTGACATTGAATACGTTGCCAAGGATAAGATAGAACTGTCTTCCGCCGACCAGGAAAAGATAGATAAGTTCTTTTCTGAATTGGAAGATAATGAAGATGTCAACGATTATTATACTAATTTATCATAAGCCGGCCGCCATATGGTCAAAATAATCTTAGGGCTGGATCCGGGCATCGCCGATACCGGATATGGCGTTATTAAAGAAGAGGGGACTAAATTAAGCTGCCTGGCTTATGGCTCCATTAAGACTAAGGCGGGAGATGACCTCATTAAGCGCCTGGATATCCTGCATCAGGAGCTGGATAGGATCATTAAGAAATATAAGCCGCATTCCGCCGCGATAGAACAATTATTTTTCAATAAGAATGTGCGGACAGCCCTTATTGTCGGACAGGCTCGCGGCGTCGCCCTCCTGACTCTCAACCAGAATAAGCTGGCGGTCGTCGATTTTACGCCATCCCAGGTCAAGCAGGCGGTTACCGCTTATGGGCGAGCTTCTAAGAAACAGGTCCAGAAAATGGTTAAGCTGATTTTGCATCTCCAGGAAATGCCTCAACCGGATGACGCTGCTGATGCCTTGGCGGTAGCCATTTGCGCCTTAAATTCCCGTTTATGTCTAAGAAACTAAAAATCGTCCATATTGCTTCCGAGGTTGCGCCGTTTTCCAAGACCGGCGGATTAGGCGATGTGGCGCGCAGCCTGCCAAAAGCTTTGAGCCGCTTGGGCCATGAAGTCATTATCATCACCCCCCTGTATGGACGCTTGATCGATAAGCAGGAATATAAGCTGGAGCTTTTGTTTTCTAATATAAGCTTACGTCTGAATTCTCAAGAAAGCATCCGCGTCAACTATTGGCGTGCCTATCTCCTGCCCGGCTTGCCGGTTTATTTCGTAGAATGCAAGCATTTCTTTTCCAAGCATAGCCGGCTGTACGGTTCATCGCGCGAAAACGCGCGTTTTTTGGTTTTCAATGTTGCGGCCTTAAAATTGCTGTCTCTATTGAAATTTCCGGCTGACATTATCCATTGCCATGACTGGCAGACGGGCCTTATTCCTTATTATCTAAAGACAGATTTCCGCTATTCGAAGACTTTGAAGAAAGCCAAGACGGTTTTCACTATCCATAATCTGATCTTTCAGCTCGGGCATAATTGGTGGGAGATAAAGCCGGAGAATAAGGATTATGGCCGCGGCCGTATTCCCCACTTAAGCGATCCTAAATTGGAATGTATCAATTTTGCTAAGCGCGCCATCTTGTCGGCCGATTTCATCAATACTGTCAGCGAGCAATATCGGGCGGAAATAATGACCAAGAAGTTCGGCCAGGACCTGCACCGCATCCTGCAAAACCGCGCGGATAGGCTGGTCGGCATCGTTAACGGGATCGATTATAATTTATATAATCCGGAGAAAGACAAGTCTATCTATAAGCGCTATAGTTTTAAGAATTTTGCGGTTAAGGCGGATAATAAGATGCAGCTGCAAAAGACTTTCGGCCTGCCGACGGATAAAGAGACGCCTATTTTCTGCATGACTTCGCGGGTGACTTTCCAAAAAGGATTCGAACTGATGATAAAAATCCTGCCGCGGCTCGTGAAACTGGACGCTCAGTTCATCATCATCGGAGCCGGCGACAAGAAATATATCAAAGAATTGCAGAAATTGGCCCGTAAGCATCCGGACCGTCTGGCGGTCATCCCTTCGCATGAAGCTAATCAAAAGTATGAAACTTTAGCTTACGCCGGTTCGGATTTTTTTCTGCTGACTTCTAACCATGAGCCCTGTGGTATTAACCAGCTTATCGCGATGCGTTACGGCTGCGTGCCTATCGTCCGTGAAATCGGCGGCCTCTACGATACGGTAGAAAATTTTTCTCCGGCGGCTCATACTGGCACGGGTTTTACTTTCAAGAACGAAGATGAGTTTGATCTTTATGCCGCCATCGTGCGCGCCTTGGAGAATTATCAGCATAAAAAAGCCTGGCAGGCCTTGGTTAAGAGGGCGATGAAACAGGCTAATGGCTGGGAAATACCGGCCAAGAAATACGCGGCGCTTTATCAGAAGATTTTAAAAGATAAAAAATAAATTGTTATGCTGTGGCTTAATTTTTTACATTTTTATCAGCCAGCTAATGCCGAAGAATATACTATCCGCAAGGCTCTGGATAAGAGCTATTGGCGGCTACTGCGCTTAATGGAGGAAAATCCCAATCTGCGGATGACCTGGAATGTAAGCGGTTGTCTGCTGGAGCGTTTGGCTGACGCCAAGGAAAAATCCTTCTTGGAACGTTTGAAATTCTTAGTCAAAAAGGGGCGCATAGAATTGACCGGCTCTGCCGCATATCATGGTTTTTTGCCACTTTTGCCCGAAGACGAGGTAGTCCGCCAGATAAAGATCAACGAGAAGATATTGCGGCGCCATTTCGGCCGCAATTTCAAGCCGAACGGATTTTTCTTGCCGGAGATGGCCTATCATCCCGATGTCGCCCGTATCGTTAAAAGATTAGGTTATGAATGGATCATCGTTGATGAGATAGCTTATGGCGGCGTCCGGCCGCCAGCGTCCGGCCGTCCGCTAGCTGCTGGCTTGGATTGGCATCGTTTTTATCTGGACGCGGCGAGCGGATTAAAAGTCATCTTCCGCAATCGCGAACTCTCTAACGCTTATCCGCCGGATAAGCTTTGGCCGATAATCAAGCCGGCCGGCCATCAGGCAGCCGCGGCCATTAAAGATGCGAGAACTGGCAAGGCCAGCGGAATAACGGAGGTTCTGATAACAGCGACTGATGCGGAGCTTTATGGCTTGCGCCATGAAGATCCGACCGCGGAAGTGGAGAAAATCGTCAAGGCGAAAGGTTTGACAACCTTGACTTTATCGCGCTTCATTAAGCAGAGCGGCAGAAAAGCGGCGGCCAAAGTAGAACTGCGACCGTCCTCCTGGGAATCCAGCTCAGAAGAGATTAGGCACCGAGAGCCGTATAAGCTCTGGCTGGATAAGAATAACAAGATCCAGGTGGAACTGTGGCGCCTGGCTAATCTGTCTTTAGGCCTGGGTCTCAAATATAAGTCCGACAAAAATTTCTATTGGCACCGCTGGCATCTGGTCCGCGGTTTGGCGAGCTGTACTTTCTGGTGGGCTAGCGCCCGTGATTTTTCCAAGATTTACGGCCCCTATGCCTGGAGTCCGGATGAGATTGAACGAGGCTTGGAAGATTTGATCCGTTCGGTCCGCTCCTTCAATGATCTGAAAACCAAATCCAAGAAACTGGAAGCAGAGAGATATTATTTAAAAATAAAAAAATTAATTTGGGAACAGCATTGGCGCCGGCATTGGCAGAAAACCATATGAACAAGATTCTATCGTTATTTGACGAAGCGTTCGTTACGGATCTGTTTACGCGCGAGGTCCTGCCGCATTATCCGGCTTTCAGTTCTATCAGCCGCGTCCTGATAAAGCCGTATAAGAACCTAGTCTGGGAAACGACTTATCACGTCGTTATCGGCTTCAGCGTTTATTTCTTAAAGCCGACGGGCGAAGAGATAAAGATCCCCATAGTTTGTTCGGCCCACAGCGAAGAGCCGCGGGCCAACATTTATCAGGCTTTGAAGTATCTTCGCGCCGTTGATTTCCCGACTAAAATCATCGATATTCCCGATCCTTTGTTTTATTCCGACTATTTCCGCGGTACCTTTTACCGCGGCTTGAAGGGTGAAGATCTGCTATACCATATTCAGAAAAAAGAATGGAAGACAGTGGACAGGATAGTCAGGGCGGCCGCCCGGCTCTTCGCTCGCCTGCATTCTTTGCCGATCGATGAAAGCGCTAATTTCAATCCGCTCAGTTCGCGGATCGCGACCGTCATCCCCGGAGTCAAGCGTATCTTAGAGGAAATAGCCTCGCGCTATCAAGGAAAATACCAGGCTGATCTGCAGAAGATCTATAATTTTTTTATCGCCCAGGAAGAAAAGCATTTTTCTCATGGCGGAGAAGTAGCGATCATCCATGGCGACGCTCATCCGGAAAATATAATCGTCACTTCGGCTAAGCGCTTAGGCCTGATTGATTTTACGGACATGTGCCTGAGCGACCCGGCTCGCGATTTAGGCGGTTTCTTGCAGCAGCTAGAATATAAGATAAGGACTAAGACCGGCGATGAGGATCGCGCTCAAGAAATGAAAAGATTGTTTCTAAATACCTATCTGACGGCCGCCGGCCGCGAATCATCAGCCGATTTAGAAGAACGGATACGCCTATACTATAACTGGACCGCTATTCGGACGGCGACTTTTTGGTTTCTGAAATTCGGCCATAACGAAGAGCGGGCTGAGGGTTTATTGAATAAGGTAAAAAGCGACTTATCGCTTTAATGAAACTATGCGGAAAGATAAAGCGCTAGACATCGCCCATATACATGTGGCCGATAAGCATAATAAAGGAGATGTGGCCATCGTTCTGGCCGTCCAGGAATTGCTTCGGGAGCGTTTTGCCGGCTGTCATATACATGATTTTTCCGCGGTTGTCTTGCGGACAGGAGATGCTCGTAGCCTTAGAAAAATAAACACTGCCGATCTTGTCGTCATCGGCGGCGGCGGACTTTTTTATTCTTATTTTTTGCCTTATAATTTGGATTTCATTGCCGGTATTAAAAAACCGATCGTGATCTTCGGCGTCGGCTACATTAGGGAGATAGGTGCGCCAGCCTTAGATTCCCGAGCCGCTGAGACTATAGCCGCTCTCGTGAGCCGCGCCGCTTTAGTCGGTGTGCGTGATTATAAAACCAAGGAATTCTTGCTTAAACAGGGCGAGGCTTCTTCGCGTATCGCCGTTATCGGCGATCCGGCCGTCTTATTGCGAGAGAAAAAAACGCGCCTCTTCGGTTTAGCGGATGGAGGAGCGAGTGGGACGGCGAAAATAAAATCCGTTCGCGCCAAAGAGCGTCCGCTGAGAATAGGCTTCAACTTGAATTATTCCGGTTGGCTTGGCTTCGGTGAATGGCGTCAGGATATTCTACGGGCTTATCGTGAGGTGATCGATTATTTCCAAAAACAATATGGTCCTCGCCACGGCCGCGATGTAGAAATCTACTACTTGAAGCACCATCCGGGAGAAGATAATATCTATCCGGAATTGGCGGTCGATGATCTGCGGATAGTTGATTTGCCGCCGAGAGAGCAGAAGTATGTTTATGGCCAGTTGGATCTAGTCGTCGGCATGATGCTCCATAGCGGCGTTCTGGCCTTCGGGGCCGGTACGCCGGAAATCAGCGTAGCTTATGACTTACGCAATCATAGCTTTGCCGAATTTATCGGGCATCCCGAATTAGTCGTCGATTTAAATCAGCTTAAGACAGGCGCGCTCCTGAAGCGAGTTAAACGAATATTTACAAAAAGAGAGAAATATGGTTTAATATTTAAAAAACAAAAGGAAATAATCGGACGAAAAGAAAGAAATTTTTTGGCCCATATACAATAATTATGATTTCTCTACAATCTAAATATTCAGGCATTTCTGGCTTATTACCCGTCATTGCCGCTTTTACCGGCAATGTTTTAGTCTTTATCGCTAAGTTGGCCGGCTTTGCTCTGACTGGATCAGGCGCGATGTTTTCTGAGGCTGTCCATAGCCTGGCTGACACTGCCAATCAATCCCTATTGATCATCGGAGTCAGTAAATCCACTAAACAGCCGGACGAATTTTTCCCCTATGGCTATGGCAAAGAGAGATTTATCTGGGCTCTCATTTCCGCTTGTGGCATATTTTTCATCGGTTGCGGCGTCACGGTCTATCGCGGCGTCAATTCTATCTTTAATCCCCAGGCTATACATTTAAGCCTTTTTTCCCTTTATATCTTAGGCGCCGCCTTCATTATCGAATCTCTCACTCTCTGGCTGGCGCTCAATGATATCCGCAGCCATTTCCCGGAGGCTAAATTGAAAAAGATCCTGGCGGAAGCCGACCCGACCACATTAGCGGTGGTCTACGAGGATAGCCTAGCTGTCTTGGGCGTTATGGTCGCTTTTTTTAGTATCATTCTGGCGCGAGTAACCGGGCAGGCCTATTGGGACGCCGCGGGCTCTATCGTCATCGGCTTGCTTTTGGGCGTGGCCGCTATCATGCTTATCGCTAAAAACCGCGATTATCTGATCACTAAATCAATACCGAAAGAGACTGAAGAACTCATTATTGAAATCTTGAACAATGATCCGACGATCGAGAAAGTCTTGGATTTCAAATCCACGATCCTAGACGTCGGGAAATACCGGATAAAATGCGATGTGGAATTCAACGCAGCTTCTTTGATCAAAGAATTATCCAAACATCATTTCCTGGAGAATGAGTATGAAGAAGTCAAGGAAAGCTATGAGAATTTCATGAAGTTCTCCGTCGATTATATGGATAGGGTCCCTCGTTTAGTCGGGAAAAAAATAGACGAATTAGAAAAAAAGATCCGGGCACAGGTGCCGCAAGCGGTTTTCATCGATATTGAGATCAACTAATCCTTAGATAACCGGCCGCGCCCTGGGAATTTCGGCGCTTTTTTATTAGATTTGGCTGTGATATAATGGGATTGATAATTAATCTGTAAAATATGTCCCGTAAGAAAAAAAATAGCAATCCGCTAGATTATGTTAATCTGCCCGAATTTAATTTGGATGAACGAGCTAAGCGCAGCATCATTATCGTCATTCTCCTAGTCTTAGGCTTAGTCAGCCTGCTCGGTCTCTTTAATCTGGCCGGTCATTTTGGCAGCTTTACGGCGAAATGGCTGATGCTAATTTTCGGTTTCGGCAAATGGCTCGTCCCTCTGCTTTTTCTTTATTGGGCGCTCATTCTGATCCGTCAGACTAAGAAACCCTTATACTTTACGGATTATCTCGGCTTATTTCTCTTGTTTATTTCTTATCAGACGCTTTTTCATTTTTTTATATCCCCTCTTGACTGGGAAAGATCGGCGGCGGTCGGGGTCGGCGGCGGCTATGTCGGATGGTATTTAAGCCGTTTATTTTTTTATGTCTTTGGCTTCTGGGGAGGGGTTCTGGTGCTGGCCGCTTGCCTGCTCATAGCTTTGGTTTTAGTATTCAATACCTCTTTATCACGTCTGATAGGCCAGGAAAGCCTTTTTGCTAAATTGGCCCGACCTTTTTCTTGGTTTTTCCGGGGCTTATTCTCCGACTCTGGAGAGGGAGAGACTGAAAATGAAGGCCAGAAATATGTGAGTGAAGCTCGGGAAGAGATTCTTAACGCTTGGCAGGAGAAAGAACTTCCGGCCCGTTTGGAAATAGTAGAAGAAGATGAGGATGAAATCCCTAATCTAGCAGCGGTTAAAAAAGATAAGCCGAAAATTCAAGAGAAAATCGCCTGGCCGAAACGGTCCATAAAATTAGACATGCCTCTCGAGCTCTTGAATAATAAATCAGGCAAAGCTATCGGCGGAGACACCGAACTGAACGCGCAGAAAATCCAGAAAACTTTAGAAAAGTTTGGCATTGATGTGGAAATGGGAGAAACTAAAGTCGGTCCGACTGTTACCCAGTATACTTTCCGCCCGGCTGAAGGCGTTAAGCTGTCCCGTATCACTACTCTGAACAATGACCTCTCCCTGGCTTTAGCGGCCCACCCTATCCGGATTGAAGCGCCGATACCAGGGAAATCCCTCGTCGGCGTAGAAGTGCCAAATCGGGCTAAAGCGATCGTCGGTTTGCGCGAGATCTTAGAAGATAGCGTTTTCAAGAGCCGTAAGAACAATCTTTATGTGGCCTTGGGCAAGGATGTCGCCGGTACGGCCTGGCTCTATGATCTGACGAAGATGCCTCATCTCCTGGTGGCCGGCGCCACTAATTCCGGCAAATCAGTTTGCCTGAACGCTATTATTGTCAGCCTGCTTTATCAAAATAATCCGGATGATTTGCGTTTTATCATGGTCGACCCGAAACGGGTGGAACTCCCGACTTATAATGGCATCCCCCATCTTTTGACGCCGGTAATAACCGATGTCAATAAGACGATCAACGCCTTGAAATGGTGTTTGAACGAAATGGAGCGCCGTTACGATATCCTCAATAAATCCGGAAAGCGCAATATCCAGTCTTATAATGCCGTCAGTAAGGAGAAGCTGCCCTATATCGTCTTTATAATCGATGAATTAGCTGATTTCATGATGACTTCCGGCAAGGATATGGAGGCAGCCATCATTCGTCTGGCGCAGATGTCGCGCGCCATCGGCATTCATCTCATCTTGGCTACCCAGCGTCCGAGCGTAGATGTCATCACCGGACTAATCAAAGCCAATGTGCCGACACGCATCGCTTTTTCGGTCGCCTCTTTAGTGGACTCGAAAACGATCCTGGATTCTTCCGGCGCGGAAAAATTATTAGGCCAGGGCGACATGCTGTTCATGTGCGCGGAATTTTCCAAACCGAAAAGGATCCAAGGCGCTTATTTGAGCGACAGCGAAATTAACGATGTCGTCAATTATATTAAAGACAAGAGCGGTCCGGCGGAGTACTTGGAAGGCGTGACCGATCGCCAGAAAGTCGGCGGGAACGCCGGCGTCGGTTTGGACGGGAATCACGGCGATGAAGATGAATTGTTTGAAGAGGCTAAGGCGATTATTGTAAAGGCCGGAAAGGCTTCCACTTCCATGCTCCAACGCCGCCTGTCTATCGGCTATGGCCGCGCCGCTAAAATTCTAGACATGCTAGAAGAAGCCGGCATTATCGGCCCGTCTAACGGAGCCAAGCCGCGTGAAGTTCTAATCAGCCTGGAGCAATATGAAGCTATGGGCGCGAGTCCTCTGAGCGCCATGCCTTTGCATAACCGCCGCGAAGCGAATGCCCCCGATGCCTATTTAGGCGATGATAATGAAGAGGATGGCGAAGAAGGAAACGACGGCACCTTGGTCTTTACCGGGGAAGATGAGGCGATTGATATCCCCGCCAATGAGGCGGCAGGGATGAGCTCGGCGGAAGAAGAGGAAATAAAGGAAGAATTGACGTTGACTCCGGACGAAGAGGAAGAAGCGATTGAAGACGAGGATGAGATCTTAGAAGAAATCAGAGAAGAAAATAATAATGGGCAAGCGCCCGATTCAGAGCCGGCCCGGTCGTCCGAGGCCTCGCCCGCTAAGCGTGATAATCCGCCGGGGAAGCATAATCCCCTGGAGGATGATGACGAGATGTTTTTCTCGAAATAATCTTATTTCAGAAGTCCTCCGCTAACGCGGAGGACTTTTCTGTAAGATTTAATTGTTTAAGACGTCATATATAAAATGAAGGATTATTTCAAAAAATCAGAATTTTTGGTGCAGATTAATAGGGGCGACGAGAAAGCATTCTTGCAGATGTATGATTTTTACGCCATTCAATTATTGCGCCATCTTTCTTATCGCCTCAATTCCCGCGAAACGGCCGAAGATATGACCCAGCAGGTTTTTTATAAAGTCTGGCAGTATCTCATGGGCGGAGAGAATAAGATCGATAACCTCAATGCTTTTTTATATCGGATAGCCGATAATCTGCTGTCTGATTATTATCGTAAATCAGAGCGGAAGAATATTTCCCTGGATGATGATCCGAGCCATGATCTAGAAAGGAAATTGGCCATTGAACCGTCTTACTCTGAGGAGATAGATCAAGGCTCGGCTGTCAGCCAGGTCAAGAAATCATTAGCGCGGCTCACGGAAGATCAGCAGAAATTAATCATCTGGCGTTATTTTGATGATTTATCAATCTCGGAAATAGCCGAAGTAAGCGGTAAATCTTCTAATGCCGTATATGTCGGGCTTCATCGGGCGCTTAAGGATCTCAAAAAGCTTTTAGCTTGACTCATATGAAAAAAAATAAAATCATCCAATATATTAGGAACCTTCACGCTCTATCGGCTGATGAAGCTTGGCTGGTCAAAGGCCGGAAAGATTTACAGGACTTTATCAGGCATAATCCGGTAAGAAATTCTGTAGCCGAACGTCAAAATAGGCAGTGGGTATCTTTTAATAAACTAATATTAAAACCTATGCCGATAGCCATTGTGTCCATCATCGTGAGCCTAGTAGCAGGCGGGGGGATCGTGACCGCTTCTCAGAACAGCCTGCCGACGAGCGCGCTTTATCCCGTGAAACTTCTGGTAGAAAATGTGCGCACCATTGCCGCCCTTGATAATTTGCAGAAAGTCGAGCTCCAGACAGCTTCGGCCGGAAAACGGCTGCAGGAGATCCAGGCCATGCAGAAAGAGGGGATGGCGACTAAAGCCATCGTCGACGAAACCTTGAAAAGATATCAAGATAATTTACAGCAAGCCCAAGAGTATATGGCGGACATCGATAATGCGCACGTCGTCCCGCAAATAGCTGCCGCGGCCAGCAGCCTGGCGCAAGCAGTTTCCACCCAGCAGGCCGTTTTAAATGATATTAAAGCGCAGGCCCCCCTTGATTATCGGACGGCGATAGCTGAAAATCAGGTTTTAGCCTTGAATAAAACTAATACTTCTTTAGAGAGGGTGAAATCTATTATTCCTGATTTTCAAGCCGAAGGCCAGATAGCGGTTTCCGCTCCGGAGCAAGCCGAAGGGATAGAAGGTCCGGAAGCTGTAAGCACCGTAAGCAGCCGACCTGTTACTGGTATTAAGAGCGGAACGGTGGTTATGCCTGGGAATAATTCTATGTCCGCTCCGGAAGAGGACGAAAGAGACCGTTCGAGCGATGAAGGGTCAGAAACTGAAACTGAATCGGAGCCGAGGAAAACAGAGCTCAGCGCCGGCGACACACAGAAAGGAGAGGATATCGCGCCGCCTGATAATACTCATCAACTCCCGGCTGTCATCGTCGAATCAGAGGCTATAAAAATCGCCGCTCAAGCCGGTTTGGCTAAAGGAATAAAGGAATGGCAGACCAGCTTACATTGGTATTATGGCAATATTAACAATTATGTCTGGACGGTGTCTAACCGTTTATCGGAATTTAACGGCCAGACTGTCGTTATTGACGCTTTCTCCGGGAAAGTTTATGAAGTGACGGACTATCGTATCGTCTATTGATATAAAGTTCTAGTGATTTTTAGCGCCGCTCAGACTCAGTTTACACCCTGTTTAAGAAACTTCCGATTTTCGGGAGTTTTTTTATCCGCCGGTCTCTGCTATAATGACGGATATGCTAGATAAAGTGAAAAAAATGATTCCGCGGCGTATCTTCGGCGCCCTACAGCCGCCTTACCATTTTATTTTGAGCTGGTTGGCCGCCCTGATTTATCGTTTTCCCAGCCGGAAATTAGTAGTCATCGGCGTCACTGGAACAGCCGGCAAGACCTCGGTCGTCTATTTGATCGCCCGCCTGCTTACGGAAGCCGGCTATAAGACCGGCTTTACCTCTACGGCTGTTTTTTCCGATGGCCAGCGGGAATGGCTGAACGATAAGAAGATGACTATGCCGGGGCGTTTTTTCATCGCCCGTCTTTTGCGGCAAATGGTCAAGAATAATTGCCGCTATGCTATCGTGGAAACGACATCCGAAGGAATCAAGCAGTTCCGCCACCGTTTTATCTCTTATGACATCCTTGTTTTTACCAGCCTTTATCCGGAGCACATTGAGGCGCACGGCTCCTTCGATCGTTACAAAGAGACCAAGGGACGGCTATTCGCCCGCCTGAAAAGAGGCCGGGTCAAATACATGGATAGCGATCATCAAGTAGTGCGCCCTCTGAGCGAGCTTAAGAAATTGGATTTGACTCGCGTCGCTAAGACCATAATCGTCAATGGCGACGACGACAGCGCCGATTATTTTTTAAATTTTTGGAGCGAGGCCAAGATAGCCTGTTCTTTCAGGCCGGATATCACGCCGGAAATATTTTTAAAAAAACTGAATAGTGAAACGATAGTCAGGGACTTTACTCTGGTGAGAGGATCCGGAGTAGAAGCGTCGGCCGATGGAACGCGAGTAGTTATCAACGGCCAGCGGATAAGCTTAAGTTTATTAGGCGGGTTTAACGCCACCAATGCTTTATTGGCCGCCGCGGTAGGCCTGAACCAAGGTATTAGCTTAGCTGATATCAAAACCGGATTGGAGGATGTCAGGGGACTAGCCGGGAAATTAGAAAAGATTGAAGCCGGACAAGATTTTACGGTTATCGTTGATTATTCTTTTGAACCCAAAGCTCTGGAGAAGCTATATGAGATTTTAGAACTGATACCGCATCAGAGGATAATCCATCTTTTAGGTTCAACCGGCGGCGGCCGGGACAAGTCCAGGCGTCCGATCTTAGGCCGTTTAGCCGCGGAAAAGGCTGATTTTGTAATCGTTACGAATGAGGATCCTTATGATGAGGACCCCGCTACTATTATCAACCAGGTTGCTTCTGGCGCGGAAATGGCCGGGAAGACGATCAATACGGATTTATTCAAAATCTTAGATCGCCAAGAAGCAATAAGAAAAGCGCTATCATTAGCTAAAAAAGATGATTTAGTCTTATTCACAGGCAAGGGGGCCGAGCAATCTATCTGTTTAGCTCAAGGAAAGAGAATTCCCTGGGATGAACGGGACGTTGTCCGGGAGGAGCTAGTCGAACTGATGGCTGTTGACAAATAACGCCAGGTATAATATACTCAGAATATCTTAACACTTTTTTGTTTAAAAAAGTGATTTATCAAAAAATAAATTAATTTAATAGTTATTGAAACTCAAACCAATTTGGGATTGGGGTTTTTTTGTTAAATTAGCTATTACATCGTGAATATACAGACAAATTTATAGCCTAAACTATAGATTTCTCCTCTTAAATATAATTTAGATTTCCGCCTTCCTAATTCGACCGCCGGTTTCTCCGGTTGGAGGATCTTTCCGCCCTTCGCTGGGTCGGACGGGGAATAAATAGGAATGCGGCAATATCCATTTACTTATGTTAACACGCAAATCGTTTTCGGAGTTGAATGAGATTATGCCCATACCGGATTTAATTGAAATCCAGACGGAAAGCTATAAATGGTTCTTGCGCGAAGGCCTGGCCGAACTTTTTGATGAAATTAACCCGGTTACTGATTTTATCGGCCGCGATTTAGAATTATATTTTGAAGACTATTATTTAGATGAACCGAAATTCTCAGAGATAGAAAGCCGGGAGAAGAATATTACTTATGAAGCGCCTCTCCGGGTCAAGGTCCGGCTAGTCAATAAGAAAACCGGACGAGCCCTGAACCAGGAGGTCTTTTTGGGTGATTTCCCGCTCATGACGGAAAAAGGAACTTTTATTGTCAACGGCATCGAGAGAGTCGTCGTCTCCCAGCTTATCCGTTCCGCCGGCGTCATGTTCACGGCGGAATTTATCAAAGGCCGCAAATGTTATGGCGCTAAGATCATCCCGAATCGCGGCGCTTGGCTAGAGATTGAGACTGATGCCAATAAAGTTCTCTGGGTACGCATTGATCGTAAGCGTAAAGTGGCGGTTACTTCGCTCTTGCGCGCTTTTGGCTATACCAGCGATGAAGAGCTGTTGAAATTATTCGCCGATGTCGATTTAGTCAAGAGCAAGGATGAAAAATCCTTCATTGAAGCGACTATAGAAAAAGATGCGGCAAAAAATGAAGCGGAAGGCTTGCAGGAGGTCTATCGCCGCATCCGTCCAGGCGATTTAGCTTCGGTGGATAATGCCCGCCAGCTCATCCATTCCATGTTTTTCCGCTTTGACCGCTATGATTTTGGCCGCGTCGGCCGCTATAAGCTCAACCGCCGATTCAATTTGGATCTCCCGGCTAACAAGAAAGAAAATCGGATCTTACGTAAAGAAGATTTAGTCCTCATTGTGAAAGAAGTCATCCGTTTGAATATAACTAAAGAATTAGAAGATGATATTGATCATTTAGGGAATCGCCGTATCCGGGCCGTCGGCGGCTTGATTCAGAACCGTTTCCGCGTCGGCCTGGCGCGCATGGAACGTATCATCAAAGACAGGATGTCTACTTCGGACATCGCTTCTTTAACGCCGTCAAAACTCGTTAATGCTCGTCCGGTCATCGGCGTCGTACGTGAATTTTTCATGTCGTCCCAATTATCGCAGTTCATGGATCAGACCAATCCGCTGGCCGAATTAGAGCACAAGCGCCGTTTGTCAGCCATGGGCCCGGGCGGCCTGACCAGGGAACGCGCCGGCTTCGATGTCCGCGACGTGCATACCACCCACTACGGCCGCATCTGTCCTATCGCGACGCCGGAAGGGCCGAATATCGGTCTCGTCGGCCACCTAGCCAGCTACGCCCATCTTAATAGCTACGGCTTCTTGGAAACGCCTTACCGTAAAGTCATCCATGATAAGAAAGGCAGCCGGGTTACCGACGATATCGTCTACTTAGACGCTTTTGAAGAAGAAAAATATGTAACGGCCGACGCGACGATACCGACAGACAAGGCCGGCTATATCCTAGTTGCTAAATATGAAGTGAGAAAGAACGGCCAACCGGGGATGGAAGAAGTCGCCAAGATAAATTTCGTCGGTCTGGCCGCTAATCAGATTATTTCTATCGCCACCTCGCTCATCCCTTTCATGGAACACAATGACGGTCAGCGGTCGCTCATGGGTACGAACATGCAACGTCAGGCCGTGCCGCTCATTAAGAGTGAGGCTCCGATAGTCGGTACCGGCGTGGAGGAAAAGGCGGCGCGCGATAGCGGCCATGTGGTCATTGCCAAAGAAGACGGAGTGGTTACCAAGGCCGACGCCACGATGATCGAACAGACTGATAAGAAAGGCCAGGTAATCACTTACCATTTAAATAAATTTTTACGTTCCAACTCTTCCACCTGTATCAATCAGCATCCTGTCGTCGATGTCGGGCGGAAAATCAAGAAAGGCGAAGTGCTCTCGGACGGCCCCGCGATTGATAATGGGGAGTTGTCTTTGGGCCGCAACGTCTTAGTCGCTTTCATGACTTGGGAGGGCTTCAATTATGAAGACGCGGTCATTATTTCCGACCGCTTAGTGAAAGAAGATATTTATTCGTCCATACATATTGAGAATTACACGATAGATGTCCGCGATACGAAGCTCGGCTCGGAAGTCATCACCAATGATATTCCGAATATCAGCGAAGAAAAATTGAAGAATCTGGATGAAGAGGGCATCATTTCTATCGGCGCGGAAGTCTCTTCGGGCGACATCCTCGTCGGTAAGATAACTCCGAAAGGCGAGACGACCCTCTCCGCCGAGGAAAAGCTATTGCGAGCCATTTTCGGAGAAAAGGCTAAAGATGTCCGCGACTCCTCCTTATATCTAGAGCACGGCGAACACGGCAAAGTCGTGGATATCAAAATCTTTTCTCGCGAGCAGGGCGATAAATTAGCCGCCGGCGTTTTGAAATCCATCCAGGTCTCCGTGGCTAATCTGCGTAAAGTCCAAGTCGGCGATAAGATGTCCGGCCGGCACGGCAATAAAGGCGTCATTTCCCAGGTCGTACCGATTGAAGATATGCCGTATATGGCCGACGGAACTTCGATTGACGTTATCTTGTCTCCGCTCGGCATTATCTCCCGTATGAACCTCGGGCAGCTTTTGGAGACGCACATGGGTTTCGCCGCCAAAAAACTAGGGCGACGCGTCGTTACTCCGGCCCTCAACGGCATTACGGAAGAGCAGATCAGGGGAGAATTGCGTGAAGCTGGTTTGCCGGAAGACGGTAAAGTGACCCTGTATGACGGCAAGACCGGCGAGGCTTACGACCATAAGATCACGGTCGGCTATAAATATGTTTTGAAATTGAACCATATGGTGGAAGATAAGATCCACCAGAGATCTATCGGCCCTTACTCGCTTATCACCCAGCAGCCTTTAGGCGGCAAGGCGCAGTTCGGCGGCCAGAGATTCGGAGAAATGGAAGTCTGGGCTTTGGAAGGCTACGGCGCGGCGCACACCTTGCAAGAGATGCTAACTATCAAATCGGATGATGTCCCGGGCCGCAGCAAGGCCTATGAGGCGATTATCAAGGGCGAAGAGATTGAGAAATTGAACGTGCCGGAATCTTTTAATGTTCTCATCCGGGAACTTAAAGGCTTAGGCCTTAATGTCGAGCTCTTAGACGCCGCCGGCGGCCGTCCCGCTTCGGAAGTAGTGACGGAAATAGATGAAGAGATCTCTAACGACGAAAAACTCTCCTATGACAAGCCGGAGATAGTAGCCGCTTTAGATGAGAACGCTAAGGATGAGGATTAATCACTATAAATATTTTAACCCATAATATATGTTAAATCCGATAAAAACTAGCGATTTTGATGCTATCCGCTTGCGTCTGGCCAGTCCGGATGAAATTCTCGTCTGGTCGCACGGCGAAGTAACTCGGCCGGAAACGATCAATTACCGCACGCAAAAACCGGAAAAGGATGGTCTGTTCTGCGAACGCATCTTCGGCCCGACGAAAGATTGGGAATGCGCCTGCGGCAAGTATAAGAAGATCCGTTATAAGGGGATCGTCTGCGATAAGTGCGGCGTGGAAGTGACGCGCAGCATCGTCCGTCGGGAACGCCTCGGGCACATCAGCCTGCAAGTGCCGGTTTCGCATATCTGGTTCCTGCGCGGCTTGTCTTCCAAAATAGGCCTGTTGCTTAATCTCGGCATCCAATCCTTGGAGAAAGTCATCTATTACGCTAGCTTTATCGTGACGGAAGTGGATGAGAACCTGAAGAATTCCACGCTGGAACAGGTTAAGGCTGAGTACAAGTCAAAGCTGAAAAATATCGATAACGAGTATAATGTCACCGTTAAGAAATTGAAAGAACAGTCCGGCCAGACAGGAGAAAACAGCCCGGAATTTAAGGAGGCCGCTAAGCTGAAAGCGGAACGTTTGGCGCGCTTGGAAGAGGATTTCGGCGTAGTCCAGAAGGAATTGAAAGAATTGAAACCGCTCCTTATCTTATCCGAGCAGCAATATCAGGAGCTCAGTAAGAAATTCGGCCATATTTTCGAAGCCTCTATCGGCGCCGAAGCTATCCGTAAGCTATTAGCTAAAATCGATTTGAATAAGAGCATTGATACCCTGGAAGAAAAATTAACGAACGCGATTGATTCCAAGAAAGAGAAATTAGTCAAGCGCCTGAAACTCCTGAAGAGCTTCCGCAATAACGATATCCGTCCAGAATGGATGATCATGACCGTGATGCCTGTCGTACCGCCGGATCTGCGGCCGATGGTCGCTTTAGACGGCGGCCGCTTCGCCGCGTCCGATCTGAATGATCTTTACCGCCGTATCATCAATCGCAACAACCGTTTGAAACAACTTATTGAACTTAACGCGCCGGAAGTTATCTGTCGTAATGAAAAGAGAATGTTGCAGGAAGCGGTTGACGCTCTCATCGACAATAGCGCCCGGCACACGAAGACCGTTACCGCCTCCACCGGCCAGAAACGGCAATTAAAATCATTGGCCGATACTTTAAAAGGCAAGCAGGGTCGTTTCCGCCAGAACTTGCTGGGTAAGCGCGTAGATTATTCCGGCCGTTCGGTTATCGTGGTCAATCCGCGTTTGAATCTGGACCAGTGCGGTTTACCGAAGACAATGGCCCTAGAACTGTTCAAGCCTTTCATAATTTCCCAGCTGATTAAAAGGGAGATAGTCCATAATGTCCGCAGCGCTTCCCGCTATATAGAAGCGGGCCACGATGAAGTCTGGGATATTTTAGAAGAGATAATCAAGGAATCCTTCGTGCTGTTGAACCGTGCGCCAACCCTGCACCGCTTAGGCATCCAAGCTTTCCGCCCGATCTTGATAGAAGGCAAAGCCATCCAGATACATCCGCTCGTCTGTACGGCTTTCAACGCCGATTTTGACGGCGACCAGATGGCCGTCCATGTACCGCTTACTAAAGAAGCCAAGCATGAAGCTGAAACCTTGATGCTTTCATCGCACAATCTCTTGAAGCCGGCTACCGGCGACCCGATAGTCGCTCCGGCCCAGGATATCGTTTGGGGGACGTATTATATGACTCTCGTGGAAGCGGAATACCAGGCGAAGCAGGCAGAAGACTTGCATCATTTTTATAATTTTGACGAAGCGCTTTTAGCTTATCAGAGCGGCGGCATCGATCTCCATGAGGCGATTCACGTCCAATACGAAGGGGAGCGCCTGAAGACCACTATCGGCCGCCTGATCTTTAATTCGCTCTTGCCGGAAAAATTACGCTATATTAACGATGTGGTCGGCAAAGGCAAGCTGAAAGATCTTATCCGGGAATGCTTGCGTATTTATGGCGAAGAGGAAACGGTAAAATTCATTGACGGCTTGAAGAATCGCAGTTTCGCCTTTATCACCAAGTCCGGCTTGTCCTGGGGTTTTGGCGATCTGCCCGATCTGCCGGAGAAAGATAAGCTGATTGAAGCGGCTAATCAGAAAGTAGAAATCATCAAGGGGCAATATGAAGACGGCTTGTTAACGGAAAGCGAACGTTATGCCAAAGTCATCGAGGAATGGACCAGCACCAAAGATAAGATAGCCGATGTCTGCAAGAAAGGCTTAGCCAATATCCTGCCGGTTTTTTCCATGATTGATTCCGGCGCCCGCGGTTCTTGGGCGCAGCCGGTCCAGATCTTGGGGATGAAAGGGTTGGTGACTTCTCCCTCCGGAACCATTTTCGAGTTGCCGGTCAAAGGTAATTTCAAGGAAGGTTTCGGCGTCTTGGAATATTTCATTTCCACGCATGGCGTCCGTAAAGGTTTATCGGATACGGCTCTCAGGACGGCTAACGCCGGCTATCTGACTCGCCGCCTGGTCGATGTTTCGCAAGATGTCATTATTTCTGAAGAGGATTGCGGCGACAAGGAAGGCTTGGATCTGAACCGGGAGGAATTGGAGAATAGCGGCGAAGATTTTTTCAAGCGCTTAGTCGGGCGTTATCTGGCTAAAGATGCCAAAGATAAGAAAGGCAAGGTGATCCTATCCGCCGGAGAATTATTGAACGAAGAGAATCTAAAACTATTAAAAACGAAAGAGGTGGCGGATGTCTGCATCCGTTCGGTTTTGAATTGCCGTTTGCATAAGGGAGTTTGCGCCAAATGTTACGGCTGGGACTTAGCTTATAATAAAGCCGTCAAGATGGGAGCGACCGTGGGCATTATCGCCGCGCAGTCTATCGGCGAACCGGGCACGCAGCTCACGATGCGTACTTTCCATACGGGCGGCGTTGCCGGCCAGGACGATATCACTCAGGGTCTGCCTCGCGTCGAAGAAATTTTCGAAGCACGCAGCCCGAAGAAGAAAGCCTTGATTTCCGATGTCGCCGGGCGGGTGAAAATAGAGTTCGCCCAGAAAATCATCAAGGATAAGGACGGCAAGGAAATAAGCGTCGATAATCCGCAGACTAAGATCCTGAGCATCTATTATAAAGGCAAGGATCATGATAAATATTATTTTTCAGAGAAGATAAATGAATTGAAGCTAGCGGGAGGATTGACCGCTAAAGATACGAAGAAGCTGGAGCTCAAAGTCTTGGTCAAAGACGGCGCCGAAGTTGCCAAAAATGCCGAATTGTTCAAAGTCGGCGGGGAAGTCGTCCGCGCCAAGTCAGGCGGAGCGGTTACGGTTACCGGCAAATATATTAGCATCGCCAAGGAGGTAGAAAAGGTGAAGGAATTTCCTATTCTGAAAGGCACGATGCTCCTGGTCAAAGATGGCGATGTCATTGAGCGCGGCACCCAGTTGACCGAAGGCAGTTTAGATCTGCGCGAGCTCTTCAAGCTGAAGGGACGGCTAGAAACCCAGAAATACATCATCAAAGAAATCCAATACGTCTATTCTTCCCAGGGGCAGCCGCTTAATGATAAGCACGTAGAGATAATAGCTCGCCAGATGTTTTCCCGCTATTTTATCAGAGAAGCTGGCGATGCCGGCTTATTGCCGGGAGAAACGGTAGAAGAGGAGGTCCTGGAAACGGCCAACCAAGGCCTGAAGAAACCGGCCGAAGCCGAGCGCCTTTTACTCGGTATTACCAAAGCTTCCTTGACTACGGATAGTTTCCTGTCCGCCGCCTCATTCCAAGAAACATCGCGGGTTTTGATCGACGCCGCCGTGAACGGCAAGATCGATTATTTGGAGGGATTGAAAGAGAATGTCATCATCGGCTGTTTAATCCCGGCCGGAACCGGCTATAAAGGGAAGAAGAAGCGGATGAATTACGGTAAATAAGCCGGCTAGCGGACTATTTTAATAGATAAGAAAGGCTCTTTGATTTTTAAAAATCAGAGCCTTTTTTTATTTGTCAAAATACGGTAAAATGTAAATATATTTATGGTTAAACCGTTTTTGACAGAATGGTCATTTTTGTTTAAATTACGCCTATTTTTAGCAGTGCTGGCTGGCTTATTCGTGATTGTTTTTTTATTTCTTAAGATAGTGCCGGGAGGAGAAATAACTTATAGCCGGGCTTGGCCGTCCGGGTTAAAGTCGGGCAAAGGCTTCATATATGATTTTAAACCGGGGGAAAGGATAGATGTAAATAGTCGATTCTTAAAGATTATCGCCGATCCGCTTTATTTTTCCCTATTTACTCCCCGCGCTTTTGATCAAGCGATGGTGACCGTCGTTTATCGCGACCGCCTGAGCGCGTCTACGCCGATATTTGAAATCGGCGTCTTGAAGGATAAACTGACGGACGCTTACGACTTGCGTCCTTTGCAGAATAATATAGTGGACGCCTTACGCTTCCGCTGGCCGCGCCTGGAAGACACCGCTTCGCGCCTTGTCTTACAAGCGGATAAGACCTATACTTCCAGCGAGGAATTTTTTTCTGATCTTGCCGCCGGTCATTTGCGCGATTGTCCGAATGGGCCGACGTCCTGCGTCGCCGTTTATAATTACCAGTTGAGTCCGAAATACCGTCTGCCGGACTATGCGCCTATCGCGCCGACCACTATAACTCAGCCGCTACGCGGACCACATCAGTTTTATCTCTATCTGCCGCACGAAGATTGGCGTTTGAGCTTTAACTTCGTAGATCTCAATCAGGACAAGGGCCAGGACCCGATCACGGTGAGCGTCTCGTCTCCAGAGGGCATTATCGCCAGCCGGACTTTAACCGATAATAACCCCGAGCCAGACAGCGGCCGGGCCGAAGATAAGCAGCTGGTCTTAAATGGGCCGGCTCCTTCAGCCGGTGTTTACAAAGTCGATGTCAGGATCAGTCCGGATGTGGTGATCGCTAAGATCGTCAGCTCTTCTGACAAGCTATCTTTTATAAGCAGGGTATGGCCAGTATCCGGAGCTGGGAGCTTGGATCTCTTTACCGACGCGACCTACCTATCGGTCGAGACCATGAATCCGGCCAGCTTGGGAGAGATAAATTTCGGCGGCCGGATCTTTCCTATCGCTAAGACCGGCAAGCGCTTTACCTTTCCGGCCGGTATCGGGACAAAGATGATCAGCCTTCCTAAAGACGATTTGGTCCTAGAGAATAACGGCGTGTTTGCCTTTGCCCGCAACAGTCTATTCGATCCGAGCTTCAAGAGGGTCGACCGTTATTTTTCATTATTATCCGGCGAGACGAAGTATATTGTCGCTGACTATGCGAGGCCGCTCGCAGATAATGGCTGGAAAACTGCTACCGCGCGATTCCCGCTCGTCGGCGCCAGCCGCGATGATGGCAAATATACTTTTTTATTGTCTGTGCCAGGACTGGACGGCGATTCCCAGACAGCTGATTATGTGGAAATCAAAGAAATCCGGATCGCTCTAAGCGGACGGACTTTAGGGCAGAAGATAGTCTCCCTTTTCCGAGGATTATGATATAAAAGAATGGAAATAGCCGAGCATTATGCCTTTGGCTATGATGGAAAATCTATGACCACAAAGCAGATAGTCACAAGAGAAATATTTTATTTTATTTCCGTCCTGGCCGGGCTAGCTATCATTTTGGAAATAATCTGGCCTAATATTATTCTGGCTTATTTCAATCTGAACTGGCTTTTCACCCTCTGGCTGATATCGGGCTTGAGCCTATTCATTAAAAAATAATTTACAACGCTACGGCGTCAATACTATGTCTTTACAATATTTTTTCAATCCACGCGCGATTGCCGTCGTCGGCGCCTCACGCAACCCCAAGAAATTAGGCCGGCAGATCCTGGATAATGTACTGGCGGGCGGTTTCGCCGGTCCGGTCTACCCCGTCAACTTAAAAGAGAAAAAAGTCGCCGGCTTGCCAGCTTATTCCAGCTTAGATAGCCTGCCGCGGTCAAGCCGCGCCGGCCTCTTGGCCATCATTGCCATTCCGGCGCCTTTTGTCTTGGCGGAAATCAAGAAATGCGGCGCTCTAGGGATAAAGAATATCATCATCATTACCGCCGGCTTTAAAGAAAATGGCGGTGAAGGGATAAAAATAGAAGAGGAGATCTCGCGCCTGGCCGCTCGACATCATCTGCATATTTTAGGGCCGAATTGTCTCGGGCTTATCAACACCTGGCATAAGATGAACGCGACTTTTGCGGCTGCTGATAAGGAAACGGGAAACAGCGCTCTCTTATCGCAGTCGGGAGCTATCGGTTCGGCGGCTCTGGATTGGCTTAAAGTCAAGGATTTCAACTTCGGCTATTTTATCAGTTTAGGCAACAAGGCCGTCATAGATGAGAATCAGATCTTATCGTATTTGGCTCAAGATAAGAGAATTGATGTCGTCGTCGCTTATTTAGAGGAGATAAAAGACGGCCGGCGATTCATGGAGATAGTCTCCCGTCTCGTCAAGCATAAGCCGGTGGCGGTCTTGAAAGCCGGCACGAGCGTCGCCGGAGGCGCCCTGGCTAAATCGCACACCGGATCTTTAGCCGGATCATCCGCGGCAGTCAGAGTCGGCATAGAAAGGGCTGGAGCGATCTGGTTGGATAATTTAGAGGACCTTTTTAATTTGATCTTGCTGTTTAAAAAAGAATCTTGGCATAACCCCGGTCCGCAGGAATTATATGTCATGACTAATGCCGGCGGCGTGGCGGTTTTGACGGTGGATGAGATCTGCCGCCAAAAATTGCCCCTAGGCAATAGCCAGGATCTTTTAGGCGATGCTGACGCGGCTCGCTATCAGGCCGCCCTCGCCAAGACTTTAGCCGATAAGAAAGTCAATAATCTGCTAGTCCTATTGACGCCCCAGACCTCCACTGAGCCGCTGGCTACCGCGAGAGCCGTCGTCGCCGCGGCTAAAAGATATCCGCATAAATTGATCATGGCGAGCTTTGTCGGAGGCAAAGAAGTCGGGTCGGCCCGTGCGCTTTTCGCTCAGAACAATATCCCGTCCTTTGATTATCCGGAAGAAGCGGTGCGAAGCTTCAAGAAGCTTATCGCGTATAAGAAAACCCTGGTTTCCATCAGGCCCTACACGGCGCCGCGGACTAAGATCAAAACCAAGAAGGCCGACGAAGATTATCTGTCATCTTTCCGCCTTTTGCAGCAGTATAAGATTCCGGTGGCCAAGATTTCCCGTTATGACGAAGCGCGCCTCAAGGCTTATAGATATCCCGCTGTCTTAAAGACGGTCGGGCCTGATTTCTTGCATAAGACGGATACCGGCGGCGTAGTCATAAATTTGCATAACGCCCTGGAATTGCGCGCCGCCGCCGAGCGCCTCCGCCGGAAGAACCGCAGAGCTTTCAGGCGGAAGGAAAATTATCTAGTAGTCCAGGAACAAGCCTCCCATTTCCAGGAGATCATCCTGGGATTTAAGCGCGATGCCAGTTTCGGGCCGATCCTCATGGTCGGCCAGGGAGGCATTTATACGGAGGTCTTCAAGGATTTCCAGCTGGCTGTCAGCGATCTGAATCTGGCCGAAGCCTCTCGTCTCATCGCCCGTTTGAATATTTATCCTATTTTAAACGGCGCCCGCCAGCAGAAAAGATTCGATCTCAAAGCTTTAGCGCGGGCACTTACCAATCTGGCGAGATTAGCCAATGAACACCCGGAGATTTCCGAGCTGGACATCAACCCTTTATTTGTCTTTGAAAAAGGAGTGGCGGCCGGAGACGTGCGCATCATCCTCTAGATATTTATGTATAATGGACAAAAAATAATCGTCGTTTTACCGGCTTATAATGCCGTCCAGACTTTAGAGCGGACGGTTGATGACTTGCCGGATACAGTGGACGAAATAATCCTCGTCGACGATAAGAGCGATGACGAAACGGTCGCTTTAGCTCGCCGCCTAGGATTATTCGTCTTTGCGCGCGACAGGAACGGCGGTTATGGCGCCAATCAGAAGACTTGCTACCGCCTCGCCTTGGAACACGGAGCCGATATCATCGTCATGATCCACCCTGATTATCAATACGATCCGAAGCTGGTGAAGTATTTCGCCGAATTCATCGCTGATGATTATTTCGACGTGATGCTCGGCACGCGGATACGCAGCCGCCGTGAAGCTTTAGCCGGCGGCATGCCGCTTTATAAATATCTAGCTAATCGGGCCTTATCTATCCTGGAAAATCTGGTGAGCGGACAAAATTTGTCAGAGTGGCATACCGGCATGCGCGCCTATAAGAGGGAAGTCTTGGAGAGCATCGATTGGCAAGCCAATTCCGATGACTTCGTTTTTGACAGCCAAGTCCTATTCCAGATCGTCGCCCGCCATTATCGGATCGGCGAGATTCCGGCGCCGGTCCGTTATTTCAAAGAGGCTTCATCAATCAATTTTTGGCGGAGCTGGCGCTATGGTTGGGGAACGCTCATGACCGCTTTGAAATATTTATTCGGCGTTCGGAAATAGGAAAGAATCATATTTTGACATGATATGAATGATCTAAGGAAAGAAGCAAATAATCTGGAGTTTCTCCGCGGCTGGCGGCCTTATTTTATTATTTTTGCCCTGGGATTTCTGCTTTACAGCCAGACTCTTTTTTTCAATTTTACTTATTTAGATGATAATGCTCTAATCCTGGATAATTATCCAATCATCAGCAACCTCCAGAACGTGGGGGCTCTCTTTAAGAATGATGTTTTTTTCTCTCCGGATAAATTCTATTATCGGCCTATTTTGAATTTATCTTTCATGAGCGACGCGGCTATCGCCGGATCTCTGCCCGTTATTTTTCATCTTACTAATATCCTGCTCCATATCTTAGCGGCTGGCTTGGTTTTTTCTTTATTTTCACGGTGGCAGCCGTCGCGTCCTCTCGCCTTTTCTTTTTCTTTATTATTTTTGGTCCACCCTGTCCTGTCCCAGGCCGTTGCCTGGATACCGGGGCGGAATGACTCGCTTCTAGCGGTTTTTATTCTTGCGTCCTTCCTATCTTTTTTGACTTTTACTGATCAGCCGCGCCTGCGGTCGTATATCGCTTACTTGTTTTTTCTATTCTTGGCTCTTCTGACTAAAGAAACGGCGATTTTCTTCCCGCTCATGATATTTTTTTATTTTCTTGTCCTAGAGCCGCGGAAAGTCCTGGTTTCCGACCGCTGGCTTATAGTAGCCGGTTCTGTTTTGGTCGGATTTTTTTGGTTCTTGATGCGGCATTTCGCTCTTGGCGGAGAAACGACTCAAGCTAACGCCGCTTTAGAGCAGATCATCCATAATTCACCGGCCTTTTTAGTTTATTTAGGAAAGTTATTATTTCCTTTTAATTTGTCGGTTTTTCCGATTTTGGCTGACTCCCGACTGATCTATGGCTTATTCGCTCTCCCCTTATTTATCCTGGCTTGGGTTTTTTCTCGCACCAAGCGTAATAAATATATAATTTTCAGCCTATTCTGGTTTTTCCTGTTCCTTGCCCCCTCGTTTATCAGGATAAATGGCTTGCCGGATTTTTTAGAACATCGCTTGTATTTATCTTTCATCGGTTTCTTGCTCTTTTTAGCGGAAATCGATTGGATCAAGGATTTAGACTTTAAGCGGAAAAATGTTAAGATAATAACCGCCGCCCTTTTGATCTTCCTGGCGCTTCTAGCTTGGCGGCATAGCGCTGATTTCCGGAACCGCCTGGTTTTCTGGCAAGCAGCCGCTAGCAGTTCGCCCCATTCTCCTCTCGTAGAGAAGAATCTGGGCACCATGTATTATCTAGACGGTAATTTTTCTGAGGCCGAAATTTATTATCAGAACGCTTTGGCCTTGAATGCGCAAGAGGCCATGGTCCATAATAATCTAGGCGTCATTTATCTAGCCCAGGGAGACTATCGTCAAGCCGAACAGGAATTCCGTAATGAGTTATCGTTGAATCCGCGTTATGATAAGGCCCTGTTCAATTTGGGCGATTTATTCTATCGGGAGAAGAAATACTCTGAAGCCGCCCAGTTCTGGCTGGAGACGCTGCGCGTCAATCCGCTTTATCAAGAGGCCTATGATCGGCTGACTCTCTTAAAAAAATTATAATGATTATGTTGGCGAAATTTAAAGACATTTTAAAAAGGCAGATAAACAGCATTACCGCCGCCGCCGCTCTGGTAGCCTTATCATCCCTCGCTTCACGATTCTTAGGCGTAGTGCGGGACAGGATCTTGGCCGGAAGCTTTGGCGCCGGCACGACCCTAGACGTCTATTATGCGGCTTTCAGAGTACCGGATTTAGTCTATAATCTTATCGTCCTGGGGGCCCTGTCTTCTGGTTTTATCCCGATTTTTACTTCTTTGATTAAAGATTTCGCCTGTGAAAGAGGGCAAGGATGCGATCCTGCTTTGCAGAATAAAGAAGCATGGAGCTTGGCCAGCAATGTTCTGAATTATCTATTTATAGGTTTAGGGCTTTTATCCCTTCTCGGCATTATCTTTGCGCCCGCTCTGACGCGCCTGATTACGCCCGGTTTCGGGCCGTCCGAACAAGCGGCGACCGCCGCTTTGACCCGGATAATGTTTTTATCGCCTATTTTTTTAGGTATTTCCGGAATCCTGGGGGGGGTACTCCAATCTTTCAAGCGTTTTGTCGTTTATTCTCTTGCCCCGGTCTTTTATAATTTAGGGATAATTATTGGCGCTTTATTCTTCGTGAATTGGTGGGGAGTCTATGGTCTAGCCTGGGGCGTGGTTTTAGGAGCTTTCATGCATATGGCCGTCCAGATTCCGATGGTCAGCCGTTTAGGCTTTAAATATCAATTCAGGATACGCCGCCGTGATCCGCAGACCAGGAAGATCGGCCAGATGATGGTCCCGCGGACCTTAAGCCTGGCTATTTCCCAGATCAATCTGGTCGTAGTGACCGCCTTGGCTTCCGGCCTGGCCGGCGGATCGCTGGCTATCTTCAACTTTGCCAATAATTTGCAATCTTTTCCTATCGGCATTTTTGGAATATCTTTCGCTATTGCCGCTTTCCCGTCGCTTTCGGCCGCGGCTTTCGATAAAGAAAAATTAACGGCTAATTTTTCCCAGAGTTTCAGGCAGATTCTGTTTTTTATCATTCCCGCGACAGTCCTTATCGTCGCGCTTCGTGCGCAGATTATCCGGGTAGTCTTAGGGACGGGAAGATTCGACTGGCAAGACACTATTTTGACTATGAACACTCTGGGCTTCTTCGCTCTCAGCCTTTTCGCCCAGGCTACTATCCCTCTTCTAGTCCGCGTATTCTATGCCCGGCATAATTCCGCGACCCCTTTTTATATCGGGCTATTCACAGTCGCGGTCAATACGGCCTTAGCTTTATGGCTGGCTCCTCGGATGGGAGTAACCGGCCTCGCCCTGGCTTTTTCTATCGATAATGTCTTGAATTTCCTATTGCTTTGGATCTGGCTATCTTTGAAAATCGGCAATTTGGATCTGGGCCGCATTACTAGGTCGGTTGCTAAGTTCTTATTAGCCGCTTTAGCCGCGGGCGGCGCGGCGCAGATCATGAAAGTCCTGGTCTGGCCTTATATTGACATGACTAAATTCAGCGGCGTCTTCATCCAGCTTTTAGCCGGGTCGGCTGCCGGCATTCTGGTTTATGCTTTATTTTGCTATTTGCTGAAGAGCGAAGAATTTTTCGGCTTCGTAGCTGTTCTGGGCTGGCGCCACCCGTTTAAAAAGGTCCAGACAGACGATCAGGGAGAAGCGCGGGGGGTTTGATAAAATTAAGGATTCTGCTAGAATAGATAATCCTGCCAATTATATTTATGTCCGACTTAAATAAAATCAGAAATTTCTGCATTATCGCCCACATTGATCACGGCAAATCAACTTTGGCCGATCGGATGCTGGAAATTACCAATACCGTAGAGAAGCGCAAGATGAAAGAGCAGCTTTTAGACGGTATGGATATTGAAAGGGAACGAGGCATTACCATCAAATTACAGCCGGTAACCATGGATTATCATGGATATCAGCTGAATCTCATAGATACTCCCGGCCACGTAGATTTTTCTTATGAAGTTTCCCGTTCTTTAGCGGCGGTAGAGACCGCCGTGCTTTTAGTTGATTCCACCCAAGGCATACAAGCCCAGACCCTGGCTAACTTATATCTGGCTATGGAACAGAATTTGACGATCATCCCCGTAGTCAATAAGATCGATTTGCCGGCCGCCGATGTTTTAAAGACGAAGAAGGAAATCGCCGACCTCTTGGGCTGCCGGGAAGAAGAAATAATCGCTTCTTCCGGAAAGACCGGGGTCGGCGTCGCGGAGATCCTAGAGGCTGTCATCAGGCATGGCGGAGCGCCTCTTGCTCCGGCCTGGGAAAATAAGTCCTTGGCCGCGGCGGCCTATCCGCGCGCTTTAATCTTTGATTCTAAATACGATATTTATCGCGGCGTTGTCGCTTACGTCCGGGTTTTCGACGGAATCTTGAAAAAAGGCGATAAGATCAAGCTATTATCCACCGGCATAGAAAGCGAGATCCTGGACTGCGGCATATTCCGGCCGGATTATTTTTCCACCGGAGAATTAAAAACCGGAGCTATCGGTTATGTTATTACGGGATTTCGAGCCGTGGCGGATTGCCGGGTCGGAGACACATTGACCGCCAACCAAGGCGTAGCTCGGGCCGACGTCTTAGAGCCTCTGCCCGGTTATAAAGAAGTCCGTCCCATGGTGTTCGCCGGCATTTTCCCGCGCGAAGGCAATGATTTCAAGGAGCTGCGCGAAGCGATGGAAAAATTAAAATTGAATGATGCCGCCTTAGCTTATGAGCCAGAGCGATCCGATGCCCTAGGTTTCGGTTTCCGTTGCGGATTCCTGGGACTGTTGCACTTGGAAGTTTTCCAGGAAAGACTGCGTCGGGAATATGACCTGGATCTCATCGTCACCGTGCCGAGCGTCGCTTATAAAGTGAAGAAGTCTAATGGCGAGGAGATAATCATCCGGACGCCGCAACGTTTACCGGACCCGACCCAAATTTCTATCATTGAAGAACCGTGGGTCAGATTGGACATCGTCACCCCTAAGAATTATTTAGGCAATATCATCAATTTAGCCCAGGAGAAGCGCGGCCTTTATAAGAATACCGAATACTTATCAGCGGCGACCGATGACAGCCGGGTCCTGCTCCATTACGAGATGCCGCTCTCGGCGATTTTAACTGATTTTTATGATAAGATAAAAAGCGTCTCGGCCGGTTACGCCTCTATTAACTATGACTATCTGGATTATCGTCCGGCCGATGTCGTCAAAATGGATATTTTGGTAGCGGAAGATATCGTGGAATCCCTCGCGACCATCGTTTATCGCGACGATGCTTACCGCCAGGGGCGGGAAATAGTCGACATCCTGAAAGATAACCTGCCTAAACAGATGTTCGCCGTTAAGATCCAGGCGGCTGTTTATGGCAAGGTTATCGCGGCCGAAAAATTATCGGCGATGCGTAAAGACGTCACGGCCAAACTCTACGGAGGAGATGTGAGCCGGAAGCGCAAGCTGTTAGAGAAGCAGAAAAAAGGCAAGAAGAAGATGATGGCGGCCGGCAAGGGCAGCGTCGATATCCCGCCGGATACTTTTGTTAAGATTTTAAAAAGATAAATAAGGAATTTATGAAAAGGAGAAAAGTAATCAAGACCCTATGGATAATCCTCTCGTTTTTAGTCGTTATTTCCATGGTCGCCTGGACAGCGATGGTTGGTTTTATCCAATAACTGCCAGCTTAAATGAAAGAATGGCAAATCAAACCTAAGATCAGCTCGGATCTTGTCGCTAGGCATCCGGATATAGATCCGTTCATACTGCAATTGCTTTATAATCGCGGGCTGGAAGATGAAGCGTCTATCCGCTCTTTTTTCAGCGTGGCGCCCTATTATGATCCCTTTTTATTCAAGAATATGGCTGCCGCCGTCGATCTCATCATTAGTCACATCAAGCAGAACGATAAGATCGTCGTTTATGGCGATTATGATGCTGACGGAGTGACCTCTTCCGTCATTCTCCTGGAAACTTTGAATATCCTGCACGGCCGGGCCGAAGTTTATCTGCCGGATCGTGTCTCCGAAGGGTATGGCTTGAATAAGGCGGCCATCAATCAGATTGCCGAACAGGGCTTTAAGCTTATAATTACGGTAGATAACGGTATCAGGAATAAAGAAGAGGTCCAGTACGCTCAAAAATTAGGCCTAGACATTATCGTGACCGATCACCATGTCTTGCCGGAACAAGAAACGGATCTGCCGCCCTGCCTTTATATAAATCCTTCCGACCGCCATGATAATTACCCCTGGAAATATCTGGCCGGCGTGGGCGTATCTTTCAAATTAGTCAGCGCTCTCCTGGCTAAAGCGAATTTAAGTGATAAGCAAAGAAATCTTATCAGCGAGAGGTGTTTGGATCTAGTGGCTGTCGGTACTGTAGCCGATATGGTGAGCCTATTGGGCGAAAATCGCCAATTAGTCAAGGATGGCTTGAAAGTTTTGAATCAGAATAAACGTTTAGGGCTGAGCGAATTGATAAAGATCGCTAAGATCAACGGCGATCGTCCGCTCCAAGCCTGGAATATCGGTTGGCAAATCGGGCCGCGGCTTAACGCCGCCAGCCGCTTAGCTCACGCTAATAGCGCTTTCGCGCTTTTGACTACCAAGGACGCGGACGAAGCCAAGGAGCTGGCCGTTGAACTTAACAACCGCAATATAAGCCGTCAGGAGATCACCGAAGAAATCAGCGCTCAAGTAGAAGAGCAGATCGATCCTGATAACCTGCCGCTCGTTATTTTCGGTGTCGCCGGACCAGAGCAGATCTGGAATGAAGGCGTCATCGGCCTAGTGGCCGGCCGGATAGCTGAAAAATATTATCGACCGACTTTGATCATCACTCGTTTGATAGAGGAGGCGGAGTTTGATCCAGTTACGAAGAAATTAGTCCCTAAAAAGATATCTTTCAAAGGCTCAGGACGCTCCATAGAAGAATTCAATCTTATCGCCGCTGTCGAAGAAGGGGCGCCTTATCTAGATAAATACGGCGGCCACCCTATGGCCTGCGGCTTCTCCTTGATTGGGGAAGAGAATCTGCGGCATTTCCAGGACAAGCTCTTGGAATTAGCGGCGGTCAGCTTGAAATCAGTTTCCCTGGTGCCAAAATTAAAGATAGAAGCCACTTTAGATTTCTCAATGCTCAATTTAGAGCTGGCGGAAAAGCTGGATTTATTCGCACCCTATGGCCAGAATAATCCGCAGCCGCGCCTAGCGAGCTATGATCTGCGCATTGACGATATCGTGACCATGGGTTTCGACAGGCAGCATATCAAATTGCGCCTCAGTCCGGCTGATCCGCTTGAAGCGGCTAAGAGCCGTAGCGGCGCCATCTGGGCCCTCGCTTTCGGCGGCACCCAGGAATATCAGAACTTACAGATCGGCGACCGTATAGATCTGGCCTATTATTTGGAAGTCAATGAATTTAACGGACGCCGCGAACCGCAGTTAAAGATAGTCGATATAAAATTAAAAGATAAGGCTTAATAATATGAAGCTGATAATTTATACTGATGGCGGAGCGCGAGGCAATCCCGGTCCGGCCGGAATAGGCGCGGTTATTTATGACGAGAAGGGCCGCGTGGCCGCTGAAATATCCAGATTTTTAGGAGTGGCTACTAATAACCAAGCTGAATATCGGGCGGTTATCGCCGCGACCGAGAAAGCGCTGGAATTAGGAGCCGACGAATTGGATTTCTTCTTAGACAGCGAATTGGTAGTCAAGCAGTTGAAGCATGAATATAAGGTAAAGAATAAGGATTTAGCGCCCTTGTTCTTAAGCTTGCATAATCTGTCCTTGAAATTTAAGAAGATTAGGTATACGCATATCCCGCGGGAGCGGAATGAACGAGCGGATAGCCTAGCTAACGAAGCCATGGATGGCGCCACTCGATAAGGAATAGCCGATAAAATAAAAAACCGCCGATCGGCGGTTTTTTTATCTGTTTAAGGCGAACATGATTTGCCCGGAGCCAGGCCGTATTGGAAATGCCACCATTCGCCGCAATATCTGAGCCAACCCGCCGCCTTCATGATACTCTGCAGCTTGATGATATCAGGATCGCTGTTATTGCTGGCATAAGCTGAGCTCAGCATGCCGCAGGATTTGCTGCCTTTGATGCAGACATCTATAGCTACTCCGGCGCAGTGGCTATAGCATTTATTGCCGGTACAGTTGGCGGGGTCGGCGACATATTTCCGGGTTTTGGCGGTATCGCCGTTAAATTTCTTAAGTTCCGCATCCCAGAGCGATTTTTGCTTGGCGTAAGAGCGATTGGCGCTCGTCACCGTCAATTCGACGCCCTGTTTCTTGGCTTCGGCGATAGCTTTTTTCAGGCCCTCGTAAGCATTCTTAGACAGGCGCGGATCGCTGACGTTGCTCGTGTTAACGATGCCGGTAATATTGACTAGATCCGCATCCGATAAGCAGCTGGCCGTTGAGCTCAGGTTGCTTTGGCTGTCGCTTCCGTCGCTGACCAGGTCTACCCCTTGTATGGTCCCGATAGTTATCGGTTTCAGCTGGACTAAATCAGGATTGATCTGGATGAGAATGATGTAAGAAGAAAATAAGATAATGAGGCCGGTAACGCTGCCGGCGATCAGTTCCTTCGCCTGGGTGACCCTAGAAGCGTCGCCGCCAGAGACAAGCCAAAGGGCGCCGCCGGCCATGAGTATAAGGGCGGCTAGAATGCCGGCGATACTCAGCCCGTATTTATAAATGGCTAAAATATATTCCGAGAGCCAAGGGATCTGTACTTGATAGCTGCCGTCTTCATTCGCCGTATATTTGATAGCGCTCGTTTTGGTTAAAGATAATCCGGGGATAGGGATCTGTAATTCCGGCATTATAAATTTAGGCGGCGTGGCTGCCGGTCCGGGCTTATCTACCGGCGCCGGGCAGCAGCAGGAAGAGTGAGCGTTCGTCGTATCCGCCGGCTTAGGGGCGGGGCACCTATCGTCTCCGGACAGCTTCTTATCGCCGCTACACTCCGTAGCCGTAGTTTGCCCGTTAGTGACCACCCTGTTCCAGGCGCAGCCGACCGAACCTTTCTTGACGCACGTGTTATTATCCGCTTCCTTATCTTGATAGAAAGTAGTAGATACCGAAGTAATAGCTTGGCAATTTTCGCCTGTCATATTGGCGGTAGTGATGACGCCGTTCGTATCTTTTTTTTCACAACAGCCAGGAATATCGCCGTTAGCGCAGCAGCACTTGGCGGTCTGGCCATTCGGCTTGGTTCCGCTGCAAAAAGTTTCCTTGGTCGCCAGGATCCAATTATTGGTCGTGCCGATATCTTCGCATTTGTTATTCAAAGACCACATGCAATTGGCGCTCGCCGCAAGAGGCAGGAGCAGGAAGAAAAGAAAGGATCCGGCTAACTTGATGAATGTCGTTTTTTTCATAAGCGGTAACGTTTAAGATTAGCATCAGCTAAGCTTTGGATGTGCTTGAGATCTTCTTCCGATAAATTTTTGAAACGCCCTTGTTTTTTTAAATATTCCGCGACTGGCTTCGCCCGGAAGCTGCCCGTAATGCTCGAGGCATTCAAAATCCCGTCCTTGTATTCTAAAAGCGGGTAAAGAGCGGTCTCTACCGCCAGCTTGCCCATGAAAACGGCCTCATCATTATTTATTTGCCAGCCCGGGATACAGGGTGACAGGATCTGGAGATAAGAAGGTCCGTCTACGTCTAGAGCCCTCTTCACTTTGTTCGTAATATCGTCCGGGTATCCGGCCGTGCTTTGGGCGGCGTATTTCAAGCCGTGCGCCAAAGCGATGGCTAACATATCTTTTTTAGCCTGCGTTGAGCCGATAGATTCAGATCCTTTGGGAGTCGTCGTCGTACTGGCGCCATAGGGCGTCGCCCCTGAGGCCTGGATGCCGGTATTAGAATAGGCTTCAGTATCGTAGCAGACATAAAGTATGTTTTCGCCTCGTTCCCACATACCGCTGATTAGTCCGAGGCCGATATCATAAGTTCCGCCGTCTCCGCCTTGGACCAAGACTTTTGTCTTTCCGTCCTTCTTCTGTTTCAGGGCGGCTTTGATTCCGGAGGCGACGCTGGCGGCATTTTCAAATAGGGAATGTATCCAAGGCAGGCCCCAGGCGCTTTGCGGATAAGCGGTCGTCGTTACCTCCAAACAGCCGGTCGCGTTGGCGATAATCGTATCTTCGTCCAGGCCGCGCATGACCGCCTGGACGGCAACGAGCTGGCCGCAGCCGGCGCAGGCGTTATGTCCGGGAGATAAGAATTTTTTAGGGGGTCTATTCATAGATAAACTAAAAGTTTAGTAAAACTGGGTTATTTGCACTTGCATTCCACATAAGTCTCTAAATCTCCGGTGAGCCAAGAGAACAGCCATGGCCCGAAATGATTGACTTTATTGCAGGTGACTGCCGTCGCTTCAATAGAAGCGAGAGCTTGCGCTGAGAAACTGCCGTTTGTCGGCGAAGCATTGCAATCGCCGCCGGTATATTTTGAATTATTGCTGCCGCCAGGAACGCCGGTTCCGCACAACCCTTGGCTATTAGCGCACTCATAGTCATTAGAGACGTTATTATAGCACAGGTCTCCGGTTTTTCGGCAGGTCATGCATTCCGTCTTATTGGCTCCGCCCCGGCTGTCCTTAATCGTCTGGCAATAGCCGTGTATGCCTGTTTCTTTTATATAGCAGCTGCTGCCGTCCGGCATCGCTTTTCCGGCGCCGGTCAGGCAAGCCATTATCTTAGGCCCTTCCTCCGGCGTGGCATTATATTTATTCTGGCAGCAACAGTCATAGAATTTGGCAGTCGGGCAAGAGCTGGTCGGCACGTCTCCGACTACGACTTTGCAGATATCCATGCTCGTGCTTTTCCAAGGACTAGTCGCATCTATAGTATCATGTCCGCCGCCGCCTTCACATTTGCTCCCCGAGTCTATACAACGGTATTGGCAGTCTAGCCGCGATTGCAAAGCCTTATTATCGATGAGTTTAGTCTCCAATACTTTTAATTTTAATAAATCCGGGTTGATAGTATGTAAGATTATCCAGGAACTGAAGAGGATGACAAGCCCGGTAATGCTCCCGGCGATAAGTTCCTTGGCTTGCGTTATCCGGGAATCACTGCCGGCGGAAGTGAGCCATAAGACGCCGCCGCCCATCAGGACGATGGCCGCTAGGATGCTGGCCGCCATCATGCCGTAATTATAAAAGCCCTGGATATATTTAGCTAAGAGGTCGCTAGTCATCATGCCGGATTTAGTATTGTAACTTCCGACCTTGACCGTATCCTGGTTAAGGCCGGTTAATGGCAGCTTGACTTGCGGGGTGAATTCTAATGGAGTCGGGTCGGCTGCCCAAGCTTTCTGCGGCGAACTTACTAAGGCTACTGTAGCCCCGATTTGCAGAGTGAAAGCGATGACGAAGGCGACTTTCAAGATTTTTATTGTTTTCATATTTGGCCGATAAATTTTAAATAATGGTTTTTCTTCGGCACATCTTTGGCGATTTCTATAATCATCTTTTCGGTCACATCCCGTCCCCCTAATCCGACGATATAATTCTTTAAATTCAATCTTTTATTGTATTTAGAAAGGCTGCCAGTTTCCACTTCCGTCAATCCGGCGGCAATGTCCGTATATAGTGGTCCGGCCTGGCCGAGGCTGACGGCTTTTTCTATGATCGCTACATTCTTGGCGTTTTGGAGGCAGGTGGCGATTTCCGCCGCCGGGAAAGGGCGATAGACTTTTATTTTTAGGACTCCTATCCTCGGATTATCTCTCAAGGCGGAACGGATAGTGCCGATGACCGAGCCGAGAGCGATGACGACCGTATCTGGTTTTTGCGGGCCATAGTAGCTGATTAAGCCGTTATCAATATTCATCCGGCCGGGAGTTTTCGGGCCGGATGCCTCGTCATCGGATGGATGGAAGATCTTTTTCCAAGCCTGATATTCATTCTTTATCATGGGCAAGCTGGCTACGAGATCATGATGGAGCTGTTCCCGCGTTTCCATGTAATCCTGCGGCGTGAAAAAAGCCCCGAGCGTAACCGGATTCTTAGGGTCCAAATATGATCCGGCGCTCGGCCGGTAAGCGGGCAGATATTTCCTTATCTTTTCGCGGCCAGGGATGACGACCGGTTCATAGGAGTGTGTCAGGATAAAACCGTCCACATTGATCATGACCGGCAGTCTCAGCTTTTCCGCCAGCTTATAGGCTAAGACATGCTGATTGACCGCCTCTTGGTGATTGGCGGCGAACAACTGGATCCAGCCGGCGTCGCGGACGGTTATGACATCGCTGTGGTCATTCCAGATGTTTATTGGCGAAGAAATCGCCCGGTTGGCGCAGGTCATGACGACTGGAAGGCGCAAACCCGCGATATTATGGACGACCTCGGTCATCAATAATAGCCCTTGCGAGCTCGTCGCGCTATAAACCCGGACGCCGGTTGCCGAAGCGCCCAATATGATAGAAGCGGCGGCAAACTCGCTTTCGGCACGGACATACTCAAAACCAGATCGGCCGTCGGCTTTGAATTCCGCCAAGTCTTCGACGATATGCGTTTGCGGAGTTATCGGATAGGCGGAAACGACCGCTGGTCCGATATTTTTTATCGTCAGCGCTATCGCTCGCGAACCTTCTAAGATTTGTTTTTCGTTTTTTGGCATAATCGATAGATGGCCGCTAGGCGGCGATATCTTCTTCCATCCTGATGGCTTTGACCGGACATTCGCGTGCGCATAGGGCGCAGCCTTTGCAATAATCATAGTCAGTCACCGGTTTTAATCTAGGCGAATCAGTCCGGATTTCCATGGCGATGCAAGACTCAGGGCAGATCTTGGCGCAGAGCGAACAGCCGATGCACGCTGCATAATCTGTTATTGGTTTATGCGTACGCCAGGGACCGGTTTTGTTATTTAAGCTGCTATTAGCTTTGGTTTCTAATTTAATTTTTGATCTTTTCATAATCTTTAGTGATGGCCAATATATTCTTAGCAATTACCGCCTCGCCTTTGGCGGCGAATTTTTCGCGTATCGCCTTTTTTAACGAATCCAAAGAGACTATCTTCGTATTTTTCGCTAAGGCGCCCAGGATGACGGTGTTGACTATATTTTTTCCAAATATTTCCAAGGCGATTTCCGTGGCGGGGGTAAGGTAAAGGCGGGGAAATTTATTTTTCAGTTCCGGCCAGATATTTCTGGCGGCGTTGATTATGACGGTCGTTTTCTGAGTCGCGCCGGCGAAGACGTCTACCGCACCGATAAGGGTTGCGTCTTGGATGATCAAGATCGTGGGGCGGTAAATCTGTTCCCGGGTGATTATCGGCTTATCATCAACGCGGACGAAAGATTGGATGGGCGCGCCGGTCCTTTCCACCCCGAAATTAGGGAAGGCCTGCGCTTCCCAGCCTTCGTAGAAAGCGGCGATAGCTATTAGTTCAGCGGCTGTGACGACGCCTTGGCCGCCGCGGCCGTGGATGCGGATATTTTCCATCTCATTTGATAATGCCCATGATCAGCTCTCGGAATTTCTGTTCCGAAAGAGCTCCGGACATCGGATAATTATTGACAAACCAGCTAGGTGTCCCGATTATTTGCAGGGCGTTGCCGTCGTTATAATCTTTTTTTATTTCTTCCAAATATTTTTGCGAGCTTAAGCACGAGTCGAATTTAGCCGTATCTAATTGCAGGCTGCCGGCTAAAGCCGTTAATTTCCCGGGCCGGGAACTGTCATTCGTCGTCAGATTATCCTGATTAGCAAAAAGGAGGTCGTGCATCTCCCAGAATTTTCCCTGCTCGCCGGCGCAACGCGCCGCCATAGCCAAATCGATAGAGTCGCTATTACGCAGATAATCGCGCCAGACTACTTTTAGCTTACCCTGGTATTCTTCGGCCAATTTCTTGATGATCGGAGCTGATTCTCTGGAATAAGGGCAGGCAAAATCGCCGAATTCTACGATTGTGGCTTGCGGCGTACGGCTGCCCAGATAGTAATTCGTCCCGTCGCCATAGACGCTTCCTAAATAAGCCTGGCGTTCAGCCTCAGTCATCGCTTGGTTCTTGCCGGAAATAATTTCCTGAGTCTTGCTTATGACATAGAGGCTAGAATAAATAAAGAGGATCAGTATCAGGGATAAAATTATCAAGATGATGATGCCCCACCACCTCTTGTACCAAGGTTGCAGGATATTCTTATGGCGCGCTTTCATGGCGGCGTATTTCAGCCGTTCAGTGAGCCTGGCGTCCGGATTCATATGATTGAAATATTGCTTAATTTAAACTATACTTTATATTATATCATAAGATATGAAAATAATCTCTTGGAATATAAATGGTATCCGGGCGGTCGCGAAAAAAGGCTTTGATAAGTTTCTGATCGCTACTCAGGCGGATATTCTATGCCTGCAAGAAATCAAGATTTCCGCCGCGGCCAAATCGACTTTAGAGTTTGATTTCGCCGGTTATGGCGAATATTGGAATTCAGCCGAGCGTCCGGGCTATAGCGGCACCGCTATCTTAGTCCGTCGGGGAGCCAAGGGGATAAAAACGGTCAAGAATGGTTTCGGCGTCAAGAAATTTGATACTGAAGGGCGAGTCCAGACCCTGGAAACAGACAGATTCTATCTATTAAACGTTTATTTTCCGAACGCCAACCATGAATTGACGCGCCTCCCGTATAAATTAGAATTTAATGCCGCCTTATTAAAATATATCCGGAAATTAGAAAAAAATAAGCCGGTCATTGTTACCGGCGATTTTAATGTCGCCCATGAAGAGATAGATTTAGCGCGTCCGAAAGAAAATGAGGGCAATGCCGGGTTTACTATAGAGGAACGGGCCTGGATGAGCGACTTCCTGCGATCCGGATTCATCGATACTTTTCGGCTTAAGAACGGCCGTCAGATCCAATATTCTTGGTGGAGTTTCCGGGCCGGCGCTCGGCGACGCAATGTCGGTTGGCGGATTGACTATTTCTGCGTCTCCGCTAAACTGGAGAAAATGGTAAAAAAGGCTTATATTTTAGATAAAATAACCGGCTCTGATCACGCCCCTGTCGGGTTGGAGCTATAAATATATGTACGATCATCAAGCACTGGAAAAAAAATGGCGTAAGCGTTGGCAGGCGAGCGGGCTATATAAAACGTCCGAAGACCGGAAGAAGCCGAAATATTATATCTTAGACATGTTTCCTTATCCGTCTGGCGTCGGCCTGCATGTCGGACATCCGAAAGGCTATATCGCCACCGACGTTTTAGCCCGTTTGCGCTTGATGCAGGGTTATAATGTCCTGCACCCGATGGGCTGGGATGCTTTCGGCCTGCCGACAGAAAATTATGCTATCCAGAATAAAATCCATCCGCGCGTGGCTACCGAGGAAAATATCGCGACCTATAAGAAACAATTGGAACTTTTAGGCTTTTCTTATGATTGGGAAAGGGAAGTGAATACGACGGACCCCGCCTATTATAAATGGACGCAATGGGCTTTTTTAAAGATGTTTGAGAAAGGCTTGGTCTATGAATCCAATGAGCCTATCAATTGGTGCCCGTCTTGCAAGACGGGCTTAGCCAATGAAGATTTAGAAGACGGGCGCTGCGAGCGCTGCGGCAGCGAAGTAGAATTGAAGCCGATGCGCCAATGGGTGATCAAGATTACTGATTATGCTGAACGGCTATTACAGGATTTAGATAAATTGCCGGACTGGGAAGAATCTATCAAGGAAATGCAGAAAAATTGGATCGGCCGGAGCGAAGGAGCGGAAATCATCTTTCCTGTCTTGGGAACGGAAGAGAATATAAAAGTTTTTACGACCCGCGTAGACACTATTTTCGGCTGCACCTATGTCGTCTTAGCTCCGGAGAATGATCTTATTCCCAGATTGTGCGGGAAAATAAAAAATTGGACAGCCGTAGAAAAATATCTGGAATCTGTGAAAAATAAAACTGATTTACAGAGAACCGATTTGAATAAAGAGAAAACCGGCATCGTTCTGGAGGGAATAAAAGCCCTTAATCCATTCAATCAAGAAGAAGTGGCTGTCTTTGCCGCCGACTATGTCCTGAATTCCTACGGTACCGGCGCTGTCATGGCCGTACCGGCTCATGATGAAAGAGACTGGGATTTCGCGAAAAATCATGATTGTCCTATCCGGTCGTCAGTTTCTTCCGACGCCAGCTACGGCAAAGCTTCGGCGGGGGCTTGCTATACGGAAGACGGCTATCTGATAAATTCCGGAGAATTTTCCGGCTTGAGCTCTGAGACAGCGAGAGAGAAAATGACGCGCTGGCTGGAAAGAAATAAATTCGGCGCGAGAAAGGTAAATTATAAGATAAAAGACTGGGTATTCTCGCGTCAGAGATACTGGGGTGAGCCGATTCCTCTTATCCATTGCGCGGCCTGCGGCGTCGTTCCCGTGCCGGAGGCTGATTTGCCCGTGGTTTTGCCAGAAGTAAAAAGCTATGAGCCGACAGGGACCGGCGAGTCGCCGCTCGCTGCTATGGCTGATTGGGTCAATGTCAAATGCCCGAAATGCGGCGGAGCGGGAAAGCGCGAGACCAATACTATGCCGCAATGGGGAGGCTCCTGCTGGTATTATTTGCGCTATATTGATCCGCATAATGATAAGGCCCTGGTAGACAAGAAGAAGGAAGCTTATTGGTCGCCGGTAGATTTTTATGTCGGCGGCGCCGAACACGCTACCCGTCACCTGATTTACGCCCGTTTCTGGCATAAGTTCTTATTCGATATCGGCGCGGTCAGCTATGGCGAACCTTTCATCAGATTAAAGCACGTCGGGCTTATCATGGGCGAGGATGGGCGGAAAATGAGCAAGCGCTGGGGGAATGTCATCAATCCGGATGAAATGGTAAAAAAATTCGGAGCGGACGCGACTCGCGTTTACGAAATGTTCATGGGTCCTTTTGAGGCCGCGACCAGCTGGAGCACGAATGGCCTCATCGGTACGCGGAAATTCTTGGAAAAAGTAGAACAGCTTATCGCTGGCGACCATGCTAATAGCGCGATTGATAAAAAAACCTTGTCATTGCTTCACAAGACGATCAAAAAAGTCGGCGAAGATATTGAAAATTTCCGTTTCAATACGGCTATTTCCGCTTTGATGATCTTGGTCAATGAATTAGGGAAGTTCAGAGTAGATAAAACCGAAGGCAGTTTGCTTCTGCAGATCCTCGCCCCCTTCGCTCCGCATTTGAGCGAAGAACTTTGGGAGAGTTCAGGACATTCAGAAAGTATTTTCCAATCATCTTGGCCCCAATATGACGCCGCGCTAATCAGCGATGAAATGGTAAATCTAGTTATCCAAATAAACGGTAAACTAAGGGCGACTCTGGAAGTTTCGGCTGACATATCTGAAACAGAGGCCTGGGAATTGGTCCAGGATAATGAAACCATTAAAAAATGGCTGGACGGAAAGACTGTAGTCAAGAAAATTTTCGTGGCGAAAAGACTTCTTAATATCGTCGTTAAATAGCCAACTAATCCAATATTCTAAAATGTCAGATTTATTATCTAAAACTAGAGAAATTTGCCGTCTATTTGAAATAAAGCCGTCCCGCTCCAAAGGGCAGAATTTTTTAATAAATGAGCGTATTTACGATGATATTATAAGGGCGGCTGATCTGCAGGCAGATGACATTGTCTTAGAAGTCGGGCCGGGTTTAGGATTTTTGACTGCTAAGTTGGCCCATCGGGCGAAAAGAGTGATCGCCGTAGAGTTGGATGATCGGTTGGCTGACTATTTGCAAACTGGCATAGATTCGCAGGATATAAATAACGTGACCGTAGTCAATGAAGACATCTTGCGATTCAATCCGGCCGCTTATTCAGACGATTTCGGAGCTACCGGCGCCTGCGCCGGCACTAACGGTCTCTATAAGATTGTAGCTAATCTGCCGTATAATATCAGTTCCATCTTTTTACGCCGTTTTTTGGGCCGCAAAGATTTCCAACCGAAAGAACTGATATTGATGTTGCAGCAAGAAGTGGCCGAAAGAATCGTGGCGTCTCCGCCAGACATGAGCCTTTTAGCGGTTTCGGTCCAATATTATGGCGAGCCGGAAATCATCAGGACGGTCAAAGCCGGAAATTTTTGGCCGGAACCCCAAGTAGACAGCGCCATCATCAGGATAAAGGTCAAAATGAAACCCGATATTGATGACGGCTTCGATCTTATCGCCCGGGATAAAAGATTTTTTCAATTGCTCCGCATCGGTTTCAGTTCTAAGCGGAAGATGTTGAAAAATAACCTCGCCGCCGGCTTGAAATTAGAGCCCAGCGCGCTGTCTCGGGAGCTTAATGGACAGGGCCTGGACCCCCAAGCGCGGGCCGAAGCTTTATCTCTCCAAGATTGGCAAAAATTATTTGCGGCTTTAGAGCCGTTTATGTTATAATAAAATTGACTAAAACTATATAAGTGATGAACGAATTAAGCTCAAATTCTGGCCGCTTGCCGCAGCCGCAAAAGATCGCCGTCAGCATTTTAGCTGTCTTGGCCGTTTTAATCGTCATCTTCTGGGTTTGGCAGATGAAAGCCCAGATCAACCATCCTTTCTCATATCCGCTTAATGCCAATGTCAGCCAGAGCGCCAGCTCTACCGATATAGCCGCCGTTTTAAAGAGCCGGGATACGGACGGCGACGGATTGTCAGATTATGATGAGATTTACGTTTATCATACCTCTCCTTATTTAGAGGATACGGATAGCGATGGCATTCCGGATAAGAAAGAAATAGACCAGGGAACTGATCCTAATTGTCCGCAGGGCCAGAATTGCAATGCTCTCGCTCCAGTGGCCACTGGCACTCCCGCGACTCTAGCTCCGCTTGAGTCCGCTTCAACGACACCTGAGAACCTTAATGCTTCCGGGACCGATTCAACAGCCCTTCAGAATGCGCTTAGCGGCAAGATTGACGCCGCGACCCTGCGCCAGCTCTTAATCGCCAGCGGCGCTAACAAAGCTGAATTGGAAAAGATAAGCGATGTTGATTTGATGAAAAGCTATCAGGAAACTTTAAATAAGCAGAATCAAACTCAATAAACAAATGTCTTCTTTCCTAGCGTCAAAAAAGACAAAATCTAATCAACCCGGTAAGAAGTTGGCGGTTTTTTTGTTGGTTATCGCCATGCTGTTTTCCTCTTTATTCATTTCTGTCCGTCCGGCTCTGGCTATCCCGACTGAAGAAACTTTATCAATCCCGCAGGTCATCGGACAATTCCTGACTCGGGCTTGGGATGTCGCTAAAACGGCTATTCAGAAGGCCGGCTCTATCGCTTTCCAGAGGACCCTAGCTTCCGCGCTTAATAAGATAGCTTATGATTCCGCCAATTATCTCGGTTCAGGCGGTAAGGGGCAGAAACCGCTATTCGTTACCCAGAGCTTGGGAGATTATTTGAAACAGGCCGGCGATGAGGCGGCCGGGACTTTTATAGAGAGCTTCGTTAATAATCTGAACACGCCGGATAGAAATATGGCCTGTCAGGATCAATATGACGCGGCCGTGAAAGATTGCGCCACCGAATTTTCTAATGACGCTTCTAGCTATCGTTATTGTATCCAGAGCGCGGATGAAGTGGCTACGGCTTGTGCTTCTAAAACCGCTAATTCCAGCAATGTCGGCAATGTTACTCCTTCTTTCAACGTCTGCAGCCCGTCCTCGCTAGAGGCTAAGATAAAGATCGGCTTAGGGCTAGTGGACCAGAACCGGCCGCAAGGCCCGAATTGTACGGCTTCCCAGATGATTAAGAGCTGGGGGGACGATATCAATAAAAAATTGGCTGATTTGCGCGATCCAAATTATTTGGACGAATTTACGAGCATCTTCGATCCACGTTCTAATGACCTCGGCATTTACGTGACCGCCAGATCCGACCTTTCCAGCCAGGCCAATATCCACACGGAAGTGACGAAAAGCGATTTTATAACCAAAGGAGGGTTCCTGGATGTGCGCGATATTTCCGGCGCTATCCAGGGCGTACCTGGCGAGGCGCAAAGGGAAGCGGATGCCGCGGCTAAAGCCCGGCAGGACGCGCTGGGCAAGACGACCGGCGATATTTTAATAGATTCAGCTAATATTTTCCTGAATCAATTATACGTTTCCGCCTTTAATAATCTCTTACAGAATCTAGCCAAGAAAAGCGGTAGTAGCGGAAGCAGCTACGCCAGCAGCAATTATGAGAGCGATCCCAACGTGACTTACGGGGAATCAGCCGTCAAGGAAGTAACCAGCTCTCTCTTACAGCCGAAATTCGGCGTCAGAACCGATTATGATATCTTATCGTCTTTGGCTATCTGCCCTGATCCGAAGAATCCCGGGCCGGATAATTGCGTCATTGATGATAAGTTCATGCAGGCTATAGCGGAAAAGAAGACGGTGGCCGAGGCTATCCAAGAAGGATATTTGCATGAAGATTGGCCGATTACTGCCGATAGCTCCGGATCCAGCTATAATAGCAGCTATTCTTTGCGCAATATCATGATTTTGCGCGCACATCGCATCGTACCGGCCGGTTGGGAAGAGGCCGCCAAGAAACTCGTGGAAAACGATCCGCCCCGCAAGGCGACTCTTAGGGATCTGGTTTCTTGTTTTGATAAGAACGATCAATATAATACTTTCAGCACCGATTTCCAACCCGATCGCAGCTGGTGCGAAGGCTTGGTCGATCCGAATTGGGTCTTGAAATCTCCTCTTAACTATTGTGCGAAAGAAGGCGTCGGCGCCCAGATCCTGAATACTATGATAGTGCCGGGGGCGACGGCGGCTTCCAGCACGGTGAACATCACCCGCGCTGATAATTATTGCGCCGATAATCAGACTTGTATCGTAGAAAAGAGCGACGGCAGCTGTGAATCTTACGGCTATTGCAACGAAGAGAAACGGACCTGGAATTTTGGTACTGATGCCTGCCAGTCTATAAATAATACCTGCCAGTCTTTCAGCGATCCTAGCGGCCGGAAAGTCTCTTATCTAAAAAATACTTTGAATTATGGTAATTGCAATCCAGAGAATTCCGGTTGCCGCCAATATTCTCTTTTCGGAGCCTACGCCACTTCTACCGGGACCGTATCCTGGAGCCCTAACCAAATAAGATATTTGAATAAGAATTTATCGTCTTGTACCGGAGGCGACGACGGATGCACGTCCTTGCTACGCGTCAAGCCGACTTGGGGCGCTAATTTAATAATGGATGCTGATTTTACGAATGACCAGATCGGCGATTCGTCAGCCGGAGCAAAGCTTAATGATTGGCCTATCGCTGGAAAAGCTTCTATCGTTGACGCCAGTTCAGAGCCGGGCGGAGCGAGCGGCAAAGCGCTTAAGCTGACTGAAACAGACGGACCGGCCGGGATTTATTCCGATAATAATTATTCGCTTCTTCCCAATAATTTCCAGGCTATGCCCGGCCAGGCTTATACCTTGAGCGCGGACATCTATATCATGGAAGGCGGCGATGTCAGCCTGGCTATCGGACCGGCCAGCGACGGATTTACCCAGTCTACCGGCGAAAAGAATAGCTGGCAGCATTTAAGCGTTACCCGGGCGGGAAGCGCCAGCTATAATGAAGCGAAATTCAGCGTCACCGGCAATCCGGCCAGCGCGGCCGTCGGCGCTAAGATTACTTTTTATTTAAAAAACCTGAAATTTGAAATGAGCGATTGGGATACCGGCTATAGCTCTTACGGCGCTTCCAAGTTCTATGAAAAGATACTCCCGCCTTATTTGGAAAAGACCTGCTATGTCGATGCGACGAGCGCAACCAAGAATTATAACCTGAAAACCGGCGCGCCGGCCGTCTGTTCCAACTATGCCCGCAAGTGCAATCAGAGCGAAGTCGGCTGCGAATTATATACCGCCGTCAAGGACAAGTTCGCCGTCGGAGCGAAGGTCACGAGCGCCGATTATTGCGCGGCGGATTGCCTTGGCTATGATGTCTATATCTCTAAAGCAAGCTATTTTAACTCGCCGTCAGCGGATAATCTGATTCCAGATAAGGCGACGACTTGCAGCGCTACGGCTGTCGGTTGTAACGAATTCACTAATCTTGACGCCTTGAACCAAGGCGGCGAACAGAAGGAATATTACACGCAGCTCAAGCAGTGCATCAAACCGAGCCAGGCGAGTTGCGCTAATTTTTATTCTTGGGAAGGAACAGCTAACGGCTATCAGCTGAAGGCGTATAGCTTGGAAAAGACAGCCGCTTCCTTACCGGCGGTCACCGCCGATGATTCTCAGCTCTGTAACGCGGCTATTTATCATTTATCTGTTTATGATCCCGGCTATAATCCTGATTGCCGCGAATTTTATAATGTCGCCGGCGAGGTCAGCTACCACCTCAATTCCCGAACGATAACCTGTTCTGACAACTGCCACGCTTATCGGATGAGCGAAAAGAATATTGACCGGACTATCGCGACGCAAGCCGGTTGCCAAGGAAGCGACAAGCATTGGGATAATACTAATAATAATTGCGTTGTCTGCCTAAATGGCGGAACTTGGGACTTGACGGCCGGCGCTTGTATTTATCAGGCGATTCCGGGCGAAGGACAGACCTGCCAGGCGAATGAGAAGGGCTGTCGCGAATATAATGGCAATAACGGCAATAACGTTCGTCTCGCCGCTTATTATGATTTTGAAAACGGCCTAGGCGATTGGACGTCTCCGACAGCGGGAGGAATCAGTATTAGCTCCGTTGCTAACAGCAATAACGGGCATTCTCTACGGGTGGCGGCCGGCGTATCGGCCCAGCTCGCAGTCGGGAATATCGTGAGCCAAGGCTCGGCTTATACCCTTAAATTCTTAGCCCGGGCGGCCAGCGATTCTAATTTGACCATATCTTTCGTCAATCCGGCTACCGGAGCCAGCACTTCCTTCAGTGCGGTCAAAGTGAGGGGGGGTAATGATTGGAATATTTATCAAGCGAACCTATCCGACTTAGATCACGCGGTCGCTTTAGCGACGACGGCGCAAAGCGGAGAAATCCTGGCCGTCAGCGGAACCAGCGATTTCTATCTGGATGATTTTGTCTTGTCGGAAGTCATTGACCGCTATTACCTTATTAAAGGTTCCAGCCAGATACCGGATGTCTGCTATTATGATAACTTCAACCACTATCAAGGTGCTGATTATAATCTGGGCTGCGCGCAATATACGGATCGCGGCGGCTTGAAGCACAATCTCCATAATTTTACGCAACTATGTTCCGATTCAGCGGTCGGCTGCGAGCAGATGATCGATACTAAGAATTACTTGCCTTATGGCGCCGGTTTCTGGGAAAATGGCGTCGCCACCTCCAGCTGTCCGGTGGGAAGCGATCCGAATTGCGTCAAGGTTGATGGCGACAGCGCTTTCTACGCCGTTTATGACAACAGCAAGCTTTGCGGCGCGGCCAGCCAGGGCTGCAGCCGTTTAGGAGAAGGGCAGGGCGGCGCGAATTTCACTGGCTGGTCGGATGTTTTCAAGAATAATAATCCCGATCAATATAGTACCGCTTTGTGCAGCCGGGATAATGTCGGCTGCGAGGCTTGGAAGAGCGCCGAGGACGCCAGCTTGAGCTATTTTAAAGACCCCGGAACCGCGACTTGCATCTATCGGGTGAGCAATAATTCCGGCCTGCCCGGAAAGCGTTGGTATAAGATCCCGGTCAAGCGCTGCGATCTTAACGGCAATGGATCAATAGATATCTCGGAAGGAATCGGCAAGGCCTGTAATGCCGACGCTGATTGCGGCGCCCAGAAATGCTTGATCGATAATAATGATTATGAATGCCCGGTTTCGTATCTGAAGACTATCGGATCCGGCGGTGCTGATGTCCAGATCCCGACCCCGCAAGATAATGCCGGCCTCTGCGACGCGGGCGCCTCAACCTGCAGCGAATATATTGATCCAGTCAGCCGCTTCTCCCCTAATCTGGTAGCTAATCCGAATTATCAATGCGCGGCTAGCGGTTGCGACGGCTGGGGAGGCGCTTCTCCGGAAAAATGGCAGAATGTTACGCCAGCTTCCGATCAGCAGGTCATAAAACTACAACCCTATACGCTCTATAGCCTCCAGGTTGATTATAGCGGTTCAGCCAATACGCCGGTCGGTTTAGACTTTTTGGCTGATGTTCTACGGCTGGATAATAATGTCCTGGCTAATCCCGCCAAGCATTTAGAAGTGAATAATGATAATCCTCTCCTATTCTATAGTTCCGGCAATACGGTCGCTTTGGTAAGCGGCGGGAAGAATGACCGGACCATAAGCGTTAAAACTTCCATCGTCAGCTATCAATTGCAGAAGAATTTAGAAGATACTTGTAACGGCCAGACTAAATATGATAACGGCTGTATCCTATTCAATGAGCGATCCATAAACGGGGCTTCCGGGCCGGCCAATCTGAATTGGGATGCTTACGCGACTGAAGACGGCAAGACGCCGGTCTTGTGCAGCGCGACCGGATCATGCACGGCCAATAAATTAGTCAAAGTCCGGCCGGATCGCGTTTGCGCCCAGTGGCTGGATTGCACGAGCTATGTCCTGGACCCGGTCACTAAGAAAAAAACCTGTTATTCCTTCGCCCAGTGCGATCGCCTGGACAATAAGGGAGAATGCGCCGATTTCGTCAATCAATCTTCGCCGACTTATTACTTCAATCCTAAAGTCAATCAGAACGCGACCGGGTATTCTCTGGTAGATAAGTATAGCTTAAGCGCTATGGGGCTTGTCGGGCAGACGATCACTATCGACGGCAGCTTTGATAATGGCAATACCGGCTGCCTTAACTCTTCTACGGCCACGCTTATTGATAATCCAGAAGCAGCGAAAAACGAAACCGATTATCCGGCGGATGGCAAGGGTTATCTCAAGGTTCCTGATAACGGCACTTGCGATATCGCGCAGAATATTTCCGTTAAGGCGACGCCGAGCGATCAATTCTTTATTAATTACTTAGTAAATACTAAGAACGCCGGCGGCGGAAGCGCCATGATCACTATTACTGATGATAAAGGGACGCTTATCAAATTATTATCGCAGTCGCCTACCGGCTGGGAACGGAAAATTCAGCGATTTAATCTGAGTGTCGGACAAAGAAAGATAAAGATAACGCTTGGCGCCGATCCGACCGCGCCGAGTACCGGATCAGTCTACTTTGACGACATTAATATTGAGCCGGTTTTAAAGATTTCTAGCGATAATTATGCCGCTCCCGAGTGTCGCCTTTATCCGACGAGCGATAGCTTGACCTGCCTTAGCAAGAATAAGAACGTAGTTTCTGAGGGATTATACGGTTATTGTTTGGAACATGACCCGCTTAATAAGAATGTCTGCTTGCTCTGGTACCCGATGGATAATATCCCGCTTCCTTCCATGTCCACGATGGGTTATAGCGGGGATTTCCCGGTAAACTATTGTACGGCAGTCAGCGGTAATTTTGACTTGATGGAGAAGCGACGAGCCTATCGTCTTAATGGTTTTGATGATGATGCCCTCTATGTTTATAATGAAAATGGCGATTTTATTAAAGATTTAGGGGATCCTGTAGGCACCGGTTGTAATGGTTTCAGCGCAGATTGTTACGGTTGCTTTAAATTCAATACAACGGGGCGATTTGCGGCCGCAGTTATCAGCAGTAGCCACGGCGCTCTTGCCTGCCCGGCCGACTATGATATGTGGATTTCTTCAAAAGAATGTAATGGAGGATCTTGCCAGGATCATTATAACTTCATGTGCATTCCGAAAGCTGACCGTTTGGAATTGATCGATAATCCTAATGCTAATTACGGAGATTCAGTAAATGGCGGCAATTGGGAACTTTGTCAGAATTCCGGAGATACCTATAAGACAGGATATGCTAAATTCAATGGTTTCGCCGGCCATGAAGCGGACGTTATTGCGCAAGATCTTGATCCGAATCCAAATTTAAAAATTGCTGATCGTAATAATGTCGTCACCACAGATAGTCTCAAACTTATACCGGGGACATCTTCAATCGCGACAACGAGCGGTGCTTATTTCCATATTGCTTGCAGCCAGCTAGTCCAAACTGTTAATAATAATGGCGTTAATGCCGCTTGGGTTAATAGAGTCGCGCCTGGTTCATCGTTTTCGCTCGCTTCCAGCTCGCCTTTCTTCGCTCAGAATTATACTCAGAGCATGGAAAAACCGCCTTTCGGGGCCGCTAATTCCATAGCTAATATTGTCGCCGGAGATAGCCTTCTAACCTTGAAGGACATGGCGAAAACAGATTTGCCTTATGCCGGCCGCCCTTACGGCTGCATCAATGGTGGTACAGCTAAAAATTGTAGTTTGATAGGCAGCTGCAGCGGCGCTCCGAATACTTATTGCTTAGCCACTTCAAGCTCTGTTAATATTTCCGCCAAAACTTGCGGGACGAGCGGCCCTTGCCAGCCTCTCTGGGTGGCGACGACAACGAACATCACTGATTACGCGAATGTCTTGAAGAATATTTTCTTGAAGGCGACCGGTTATCTCGTTAAAGGATCCAGTCAGACCTATGTTAATCAAAATATCCCTTTTGATTTTACTCTCAATGGTTTATCTGGCGCCCTCCCGCACCCTTGTCCAGGCGGCGTCCGCCCTGCGACCGATTTTACTAAGAACCCTGAACCCAGTTTCTGCGCCATATTTCCCAAGCTGGACAATATTAACCTATATTATAATGACAGTAAGACGACTTTGACCTCTAATAACACTTATGACGTCAAGCAAAAGGGCATCTACCGTCTAGAATTCACCAGCAAAGTAGACCCCGAGCAAGAGCCTTTGAAACAGATTTCCATTAAGTGGGGCGACGGCTATGAACAGATAGTGACCAATCAAGATGATCATCCTAATTCCGGCGACCCGCATGTCTTCTATCATTATTATGGCCAGATCGGTCCGAAAAATATTATCATAACTATCACTGATAATTGGGATTTCTATGTTAATAATTAGTCATTGCCCTAGCTTATGAGCATTGACGATCAGTTATTAAATAAGAATAAAGAAGAGGAATCAGCCGATCGTGTTAGCGATTTGCGGGAGGCGCAGCGGAGCGAATTAGCCGGAGGGGAGGAAACCGATGAACCCCGGAGTGTCCGAGAAGCGGTTATTCAAAAAAAAAGAGAAGAGGCGGCCGTCCTGGCTAAAGAAGAAGAAACGGGTAAAATCGCTTCTGCCGCCGCTTCGCCGATTCGTAAAAGTACTTCAAAATTATTGCAGCAAGCCTGGCTCAACTTAGCGGATAGCTGGGGATTGACCCTGCTATGGATAGATATACACGTTTGGCTCGGTTCTATCGTCGGCCATAATTTTTTCTGCAAATTAGGACAGGAATGGATGGATAATAATATCGTTGCCGCGGAGAATGAATACGCCAAAAGCCAGGGGAAGCCGTTAGGGACAGTAGAGCCGATGGTGCTAGTCGGCTGTAATCTAGGGTGCTTGTTCCTTATTATCGCCATCGTGGCTTTGATTGCTATGATCGCCGGAGCGATAGAGAATCCGCTGCGGGCTCTCTATGAAGTCTTGAAAGTCATTACCGGGAATTTTTGGAAATCCAGTCCGCCATCCTCGTAATAAAATGCGTTTTGTAATAAACTTACAGTAAGGAAGTTTTTAGAATAAAATATGAAATTAAGCGCCGACAAAAAATATCTCGTCCGTTTAACGCCGCTCTTTTTGATTTTCGGCATCTTTTTGATCGGCTACAACGCTCATGCCGATTGGGCGGTGGATATCTTATCGGGCATCCTTAGCATCTTCATCTGGGCGCTGGGGCTTATCCTGGTCTTGGTCATCAAGGGCTTGGTCCTAATCGCCTCCTATCAGCATTTCATCGATTCCCAGGCCGTCATCTTGGGCTGGGTAATAGTGCGTGATATCTGCAATATGTTCTTCGTGGTCATCCTGATGATCATCGCTTTCGGCACTATCTTGCATCTGGAAGACTATAATTATAAGAAGTGGCTGCCTAAACTGATCTTAATGGCCGTTTTGATAAATTTTTCTAAGACTATCTGCGGGCTTTTGATCGATATTACCCAGGTCGTCATGCTTACTTTCGTCAATGCCTTCAAAGATATCGGCGGAGCCAATCTGACGGAGATGCTAGGCATAACCAAGATAGTCCAGATCTCAGGCAGCGCCGGCGATGTCAGCACGGTCGTCGGAGCCTATGTCTTAGGCATGATTTACCTGATCGTGGCCATTATCGTCATCGTGACGATGGCCATGATGCTGGCTATGCGGCTCGTCATGATCTGGATCTATGTCGTCCTATCCCCGGCCGCCTATCTGATGTCCGCTTTTCCGGGCGGGCAGAAATACGCTTCGCAGTGGTGGAGCGAATTCATCAAGAATTTGATCGTCGGACCGGTCCTGGCTTTCTTCATCTGGCTGTCTCTCGCGGCTCTATCTAACGGTAATAATTTTACCGCTACCATTGATAGCGCGAATCTGCAGAACGCTAATAATCAGGCCGCGAAAGAGGGGTCGGCCGTCGGTTCTGGATCTATAAATGGAGCCGTTGCCGGTTCCGAAGCTTCCACGCCAGGCTCCCTTATCCAATTCATCGTCGCCATCGGCATGCTCGTCGGCGGCTTGATGGTCACCCAGCAAATAGGCGGAGCGGCCGGCAGCATGGCGGGGAAAGGAATGTCGGCTATACAGAAAGGTCAGGGATTAGCCCTCAAAGGAGCCAAGAAAATCGCCATGGGGGATAATTATCTGGCTCGGAAGACCGCTAAGGCCATCGGCTGGGATTTCCGTCCGGTGAAGATAAAGGAATCTTTGAAAGCTTTTGCTGAAACCAGCAAGAAGAAAGATGAGCAAGAAATCAGAGACAAGGCTCAAGAGCATTTTGAACATGGCGGATTGAGATCAGTGGCTATGGGCATGGGTGTCGGTGAAGATTATTTCCACCGTTATGCCGACGGTTTCTTAGGGGTTAAGGGAATAAATCGGGCGCGTAAAGAGGTTTTCAGCAGCCAGAGCAAGCGCCGGGAATTACGCGAGCAGATCGATGCCAATGAAGCTGATACTAAGAAGCATCAAGAAGATAAATTCAATCTAGAGCAGAGCAAGAAGCCGGAAATAGAGGAGCGGACCAACCAAAAGCTGGATGAATTGGCTAAGAATGGCAAGTATGATAAATTATCTGATGAGGAAAAAGATAAAATAACCAGATTCAATGAGCAAGACGTCCTGACTAAAGAAGAAAAGGAAGAGTTGGATACACTGCAGACCAGAGAAGGCCGAGCTAAAAGAATAGAAGACAAGGTGAGGAAGGAAGCGACGGCCGAAATTTTCGCCGCCGATCCGCATTTCCAGGACCTTGACTTGAAGATCAAGATCAATGAGCAGAGCCTGGAGAACCTCAAACAGCAGATGATAAAAGTCCAGACGCCGGTCGCGTTTGAAGCGCGTTCCGCTTACCGCAAATCGGTGGAAGAAGCTAAATCTAAATATAAGAGCATTACCAATTCCGACGAATTGCAGAAGGCTTATGACGATGCGGAGCAGAGGGGCGATAAGTACGATATGATCGCCATCGGCGAAAAGATGAGCGGCGACGCCAATCTTAACGAATTATTAAGAGCCCGAGGCTATGATTCTAACGCTAAGGGCCTGCATGCTTATGCCCACGATCTGCCTAATTACTTCGGAGTGAATAACGGCTTGAAAGGGAAATTCAGCGCAAAAGAGAGGACGAAGATTGAAAACGATTTGGGCGAGTCCGAAGAACGGGTCGGCCACTGGGAAATGGCGAAAATGGCCGGTGTCAACGCCAAAGGAGAACTGGAAAGCTATATCAAGGAAATGCGGGATGCGAACGGCAAGATCATGAAGGATAAGAATGGAAGGACAATGTATGATGATAGCCAGCACGCCATACACGCTTATGCCGAAGTCATCAAGTTCGATCCGCAGAAGATCGTGAACAGCATGAACCGCCTGGCTATGGGCGGCGAAAACGGCGCCGGACAGTTTGAAATTTCTAATTTAGGGCTCATGATTTTCAAATTCTTAGCTTCGGCCGGCGCTTATGAGAAGAATTCCGGAAGAATCCTCGGCAATACCGCGGCTAATCTGATTTCCGGAAATAACGAACAACTGCTTAAGCGCGTGATGGCGGATCAGCCGGAAAAAGGCGAGGTTAATATCAAATTAATGCATACGGTCGGCGGCAGCCCGAGCGGCAATATCTTAGCCGGAAATGCTTACGCCAATATCAAGGCTACCGGCCTGCATTTGCGAGAACAAGGTTAAGAAGATCACTAGGTTTTTATGAACCAAACAAAATCAGCACAATTATATCTAGACAGCCCCGAGTTGGTCCGCCAGCTCGACCAGACTTGCGATTATATCGTCTCCGCCGACGATATCGGGGAAGCCAAGAGATTCCTGACGGTCTTAGCGGAGATTTTTGCCGCCCTTCCTGACCTGAAAAAAATATCCCCGTCAGCCTTTTCGATTTATCATGGATATTTGGTCGCGGCCGAATATGTCATTTTATATGAGCTGGAAGAAAAGGAGATTGTCCAGCTTCTCCATGATGAATTCAAATTCGTCCTGGAACATCCGAATTACGACTTAGAGCGCAAAGTAAGATACAAGATAACAAATATCTTGGATCTGGAGCAGCGCGATATTTTTAAGAAAAATCTACGGGACGCCCTGCTTAAATGCCAGGCGACTTTCGGCCCCAGCAAGATAAATATAAGCGGCTTGAACCAGGAAGCGACCATCGCCAACTGGCTTAAAGATTATTATATGAAGGTCGGCATAGAAAAAGCCGATCCCTTGAAGGTAAACGAATATCTGATAAATAGCAGCAATATCAAGGCCTTATCTGAAGAGAAGAAAATCCAATTAAAGAAGATCTTCAGTTTTTTTGAGAATTTAAAGATCTCATCCGTGGAATTTCCGACCTATGAGGAAGATTTCGGCGCGATTTTGCCAGACGGAGAACTGCAGATAATCAGGGAGGGACAGCCTGAAAAGATCGGAGCAGATATCGCTCAAGCCTATAAGCAGGCCGCGTTAATCACCGGCGGCCCGATAGCTGTTCCGGCCGCTCCGGCCGTTTCCGCCGCTCCGGCTGCCGCCCGGCCAGCTTCTCCGGCCCCGGCCGCGCCGCTCAGCCCTATAGCCGAATTAGAGCGGGCCCTGGATAATTATCCTTCTTCCAGCTTGGAGCATAAGGCGATCAGCCAGGAAATCAGCCGGTTGAAAGTCTTAGAACTTAAAAAAGCTCAGCAGAAAACCAATGTTAGAAAATAGCCTGGCTCGTATTGCTGTTTCCGGTTCCTTAGCTTACGATCAGATTATGGATTTCCCGGGAAAATTCTCTGATCACATCCTGCCCGATCAAATACATAATTTAAATCTCAGTTTCTTTCTCTCAGGCAGCAGACAGAGTTTCGGCGGCACCGCCGGCAATATCGCCTACAACCTAAGCTTATTACAAGAACGGCCGACTATCCTCGGGGTAGCCGGTTCGGATTTTTTAGATTATAAGAAGTGGCTGGACCTGAAAAAGATCGATTCTCGTAAAATAGCGAATGTCGCTACCGACCGGACTGCCGCCGCCTATATAATTACGGATAAAGCCGACAATCAGATAGCGGCTTTTTATCCCGGTCCTTTGCCGCCGCGCTACGCTAGGCGAGCTGCCGAGAGCTTGAAGAATATAGAGCTAGCTATTGTCGCTCCAGACGATAAAAAGCGGATGCTAGATTATATCGCCGTTTATAAAAAAAACCATATTCCTTATATCTTTGATCCCGGGCAAGCCCTCATCGCTTTTTCACTGGCAGAATTGCGCCAGGCTATTTACGGCGCCCGAATCCTTATCGGGAATGATTATGAGATCAAGCTGATCATTGATAAGCTCGGCCTCAGTTTGTCTAAGCTCGTCATGATGGTGGAAATCCTAGCCATTACCAAGGGAAGCGAGGGGTCGGATCTTTATCGCGGGGCGGAGAAGATAAGCATCAAAGCCGCTAAGCCCAAGAACGTAAGCGATCCGACCGGCGCCGGCGACGCTTATCGCGCCGGCTTGATAAAAGGCCTGATTAAGGGCTATAATCTAAAGACTTGCGGCCAGTTAGGCGCGCTCGCGGCGGTTTATACGGTCGAAAGATTCGGCACCCAGACGCACCGGTTCACTCTGTCTGAATTCAGAAAAAGATACCAAGATAATTTTCAAGAAAAATTAGCAATTTAATTTAAGGCCAGGCGACTGGCTTATAGTGATAATAATTTCGTAAAAGATATGACGCATCATGTTAAAGATTTAAATTTAGCCGCGAGCGGCGAGAAACGCCTGGAGTGGGCCGGCCGCGATATGCCGGTTTTGGATATTATCAAAGGCGAATTTAAAAGAATCAAACCTTTTAAGAATAAGCGGATTTCCGCCTGTATGCACGTTACTGCCGAAACAGCCAACCTCATGCTGACTCTCAAAGAGGGCGGCGCGGACATTACTCTAGTCGCTTCTAATCCATTATCCACCCAAGACGATATCGCGGCGGCGCTCGTTAAGAACCACGGGCTGAAAGTCATGGCCATACGCGGAGAAGACCACAAGACTTATTATAGCCATTTGAACCAGGCCCTGAAAAATAAACCGCAGATAACCATGGACGACGGCGCGGATTTGATTTCGCTTTTGCATAATAAATATAAGGCGCAGGCGAAAGATATCCTCGGCAGCATGGAAGAAACGACGACAGGCGTTATCCGTCTCCGGTCTTTGGCCGCGGCTAAAAAATTATTATTGCCGGTCATCGCGGTCAACGACGCTAAGACTAAGAACTTATTTGATAACCGCTATGGTACGGGGCAATCCACCTTAGACGGCATCATCAGGGCGACCGGCATATTAGTGGCGGGCAAGAATATCGTCGTCGCCGGCTATGGCTGGTGCGGAAGAGGCTTCGCTATGCGCGCCCGCGGCCTAGGGGCGAAAGTCATCGTAACGGAAGTAGATGAGATCAAAGCCTTGGAAGCGGCTATGGACGGCTTTAACGTCATGCCTATGAAGGAAGCGGCCAAGATCGGCGATGTTTTCTGCACGATTACCGGCGATTTGAAAGTAATAGATAAAGAGCATTTCAAATTGATGAAAGACGGCGCAATGGTCTGTAATTCCGGCCATTTTGACGTAGAAATAAATATTCCGGCTTTGAAGAAACTCGCTAGCCGCGTGACGCGGGTCAGCGCGCAGGTGGATGAATATTTAGTCGGCCGTAAGCGCGTCTACGTCTTGGCGGAAGGACGATTAATCAATTTGGCGGCTGCCGAGGGGCATCCGTCCAGCGTCATGGACATGAGTTTCGCCACCCAGGCGCTTGCCGCTCAATATGTGGTTAAGCAGGCCGGCCGGCTGGCGGTCGCAGTCCATAATGTACCGGAGAGCATTGAAAAGAAAGTAGCCACCTTGAAGCTGAAGTCGCTGGGCCTGAGTATAGACAGATTAAGCAAAGAACAGGCGGCGTATCTCGCCTCTTGGGAATTAGGGACTTAGCCGGTTTAAACGGATGCCAGAATCAGCTATTTAAATCTTATAAATAACGATACTAATTAATTTCCGCAACCAGAGCGGAACCAATAATATGGACATCAAATTAATCACTTCCGAGTCGGTGACCGAAGGCCATCCAGATAAGGTCTGCGATCAGTTAAGCGACGGGATCTTGGATGAGATGCTGAAAAACGATCCAGATAGCCATTCCGCGGTGGAGTGTTTCGTGACTAACGGGCTTGTCGTCGTCGGCGGCGAGGTCCGAACCAAAGAATATATCCAGATTGATAATCTTGTCCGGAGGGTCCTGAAGAATATCGGCTATAACGGGGCCGAATCCGGCTTTGACTGCGACAGCGTGGGCATCGTTTCCGCCCTCCATGCGCAGAGCGCGGAAATCTCCCAGGGCGTCGATGAAGGACAAGGCGATTATAAAGAGCAGGGAGCCGGCGATCAGGGCCTCATGTACGGTTATGCGACCAATGAAACCAAGGAATTAATGCCTTTACCCATTATGTTGGCGCACAAGCTCACTGCCCGCCTCGCGGAGGTCCGGAGGAAGAAAGTCATGCCATACTTAAAGCCGGACGGCAAGAGCCAAGTCACGGTAGAGTACCACGATGGCAAAGCGAAGCGGGTAGAAACCGTGGTTATCGCCGCTTGCCATAGCAATAAGGTAAAATTAGAGAAAGTCCGCCGCGATATCAAAGAGAAAGTCATCAAGCCGGTATTGGGAAAATTATTAGACAGTAAGACTAAAATATTCATCAATTCTACCGGCGCTTTCACTTTCGGCGGTCCGGCCGCTGACACCGGGCTTACCGGGCGCAAGATAATCGTCGATACTTATGGCGGCGTAGCCCGGCACGGCGGCGGCTGCTTCTCGGGCAAGGATGCGTCTAAAGTCGATCGGAGCGGCGCCTATATGGCCCGTTATGTCGCTAAGAACGTGGTGGCCGCCGGTTTAGCCGGCAAATGCGAATTGCAAGTCGCCTATGCTATCGGCGTAGCCAAGCCGGTCGGAATTTATATTGATACTTTCGGTACCGCTAAATTCTCTGAAGAGAAGATATTGCGGGCTATAGAAAAAGTCTTTGATTTTCGTCCTAAAGCGATCATTGACCAGTTAGGGCTCAAGAAGCCGGTGTTCCTGCGCACGGCGGCTTACGGCCATTTTGGCCGCGACGGTTTTGCCTGGGAAAAGACCGATAAGGTAGCGGCCTTGAAAAAAGCGGTCAGATAGTCTAAGCTTTGATGATAATTTATGCGCGTATGTGTCGTGTCATGGTTTTCGGAACTTTTGATAATCTACATCCGGGCCATCTGGATTATTTCCGCCAGGCCCGGCGTTTCGGCGAGGAATTGATCGTGGTCGTGGCGCGCGATTTAAATGTCCTGAGAATCAAAGGGCGGCTGCCGCAGGAGAATGAAAGACAACGAGTCAGGGCCATCAGGCGCTTCTTAAAAGATAATCATCATGTCGGACGGGCGATCCTCGGGGGCTTGAAGAACCGCTGGCTCGTCATTAAGAAATATCGGCCGGAGGTCATTGCTCTCGGTTATGATCAACAGGTTAATTTGACGCAATTAAAGAGCGAAATTGTAAAATTTCGCCTTTTTTGTAAAGTTGTGAAACTAAAACCCTATCATCCGGAGAAATATAAGTCCAGCTTAAGGAGGCTAAAAAATTAATTTATGTCCTGGCTATTCTATAAACGGGGAACGATCCTGCCTTATTTAGCCGACGTACCTTTCGCCGGCATCGTTAAGCATGAATTCCACCCTATCGGTATCAAGCATCCTCGGACTTTTTATATAAACGAAGGCGAAAAATTATACTGGGCGTGGGAAGAAGATGATTTAAAGAAAATGTGGCGCCGATTATTGGTTATCTTGAAATCGCCTTATCGGACAGAACAGTATTTCAAGAAATTAGATCAGAATATCATCAAAGCTCTGCGTGCCGCCGCGCGAGTGAAAGGGGCTAACCTGAAGAAATTATCCGATAAAGAGTTATTATCCGTCTTTGAAAATTTAGAAAAAGATATAACGCCGGCTCATTTCACGATGAATAGCGAAATTGACATCGTGGACCTTTATTTAGAGGGTTATCTCCGAGGCAAGATAGAATCTGAACTTGCCGGTCTGCCGCCGGCCGAAGCCGGCCAGGTCTATGCGGAGCTAGTGAAGCCGGTCTGCCGCACTTATATCAATAAGCAGGATATAATGATCATCAAGGCCGCTTTACAGCGTGATTATTCCGATGAAGCCATAAAGCGGATTTACGCCCGTTTTTGGTGGACCAATATGGGTTGGGAAAACATGAAGCCGCATAGCATAAGTTATTTCCGCAATCGGGTTAAGCGGCAAGCTGAGCGGGGTAATCTGCGCCAAGAGCTATCTCAAGCGCTTAATTTTATCGCTACTAATCGTGCCGCGCGTAAAAAATATTTTAACAGGTATAAATTAAGCGCGGATACTAAATATTGGCTGGGAGTCTGCGACCAATATATCTTTTATCATGATCGGCGCAAGGAGGTCCAGGCGAAGACCGCCTATTCTTTTTATCTTTTGCTCCAGGAGGTGGCGCGTCGCCGCGGACTGCGTTCGGAAGATCTGGTCTGGCTGTGGCACAGCGAGGTCCGGGGACTCTTAAGCGGCAAACCATTAAATTCGCCGGAAGTAGAGAATCGCCGCCGAGGGGTGGCCGCCCTGGTTTGCTTCCATACATTCCGGAACTGGAGCGGGCAGGAGGCCATAAATTTGCGCCGCCAGCATGTTAAAGACGGAAAGAATCTCGGGTCCGAATTGAAAGGCATCGGGGTGATCAATAAGTCATTTCGCGGCCGCGTGAAGGTTTGCGCCGGTTTTAAAGAAGCCATTTCTAAGATTAAATCCGGCGATATCCTGGTCTGTCCGATGACTACGCCCGAGTATGTCCCGGCTATGAAAAAAGCCGGGGCGCTTATAACTGACGAAGGCGGCATAACTTGCCATGCGGCCATCATCGCCCGAGAATTGAAGATCCCCTGCATCGTCGGGACGAAGAACGCGACCCAGGTCCTCAAAGACGGGGATAAGGTAGAAATGGACGCGGGTCGAGGGACAATAAAAATCTTAAGATAATATGAAAACGCGGCGTTTTAAAAATAAAGAGATGATAAGAAAAGAATTAGAAAATCTCGAGCTGGTCTATAAGACTTCTATCACCCCCTTTTTTCCAATCTGCCAGGTCGGCCGGAACTATAGCCGAAAATTTTCTGATATTTTTTCTTTGGACAATGAGCCGCAGACTCTAGCCGTAGTTATCACCCCGGATGGAGTTAATTGGTTTTTCCCGCGCACTTTAAAGCCTATCGCTATCGAATATATAGATAAATTGATTTCTAACAAGGCGATTTTTAATCAAATATTAGCTAAAGAAAAAATATTATCGCAAGAGCTCCTAAAAGCTATAAAAACTCCGGTTTCCGACTTGGTTGATAAAGGGCGGGCGACTACGCTTGGCATAGAGAGATTCAATAGAATCCTAGACCTATATTTCCAATATGGTTATGTAACTGACGTTCCAGGATTCTTGTTCCAGGTTTACGCCGTTGATTATTTTAAAGAAAGAATAGCAAAACAGCTTTATCAATCGGATCAAGCCGCCTTAGCGACCGATGAAAAATTAGATTTATTATTGACTTCTCCCGGTTACACCAACTATGAGAATTTCTTGCGCGATTTAGTCCGGATTAAATCCCAAAGATCCCTGGCGGCCGCGGCCCGGCGCTGGAACTGGCTCGTCCATGATTATATCGGCGATATTATCGATGAGAAATATCTAGCGGCCAAAATCAAACAATTAAGCAAGAAGCAGATCAATAAAGACTTGCGCCAGGCTCGGGCCAGGATCGGGGCTATCAAAGAGCTGGAAAAGCTTCTGCCGCCGCGCGCCCGGCGGGAAATAGATACGGTCCATAGTTTCTTATGGATCTATAACGAGAGGAAAAAACTGATTCTCAACCAGGTGAATATTTATTTGCGCCATCTGTTTGAAGCGCGATTCCCGGGTCTCGTCTTTTCCCGATTGCGAGAGCTATACCAGCGCCGCCCCCAGGATCTCGAGAAGATTTTTTCTTCGCAGCGGCCTCTATCGGATTATCTCCGGCGGAAGAAATTCATCTATCTTATCAAAAGCGGCCGCATTGATAACGGGCCCGATTCTTATTCGGCCCTGATAAAAGGGGCCGTCCTATCACCGGGGAAAACCTTGCAAGGCAGGTCGGCTTCTCCGGGCGTAGTGCGGGGGCGCGTCAATGTCGTCTTGAATATTTCTCAGATCAGCAAATTCGTGCCGGGCAGCATCCTGGTCGCGCCATTCACTAATGTCAACTACCTTCCGATCATGGGCAAGGCCAGCGCTATTCTGACAGAAACTGGCGGCCTGACCTCCCACGCGGCCATTGTTTCCCGTGAGCTTAAGGTCCCCTGTATCGTCGGCATCCCGCATCTCTTAGCGAACCTATATGATGGGCAGGAAGTGGAAGTGGACGCCAATGAAGGCCTAGTAAAAATCATCAAATAAACATATGGCTAAATATAAAGTCGGACTCATCGCCGAAAACATAGGGTTATTAGAAGATAAGAAGTGGTATAACCAACGCTTTGATGGCTGCCTGAATCTTATCTGGATGATCTCTGAGGCGGAGATCAAAGCAGAACCGCGAAAAATGAAGGGCGGCAACTTTAGCTCCCATATTTGTATTTTTGAGAATCATCGGGGCGATTGGTATATTGATATGGCCGATATCAGGCGTGTGACTAATATTTTTTTACAGAAAGCCAAAGCTACGCACGACTTAAGCGGCCGTTTGATCCAGAAATGGCAGATTGATAATGGTAGATTTTTCAAATTGATCGCTGAGCTGGACAGTACGGACTTAGATAAGATTACCGAACGCCGCTTGGCTGGACTTTATCGGAATTTTACCTATGTCTATGATCGGACCATCACCTCATCCTCTCTAATAGACGGCTTTGCTTTAGGTAGCGATGAGATTATCCAGAATGAGATCAATAGCTTATTGGAAAACAAGGGGGTAGACAGGAAGAAGGGGAAAATATTTTCTATCTTAACGGCCCCAGTCCACCAATCGTTCATTAATGAAGCGGAAATTTCTCTCCTGCGCCTAGCCCGGCGTATCAAGTCATCGAAGAATCCGGCTCTAGCTTTGAGACAGCCGGCGATTAAGCGTTCGTTAGAACGGCACGCTAGCCGCTATTTTTGGATCAAGAATAATTATCATGATAATTATGTCTTAAGCTCTCGAGATTTCTTGTCAGAAATAAAAACGCTATTATCTTCATCAGTGGATTTAAAGCAGGAGATCAGACGGATAGCCGGCACGCCGCTTCATAACCGCCAAGCGAAGCAAAAACTGATTAAAAGATTAAGATTAAGCGCTTATTTGAAAAATCTTTTGAAAATTTCGGAAGACTTTACCTATTGGCAGGATGAACGCAAGAAGCGGACTTTCCTGTTTACTCATTATGCCTCCGTATTGTTAGAAAAAATCGGCCGGCATTACGGGTATACCCTAGATGAGATGAAATATTTGGCGCGAGCTGAAGTCCTGGAACTATTAGCAGGGCGAAAATTTGATCATCAAGAACTCAGGCGAAGAGCGAAGAAGATGATAGTTTATCAGAAAGGGAGCTATTATGAAATCTTGTCCGGCGCTAAGGCCGATACGGTTATTGATAAGATATTTAAGCATCAGGATCAATCGCATATCCAAGATTTCCGTGGTCTGACCGCCTCGACGGGCAAGGCGCGCGGTTTGGCAAGAATCGTGACGAGCGTCAAAGAAATTGATAAGATTAAAACAGGCGATATTCTGGTCGCCGTCATGACTCGGCCGGACTATATTATCGGGATCAAGAAAGCGGCCGCTATTGTCACTGACGAAGGAGGAATAACCTGCCACGCCGCTATTATTAGCCGTGAATTAGGCATTCCTTGCATCATAGGCACGAAGATAGGGACTAAAATCCTCAAAGACGGGGATTTAGTGGAAGTCAATGCTAATCATGGCTGGGTGCGTAAAGTAAAGTAAAAACATGGCCAAGCCACAGCCGAAAAACAAGATATTCCGCCAGGATACGCTATATGTCTGGGATTTAGCTCAGACGCTTTTCCGCGAAGATTGGGATAGCGGAAAAACCGGCGCCCCGACTTATGGCGATTGGCTGGTGCGGAAGCTTGATAAAAAGTTAAATCAGATTAAGCCACGGGAGTATGAGATGGGACACAGGATTCCATATCGCTCCGGCTGGCATTTCAATTTAGATTTACAGCCCGGTTTCAAGGAGGTTCTATCCTGGACCAAGCACAATGAGGTTTTCACGACCGGAGTGCCGCAACAGATTGGTTGGCGGGCGGAATATTTGGGCAAGAAGTACGGGTTTGATCTGAAGAAATATTTCCAAAAGATAAATTCCACTTTTGACTATGGGGAGACTAATGTCAAGACAGAAAAGATGCTCGCCGATTTTTTAAAGGGAAAATTCTTATCCGGATATAGATCCATCGTCTATGTCGACGATCGGCTCGATAATCTAAGAAGCTTCAGGCGCGCCGTGGCAGAAAATCGGCAATCTCTGCCCGGGTTGGCCGTCCGTTTATACCATATCTTGAATGATGCTTCCGGTTGCCGAACGAGGCGCGGGTATTTCTCGGTCGGCACCCTGTACGACTTATTAGATAATGAAAAGAAAATAATAAATAATCATTAATCAATAAATTTATGTCAGCAGTAGCTCATTCCGGCCAGTGGCGCATCAAGCCGTCTGGCCAGCTCCCAATCTTCCTCCGCTTCATGATCAATTCTTCCTTTACTGCCGAGACGGCGAAAAAAGCCAAGATCAGGACGGTTTTGAAGAATAGGACCTATGTCAACCATATGATGTATTGGAAGGCCGCAGAGTATAATAAGTTCGAAGCGGAGATAATCGGCCATTTGAAGAAGCATGATAAATGGTTTGAGGAATACTACCGCCGGGAGCTTAAGAAGGCTGAGCATCTTTATCAGCAAGGCATCAAGCTCAAAAAGATCGATTGGCGGAAGAAAAGCGACCAGGAAATCGGCGTTATCTTACGTGATTTATTGTCCGAATACCGCGATGCCTGTTCTCCTTGGTACGCGCAGTACCCTTTAGATGAATATTTCGAGAAGACCATTGAGAATAAACTTACGGATTACCTTCCTTCAACCAGCCCCGATCTCCGCAATTACGTTCTTATTTTTACGGATCCGATGGCGGCGACAGAAGTCAGCCAGGAACGCTTGAACCTCACCAAGCTGCTCGGCAAGTTTATCGCCCGGAAAGAAAATCTGGCCCGGCTGTCCTTATCCGCCAAAGAAGAGATTAATAGGCACTTGGATAGCTACGCTTATATTAATAGAGGACTGGCTACCAGCAAGCCGTATAATTTCCAGGATATCGTCAATCGCCTGAAGGAAATGAAAAAATTAGTGCAGGAAGGGCAGTCTATCAGGAGCATGATTTATAATGCTTCCGAAAAAAAGATAAAGGATGACTACCGGTCCGCCCTTAAGAGGATCAAACCGGATAAAAACTTCAAGGCGATAATCGCTAAAGCCCGACAGCACTCTTACATGCGCAATCGCCGTGTTGAGGCTTTCTTTAAGGCTGATTACGGAGCAAGCTTCATGTATGCGGAAATCGCTCGGCGCGGGCATTTCAACCCTGATTGGATCATGGAAGTGACGGATCAAGAAATGTTCGGCGTCTTGACCGGCAAAAAATTGCCGAATCAGGCGGAAATGAAGAGACGGCTCAATAATTATGCCATGGTCGTGAGAAATTCTAAGACCAGGCTGATTTCCGATCCCGCGGAGATAAAGAAGCTAGAAAAAAAATATTTCGTTGATGCTATACCGGTAGAGGAGATAACCGGCCGCGTCGCCTGTCTCGGGGGAGTTATCAGAGGAAAGGCTAAAATCTGCCTGGATAAGAAAGAAATCGGCAAGGTAAAGAAGGGCGATATTCTCGTCGCTCAGTTCACGACGCCGGATTTCGTCCCGGCCATGGAGAAAGCGGCGGCGATCATCGCCGACCAAGGCGGTGTTTCCTCGCATGCGGCCATCGTTTCGCGCGAATTGGGGGTTCCTTGCGTAATCGATACTAAGAATGCCACCCGGGTGATTAAGGATAATGATCTGATAGAAGTTAATGCGAAGACCGGACTTGTCAAGGTCTTGAAGAGGTATGGGAAATAATCAGATCAAAGCTATCTTCTTTGATGTGGCCGATGTGTTGGCTGTGGAAAGCTTCACTTTAGGAATACGGCAATATGAATATCTCCACGGCGTTCCCTCCGGCCATCTTTATGCCGCCATTCACGACCACAGCTACTGGAAAGATTTTTCTTTCGGCCGGATAAGCGAAGAAGAATATTTCCAGTCGGTCAGGGACAATTTTTCCGGGGATTTAGACTCGGCCGAATTAAAAGAATTAATTCTCTCCGGGCTATTGCCTAATACAGAATTGATTGATTATCTAAAACCTTTATCCGACCGCTATATCCTCGGAATAATTTCCAATAATCCCCGCGAATGGTTCGATTATTTCTATAAACAGAACGAATTGAATAAGATCTTCAAGGTTACCGCCGTGTCTGGATATTTAGGCGTCAGGAAACCGGATAAAGCCATATTTGAAGAAGCTTTGAAAATGGCTGGCGCCAGACCGGAGGAAGCCGTCTATGTTGATGACCGCGAGGAGATGACCGGAGAAGCGTCTCGTCTCGGGATTAAGATCATAATCTATAAAGGATTAGAAAACATTAAATCCGAATTTCAAAAAATTAATATAATTTAAAAAATATGATGTTAGAAAAAATCAATAATTTATTCTCCGGACAAAAGAGCGAAAAAGAGAGAGCCTCCATCAGATATAAGATTATCCGCCACGCAGAAAGGACGAATACCGGCGAACTGACCGAGGATGGCGTCAAAGATGCTCAGCTGAAAGGGCGCGGTTTACAGGAGCATGCCGAAGTGATCAAAGGCTATGCCAGCCAAGAGAAGAGCGATCGGGCTTTTAAGACCGTAGATACTATCAGCGGATCTTCTGGAGTCAAGTCTCCGCTTTCTGGACAGGCCTATGAGACCCGCCGCCGTCCCGGTTTGTTTTATGATCTGGCCGGGCCGCTTATGCCGCGGATCGACGGGTATTCCAAGATGATCAATGAAGCGGTCAAACGGGATTATCCGGATTTCGACCCGAAATCCAGCGACCCGAAGTGGGGCAAGATCAGGAAGGAGTATCAGCCGATCGGCGTCAAGAAGATGATCGTCGATGACCAGGAATTATCCCACGTCTTTTCCATGGGCGCCGCCCATGAGCTAAGCGATATGATGCAGATCGCCGGCCGTTATACTGATTACCGGGAGAAGAAAGCGGCGGCCGGAGAAGGCGAGAATCTGACCAAGGATCTGGTCATGATGGAAGGCACGCACGGCGGGTTCTTGGAAAATCTCCTGAAGAAGACTATGGTCCGGGTCAACGCTCAAGGCGAAGAGAAAATCGGTTTCGATACTTTTACTGACGCCAAGGGGAATCCGGAATTAGAGGCGGCCCTGGGCGGCATGTTCAAGCCGGGCGAATCTTTTGACATCGTAGAAAAAGCCGGCCAGGAAACATCAGCGCGACTCCCGATCGAATTTGAGGATCCGGCCCGCTTTGCCGGGGAGCAATGCTTCCTGGATCTGGACCGGGTCAAGGAACTATCCGATGAATACGAAGTTTATCAAGCGAAGCTCCAAGCTTGGCAGAAAGACAAGAGCCAGGAAGGGGAGCTTATGTCCTGCCTGGAAGGGCTGAAGGCTAATTGGGCTAAGAAGTATGAAGGGAGCAAATAACCTGGCGCGAACGGGGAATTGCGGTTAAATTAAAAATATGTCCGATAAGCAGAAAGATAAATTTTTTCAGCGGCAATTCAAGCGATCCTGGCTGACCCAGGGATTGAACGGCGTTCCGCTTTATTTAAGCACGGCGGCGGAGAGCGGCCATCGCCTGAAGAAATATCTAGGATTTAATTATTCTCCTTTCCTTTTTTATTATAAGGATAATTACGCCGAAGGCAGTTACGACGCGGCTGATTTTGCTAAGCTATGGCGGATCATCCGATCCAGGATCAGGCGCGATAAGCAATATCTAGATAAGATCCGAGCCAGATACGACGCCGTATTCAGCCACTATGATTCGTGGTTCCAGCGCATTAAGGATGCTCAGCCAGCCAGCCAGTCAGATGCCTGGCTGCATAAGAACCTGCAGGAGGCTGGCCGCTGCCTGGTAGACTCCATGAATCTAGCCCATATCATCGAAATCATCAGCGTCGGCCTGGAAGCTGATCTTAAAAGGCGGTTGGCGGAAAGATATCAGGCGGTAAAAATCAATAAAATATTGGCCTCTCTTTCCAATATTTATCAGCCATCCTTTATCAATTTAGAGGAAAAGGAACTATTTAAGATAAAATTGGCGCGGTCCAGCGCCCGCTCGCACCTCCTGGCCCGCCATCTTGAAAAATATTACTGGTTCAATACTAATTATACCGGTTCCGGGCCAGCCGATAGCCAGTATTTCTTAAGGCGCCTGAAAAACCTGACGGCGGCGAAGAAAACTGCTGCCCCGGCCGGAAAAGCCGAGCTGGCCTGGCTGGCGAAAGACCGGGAAATCGCGGCTATCATCAAGATGATCAGCCTGACCGCCGCTTGGCAGGATGAGAGGAAAGTGAATATCTTCAAGGCGATCTATCACGCCGAAATCATGATCCGGGAATTCAGCCGCCGGACCAAGATTCCGGTCGCGGATCTACGCTACCTGGCCGTCAAAGAGATCCTGGATTTTACTCGGATTAAAAATTTTACCAAATTGCGGATCGATTTGGCCGCCCGCCGGCGCGGCTGCTTCCAATGGATGGGCGTCGGCCGGGAGATCATCGCTGCCGGAATGTTGTTCAGGAAATTAGAAAAAAATTATCATTCGATCCGATCGCGCGTCGACTCCGTACCGCTCTCTATCGAAGGAACGACGGCTAACAGCGGCCGGGTAGTCGGTCCGGTCGTGGTCTGCAAATCGATCAAGGATTTGATTAATGTCCGGCCCGGAGATGTGTTAGTCACCTCCATGACTCGTCCGGAATATCTGTCCGGAATCAAGAAAGCCGCTGCCCTCATCACTGACGAAGGCGGCATCACCTGCCACGCCGCCATCGTTTCCCGGGAATTGGGCCTACCCTGCATCATCGGCACGAGGATCGCGACGAAGGCGCTCCAGACCGGCGATCTAGTGGAGGTCAATGCCAATCACGGCGTTATCAAGCTTTTAAAGAATAATAAATAAAAATATGTCCGCGCCACTAAGCTTAAAATCGATCAGCGCCAGCAAATGGTACCGCCAACAGACGGAGGCTACGCCATATTTCATCTATCTGGCTTGCCGCGGCTGCGTCACCTATTTCAAGAGCCGCGACAAGATACTCTGGTATTGCGATCCGGAGGAAGACCGGGCTTATCTGGAGCAGAATCACATCCGGGCTTTAGCCGAGAAGCATCTGGCGACAGAGAAGCGCCGGCCGAATTTTTCCCGGCGCCTCCAGGCACGATGGCTGAAAGACATCCAGTCCAAAGACCAGCGCCTGTTCGAGAAGATAGGCAAAGCTGATATCAGTCGGATCAGTGACGAGAGATTACTGAGCTTCAACCATTCCCTCGGCTGGCAGTCCTATGTCATGTGGCTCCATTTTTTTATGGATATTTTTGACATCGACGCGGAAAGCCTGATCGAACAGGAGCTGATCAAGAAACAGGTGAACCTGACCGCGGACGAGAAGAATGTCCTGACTATGCCTAGCCAGCCGCTCGTCCATCAGGAGCAGGAGCTGGAGCTGCTTAAGATCGCCCGCCTGGTAAAGAATGATCCTGATTGTCAGCATCTTCTGAATCAGATCCAAACCGCCGATAATATTCATCGCCTGAAACTGCATCCCCGCTTATTGCTCAGCGTCGAGGCTTACGTCCAGAAATATCACTGGATCCGGAATAGCTGGGCCCATACCTCGGTTATCGGCGTTTTTGATGTGGTCAATCAGGTCAAGCAGATCATTTCCGGCTCCCGGGATATTAGTGGCGAGATCCAGCAATTGGCAAAATATCAGGCCACCCTGCGGCAGCGGAAAAGCGCCCTGATAAAAAGGCATAAACTGTCCGGTTGGCTGGCCCGGATGTTCGAGATGTTTTCCCTGATGACGCTTTGGCGCGATCAACGCAAAGCGCAGATGCAGCAGCTAAATTACTATCTGCAGCTTGTCGGTACGGAAATCGCCCGGCGCAGCGGCTTAGACTGGGATAGGCTCAAGATTTATGATCCTTTAAGCGTCAAGGCCATCCCGGTCAGATCCCAGGATCTGGTCCGTCGCGCCAAGCTCTTGAAGAATAACAAGCTGATGTACTGGGACGGCCGCTCGGTCCGCCATGTCGATCCGGCGACCAGCCGGAGATTCGTGCCGGCTCTGGAGGCGACTTTCTCTACCCAGATGACGGAAGTAAGAGGACTCATCGCCTGTCCCGGCAAGGTCAAAGGAGAAGTGGTGGTCATCAACAAGAAGAGTGAGTTCGGCAAGATGGCCAAAGGGAAAATCTTGGTGACGACCATGACCCGGCCGGACTATCTGCCACTGATGAAGCTGGCCGCCGCTGTCGTCACGGATGAAGGCGGAATAACTTCGCATGCCGCCATCGTCTCCCGCGAGCTGAAGATCCCCTGCATCATCGGCACTCAGGTCGGGACCAAGGTCTTGTGCGACGGTTGCCAGGTGGAAGTCAACGCTAACCATGGCGTAGTTTTAGTCCTCTAGACAGTATTTATGAAGGATAATTTTAATCCAATAACCAGTCCTGTCCATAAATTGGCATTTTCGCATAGTTTGAAAGTCCTAAAGCTTCGACCGGACTGGATCATCCAGGAAGCGCCGGCCGCCCCTTGGTTCTGGTGGCTTTCATCGTTTGCCTGGATACATGGTTTAGCCAGAGAAGACTATTCCCCAGGAGATTTTGCGACCTATTGCACTAAGGAGGTCGGGACTTTGGTGGTAAACCGCGGCGTTTTTTTACAGATTGCGGAAAAATTGGTTAAGCAGGAAACTTCCGGCCAATCAGTAGTCGGCGGTTGGATCAAAAGATGGGCCAGGTTGGATAAGGATTATCAGGGTTTGGTCAGGAGGCTAGTAAAAGCAGATTTTGACCGTTTAACCGACCAAGATCTTTTGAAAATTTTTCAGAATTTCTGCCAAGTCTATTATGCGGTAGAATCTCTGCCTTTAGCCAATGAGTTCTTTATCCCTTACTCCGATCGTTATTTGAAGGAATTGGCACTGGAGTATCCGGCAGGAGAGGAAAAGTTGATTGGCCTGATTATGCCTAAAAAGAAATCTTTTATCCAAATTGAGGAAGATGAACTGCGCCAAATAACTAGATTGCCAGCGGCGCGGCAGGAGGCGGCCCTAAAGAAGCATCTGGCTAAATGGTTTTTTATGAATGGCGGTTATGACGGTCCTCATCCCTTGAGTCTAAGACAATTAAAAAATAAAACTAAGAAGTTGGCGATTCGGAAAGAATTGCCGCGGCCTTTAGGCCGGAATAGAATTTCTTTGAATCTAGAGGCCCGGATTATTCTCCATCTTATTAAACGGGTTTCGCAATGGAAAGACGAACGAAAGCGGAATAATCTTATCGGTTCTTATATATTGGATAAATTTGCCAGAGAATTTTCACGCCGTTTTAAGATAAGATATGATCTAGTCAGATACGCCATTCCGCGCGAGCTCCCACGGATTGTGGGTAAAGATAAAGCCTTCATTCAGGAATTAGTGAGGCGCAAAAGGGGCGGAACGGCCTGGGCGATTAGCGGCTTAGCCTGTTCTGATACTTTTTCCGGCCGTAATTATCAGAAGCTCCGGCAGATCATTCTCGGGCTAAAAGCGCCGCAGAAGTTATTGGCTGGCATCGCCGCCAGTCCCGGACAAATCCGCGGACGAATACGCGTCATCCATAATCCGGCCTGGGAGAAATTTACGGCCGGCGACATCCTTCTTACTTCCATGACCCGCCCCGAGTTCGTTCCTCTTATCAAGAAAGCTAAAGCTGTCTTATGCGATGAAGGAGGCCTGCTTTCGCATGCCGCCATCGTGAGCCGGGAATTTAAGATACCGTGCATCGTCGGATTGCATCAAGCCATGGCCAGCCTTAAAGACGGGGATTTAGTCGAAGTTAACGCGGATAAAGGTATAGTTAAGATATTAAAACGATAGTTTTATGCCTAGTAACGATTACCAACTTTTTAAACAGTATCTAGAGCGCGACTGGTATGTCCAGGGTTTCAGCGCCGTGCCCTTATTCTTGTCCACGGCCGCGATGAGCGGCACCTTCATGAAAAAATATTTGGGTTTCGGCTATCGTCATTTTTTATTTAATTACCATCGCGGTTACGGCGAAATGGCTTATGACCCGCAGGATTTTTCCCGTATCTGGCGTATCGTCAAGAAGAAATTAGCGGTTGATCGCCATTATCTCCGGAAAGTCAAGCGCCTATTTTATAAAAATTTACGCCGTTATCAGCCGTTTTTACGTAAAATAAAAGCGGGCCATTTAGATAAATTAAGCAGTCGGGAAATAATCGTTTTATTCAAAAAACTCATCCGCGCCCAGGTTGACTATGTCGGCGTCGCCCATATTATTGACGCTATCGGCGTAGAACTGGAAAAAGAATTCCAAACAGCCTTGCGCCGGGAGTTGCCGCCGCTCAGCCAGGCTAAGTTCAACGAAATTTTTGCCCAGTTGCTTACTCCGTCCCAATCATCTTTTGTCAGTCAGGAAGAGAAAGAATTGTTGTCCATAAAGGGTGGAGCGAATAATAAGGCGGCCCTCGCTAGGCACGCCGCCAGATACTACTGGCTTCATAACAGTTATGCCGGGCCGAAAGTCCTGACCGTCGATGATTTCCGCGAAAAGCTTATCAGTTTGCGCCAAGAAAAAAAGAGAGGCCGGAAAACCTTAAGCCAACCGCTTGGTTATCATTTCAGCCGGAATCTTAAGCAGATGATCGGCATCATCGATTATTGCGCGGTCTGGCAGGACGAAAGAAAAGCCCTCTTATTCAAGAATATCGCCTATGCCGGACAAGTCCTGGAAGAAATCGCCCGCCGCTTGGGCCAGGATGTCGTAAATTTTTATTATATCAGCTTGACGGAAACGGAGAAATTGAGATCATTAGCTGATTTGCAGAAAAAAGTCAGGGCTTTACAGGAACGTCGGGCGGGCTGCCTGATCATCATTAGAGGCAAATCAGATCGGATTGTCAGCGGCCTTCTTTATCGCCGCTTGATGAAATCCCGTCGCAGCCTGCTAAAGAATAAGGCGCGGGATAGCCGCGAGATCCATGGTACAGTGGCCAATATCGGTACGGCGCGGGGCCGGGTGCGCCTGATCAAGAATATCGAATCTTTAAAAGATTTCCAACTTGGCGATATTTTAGTTTCTTCCATGACTCGTCCGGAATATATGTCAGCGATTAAAAAGGCGGCGGCGATAATTACCGATGAAGGCGGTTTGACCTGCCATGCGGCGATTATCGCCCGGGAGCTTGATATCCCGACGATCATCGGCACGAAAATCGCCACCCGCGTTTTGACCGACGGTGTTTTGGTAGAAGTGCGCGCTAATCATGGGATCGTCAGGATCTTAGAATAAATATGCCTGGTTCACGTCGACAAAAAAGAATCATCGTAGCCGATAAGATCTCTGGTTTGGAGGCGGCCGCTTTTGCGGTTTCTATCTGTGCTCGCGGAATAGAATTGAGCAACCCCAGAGCCAGGTTCAAATTTCCTTTTTGGGCGTTTTCTGTTCCCTCGGGTAGCGATTACGGCACGGAATGGGTAGATAACCGCGGTTATGAAGCCGTCGCTGCGCGGGTTTTAGAAGAGATCAAAAAGCCGAGCGGCATGGATTATTTTAAAAAATTACAGTCCCGGCTAGCCTGTGCGGAGGAAAGGTTGGAGAAAACCGCCCGGTCTTTAAAATCGCGGCTCGAAGCTCTGGATGATCCGGAGCTAGTGAGGCAATATGAGCTGTTTGTCGAGGAATATAGCCGCTATTGGGGAGAGGGCGTTACTACTTTTTTATATGAAGGGATAATTTCTGAACAGATAATGCAGTCCCTTTCCGCCCGCTATCCACAAGCGGCCGCGCATTTACCGGAACTTCTCCGGAGCCCTTATCGGAGTTTCATGTTTTTGAGCGAGCAGGCCCTCTCCCGGATAAAGAGGGAGAAGAACTCGGATAAGCGGCGAGAATTGATACGAAAATATCGGGAGGATTTCTTTTATTTACGCGCCAATTATGGCCAGGCGCCGGAAATGACGGCCAGTTTCGTCGCTAGGCAGCTTCAGCATATCAAATCCCATAAAGCGCCGGCGCGCCGGTCGCCGGTAAAAATGAACATGAGATTGCGGCGCCACGAACGGGCGGTGATGGAATTATTGAAAATCAGCGAAGCGATCCGCGACACGCGCAAGCAAATCAACCTTATCGGCAGTTATTTATTGTTCCGCTTCTTAGATGAAGCAGTTCGTCGGCATAAAGTCAGGGCCGGATTAGCATCCCGCGCCTTTTGGTTCGAATATAAGGATCTGATCCTGAAAACATCTAAGATCATGCCGGTTCTTAAAAAAAGAAAAAGATTTTCTGTCGGCTATGACGGCCAGCATTGTTTCTATCTGGACTATCTTGCCTTGAAGGAGGCTGTTAAAAAATCGGCCGCTGCCGCTGATATAAGCGGGACGCCGGCTTCCGGCGGTTTATATCGGGGACGCGTGAGAAAAATATTGGTGAGCCAGGATTTCAGCCGCTTTAAAAAAGGCGAAATATTAGTAGCGGCCATGACTCGTCCGGAATTTTTACTGGTGATGAAAAAAGCAGGAGCCATTATAACCGATGAAGGCAGCTTGACCAGCCACGCCGCCATTGTCGCGCGCGAGCTCTCCAAGCCCTGCGTGGTCGGGACGAAGAACGCGACCCGCCTCTTAGAAGACGGGGATCTGGTGGAGGTGGATGCCAGCCAAGGGATAGTGAAAATAATAAAAAAGACGTGATATGAATAAGGAACGACGTTTAGCTTCGGATATTATTAAGAATAAAGATCAATATTTCTGTTGGGCGTCTCGTCCGGCTACCATGCAGAGAATCAGCCTGTTATCTGTAGCCTGGTATAAATATTTCGGTACCAAAGTCATTAATTTACGAGGTGCAGGAGAAGATACTTCTTACTATTTCGAACGGGATAAGTATGAACGGATGGGGCTAAATTTAAAACGCCTGATCAATTCCCGTTTTTTTATCAGAAAACATTTACGAAATTATCGCCAAGCTAGCCGTAAACTTTTAGCTGTCGGACGCCAAGCTCTAAAGACCAAGATTCGTCACTCCAGCTTATTAGCTTTGTTTATCAGATATCAAAAAGCCTTAATCGATTATGCGCCTTATTTCGTAAGCACTTTCAGCGTTGACGATTATGTTTTTCCCGCTTTAACTCTTGATTTGAAACGGCATATCCAGCCGGATAAATATGACGACATGTTGAAGATTATTTCTCGCCCCACTATCCTTTTCGGCTATCAGAAATATCAGCAGGCCTTGGTCAAAGCGAAATCGCCGACAGATTTTGCACGCTTAATCAAAAAATTTCGGTGGATAAAAGAATATTCTTTTCAAGAAAGATTATTAGATTTATCAGCCGCTAAAGAAGACAGAAAGCATCTGCTTCAGGAAGGCCTTTCCAAAGACGTCCTGAGAGCTCCCGCTATTTGCCGTCGTAGCCGAAATCAGCTGACTGCCGCATTGAAGACTATTAGAGACACAAAACTGAAGATGAAAATCCGTTTTGTTAATAATTATATCAATATAAAAACGCAACGTATTGAAAATTATAAGATTTTCCAGACTGATTTTCGTAATTTTTTTGAAAAATTATTAGCCCTAATGAAAATTAATGAGCCTCGAGCCAATTATGAGGATATGATCTCCTTAACTGATAAGGAAATACTAGCTTATCTGCGAAATGGCCGATTGCCAGATTTGAGAGCTGCCAGAAAAAGATTCTTACGGCAATACGTTTCTTTTAGCGTTAAGGATCACATGGAATTCATTTATGATAAGAAAATAATCTCCCAAATTAGACGCGCTTTTTTATCTACTAGGTCTGTTAAAGAAATAAGAGGCAACATAGTATCGCGCGGCAAGACCCGCGGCCGGGTTAAATTGGTTATTAATAAATCCGATTTAGCACGGGTTAAAAATGGTCATATTTTAGTATCTAATTTCACGACCCCGGAGTATATACCAGCAATGAAGAAGGCGGCGGCCATAATTACTGATGACGGCGGTATAACCTGCCACGCCGCCATTGTTGCGCGCGAGCTCTCCAAGCCCTGCGTGGTCGGGACGAAGAACGCGACCCGCCTCTTAGAAGACGGGGATCTGGTGGAGGTGGATGCCAGCCAAGGGATAGTCAGAATAATTAAAAAAGGGAATAGATGAACTATTCCCTCGCGTTATCACTTAATAACGACTTTGACTTTGATGCTGGTCCGGTTAGCTTGGAAGATGACGCCGTCCAATTCTTTCAAATTGATCTGATCATTGACCGCTTGCGGGTCAACCAGGTGAGCTAAAGGCTCGATCAATCCGTTATGGCCGATGCTTATGCATAAGTCTCCATCACGGAGCTTAAGGAAAATATCGCCTAGAGCGAATTTCATGTTTTCTCGCAATCGGTCATAATATTTTCCGTTAGCATGCGTAACAGCATAATTCCAGCCTTTTGTATTAGCATCTTCCATGAGCGACGCGTCAGCCAAAAGGTGGTTGAAGATAGCCTTGGATCCGAGACGGTTATATTTTCGGATATAGAAAGCTACTCGGTAGCCGTTGGCCGTTAAATACCTTTCGAAAGCTTTAATCGTCTGTCTGGTTCTATGCCAGCCTGTCCCTAAATGGATGACGATTCTCTTCGCCTTCGGCAGGAGCTCATTGATTCCTGATATGCCTTGCGTTTCGATCTCTCTTAGGCATTCTTTAGTGATTAAATGTGTTTTTTCCTCTTTATTTTTTTTCCCGTGCCTGAACATCGCGACCATTCTCATGACTACTCCTGTTTTTTTTGTTAATGATACGAAAATTAATTATAATCAGAGAATTATAGCATATTTATTGTATAATGTCAATAATAGATAATTTCGCTTAAATTTACAGGTAATTTATGCTAAAATAATATCAAACGGCTAATATGCCGTCGAAAATAACTTTCTATAAAGAATAAATCACAGTTTGATAAAAATAAAAAATATATGGCTTTCATTAAATTTTTTAAGCAAATTTCTAAGAAGGATGTGGCCGAAGCCGGAGGAAAGGGCGCGTCCTTAGGGGAAATGACCGGCGCCGGAATCCCGGTCCCGCCAGGCTTTGTCGTCTTAGCCTCGGCTTTTTATCGGTTCTTAGAAGAGACTGACTTGACGCAAGCCGTACAAGCGGTATTGGACAAAGTAAATTATAAGGATATCAACGCCGTAGACGGAGCGTCAGCGCAGATCAGGTCTTTGATCCTGAAGGCTAAAATGCCAAAAGATTTGGAGCGAGACATTAAAACCGATTTTAAGAAACTGAAGACCAAATTCGTCGCGGTACGCTCCAGTGCGACCGCCGAAGATTCTTCCTCTGCTTCTTGGGCCGGAGAACTCGAAACCTATTTGAATACGACTGATAAGACCTTGCTGCTCAATGTTAAGAAATGCTGGTCTTCATTATTTACGCCGCGCGCCATCTTCTATCGCCATGAAAAAAAACTGTTGAAGACTAAAGTCGGCGTCGCGGTCGTCATCCAGCAGATGGTGGAGTCAGAAATATCCGGCATCGCTTTTACGGTCCATCCGGTTACGCAGGATAAGAACCAGATGATTATTGAGGCCGGATATGGCTTGGGGGAAGCTATCGTCTCCGGCTCTATCACCCCCGATTCTTATGTCCTGGATAAGCGCCGTTACTCATTCCTGGATGTCAACGTAGCGAACCAGGACAGGCAGATCATTAAAGGGACTTCGGGGGGGACAAGATGGGCGCCGGTTCCGCGCGCCAGGAGAGAGATACAAAAACTTAATGGAAAACAGATAATAGAGCTGGCTAAAATCTGCTCGGGAATTGAGAAGCACTATAAATTCCCCTGCGATATAGAATGGGCCTATATGCGCGGTAAATTTTATATCACTCAGAGCAGGCCGATTACCACTCTTTAAGACCCGTCCTTTCCGCCGGAATTAACTCTTAAAACTATTTCCTCTTTCCGGTAAAATATGCTAAAATACAAAAAGAATAGCCATCTTTATTTTTTCTGGTATTTTTGATATTTTGCTCTCTAATGTTTGACTACTTGCAACAATTTAACAGCCTGCCTAAGGATCTGCGCGACCAGATTTCTTCGCCGTCAGTCATGGCCGCCGTGACGGAACTGGAGAATAAATATAAGGTTGATTTGGCGATGCTTATCATGAAAGTAATGATCAAAAGCTTGGCAATCAAAGATTTGCCGGCTTATTTTATTAGTGAGGATGCCTTGTCTCCGGAAATATCAGAAAAGCTGACTAGGGAATTGAAAGAAAAAATTTTTTCGACCGTGGCTGACTATTTAGGATTAGCCGAACAGGTACGGGCCCTGGATCTGGATCGGGACATAGAGGCCTTGATAAAAGAGGCCGGGCTGGTCTTGCCTAGCGCTAATCTGGTCAGCCGTTTCAAGAATATCCTGGCGACTTACCTGCGGGGAGTACGGAGTAAGATAGATACGAAAAATAGCTTAGCTAAAGATGTCAAGATCGGCGGATTGAATTTGAGCCCGGTAGAAATAGAGAGAGTCCTAAGGATTTGCGATAGCGGAAAACTGAAGAGTTCGCCGCTTTCGGCCAACCTTACGCCGTCTGTCCCGCGTCCGGTCGCTTTCAAACTACCGCCGGAAGAATACGACCTCAAGCGTGCCTTATCTAGCGGCCAGATAAAGACCCCGATAAATGTCAGCTTAGACACGGGCCATGAAATAAGTCCGCCAGCCCCGCAATTAGATTTAGAAGCTCCGGAGAAAGTGGCAAAATTAGAAGCGCCAATAAATCCGCCAATAAATCCGCCGATAAAACAGCCGGCCGCACCTAAAGCGGCTGAACCCGTTAAACCTGTCGAAACGGTAAAAACGACAGGGCCGGCCAAGATAGAAAAACCGGCTAAGAAATGGTGGTCTTTTCAAAAAGAAGAGCCGGCGAAAAAGCCGGTATCAGTTAAAGCGCCAGAGCCTGTCAAGAAAATAGAGCCGGTAAAGGTGGTCGAACAGATAAAAAAAATAGAGCCGGTAACGGTGGCTGCCAGTATTCCGCCCCGCCCAGTGGCTAATCGACGCCCTACTCAGGCGCCTTCAGCCACCCGTCCGCAGATGCATGATGTCCGCCCGGTGCCTAAAGTCATGGGGCCGATCGAGGAATTACAGTTTTTAGATCCGCTTAATTTCAGGCGTTTAGGCAAAACGCCTGAGGAAACTACGGCCAAGATCTTCGCTAAAATTAAATTGTTGGAAAAAGACGGCTATGATAAAATGGTGGCGGGCGTGAGGGCCTGGCGCCAAAGTCCGGTCAACCGTTTATATCTGCGCTTGGGGCAAGAAGCGATCAAGAACGGGCTGCTTCTGAAAGACGCCGTAGCGGCACGCCAAAAAGCCGGACAAGAAACCCTGAGCATGGAAGAGATTGAAGCTGTCGTCAGTTTAAATAGCAAATTGGTATTTTAATCTATGCAGCAGTTTACAGTCCCCCAATTCATTGACGTAGAAAATCAGATTATCGGTCCGATAACGACCCGCCAATTCATGATCTTGCTCGCGGCCGCGATTACCATCGGCATCAGCTATAAGCTTTTTGATTTCAGCTTATTCGTCACGGTCGGCGTCATCACCCTGATCGTCGCCGCGACTTTCGCCTTCGTAAAGATTAATGGACGACCTTTCCATCTTTTCGTCTTGAATACCATCCAGACTTGGCGTCGTCCAGGACTAAGAGTCTGGAATAATCAGGGCCTCATCATTGAACAGGCTGAAAAGATCGCGCCCGTCACCGCTTACCAGCCCGGCGCGCCGAAAGTATACCAAAAATCGCGGCTAGCCGAATTAGCGCTCATCGTCGATACTAAGGGGCGCTATAAAGGAGAATAATATGGCTCAAAGGAACCTCAGCAAGAATAAAATAACGACTTTTACTCAGCAGTATCTTAATATCGCTGAGATAAAAGACAATACGGTCGTGATGAAAGACGGCACTTTGCGGGTCGTGCTTTTGGTCTCCAGCATTAACTTTGCCTTGAAAAGCGAAGACGAGCAGAACGCCGTCATAGACTCCTATATCCGTTTCTTGAACAACATCAGCTTTACGGTCCAGATAGTCATCCAGTCGCGGGAGCTGAATATAGACAATTATCTGCAGTATTTGAAAGAGAAGGAAAAAGAACAGACGAATAAACTGCTTAAAGTCCAGACGGCCGATTATATTGAATATATCAAAGAATTGACTTCGCTCGGGAAAATCATGAATAAGCGCTTTTACGTCATCGTTCCTTATGATCCCCTCACTGACAAGCATAAAGGTTTTTTCAGCTTGCTCGGCGAATCTCTCCGTCCCGCCACCATCATCAAATTGAAAGAAAAGACCTTCCAGAGATACCAGGAAATGATGCAGCGCCGGGTAGAAAGCGTTTCCGGCGGCTTGGAATCGATGGGCGTGGCGGTCGCGCGCCTGGATACTCAGAGCCTGATAGAGCTTTATTATAAGACATATAATCCGGAAACGTCGCCTAATCAGGACTTAGCGGATCTGGATAAATTGCGCGTGGAAAAATAATCATTATGATTGATTTTAATAAAGACGACCAAAAGAATAAGATTACCTTGAATACGCCGGTCACTCTGCGCCCGAAAGGCGTTGGCCCGGAGATCGAAGCTAATCCGGAATTGACTCGCGAAGTCATCGAAGAAGAAAAGGCTTTCCGCCGCGGCGTCTTATCGGTCCGCGACATCATCGCGCCGGCCAGCTTGAAAGTGGAGGCTAATCATCTGCGCCTCGGCAATAAATTCGTCCGGACAGTTTTCGTTATCAGCTATCCGCGCTACATCTCTGTCGGTTGGTTCGCTCCGATCATCAACATGAACGTCACTTTCGATGTTTCCATGTTCTTTTATCCGGTCAAGAGTTTCATTATTCTGAAGCAGTTGAAGAATAAAGTCGGCGCCTTAGAGGCGCAGATCGTGGCCGACGCCGAAAAGGGAGCGGCGCGCGACCCGCTGCGGGAAACGGCTCTGCGCGATATTGAATATTTACGCGACGCTCTGACCCAAGGAACGGAAAAATTTTTCCAATTCTCCCTGTATGTGACCCTTTACGCCGATAATCTAGAAGAACTGGATCGGGTTTCCGATCAGATTGAAGATATCTTAGGCTCGCGGCTCGTTTATTCCCGCCGCGTCTATTATCAGGCGGAGCAGGGATTCAATTCCACCCTTCCTTTGGGCGATGACGAGCTCTACATCACTTTTAACATGAATTCTTCGCCCATCGCTTCGTCGTTTCCTTTCATTTCCAGCGAACTGACGAGCGACCAAGGCATTCTATACGGCATCAATCGACACAATAACAGCTTGATCCTTTTTGA
>JAJZRB010000009.1 GCA_021806615.1 bacterium | reverse complement strand
TGAAGAAAAATTGACTTTTACCGAAGAACAGACCCAGGGCGGGCGCGGCGCCTGGTTTTTAGGACGCTTTTTGTTTTGGGGGGCGAACTTGCGCCGTTCTATCATCCATATCGGGAGGATACGGGAAAAGGTTGATCAGATCGGTTCTGTTTTCGCTTGGATAATTATTTTCGCCGGCTGGCTGGCTTTCGGGATCTGGCTCTTCAAGCACCAGGCGTCCTGGCTCCATGATCCATTCTCTTTATTATTTTTTTGGAAAAGATTCGATCCTTTAGTCTTATTGTTTTTGCTATCCGCGTGGTTCGATCTCTTTATGGTTTATAGGCACGGGCAAGCGCGCGCCAGCCAGAAGAAGATAAATTATCATTCGTTCGCCGATAGCGGGAAACGCGCTCGCCGAGGAAACAAGAAATATAACGTCGCCGCCGCTTATTCCCGGCCGGCCTTGAAAGCCTTGGAAGACGCTTATCTTTTAGCCGGCAAGTTAAGACAGCCGGAAGTGCGGGCCATTCATCTATTCCGGGTCCTATTAAAGGATAAGGAAGTCCAGAATTTATTTATTCGCCTGAATGTGGACGCTAAGAAATTAGTAGAGACTATTGATAGGCATTTGGTCGGCGATTCAGCCGCGCCGGCGAAAGGGCATCTTACTCTGTCTGCCCCTCTGCAGGAAGCGCTCGTCCTCGCGTTCGCTGATGCCTATAGCTTAAAGCAGGAAAGCGTTGACGTCTTGAATATCGTCCTTTTCTGCTATGAAAAAGACCCGGTTCTCGCCGAGGTTCTTTATGATCTGGAAGTCGATCAAGATAAGATCAAAAATACGGTCGTTTGGTTCCGGGTCAATCGTCGGATGCTGGAGAATTATCGCAATTATCGCCGTTTAGCCATTTTGAAACCGGGGAATAATATGAATCGTTCCTATACCGCGATCGCGACGCCGACCCTGGATCATTTCTCCCACGACCTCACTGTCCGCGCCAAGGCCGGGGCCTTGGATATTTGCGTCGCCCGCGACCAAGAGATCACGTCTATCTTTGAAACCTTCACCGGCGGCCATAACGGCGTCTTATTAGTCGGTCCGGTCGGTGTCGGGAAAAGCGCTATCGTCGGCGGCCTCGCGCAGCTTATGGTAGAAGAGAACGTCCCGGACTTTTTGAAAGATAAGCGCCTCGTGGAATTGGATGTGCCGCGGCTCGTGGCCGGCGCCGATGCCAGCCAAGCCGAAGAAAGGCTCCTTACCGCCTTGAATGAAGTCAGCCGTTCCGGGAATATCATCTTGTATCTGGATAATATTGAGAATATCATCGGTATCAGCGCCGGCAGCCAAGAAAGTTTGGATCTTTCCGAAGTATTGGCGGACGCCATAAACCATCGGAGTATTTTCTGTCTGGCGGCCGTGACGACCGGCAACTACGCCCACTATGTAGAAAACAAGGCGCTCGGCAACGCTTTGACGACCATCGCTATTAAGGAGCCAGATACTAATAAGGCTATCCAGATCCTGGAAAGCAAAGTCGGTTTCCTGGAAGCGAAATATGATATTTATTTCGTCTATAGCGCCCTGGAAAAAGCGGTCATCATGTCTTCCCGTTATTTGCATGATAAATTCTTGCCTTTGAAAGCGATCGAGCTTTTAGAGAAAGCCGCCATCATTACCGGCAAGAATGCCAAGAATGATCCGACGAAGTGTTTTTGCAGCCAAGCTGAAGTCGCGGCCGCTATTAGTGAATTGACTGGCATTCCGGTCAGTAAAGTAACCGCTTCGGAAAGCCAGAAACTTTTGAACTTAGAGAAGGAGATCCACCGCCGCTTAATAGATCAGGCCGAAGCAGTGGAAGCTGTTTCCGCCAGCTTGCGCCGGGCGCGAGCCGAATTGAAGGACAGCCAGCGGCCGATAGCCAGTTTCTTGTTCCTCGGTCCGACCGGCGTCGGCAAGACCGAGCTCGCCAAATCGGTGAGCGAAGTATATTTCGGCGATGAAAATTATCTGGTCCGTTTGGACATGAGCGAATATCAGGCGCCGGACAGCGTCAATAAGATGATCGGCGACGCGGCTGGGACGCTCGGCTATCTGACGGAGGCCGTGCGTAAAAAGCCTTTTTCCTTAGTCCTCCTGGATGAAATTGAAAAAGCCCACCCCGATATCTTGAATCTATTCCTGCAGCTTCTAGATGACGGACGCCTGACTGACGGACAGGGGAGAACCATTAGTTTTTCTGAATCGATAATTATCGCCACTTCCAATATCGGTGCGGTTTATATCCAGGAACAGATTAAGGCTAAGACGGCGCTTAATCTGATCAAGCAGGAATTGATTGATAACCAGCTCAATAAATATATGCGGCCGGAGCTTATCAATCGTTTTGACGGCATCATCGTTTTCAAGCCGCTAAGCGAGGAAGACACTCTGGCGATAACGACTTTGATGCTTAAGAAAATCAAGAAGAATCTCGCCGATAAGGGCATCGGCTTGAAGGCCGACAAGGACGGCGTCGCCATTTTGGCCCGCGCCGGCTATGATCCGAAATTCGGCGCCCGTCCTCTGCGCCGTTTATTGCAGGATAAAGTAGAAGACATTATCGCCAACAAGATCTTAAGCGGCGAATTGAAGAGGCGGGACGCGGTCGTCATCAACCGGCAGGCAGAGGTAGAAATTGAAAAAGCGGAGGAATTATAGCGAGAAATCATAAATTATGTTTTATTTATTTGTTTATTTTTTAGCTCTGGCCCTCTCAGCGCTTCTTACTCTCTTGGTTAGGAGAATCGCCTTGCGCTTCAAGATAGTGGATGAGCCGGATACGGGAGAAGCCGGCCGTAAAATCCATGCCCAGCCGACACCGCTTTTAGGCGGTTTAGCTATTTTTATCGCTTATTTCCTCTTATTATTTTTATTTTCCGGGCATTTTTTGTCCGGCGATCTGCGCTGGCCGCATCTTATCGGATTTTTCTTCGGAGCTCTTATAATCAGCTTCGGCGGCATTCTGGATGATAAGTATAATCTGCCTCCGGCGCGGCAGATAATTTTTCCGCTCTTGGCTATCCTAGCCGTCATTATCGGCGGCGTCGAGATCGCCAAGATAAGCAACCCTTTCGGCGGAGTTATTGATCTGCGCGTTTGGACCTTTGTCTCGCCGCTTATCATAACCATCTGGCTTCTCGGCATGATGTATACGACTAAGCTATTAGACGGCGTGGACGGCCTCGTAGCCGGCATCAGCGCCATTGGCGGCTTCATTATCTTTTTATTCACCCTGACTACCCGTTATTTCCAGCCGGATATCGCTTTCGCCGCGATCTTGCTGGCTGGCGCCGTGTCCGGCTTCCTTATTTTCAATTGGCATCCGGCGAAAATATTCTTAGGCGAAGGCGGCTCGCTCCTGGTCGGTTATATCCTGGGCGTCTTGGCCGTAATTTCCGGAGGCAAGATAGCCATCGCTCTTCTGATCATGGGGATCCCTATCCTGGATGTCGCCTGGACGATCATCCGCCGCTTGGTACAAGGGAAAAATCCTTTCCGTTTCGCCGACCGCCGACATTTGCATCATCGCCTCTTGACCTTAGGGCTGGGGCAGAGGAAAACCGTTCTGGTTTTTTACGCGCTCTCTCTTGTTTTCGGTTTGAGCGGCCTTTTTCTCCAGAGCCGGGGGAAATTCTGGTCGCTGGTCGTTCTGGTCGGATTCATGCTCTTTATCGTCATCGGCCTCTGGTTCTTAGATCATAAACGTAGAGATCGGATTTAGCTTCCCGCCTATGAAGAAACTATTGCTCCAAGTCTGTTGCGCGCCGTGCGGCACTTATACCAGCCTAGAACGCCTGGCGCCGCGCTATGACCTGACTTGGTATTTTTATAATCCCAATCTCTTGTCCCAAGAAGAATACGACAAGCGACTGGCCGCCGTTAAATTCGTGGCCGAAAAATTCAATTGGCCCTTGATAGTCGAACCCTATGATCATGCCCCCTGGCGGGAGAAAGCCTGTCCTCACGCCGCCAGCCCGGAACGGGGAACGCGTTGCCTAATCTGCTATCATGATCGCTTAGCTAAGACTGCCGCCTTCGCTAAAGAAAACGGTTTCGAGCTGTTCGGCACGACTTTACTAGTCAGCCCGTATAAGGATACCGCGGCCATCTTGGCGCTGGGGCATTCTTTGTCTGTTTCCAGCGGCGTAGAATTCTTAGCCGAAGATTTCCAGTCTGACGACGGTTATCGACGTAGCCAGGAGTTAGCTAAGGATCTGGGACTTTACCGCCAGAAATTCTGCGGTTGTGAATATTCCTTGCCGCCTAAATCAAGCCGTCGGTCTTTAGTATCATCTCTCAGTTTGATTATTCTTTTATTTTTATCATTTACGTTCTTAGCCGGTATTTTTCTGGCTCCAGCTAAGGCCGCGGCGTTAGATAATCCCACCCCTCTGGATTCCGATGGCGATGGTTATCCGGATGCTCTGGAAATCCAGAACGGCTACTCGCCGTTCAATCCGGACCAAGTAAAAATAAAAGACAGCGATATGGATAAGGACGGGCTCAGCGATTATTGGGAATTGAAGTTCAAGACCGATCCTTTGAATCCGGATACGGACGGCGATGGCTATTCGGACGGGGAAGAGATAGATTGGGGTTATGATCCTCTATCGGCTTCTCCCAAGAAATTGCCGGAAGAGATCGGAATAGATCTGGCTAAGCAGACGCTGACTTATTATGTCGCTCACGAAGCTTGGAAAGAGTTTCCGGTTTCTAGCGGTAAGGCCAGCATGCCGACGCCGCAGGGAAGCTTCCATATTCTGAATAAGGTCAAGAAGGCCTGGTCTAAAGCTTACGGTCTTTGGATGCCTTATTGGCTAGGCTTGGATCATGGTGAATTCGGAATCCACGAATTGCCGGTTTGGCCCAGCGGTTACCGCGAAGGCGAGAATCATCTAGGAACGCCGGTTTCGCACGGCTGTATCCGTTTGGGTATCGGCTCGGCGCAATATATATATGATCGGGTGGCTACCGGGACCGAAGTCATTATAAAATAATCAGAATTTGTGTTATAATTTTGATAGCTGATTTAACGCTAAATTTTTTTGTTTATGTCAAAAAAGTTATTAAAGCTTTCCATTAGTTTAGCCGCCATTATGATTATAGTGAGCGGCTGTACTTTACCTTGGTCCAAGAAAGAAGCGCCCGCTCCGATAGTAGAAACCCCCGGTCCTAACGCCAATGCGACTAGCAGTCCGTCCGAATCCACGAACACCAGCCGTCTGAAAAAATTTGATAATTATGAACAATTAGCGGAGTTTTTAGCCGCCAACAATAATCCGGAAGCGGATCTGACCCGCGGCGCGATTAACTCCCGCTTAGCGTTAGCCCCGCTATCCGCCGCCCCCATGACATCTGAAGCTATGGTCAATTCCAGCGTTTCAGACAGCGGCGGGACAGGAGCTGATTCTTCGGGAGTGAATGCCTTGGGCTATTCGGAAACCAATAACCAGGTCAAGGGCGTCGATGAAGCGGACATCATCAAGACGGACGGCACTTATATCTATGCTCTAGTCAGGAATGAATTATCAATAATCAAAGCTCAGCCGGCCTCGGCGGCGAGCGTTATCAGCAAGATAACCTTCAAGTCGCGGCCGCAAGATATTTTCATTGATGGAAATAATTTGGCGGTTTTCGGTTCCGATGATCAGATTTACGCCCAGCCTTTGTACGCTACTTTCCGACGCCGCGGCGCCTATACCTTTTTTAAAGTCTTCGATATCAGCGATCCGGCCAATCCTAAGCAGGTCCGCGATTTAGATTTTGAAGGAAGTTATTATGACGCTCGCCTGGTCGGAGATTATGTTTATTTCATAACCAATACTTACAGCAACTATATCGCCAACGAGCCTCTTCTGCCCCGAGTGCTGGATAACGGGCAAGCATTGGGAGCGCAGTGCGGAGGCAGCCAAAAATGTTTCGCGCCGGACGTTTATTATTTTGATATCCCTTATAATTCCTATAACTTCACGAATATCACGGCGATTAACATCAAGAATAATGATGAAGCTATAAGCGGCGAGACTTATCTGCTTAGTAGCAGCCAGAATCTGTATGTTTCCCAGAAAAATATTTATATCACTTATACCCAGTATCTCAGCGAATATGACTTAGAGCAATCAGTGAAACGGGAACTGCTTTTCCCTAAATTGTCCGCCGATAATCAGGATAAGATCGCTAAGATAGAGGCGGCGCCCAGCTTCGTCCTTAATAATAATGAGAAGAAGATAAAAGTCGCCCAGATAATCGACTGGTATCTCAATTCTTTGAGCGAGAGCGACCGGGCGGCAATTCAAGCGGAAATTGACAGCGGTTTGAAACAGAAATTAGCCGAGAAGGCGAAAGAGATGGAAAAAACGATTATCCATAAGATCGCGATTAACGGCAGCAAACTGGAATATCGCGCCATGGGAGAAGTCAGCGGGCATGTCCTTAATCAATTTTCCATGGATGAAAACGATAATTACTTCCGTATCGCGACGACCAGAGCGCAGCAATCTTCCCGTTTTTCCGATTTGGCCTCTGATTCTTACAGCAACGTTTATATCCTGGACGCTAATTTGAAAGTCGTAGGCAGCCTGGAAAATCTAGCGACCGCGGAAAGGATATATGCCGTCCGCTTCCTCGGCGATCGGGCGTATTTAGTCACTTTCAAGCAAACCGATCCTTTATTCGTCATCAGTCTTAGCGATCCGACCAAACCGGTCGTTTTAGGCGCTCTTAAGATCCCCGGCTTCTCTAATTATCTTCACCCGGTTGATGCCGACGGCTCTAAGCTCATCGGGCTCGGCCGGGATACGGAGGAAACGGCTGGCGGCGGAGTCAAGATAAAAGGCCTGAAATTATCTTTATTTGATTTTTCCGATCTTACTAAGCCCAAAGAATTGGACAGTTATCTTATCGGCGACGCCTCTAGCGATTCTATCGCCTTATACGACCACAAAGCCTTCCTATATTCCGCCGATAAGAACTTACTGGTTATTCCCGCCGTGCTTCGCGATAACGGCCGCTTATCTTTCGCCGGCGCCTTAGTTTTCTCTTTGGACAATAACCAGTTGAAATTAAGAGGGCGCATAGACCATTCGGCAGGCGGCCATTTCGCCCAGGCTGATTATTGGGGCGGCTTTGATTATTATGACAATACGGTGAAGCGCAGCCTATATATTAATAATGACCTGTTTACCTTCTCTAATAAATTCTTGAAAGTGAACAGCCTGGCCGACTTAAGCGAAGTCAAGAGCTTGGAGTTGACGGCAGGCGGCGATGATTATATCATTACGACGCCGCCCGTCCTTACGCCGGATACCGCTAAGACGGGAACAGGCGGCGCGACTAGCACCGAACCGGTCCTTCCTCCCTCGGAGACAGGAACGAGTACTCCTCCCGCCACTTCTACGCCGCCCGTCCTTCCGCCCGCCTCTACTCCGAGCACCACGCCGGGCACCTCTACTCAGCCTTAATCATATTTATGAAATATAAACGTTATATCCCCTTGTTAGTCCCTATTTTAGTCTGGCTTCTCAGCCAGTCTTTTTCCGGCGAACCAGAATTTTTTTATTCGGCTCTTGCTTTGAGCGTCCTTATCATCACTTTAGGCGTCAAGTATCTCTTCCAAAAGCATCAAGTTTTCTGGTTGCCCTTTATCGCTCCGCCGCTCTTATTTTTCATTTCTTTCTCCGCTTATGCCGCCATCATCGTCGGCAGTTTCTGGATTCAACTAACTCGTCTTCTGACCGTTTGGTTCCTTTTCTCCTATTTGCGCGGCATATATTATTTTTTCTCGGCCGCGGAAGAAGAACGGCAGAAATGGCGGACTAAGATTGATAACCTTCTATTGTCCGGCGGCTTCTTAATGGCTTTTTCCTCTACCGCTTTCCTTTTTGACTTGCCGGCTTTTTTAAACTGGCCGCTTTATTATCTGCTTCTTTCCGCTATCTTGATGATGAGTCTCTTGCTTTGGCAGTTCCGCCTGCTTCCGAAGGAGGGAGCGATAAAGTCGCCCTGGCTATTATGGCTTGGCGTCCTGGTCCTGACAGAGCTTGTCGGCATCTTTTCCTTGTTGCCCTTGAATTTTAATATTTTGGCTTTATTCTTAGCGATTTTTTATTACCTAGTCTTAGTCATTATCCGCTTGTTTGAAAACGGCGCTCTTAATAGGCGGGCGATAAAATTGCCGCTGATCATGGCGGCGATAATCATCCTCGCCCTGCTTTTAACGTCCCGTTGGCTATAATTTATTTTTATGTCCCATCCTGAACGCAAAACTTGGAATTTTTGGGCGGTCATAAGCATTACCGTCGCCTGCGGCTTAGCGGCCGGCATCTTAGGCGCGCTTATCAGCCAAGTTTATATCTGGCCGGATTTTTCGTCCTCATTTTCCAGCGAAGTGAATCTCGCTAATTTAAATGCCAATAGCGCCGGGCTGGTTATCCGCGACCCGAAGACGGTCGTCGTCAATCAAGATGTCAAGGTGTCGGAAACTGTCAGTAATCTTCGTCCGGTCTTAGTCGGCATTTTCAAAGAGCTGGCCAGCACCACTCCGGCGCTCGCCAGCCAGAAACCGAATTATTATAAATTAGACGAGCCGCTTTTCACTGCTTTAATAATCACTTCGGACGGCTGGGCCATGGCTCTCTTGCCGGCGGATCTTAAGGCTGATTTTAAAATTAAGAATTATGTCGCTATCGCGAGCGATCGCCATTTATATCAGATCGACAAGCTCGCTAACTTGAAGAATCTGCCAGGCGATCCCCTAGTGTTCCATCTGTCCGGCGCTTCTAATCTGCCGGTCAAGAAAATAGTGCCGCGTTCCGAATTGACTCTTGGGGAGAGCCTATTAGTAATCAACGGCTGGAACGCCGTCAAGCCGACTACTCTAGCTTCTATCATAAAGACGCCGGCCGTCTTAAGCAGCGATGTCATTAACGCGCGATTAGTTTTAGCGGATACGGCCGCTAATTTCAGCAATTCCTTCGTCTTTGATCTGGCCGGCAACTTGGCGGCGATCGTCGCCGTTGATGGCACGGTCGTACCCGCTTTCTCCTATAGTCCTGCTTGGTCAATCTTGACGGCCGGCGGCCAGTCGCGCCTGCCTTATTTAGGCGTCAATTATTTAGATCTTAGCCTGGTAAAAAATACAGCCTTGAACCTGGATAAGGGCGCCTGGCTTTATCCGTCGCCGTCTCAAGCGGCCGTTATCAAAGATAGCCCGGCCCAGCTCGCCGGACTTAAAGCCGGCGATGTCATTACCTGGGTCAATAATCAGCCGATAAATGCGACTAATGATCTAGCCGATTTGCTGGCCGTTTATCAGCCCGGCGATACGGTCACTTTGACTTATCTTCGTTCCGGCGCCGAGAAGTCGGTGGAAATAAAATTGGGCGACGTGAAATTGAGCGGGAATCCCGACGCCGCCGTTAAGCCAAGCCCCGCCAAGTAAATTTTTAATATGCGCATAAGATCTCTCCGGCAATTAAAGAGCCTGAAAGGGAAGACCGTTTTTCTCCGGGTTGATTTTAATGTTCCGCTGGCGGGCACGAAGATAGGCGATGACTATAAGATCAAGGCCGGTCTGGAAACTATTAAATTCTTGCAGTCCCGCGGCGCTCGGATTATCGTCGCGAGCCATTTGGGAGAACCGGCCGGCAGATATGAAGCGGCTTATTCGTTGCGGCCAGTGGCTTTAAGATTGAAAAAATTCTTGAAACAGCCGGTAAAGTTCTTATCTCCCGCTCTGGGAGTGAAGACGGCGGCGGCTGTTAACAAACTTCGCCCGGGCGGGATAATCATGTTGGATAATCTGCGGTTCTATCAAGGAGAATATGATAATGATCCTGATTTCGCTAAAGATTTGGCCGCTTTGGCGGATATTTATGTCAACGATGCCTTTGCCGTCAGCCACCGCGCCCAGGCCTCAGTGAGCGCCATCAAAAAATATCGGCCGTCTTACGCCGGTTTGCTTTTAGAGAGTGAAGTCAGGGCTTTGTATAACATCCTGAAGCCGAAAAAGCCGCTCGTGGTCGTGATGGGCGGAGCGAAGATAAAGACCAAAGCGCCTCTTATCGCCAAGCTTTATCCCGCCGCCGCGCAGATTCTTATCGGCGGCGGATTGGCTAATAATTTTTTTAAATTCCAAGGACGGGAAATAGGCCGCTCTCTTCTGGATAAAGACAGTATTTCCGATATCAAGAAATTTTTCAGCGGCCGTAAATTAGCCAAGAAGATAATCTTGCCCCAGGACGTGGTCGTCAAGAAATCCGGCGGCGCCGCGCGAGTAGTTTCGCCGCTGGCCGTCCAGAAGACCGATACGATCCTAGATATCGGTCCGGCTACTATCAGCGCTTATGCGGCCTATATTAAGAAAGCCCAGACTTTGGTTTGGAACGGTCCGCTCGGCAAATTTGAAGAAAAAAGTTTCCGCCATGGAACCTTGGCTATCGCCAGCCTGATTGCCGCCCGTTCTTCCGGACGGGCTTATGGCGTCGTGGGTGGCGGAGAGACGGTAGCCGCTTTGGAACTGACGAAAATGTCAGAATATGTAGACTGGGTTTCTACGGCGGGCGGCGCGATGCTCTCATATCTCGGAGGAGCCAAGATGCCAGGGCTCAGCTTAATAGTTAATAATTAAATTTATGGCTAAGATAAAAAATATCACAGCCCGGGAAATCTTGGATTCACGCAGCCGGCCGACCATTGAAGCGCGGGTTATCCTGGATAACGGCTTGAGCGCCGCGGCCAGCGTGCCGAGCGGAACATCCTTGGGTCATTTTGAATCTCAGGAACTGCGCGATGGCGATAAGCGCCGCTATGGAGGAGAAGGCGTTTTACGAGCGGTCAACAAGATCCAAGAGATTATTTCCCCGGCCCTCAAGGGAAAAGAAATCGATAAGCAGAGCGCTTTGGATAAGATCCTAATCGATCTAGACGCTAGTCCGGATAAACATAATCTAGGAGCGAACGCTATCTTGGCCGTTTCTTTGGCTGTGGCGCGTACGGCGGCTCTCAGCCAAGGCGAACCGCTTTTCGCCTATCTGCGTTCGGCTTTTTCTCTGGGCGCGCCGCGTATTCCGACGCCTCTTTTTAATATCTTCAACGGCGGGAGGCACGCGGATACGAATTTAGATTTCCAAGAGTTCTTGATCATCCCGAAAAAAGACAGCGCCGCGGAAATGGTCCGCCTGGGCGCGGAAGTTTTTAAAGAATTGGGCACCGTCCTGAAAGAAGCCGGCTATGATACGGATACTGGCCTGGAAGGCGGCTATGCTCCGGATCTAGATTCCAGCATCGAGGCCTTGGAACTGATCATGGCCGCCGCTTTGCGCGCCGGCTATAAGCCAGGAGAAGATCTGCATCTGGGAATCGATGTCGGCTCATCTTTGCTTTATGACCCGGCCGCTAAAAAATATATTTTTCCTCTTGATCATGCCCACTTCAGCGCGGCTAATCTCGTCGGCCTCTATAATGAGTGGCTGAAGAAATACCCGATAGTTTATCTGGAGGACGGCTTGGCGGATGACGCCTGGGAAGATTGGCGTGAACTCACTTCCGAATTAGGTGAAAAAATGATGATTGTCGGCGACGATCTTTTCGCTACTAATGTCGGACGTTTCCGAACCGGCTTGCAAGAAAAGGCGGCTAACGCTATCATTATCAAGCCGAATCAAGCCGGTACCCTGACGGAAACTATGGATTGTCTGAAATTAGCCCAGAAACATAAATATAAGATCATAGTTTCCCACCGTAGCGGCGAAACCACAGACGATTTTATTACTGACTTAGCGGTCGCGGCCGGCGCTGATTATCTTAAGGCCGGATCTTTATCGCGCGGCGAGAGAGTAGCTAAGTATAACCGGCTGATGGAGATAGAAACATTATTGAAATAATATGGCTTCAGAAAATACCCAAGCTAGCGCCGAGCCCCCGCTTAAACAGCGTCCCGTCGTCTTATTATTGTTAGACGGCTGGGGCGTCGCGCCGCAGAGCGAAGCCAATGCGTTCAGCTCCGCTAAGATTCCCGCTTTTTTAAATTTAAGCCAGGAATACCCCGTAGCGCTCCTGAATCCGGGGAATAAAAGTCTGAATACGCGCTATTTGATCCTCGGCGCCGGCCGAGAATTTTCCCACGCAGACGAGATGCCTTCTCTTACTTTGAGCTCCGTTCTTTCCGCAGCCTCTTTGACGCAGATCAAGATAACGGAGACCGAACGCTTGGCCGCCTTGACCCATTTTTTCAATGGCCATGCGGAGTATAAGGCGAACGGCGAAGACTGGAAAATAGTTTCTTCGGCCGCGGCCGATAAGACGATCAAGCCCCTTCTCGCCCTCAAGCGAGCGGTCAAAGAATCTTTAAGGGAGATAACCGCCGATAAGACGCGTGATTTTATCGCTATCGCCATCCCTTATCTAGATTTAGTAGCGGCGAGCGGCGACTTAGAAACGGTGAAAAAAGCTATAGAAAACCTAGACAAGTACTTGCGCCAGATAGTCTCCGCCGTCTTATTTAAGAACGGAGTTCTGATCATTTCCGCGGCCGCCGGCAACGTAGAGCATATCCATAACCTCTCGACTGATCTGGCAGACACAGCGATGACGGATAATCCCGTGCCTCTTATCATTGTCGGCTCTGAATTCAAAGGCAAGACTATCGGTTTAGCTGAACCCTTGGGTGGCGATTTGAGCGTTTTAGCTCCTGCCGGGACTTTAGCCGATATCGCTCCGACTATACTGAGTATCCTGGGGTTAGCTAAACCGGACGAGATGACCGGAGAGAGTTTATTGGGCAAGAGTTGAGCTTAGATCTTGGATCTCGATTCTTAAATCGCAGGATTAAAAAAAAGCCGTTATGTATATAACGGCTTTTTCTTTTTATTGAAAAGTTTAGAACAGCCAATAGCCCATAAGACTGGTCGCTATGCCGACGAGCGCGCCGATGATGACTTGGAAAGGGGTGTGGCCGATATGCTCCAATAAGCGCGGATAGCTGCGGTCCAAGAATTCATCCTCCTTCAGGTCTTTGACTAAGATGTTCAAGGTTTTTCCATGTTGTCCGAGATAGTTCCGCAGGCCGATGGCGTCTACGATGACGATAGTCGCGAAAACGAAAGCGACCGCGAAAACAGGCGAGCTTATCCCGAGGTTCAGGCCTAGGATGACCACGAGCGCCGTGACGACCGCGGTATGGCCGGAAGGCATGTCCGAGTAGGCGAAAACATCGTGCCAAGTCACTTTATGGCTCAAAGAATGGATGAATACTTTCGTGCCCTGGGCCAGAGTAAAGGCGATTATCGGGCAAAGAAGATAAATATACATAAATATCATTCCCGCTTAGGGTTCTTAAATATCCAAATTTTCTACTTTCTTAGCGTGAGTCTGGATGAAATTCTTGCGCGGCGCGACATTATCGCCCATTAGCATGTCGAATATCTGGTCGGCTTTAGCCGCGTCTTCCACCGTTACTTGTTTGACAATACGGCGTTCTGGATCCATGGTCGTCTCCCATAACTGTTCCGGGTTCATTTCGCCTAAACCTTTATAGCGCTGGATAGTGATCTTAGCCGTTTTCTTCTTGTCTTCAGATTCTGGGTCCTTTTGCCCTTTTTTCTTATTCTTATTTTCTTCTATCTCCGGCGTTTCCACGGATAAGCTTTCTCCTTCGTCAGTTTCTTCTCCGACTTCCGCCGCTTCTTCCACGCTGCCGCCCAGTTCGGCGATGATTCTTTCTTTCTCTTCGTCGCTATAAGCGTAACGGACCGCCGCGCCCTTTTTCAACTGATATAAAGGCGGTTGGGCGATATACATATGGCCGCCAGCGACTAGCGGATTGAAGTGGCGGAAGAATAGGGTTAGAAGCAGGGTCCGGATATGGGCTCCGTCCACGTCGGCATCGGTCATGATGATGATGCGGTGATAGCGTAATTTTTCTAGGTCAAATTGGTCGTCAATATTGGTTCCCAGGGCGATGACTAGATTCTTAATCTCATTGTTAGCCAGCATCTTATCCAGGCGCGCGCGCTCTACATTCAATATTTTCCCGCGTAAGGGCAGGATGGCTTGGAATTTACGGTTACGCCCTTGCTTGGCCGAGCCGCCGGCCGAGTCGCCCTCGACGATGTATAATTCGCATTCCTCGGGATGCCGGCTGGAGCAATCAGCTAATTTTCCTGGCAGAGTCATGCCCTCTAAAGCCCCCTTGCGGAGAATAGTCGCGCGGGCGGTACGCGCCGCTAGGCGCGCCTGAGCCGATAAGAGGCACTTGCCGATGATCGCTTCGGCCTCTTTCGGATGTTCTTCCAAGAAAGTATTGAAGCTTTCTCCGAAAATAGTTTCTACATAGCCCTTCATCTCCGCGTTCCCGAGTTTTCCTTTAGTCTGTCCTTCAAATTGCGGTTCCGGCAATTTGACGCTGATGATCGCGGTCAAGCCTTCGCGCACGTCGTCGCCGGTCAGGTTATCCTGCTTTTCTTTCAGGATATTCTTATTGCGGGCGTAATTATTCAGGACGCGAGTGAGGGCCGAACGGAAACCGACTAAGTGCGTTCCGCCTTCGGGGTTATGGATATTATTAGCGAAAGACAGGACGGTTTCATTATATTCGTCATTATATTGCAAGGATACTTCCACTTTGCAATTATTTATATCCTTATCCACGTAGAAGATCGTTTCGTTCTTGACGGCTTTGCTGCGGTGCAAGGATTTGATATATGATTTGATGCCGCCTTCAAAATGGAATTTATATTTTTTGGCGCGGTGGCCTTCGCGTTGATCCAGGACTTTTATGGTGATGCCTTTAGTCAGATAGGCCTGCTGTCTGAGGCGATCCAAGATTTTTCCCCAGCTATATTCTAGTTCGGTAAATATGGTCTTGTCGGCCTTGAAGGTAATCGTCGTCCCCGTGCCTTTAGCCGGACCGATCGGTCTGGCCGGTTTTAAAGGTTTGCCGATTTTATATTCTTGCATCCAGGTTTTCCCGTCTCGCCTTACTTCCGCTTTCAGGTATTCGCTGAGCGCGTTAACTACGGAAACGCCGACGCCGTGCAAGCCGCCGGAGACTTTATAGCCCTCGCCGCCGAATTTCCCTCCGGCGTGGAGCTTGGTCAAGACAGTTTCTAACGCAGAGACGCCGGTCACTTTATGTTTTTCTACCGGGATGCCTCGGCCGTTATCCGCTTCTTCTATCAAGCCGCCAGGCAGAAGAGCCACCGAGATTTCCGTGGCGTATCCCGCCATGGCTTCGTCAATAGAATTGTCTACTACTTCCCAGATCAGGTGGTGCAGACCGGCGGCCGAAGTCGAGCCGATGTACATGCCCGGACGCTTGCGCACCGGATCTAATCCTTCCAGGACGGTGATTTGTTCTGCCCCGTAGTTACTAGTTTTTTTCGTATCTTTCGCCATATGTATTTATGCTCCTAACAACAAAAAATTCCCGATTATAGGGGTATTTTTTATCTGATTTTTAAGCTTGTTATCTAGTATTATCTTAGCAAAAAAAATAAGTTTTGGCAACTTTAATTTATGATAATATTTTATTTAAATTTAGCCTAATTACTAATCTATATCTTTGTTTATGGCGGCCTCTTTGATTTTGTATTTCTTACGCTTGGAAACCAGCCTGATTATCGTGTCGGCCGAATAGCCCGCTGCCACTAAAATCAGGAAATAAAATAGGCCTTGAGTCGTGAATTTCGGCAGGTCGCCGCTGAATAACTTCAGGAAAGTAGCGGCCACGCCCGTAACCGTGATGATTGTTAAGTTCTTTATGGAGGCTTCCGTGCTCTTGGCCTGTATAGCCGTGAAGAGATTAAGCGAGCTGTCCACGTAATTTTTGGTCATCACCCAGATTTCCTTGACGTAATCGAGCGTATCATTGAGGGTCTCATATTTGAATTGTAGGACGGAAATTATCTTTTTCAGTTTCGGGTTATTTTTTACCACCTTTTCCCGCGTTCCTAGATAGTTATTCATCTGGTTTATCCGGCTGTCAATCAGGTTGATCGTCTTATTGTAGCTTTCTATCTGCGTCTTGAGCGGCCCGGCTTCTTGGCCCGTGATCTCTCCCCGTTCTTTGATGGCGGCGATCTTTTCCCAGATGATGCGATGGAGATTAAGGTAACGGTGTAACTGGATCTTAAATTCCCGGACGAAAATTTGCTCATTGATCAGGCGGGTAATGATTTCCGGCGTTTCTTTCAAATTATTAATCAGATAGATCTTATCTCCGCGGTAGATCTCAAATTCCTTCTTCTTGATTTCAAAATATTTTTTTTGCCCTAATTCTTTGAGAAGCTTATTGATTTCTTCCGGACGCGCTCGGTGCAATAAGATAAAGTAAGGGTAGACGGTGGCGATCTTGGCTAGCTCCTTAGGTACGGGAGCGCCTAAACTGAATAGGTAGTTGAGCGCCGGCGACAGATCCTGCTCATGGAAAGCGGTGATAATCTTGATATCCTGTTTTATGTCTTTGACCGGCTTGTTCAGGACGATCAGCCCGTCTTCAAAGATCCTGGTTTCAATGCCGCCAGCGGTTTTCAAATAAATATATTCAAATTCCCGGATACGCATTTCCACTTTTTGCGGTTTCAGGCGATCCCGCAGATTTTTCATCCGGTTTTTGTCCAAAGCCAGGGGCGAATCGGCCTTCTGCAAGAAATCGTAGATTTCCGACAGGTGGAGCGTCGTCCTCTGGTACCAGCCGCCGATAAAGATGCTTTCGATTCTCATATGTTAGGCTTATATTTTTAATTGTATAATATCGGCCCGTTAAAGTAAATCAAAATCGCTTTTTTATTCTTGATGGCTTATGTTATAATATATATATGTCTAAAATATTAGTTACTGGCGGCGCCGGCTTTATCGGCTCTACGCTGGTTGATAAGTTAATAGCCGAAGGCCACCGAGTCGCAGTCATTGACGACCTGTCTTCCGGCCGGGAGGATTACGTAAATCCGGCCGCTAAATTTTATCGAGCCGATATCGGTTCGTCGGAAATAGAGGAGATTTTCAAGTCGGAAAAGCCGGAATCCGTCTATCATCTGGCTGCCCAGATTGAAGTGCCTAAGTCCATGGCCGACCCGGTACGCGATAATCGGATCAACGTCCTAGGCGGCTTGAATATCCTGGAGAATTGCCGCCGCCACGGCGTCAAGAAAATTATTTTTTCTTCAACCGGCGGCGCGATTTACGGCGATGCCGAAGAGATACCGACTACCGAGTCTTTCCCGCCTTACCCCGTATCTTTCTATGGCATCCATAAGCTGACTTTTGAAAAGTACCTGAATTGCTATTATCAGGTCTATGGCCTTGACTATACTATACTGCGCTTCGCGAACGTCTATGGTCCGCGCCAGTTCAAGGGCGGAGAAGCTGGCGTTATTGCCATCTTTATTGATAATGCCGTCAAAGGATCGGCTAGCGTCCAGTACGGCGACGGCCGGCAGACGCGCGACTTCGTTTATGTCGATGACGTTGTCCGCGCTTTGTCCCTGTCCAAGGACATCGAATGCCGCGGCGAAATAAATATCGGTTTAGGGTCGGAAACGAGTCTCCTGGATATCCGCCGCGATATTGAAAAAGCCTTAGGGCAGCCTATCATAGTCAAAGAAGCGCCAGCCAAGGAAGGGGAACAGCGGCGCAGCTGCTTGAATTGCCAGAGAGCTAAGAACGTCCTTGATTGGGAAGCGGCAGTCAACCTGGAAGAAGGAATAAAAAGGACTATCGCCTGGGCAAAATCTAGGATCGCCCAGGATTTATAAGAAGCGGAAATATTGAGATTATTATTTATGAAAAAATTGATTATCGCTAATTGGAAAATGCAATTAGGCTATAGAGCCAGCCTTGATTTGGCCCGTCTTTATACTAAACAGTTGGCTGGCCTGAAGAATGAAATAGTGCTTTGCCCCGACTACTTGAGCTTGCCGGCGGTTTCCGCCATCTTAAAGAAATCCGGGCTACTTCTGGGCGCTCAGGATAGCGCGGCGAGTGCCCGCGGAGCCTATACTGGCGAAGTTTCTCCGGCCGACTTGAAAGCCTTAGGCGTCAAATATGTCATCTTAGGGCATAGCGAAAGGCGAGAGCACCTCCATGAGAACTCCGCTATAATCAATGCGAAAATCAAGGCCGCTTTGGCGGCCGGGCTGACGCCGGTCCTATGCGTCGGCGAAAAAATAGCAGAGAGAGAAAGCGGCGAAGCCAGGCCGTACCTCGCTGAAGAATTGCGCCACGCCTTGAAAGGAGTCAAGATAAAGCGAGCCTCTGATCTGGTTATCGCTTATGAGCCGGTTTGGGCGATAAGCACGAATAAGGACGCCAAGCCTATAGACGCCATAAGCGCGTCTGATATGCTCGGCTTCATCCAGTCTAAAGCCGCTAATTTGCTGGAGAAAAAGCCGCGCGTCCTGTATGGCGGCAGCGTATTCCCCGGCAATGCGGCGGATTTTTCAGCCCAGCCAGTTATTGGCGGCTTCTTGGTCGGCGGCGCCTCCCTTAAATTAACAGATTTTAAAATTATATGTTCGTAGTAATTTCTTGGATACTCATCATCATCGCCATCATCATAATCCTTTCTATCGTAGTCAAGAAATTCCCGGCTTTGGCTATCCTGAACGTGACTAGCATGTCGGGCGAGAAAGAAGCTAAATTCAAAGAACGGATAATCCAGAATCGGGTAGAAAGGGATCTGGCCGTAGTCAGCGGTTTTTTAGGGCGTATCTGGCTGTCTATTGTCAGGAGCTTTTCGGCCTTCTTGAAAGAACGGCAGACCCAATTGAAAAAAATAAGATCCAATTACACGGCCAGCCTGAAAATTCCCTGGCTGGAGAAGCAGAAGAAGATCAGGGAATTATCCGTCGCCGCTGAAGATGCCCTGAAAATGGAGGACGAAAAGGAGGCCGAAGAAAAATTAGTAGAAATAATCAGTCTGGATCCGAAGAATCTAGACGCTTTTTTCCGATTAGGGAATTTATATGCTAGTGAGAAGAAATGGCCGGAAACGCGCGAGACTTACGCTTACGCCCTGAAATTATCCCGGCAATCCGGCGAGGGGGACGAGGCTCTCGGCGAGACGACGCCGCAGGAAATTTATTTTTCCATCTCCGAAATGGAAAAAGAGGCGGGCGATATCGATGCCGCCCTGGAAAACATCCGGGAGGCCCTGGAACTGGAGCCGAATAGCCCGCGCTATCTTGATTTAATTCTGGATTTAAGTATAATGAGGAAAGATAAAGAGTTAGCCGAAAGCTCTCTCGCTAAATTAGCCGCCGTCAATCCGGAAAATCAGAAATTAGGAGAATGGGCGGAAAAGATAGAAAATTTATAAGGGGTCAGAAAAAATCCTGAGCGGAGAAGCATGATCCTGATGACGTGCCGTTGTAGCTCAGCTGGTAGAGCATCTCCATGGTAATAAACATGTCTGTTTATAACTATGATTCTGAGCTAATATTTATCTTTTTTTTAATAATAACACCTGTTCCATGCGGGAACAGGGCACCGTAGGGCGTAAGAAGTTGGTTGATAATTTAATATATTTGCCGTTGTAGCTCAGCTGGTAGAGCATCTCCATGGTAGCCTCGAAGGAGGTTTGCCCCTTGATTAAGAAATTTTTCATGGAAGCCCGAATTACGGTTAAAAGCCCACGCAGGGTCAAGACCGTGGCGCCAAGCGCCCGAACGACTGACAAGGGAGGCTAAGTCTCGTAAGAGATATGTCTGATATACAGTCTATTCCTCTAATAAGCGTTTTATAAATAGAGGTGGAGAAGAAGGAGAAGGTCACCGGTTCAATCCCGGTCAACGGCTCAGTTTAGAAAAATCGCCCTAGAGGCGGTTTTTTGTTTAAAATAAAAGAAAAATAAGATAAATTTTAGGCAGAAATAAAGCGGTTTTTAACTGTCTCAACAGGCATTGTGGCCAAATTGTGGCCAAGGTCGATTGATTGTCCTTGTTTGCCCGGTTCCAATGTTCTTATCGCCTCGATCAGAGAGGATGCGGTTAAGTGGGAGTAGCGCATCGTTGTCATGACATTGGAATGGCCAAGCAATTCCTGGACAGCTTTCATTGAAACTCCGTGCTGCACAAGATGTGAAGCGAAGCTGTGCCTTAGAGTATGCCAGCCTATCGCTCGCAGGCCGGCGCGCTTGCAGGCTCTCTTGAGTTCCTTGTGGCAGAGATTATGAGTCAGGTAATTATCATGGTTGGGCGGGAAGACTAATCCTTTAGATTTATATCTTTTCATCATCAGTTCGGCGATTTCGCCGGCCATCGGGATAGTTCTTATCTTGTTGCTCTTTGTGCTTCCTTTTATCCCTCTGGCTATTCCATGCCTGACGTTGATGTTCCTGGTCGAGAAATCTAGATCTTCCCAGTCGAGGGCGATTATCTCGCCGAACCGCATTCCTGTCTTGAGTCCGATCAAGATCATTTCTTTTAACCATCCTTCAGAGTTCTGCAGCAGAGCAGCGGCTTCTTCTTCGGTCAGGAAGTCGAATTTCTGCGGCTGGACCCGGAGAGGTCTTACCTTCGGTTTTCTGTTTAACACGCCCCACTCTTCGGCGGTGCCAAGGCATTTGTTCAAGATTATCAGAAAGTTGTTGATTGTCTTATTTGATAATCCCGTGGAGATCTCTTTGGCTTTATAGTTTTCTATATCCAGATTGGATATTTTGTCTATTGCCTTTTTGCCAAAGAAGGGAATCAAGTGGACCCTTAGGGCGCCTTCTTTGTTAGCGATTTCCGACGGTTTGTTATTGTTCTTGGCGTAGATATCGAACCACTTCCGGCTGAATTCGGAAAAGGTCGGTATTTTGGGCGCTTCTTCCACTATCGGCTCGCCGCGCGCCAGTTTTTGTCTCAGCAAAGACTCATAGACTTTAGATCCGGCTAGGGTATTATCCGGGCTGGGGTAGCGGTATCTTTGCCGATTGAAGCGGAAACCGACCCAATATTTATTTCCTCGCTTAAATATGCTCATAGCTTATTCTTCGTCATTGGCTCAATGCAGACGCATTTTAAGTATCTCTCAATATCATTTTTGGAGAATCTCAGGTTGCCGCCTATCTTGTAGAACGGCAGCGCCCGCTTGTCCACCAGCCTGTATATTGAAGCCAGAGATATCTTGAACAATTCAGATAGCTCTTTCGGCGTTATTAAATTGTCTGCGTTTGAACCAGAGTTCATTTAGTTGTTAAAGGGCGATATAGGGGCATAGAATGGTCTATGCTGGACACCATATTACCCTATCATAAATTGCCTATTTTATAAAGCTGATATTTGATCAGCCCATAGTAGCTTTTAAAGGTTTTTTCATAGGCTAGAGAAGAAGAATTAAGCCGTAAAAAGTTGTCAATTTCCTGCGCAGAATAGAAAATCTGCGGCTTGCTAAGATTTCGCGAACAGAAGTGTTTTTTATTATGGAAATATCTTTCATCTTCCAGGTCTTTGCCGATATATTTTGAGACGTATAGCCCGATGTTTATTCCGTCCTTGATGTTTTTAATCTTGATGAATCCGTGTCCCCACAGATCGGCCAGCTGTTTCTGGTCGATGTAGTCCAGGTTGAGCAGAGCATGGTAATGGACGGCGCCGCGCTTTTGGAATTCCGGAATAACTAGATATTTTAAGTCGGTTTTAATTTTTTTCAGTTTTCTGATAAAAGCTTTGAATTTTTCATTGCAGCTCTTCAAGTCTGTAAGGTTTTCGGCAAAAGTTAAGGTGAGAAATTTTGTCATGTCCGGATTGGAATTTATCCGCCACTTTATGGCCCGGCGCGAACGATAGACGGCGAATTCCTTTAATTTTTTAGAAGCGTCGTCAGTTATTTTTTTGATTGGTTTTCTTTTCTTGCGCTTGCGTTTTCCGATTTTGATTCCGACGGAATTTTTATAGACTTCAACTTCGTTTCCGGTTACTATCCACTTCGTCTTGTATTCCATATTGTTTAGCCAGATCGGCTTCAACTTTTTTGTATGAAGCCAGTTTTCTTTTCAGTAATTCCATATCGCTGGTGCTGTCGCATGGTTTATTCTCATCTATCGCAGCCTCCAGCTGGCTGATCCGTTTCTTCAGCCAGCAATGGTAGGCGTGGTCTTTGAATATCTGTTTCGGAGTGTAAAACATAGGCATGTTCTTAAGTGTGCATATAATCAAGTTAATTAGTAGGCTTTTTACCGGCCGCTTTTTCTTTTTCGGCTCGCAGCAGGGCTCGCCGAAAAAAGAAAAAAGGCGGCCGGCGAAAGAATCGCATATCTATTGAATCTTTTCTCTGAATCCCTGTATCTCTTGGAAGGTGTTGTAGCAGGCGGCAAGCTTCTTATTGAACAGAAACAGGCTCGTCCGGTAAGATTTGCGCCGTTCCTTGTCTATATCCTCGATGTCATATAAGCGGGAGATGAACAGCGGCCCGATCTTCTTCAGGGAATAGATGTTGTTGACAAGTTCGCGGACGATAGTATCTATCCGCTTGACGTTCTGGACCGCGCCCCAGATATTAAGGGCCATATGCGTTCCGTCTGCGTTCTTACGTATATGCTTTCGGTGCTGTTGGAACTTATACTGCAGGCGGAAGGGCAGGCGCTTCCAGGCGCGGGAATTGAAATAGATCTGGCACTCGTCAATCAGTATTTCGCCGCCCCGGATGTCGAGCAGCTCGTCGAGTTCGTTCCAGAAATACAGCCGGCCGCTTCTTTTATCTTTCTTAGATAGATATTGAGCATGAAGAAGGCGGAAATAACGAAAGCGCAGAAGAAAAGCAAGCAGGCGGTCGCCAGGCGAATTTCTTGTTTCTTTGTCATAAGCGTCGAAATTAATATAGAAATTAGAATAGACATCGCGTCCCTGGCGCAGGAATTTCCTGGCCTTCCGGACGAGATAATAAGTTTTGCCGGCGCCGGGCTTGCCGACTACGATATTGATCATATTGGTTAGTGGCCGCCGCGCAGGAAGCCGATTATAAGGATGCAGAGCTTCAGGAACAGCAGCATGACTTCAAAGACGAGCATGAACGAGATGATGAGGAATAAGGTGTCGAAGGGAAAGACAATGTTGAAATAGCTTATCGTGTCGGCGATGCGCTTGGTGGCATAGTCTATCTTCTGCACGTCGAAATTTAGCCAGCTGGCAAAAGTGGAATTGTCTGGCAGGAAAGAAAATATGAAAGCCATCATCGAATCGAAGAATTTTCCGCAGAAATCTATGAAGGCGTTTACTGCCCAGTCGAAAGGGTATCCGGTCATATGGTTATTTGTCGTCCGGGCTGAAAGCCCCGATGATCCTGAAAAATATGTAAACGATGAATCCGAGCCACAGCAGGCCGTCGCCCATCGGCCGCAGGTTCTGGGCGAAGTATTTTACCGGCGCGCTTTCAAAATCCAGCGCCGGTATCGTGAGGTTATACTGCTGGTCGCCTGATATGAATTTCATCGGAAACTGGGGAACGACTTCAGGCACGACCTTTGTGAAATTGGCCAGAAGCGTGTCATAGGCATAGAAGAACTGATGGAATATGAATTTGTCCTTCAGGGCGTTCTTGATCCGCGGGAAGATGTCGCCGAAATCCAGGGGAGGGGTCGGGAAGAAAAGCGGATGATAATTGAATATTATGGACATGCCCTGGAGGACTTTTCCGCTCTGGTCCGTTACTTTTCCGTAAAGCGTCCGCGTGTGGAGGATGGACAGATCCAGTTCGTAGCCGATCTGCCGGTCGCCGTTCAAGCCGAGGCCGGAAATGGTCGACGAGGCCAATACGGTCGGCGAGGATGTGCTGACGGTGTAATCGTAGAGATAGAAGGAGGTGCTCGTCGAAGACGCCATCGCGTCCTGGTCGAATGTGATGACGAGCGGCACGGCGTTGACGTTGAAGCCTTGCGTGTCGTAAATTTCGACCGGCGATATCTTGAATTTCGCCTCCGCTCCGAATTCGGTCGAGATGTTGAAATAAGGATTGAGATAAAGATTGAAGGAATTGTAATCGTTGAAAGAAAAATCGCGGGAATCGAAATTCCTGTAGTCCATCGTATCTACCACATAGACTCTTTTTGTCGTGTAGTCCTTCGAAGTATAGAAGCAGTCGAAAGCGCCCCAGAGAAAATTGTTCGGATCCGGCTCGCAGGTACAGGAAGGCTCATCCATGATCGGCCCCTGCATGCCGGGAGAAAAATCGCTGGTCAGCGCCAAGGTGCTGAGCTTTGCGTCTTCCGGCTTCAGGCCGGAGACATAGTAAGGCTCGCAGATTCCGGCTAATTCCACGGTCCGGCCGCGGATGGACATGCCACCCATCGGCTCCAGTATCGTTATATGGGATGGCGGTAGTGCGCGGCTTATCTCAACGCTGTCGCGGTTGAGCGAAGGATTTTCCATGACGGCCACCGCAAAAAGAGTTGAAGTTCCATAGCTGATCGCCGGATATGTCGCCGAAAATGTGCCCGGCTGGCCGGATTGTCCGTTGCAGCTCGTTACTATAATTTTTGGGTCGGCCGGCACGTTCCGGTATATGTCTATATTCGACTGGCCGGTTCCGATGACGCGGCAGGTTCCGTCCAGGCTAACGTTTCCGAGGGAGTCGATGGAGTAGCCGCTTATATGGACATTTGAGCTTGGCGCTGCAGCATTCAGGACATATACGTCGAGCGATCTCGCCCAGTCCGTATCCGTTCCGCCGACATAGTAGTAATCGAATTCCGTCTTATGGTCGACGGTCGCCATGAAGAAGTTATATATCTGGGTGCCGTAAGCGTCGTAAGCGTTCAATGAGGTCGAAGAAAATCCTGGTGTTCCCGTTACGGTGCCGCCGGTCGCGAGTATGTAGTTGAATAAGACAAGGCTGTTGTCGTTGGTGATGTTGAAATAGCCGCTGCCTATTCCGTTCCCGCTGTAATTGCTTAAGCCGCCGCGCACGAAATCGAGCGGATGTTCCTGGTCTACGTTGCAGAACGCTTTTAGCACTATGGTCGCCGGGTCGGAATACTGGCCGCGGGTGTTGCGGAAGTGGAAATTCCTCGTTCCGAGCGGCGGGTTAGCAAGGACAAAAGTCTGCCAGCGCATATGGCGAGTTTGGCCGACATACGCCTGGCTCCCGATGCCGCTGTCCGCCATCTGCACGCCGCCGTAGGCGACGCTGTCCCAGCCGTTGCCGTCGGCCCAGGTAGAGATGATGGCCATAAGAAAACCGTTTTCGCAGGTCTGGCTGATCGTATTGGAAAAGGTGAAGTTTCCGTTCCCGTCGTCGGCGTTCTGCTTGTAGCTGTAGCCGGTGCTATCCAGGTATATTCCGGAAGATGCTGCGGACTGCTTAGGAAGGCAAAAGATGGATAGGATGGCGAGGACTGGTAATAATTTAGTTAGTTTGGACATATGAAGCTGATTAGGGCCAAATGGCCGTGTAAGCCGCCCCAGCGGGGGAACTGGGACGGCCTGACGGCTATTTGGCGAACCGGCGGAACAGTCTCCAGATGAACCCTATCGCGAGCACCGCCACGCCCACGATCACTATGGTCGGCAGGTTGCTGATCAAGACGCCCATCAAGTTGTCTTTGACGGTCGTCGACATGCCGCTGGTCGTGGAAGCGATATCCGGATCCACGGCGGCGAAAGCAGTGGTCGCGGCCATGCCGACAGTCCCCAGCAATGCCATCAATCCGATTTTGGTTTTCTTAAGCATAGATTTAGCTTTAAGTTATTTTTTAAGAAATAATAAAATTATGCCGACCGTTATTCCGACGAACAATCCCATCACCACGCTTGAAGACAGGACCTTTGCGATTGCGGCCCAGTTGTCTATGTAGCATGAATTTGCGGCTTGTATCATTGCGGAACACATAATTTTATTATCTGCTGATTCCTACAAATAACTTGAGGATTAAGGCGATCGCCAGGGCAGGGACGAGTGCGGTGCCCAGGGCATAAAAGAAATTTATGACGGCGGCGTTCATATCAGTCGAAGATGTTAAGGACTATGAACAACGCGCCGAGGCCGATGAAGATGCAGGCGAAAAATACGAGGAGCTGATAGTTGAAGTTGATCAGGTCCAGGGCTTCGTCTGTGAGACGATAGACCGTCGAAGTCGCGGTCGTTGTGGCGGTTATTATGTCCATAGGGTTTATTAGCTATCTGCCGTTTTCCGGCTTAGGGATGTAGATCGAGAGGTAGGCCCGGCGCCTCTTGCCCTCTGCGAAATAGAAAGGGAAGATGTCGACTTTGATTTCCGTCTTTTCGCCGGTCTTGCCGAGCTTGGCGTCCAGCGGAACGTCAACGGGAACCGGATAGATGCTGCCTTCCGGCTCGATGTAGACAAGCCGCTTTTCGCCCGGCGTTCCGTCCTTGCGGGTGAATTTTTCGTTCTTATCGTCCTTGATTGTTCCTTTTAAGATAAACATAGGTTTATTATTTGCTTTAATGATTTAATGCGCCCTCGACCTTTATGTGGCGATAGCCGGGGCTAAATAAAAAGCCCCATATTGCTATGAGGCTATTGTAAACTAATCATGTTCAGCAACTCTCAGCTGAAGATTCAGCTGAAGATTTTAGGTGTTTTTCTTTTAATATTAGATATAGTCGGAATTGATCTTTATCCGTCCCTTCTTGCCGGTATTGAAAATTAAAAAGTTTGTTATCTTATCCCTCGTATTGGCCAGGATCTTATCCCTTATTTTCTCGCAGGCGGTAAAATATTTTTTCCAGCCGTTCTTGTCTTTTTTATACTCCATGTCTTCGAACTCGTCGAAGGCTATTTCCGAATAGAAGAATTCGTCATTCAGATTGTCTTTGTTGGTTATAAAAATATGTCGCAGCAGCTTGTGGGCGTTGGTAGTCTTTCCGGTCCGGTCTATAGGTATGCGCTCGCCTTTGACGTATAAAATGCTATTCTTCTCGTCGAACCAGGTTTTGCCTTCGTTGTCAGTTTCGTTAAAAAATATTTCCTGATCCAGACGGTCGAATATGTTGCTGTTTACCACTTTGAAAGATAATTCCAGCATTTCTTTTGAATATGGTTTTGAAAATAGCCGGCACAGATCTTCGAATTCTTTCTTGTCTCCTTCGCGGCAAGCCTTCAGGCGTTTCATCTTTCCGTATATGATCTCCAAATTGCCATAGTATATCCAAAAATCGTTTGAGCATGCAGCTTCATTTTTGATGTTCAAAAAATTATTCCTGTCCTGGCAGTCCAGTTCGGCTTTGCCCATGGCCTCGGCCGCGTCGTCAAATATTTTCTGAAGCACCCCCTTGGCTATGGGAGTATGGTTGATTAGACCTATATACCGATAAACTATGACAAATTTTTGAAAGATATTTCTTTCGCTGCGAAACAGGCCGGTCAGTTCCAGCATGGTCTGTTTTAGCTTCTCGGATTTTAAGGTCATAAATATGTAAATTATTTTTTAGCATATGTTAACATATTCAACCTTAAATAAATCTAAAAAAAATCTAAAGAAAAAATTTATTTTCTAAAGATTTTTATTCCCAGAAATGCCAGCAAGAGCAGAGAAGCCTAGTTTTTATGCTTAGTCGGGTCGACTAAGGTAAATTTCTTGGCTTCGCCGTCATACGGTGGAACGCGATCTCCTCGTGAAAGAGTAATCTCTTTCCTCGAGCCTGCCGGCCGGTATTGGCCCGACACTCTCGCCTTTTCCCCCGTGCTTACTTTGATTGTAGGCATAGACTTGAAGTTATCTAATGAATTAATGGAAGCGTCCGACCTTAATCCGCCTCCCCGGCTACAAACCTGTTACTAGATTTGCAAACGGAGAGCGATTAAGGTGAGCTAAACCAAGAATACAAAAGAAAGGCTCCGAGTTTTTTTTCTTGCTGGCGTTACCGGGAACAAATACTATTTATAATTTCTTAATATTTTTACCACTATACCGCGTATCTCCACGTTTTTCCTAAATATGGGTTCAAAAACTGGATTGGCCGGTTGTAATCTTATTCGTCCTTTTTCTTTGTAAAATTTTTTAAGAGTGGCCTCGTTATCGTCGATGATCGCTACGGCGGTATCTCCGTTATCGGCCCACTCTTGTCTTTTGATAATAGCGAAGTCTCCGTCGAATATCCCGTCCCCAATCATTGAATTGCCTTTTACTTTTAAAGCGTAAAGTTCGCCGTCCTGAAATCGTCTATCTCTGGCTATTTCGACAGCTTCGTTTGGTATCTCTATCGCTTCAATTGGTTGGCCGGCAGCTATTATACCAACTAATGGAACGGACATTAAATCATCCCGGATCTGCATCTTAACCAGTTCTAGGCTTCTGGCCACCCCCTTGGCTCGTTTTAAGACCCCTTTATTTATCAAATTAGTGATATGTTCGTGAACTGTGGAAATAGTTGATATTCCAAATTTATCTCTTATCTCAATTAGAGAGGGCGCATATCCATATTTTTCGCTATATTGAGCAATATAATCACGAATTTGTACTTGTCTCTTTGTGAGTGTAGACATAGGTTTAAATATTTGGTATATTGTAAGTATAACCGAAACAAAACCGAATTACAAGACCAGGTCTCAATTATTGCAATCTTATTGAAATAAAGAGATTATAGAGGTATCATATAAATATACTTACTCTCATGAAAAAAACAAAAAAAAGCAAAGATATTAAATTTATCGATTTATTCGCCGGCATAGGGGGAATAAGATTGGGTTTTGAAAAAGCTGGCGCTGACTGTGTTTTTAGTTCCGAAATAGATTCGGAGTGTCAGAAGACATATTATTTAAATTTTAAAGAATGGCCAAAAGGCGATATAACAAAAATTAAGGAAACTGAGGTTCCAGATCATAATATACTAACAGCAGGATTTCCTTGCCAGCCATTTAGTATATGTGGTCTACAAAGAGGTTTTGAAGACGTACGTGGAACTTTATTTTTTGATATTCTAAGAATAATCAAAAAGAAAAAACCAGATGTAGTTTTTTTGGAAAATGTTAAACATTTAAGGCATCATGATGCCGGTAGAACTCTTCAGGTAATTCTCAAACAATTACAGGACCTTGGATACAAGACTAATTGGAAGGTTTTAAACGCAAAAGATTTTAGCACGGCTCAAAATCGGGAGCGAATAATTATCGTTGGCAGCAAGAAAAAAATATTTGATTTTTCCAAGATAGAAAAACAGAAACCAGTTCTCGTTAAAGATATACTGCAAGAAAAAGGAAATTTTGAATATTTAGACCCCACTGAATACACACTAATTGATGATCCAAAAACTCAGGAATCAGGGTTAATTTTCGCTGGATATAGAAATAAATCAATCAGAAAAAATGGCGTGCGGGCAAATACAATTAACCTTTCTAGAGTTCACAAGCAGCCAAATAGAATCTATTCGTCAGAAGGAACCCATCCCACTATCCCCTCGCAGGAAACTTCAGGAAGATTTTTTATTCTGCATAAAGGGAAGGTAAGAAAATTAACCATTGATGAGTGCTTCTCTTTAATGGGATTTCCAGGTAATTTTAAAAAGTATAGTACAAATGGTAGACTATACCAACAAATAGGAAACTCGGTCTGCGTACCCATGATGGAAAGGCTGGCCCGGGAAATTATTAATCAACTTTTTTAATATGTCCGCTAAACATTTGCAAGTGCTAAATGAAATTTATGCACGCTCGAGTCAGCTGCTTAGATCCAACAAAAACAAAATTTTTTTTCCAGCAAAAATTACCCCGCCAGAATTAGAATCTTTAAAGACAGTCCTTGAATATAGCGAACGAAGAAAAGCTGTGCTTACCGTACTTATAACTAGTCTTTGTCATAAAATTGTCGATCCGAAGCAGGATATTAGATTTCATCAGTCAAATCTCGAAAACGGATATTCCGGAAGAACTCTTGATACTCGATATATCACACCATTTATGAAATTAAAGAAGTTTTCCGCTATGGTTGAAAGTGGGTGGCTTACCAGATCTTTTGAGCAGAACTCGCCTTACGATCTCAAATATAGAGGGAAAATTACTCCGCCGAAATTAAAATCAGCTTTTTTGTTATTACTAGATTATATTGAAAATAAAAAAGCGTCCCCTAAGGATTATTTAATGTATCTATTTCAAGGGATGATCTTAATGAGAGAACATAACCATGTACGCATTACGAAGATTGATGATAAATCTAAATTTTCTATTGATAAAATAGTAAGAATGTTAGAAGAACACTTTGATAAAAGTTCTGTGGTTGGTACCGCACGTTTACCAGTTTTGGCTATTTATTCAGTATATGAATGCATGATTGTTGAATTAAAAAGGTTCGAAGGGAAAAAACTTTTACCACTAGGGAGCCATACTTCGGCTGACTATAGATCTGGAGACATCGGCGATATCGAAGTAGTAGATAAAGACGGAGTGCCGTTTGAGGGTGTCGAGGTAAAATATGGTAAGCCGATAACCGAACGAATGGTTTTAGATGCTTATGATAAATTTAAAAAATACCCGACAAATAGATACTACTTACTCTCTACAAAAGGTTCCAGTATCGACGAATCTAGAAAGATACTTAAATCTACGATCCTAATAGAAAAAAGACATGGCTGCCAGGTAATAGTAAATGGGATAATACATTCATTGAAGTATTATTTAAGGTTATTAAATAATACTGATGTATTTTTAAATAAATACGCAGACAACCTAAATAAAGATATAGTGATTAAGGCAGAACAAAAAAGGCTTTGGAATCAGATAATTAAACAAAATCAGTAGATCTTATCTGAGGACGAGGAATCAGCCCCGCGCTTAGGGGATAGTATTTAATCAAAAATAATATGGGGTATGAAGTAGACTACATTCCAGTCGGGAATGGTGAAAAAAGTGGAGACGCAATTGCTATAAGATTTGGAAATTTGTCGGGTTCTAGAGACGAACAAGTGGTTATTGTAGTTGACGGAGGTTTTAAAGAATCAGGTCAGAAATTAGTAGAACATATCCGAATTTTTTATCGAACTGATAAAGTCGATATAGCTATATCGACACACCCAGACGCTGATCATGCATCGGGACTTTACGAAGTGCTAGATAATCTAAATGTGCAATTATTGTTGATGCACAAACCATGGGAACACGCGGAAGAAATAAAAAACTTATTTAAGGATGGTCGAATAACAGCATCAGGGCTAGAAGATAGATTAGAAAAATCCTTGCAAAATGCTAGTGATCTGGAAGCCTTGGCGACAAAAAAGGGAATACAAATTATTGAACCATTTCAAGGAGTAAATGGTTATCAGGGAGGCATACATATTTTAGGACCCTCGAAGGAGTACTATGAGCAATTGCTTCCATTATTTAAAGCTTGTCCTGCGCCAGCAAAGGGCTTAGGATTCTTAGCCCCGTTACCAAGATTAGTAAAAGAAGGCATAAAATGGATTGAGGATAATTTTGGAATTGATCTTCTGGACAACGATGAAGAGGAGACATCGCCAGAAAATAATACTAGCACAGTTATATTATTTAATATTGATGGCCATAAATTGTTGTTTACAGGTGATGCAGGAAAAACGGGACTGTCTCTCGCCGTTGATTACGCCGAGAGCCAGGGGAACACTTTAACCGATTTAGCTTTTCTAGATGTTCCTCATCACGGTAGCAAACACAACATTAGCAGCAAATTATTGAAAAGGATAAAAGCTGCTACGGCGTTTATCTCAGCTTCTCAGGATTCCCCCAAACATCCTTCTAAAAAAGTAACCAACGGTTTAAAGAAACATGGCACGAAAGTTTATGTAAACAGAGGAAACAGCATTTCACATAGACATAATGCGCCAGAGCGGGGATGGAGTGCGGCTATTGAGGAGCCTTTTCATAATAGAGTAGAAGAATAACAATATGAAAAAATTCGTTATATTTCTAATTCTTATTTTTTTCTTGGCCCTGTCCTTGTTAGGAATATATTGTGCGTATGCAAATATTTTTTTCTCAACTTATCTAACAAAAACGATTGTGGTATCAATTTTTTCTGGTATTCTGGGAAGTGTTGTGTATATGTCGAGAGGCTTCTATCAAAGCATCGCTGAAAATCTCGATGAGAACAGAAAATTCAATTTTGAGCGATGGGTTTGGTGGTATTTATGCAGACCCATCATGGGCGGAATAACTGGACTTTTGGTATTCATAATTATTTATTTAGCGTTTGATCTCCAGGAGACGATTAAAAATATATTTGCGATTTTTTTAGTAAGTTTTTTATCAGGATATAACTTCCATCAATTTGCAGAGAATAGGTTATCCAAAAAAATTGATATTTTTTAGATATCGTAAGCAAGAATTATTTTAATTTTTTATTTCTACTT
>JAJZRB010000008.1 GCA_021806615.1 bacterium | reverse complement strand
ATACAGGATGATCATGATAAAAACGATAGCGGTCGCATTGAAAGATTTGCTTTTCAACTCTTGGCCGATGGACGGTCCGACGGCGTCAAATTGCAGCTCCTTTAGAGAGGCGTCTTTCTTATCTTTGATTATCGCCTGTAATTTCTGAAGGGCGATCTGATGCGCTTCTTCAGTATTATCTTGGAAGCGTAAAATAACGGAATTATTAGTCGGCTGTACGATCAGATTGTGCAAATTAGCGTCTTTCAATCCGTTCTGGATCTCAGTTATGCTCGGCTGATAATTAGTAAACTGCACTTCCAGAAAACTGCCGCCCGTAAAATCAATTCCGAAATGCAAGCCCCAAACCATCAGGGCCAAGATAGCCGCGAGCGCCGCTAAGCTGGAGAGAGTCAGGAATATTTTTCTTTTTTGGATAATCCGATAAATCATATGATTTTTATTATTTAGTTTCTTCGGTCTTAGCGCGGCGAACCCCCAAAAGCCAGGTTCTTTTTTCCAGCCAATCGCCTAATATAACCACGAATAAAGTATGAGTAATGACAATAGCGCTGAATAAGGAAACCGCGATACCAATAAATAGGGTCGTGCCGAAACCTTGGACCGTAGAAGTCCCGAAGAACATCAGGATCAAACAAGTGATGATAGTCGAGACATTGCCATCACGAATAGACGGCCAAGCGCGCTTGAAACCATCATTAACAGCTTGGCTGACAGATTTCCCTCCCCTTAACTCCTCGCGCGTTCTGGAAAAAATAAGGATATTAGCGTCTACGGCCATGCCGATAGATAAAATGAACCCAGCGATACCTGACAGGGACAAAGTGACCGGCTTTAGAGCATAGAAGAATAATAAGAAACCGATGATAATAAAGAGGAGCGCCAATAACCCGTTAAAGATCTTTAGTTCGTTGAAAGTATAGAATATCAAGCCGACCATTATGGTCACTAAAGCGAGAGACAGCCAGATAGGCAGGGTCTTAAAGATAGCCAACACTGTTAACCCATAGACAAATAAGGATAAAACCGATAAGAATCCGGGCAGACGATAATATATAATCATGAACAGAGAAACCAGCAACAAGCCGATGAGACCGGCTTTCAAGCTATTATCAATAGATTTTGACCCCAGACTAGCCTCTACGGTTTTTTGGGAAATCAGGGTGATAGGGACAGGCAGAGCTCCGGAATTCAGCCTGGTAACCAAAAGCTTGGCTTCATCTACGCTGAAATGACCGGAAATGACCGCTTTCCCCCCGGTAATCTTATCATTGACTGTCGGCGCGCTGATTATATAGCCGTCCAAAAAGATAGCGACCGGCTTGCCGATATTTCGTCCAGTGATATCTTCAAATAATTTTGAACCATCAGCATTGAATTCCAGAGAAACTTCGGGAGAGCCGTCGTTAGGATTGAACTGGACTGAAGCTCGCTTCAAATATTTGCCGCTTAGCTCCGTATTCTTCCAAGTCGGGCCTAAATCTAAATTAACCGGAGTAGAAGAGGAAGAAGAGGCGACTGAAGGAGAAGAAGTGGCTACTTGGACCGCCTGGACCGCCGAACCTTCTTCTTTAAATTCCAAAATCGGCGTTTCACCGATAGTCTTTATCGCTTCGCCGACATCTTTAATGCCAGCTAATTCGGCAATGATCTGATAATCGCCGTTCAAGCTTTTATTAACGGTCACGACCGGTTCGCTGACACCGAAGGCATTCACGCGGCGCTCAATGACGTCGCGGGCTGAATCCATGGCGCCAGCCCGGTCGGCTTCGGGAATATTGCTCAAATCGGCCTTATAAACTAGGTGGGCGCCGCCTTGCAAATCTAGCCCGAGGCTGAAAGGCAAATCCTTGACTAGAGGCAAAACGACGATATTATTGGTTTTCGCGGCTAAATCCCTAGCTAAAGCATTATAATACGAACCTCCGGTCGTCAAAGCGACCGTTACGGTAAAAATAACGATAATTCCTAGGATCCACCAGGCTTTAGCCCGTACGGATAATTTAGAGAATTTTTGGATAAATGACATAAATTTACTTAAAATAAGGCCCGACAAGCGGGATAAACAGACTTTCTTTTATATATTAGCTAAACTGGTTCTATCTTAGAATAGCTTAGAATAAAAATCAAGAGGAAAAGACTTATAAAAAATCCCCGGGATCAGCGATGAGGCTGCTGATCGAGCGGGGATTTAAGGACGGAAACCCATGAATGTTACTTCATGAGTACCATTTTTTTTGTTTGTATAAAATTACCGGCGGCTAACCTATAGACATAGGTTCCGCTGGCTAAATTACTAGCATCGAATCTTATCTGATAACGGCCAGCCTGTTTTTCTTCATTCACTAAGCTGGCGACTTCTCTTCCGAGAATATCATAAATTTTCAACGTAACGAACGCTCTCTCCGGCAGAGAGTAACTGATTGATGTGGAAGGATTGAACGGATTAGGATAATTCTGATCAAGCTGGAAATCAGCCGGCAGTCTGGCAGAATTTCCAACGTCGGTGAGTCCGGCAGCTAGGCTGACAGCTTCTACCCGGTAATCCAAGCTTTGGTCCGGAACAGTGAATATAGCCTTATCGCCGCTGACCTGGGAAGAACTGCTCCATAATTTGCCGGATGGCAATATCGCGGAAATCCGGACAGCGAAAGCCTTCGTGCTTATTACGATCTGGCTGCCGGATATCGTCTTAGAATATGCTGCCTGTATCGGCTTGGTTCTAGCTGACATCGGCTGTCCGATACCCAGATCTTTCACCAGACGATCATTCGGGTCATTCAGCCAAACGCGGATCAAGAAAATATCCGATAGCGTCGCGCCGTCGAACAGGATAGAGGCTCGTCCGGCATTATGGCCATCCTTGGAATAATAATCCATAAAACCCCCATATGTAGTATAAACCTGCTGCATCTCGTCCGCGTCGTTTTCAAGGACGAGACCGTCTCCATTATAATCGCCCAGGATTCCGTCTACTGATTTTAATACCCGGTTATGGCTGATATAGGAAGACACGGGCGCGGCGCAAAATTGATTATACAGCACCCCTTCAACATAGAAATGAATGTTGGCGGCTCCTCCTAAAGCCAGAGTATTATAACCAGAAACCCAGCTCAGATTGAAATAATCAATGCCGTTAGAGGTCGAGCTGGCCGTCCAAGAGACTGTCTGGCTCAGATCATCGGAGGCAAAAGTCACGTGTCCTAATTCTTCCAAATACTGAGCCCAGGGTTGGGAAAAATTGAAATTTCCAAAACCCAAAAGATTCGAACTGATTATCACGCCGGATTTGAAGGCGCTGATAGATTGCGAGATATAGTTCGCCCGGTCCATTTCGCAATAGGCGGAGGAATAGACGTACTGCCCGGGCAGAACATAGAGAGTATCTTCAAAAGCTTGGTCCCATCCATTAGGATAGACACCGAGACTCAATCTTAGGTGGTCAGTATTCGCCAGAGCAATATCATAACCCAATAACTCCGCTCCCCAATTCTGACTGAAATGAAGGACTTTATTTTCAGATGTTTGAACGTCTGCCAGCGCCAGATCCATAAGCAAGAACTTAAATGTTCCCCAACCATAGAGATCAGAGCGCAAATGCAGGACTACTGCGGAATGGCTGCCGACGACCGTCAAATTAGGAAAATAAAAGCCTAGTTTATTGTCGGCGCTATTAAGAGACCAGGAGTTAATTTTACCGATGTATACATTCCCCGCGGTAACATAGATATTATTCATGTCTAGCCTGGCTCCCGCATATTGGCTATTGCAACTGAAAACGGTTCCGCCGACAGCAATATCATGGCTGGACCAATTATTTATCTTGACGGCATAGCAATCGATGCCGGCTAATAATGTCTGGTCGTTACTCACGAGATTAGCGCTCGGGGCTGACGCATCCAGCTCAACTGAAATCGAATCTAGGGCGGTAATCTGACTGACTTGCGCTCTAGAATAATTCAGCGATAATAAAACAAAAACGAACAGAAACGATAAAACATTTTTCATGTTTTCTCCTAACAATTAGTGGTTGAAATCGGATATTATTTATGTAATTTAAGATAAAATTTCTTAAATATCTTGTTAAACAACACGCCTTATTATATAGACGGATAAGGACTATAAATATTACAATATATATTTAATTACGTCAATATTTTAAAAAACCTTGATTTTATCTATAATTATAGTCTGAATAATTAAACTTGACTTATATGCCACTAATACCTACCGTAATTGAAAAAGAAGGACAGTTAGAAAGGGCTTATGATATCTATTCCCGTCTCTTGCGCGACAGGATAATCTTCTTGGGCGAACCAGTAGATGACCATGTCGCGAATATAGTCATCGCCCAGCTTCTATTCTTAGACGCGGAGAATAAGGACCAAGACATAAAATTCTATATCAACTCTCCGGGCGGATCTGTGTCTTCCGGATTAGCGATTTATGATACCATGCAATATATCAAATCCGATGTTTCCACGATCTGCGTCGGGCTAGCTGCTTCCATGGCTTCTGTCCTGCTAGCCGCCGGGAAGAAGGGAAAAAGATTCGCCTTGCCTAATAGCGAAATAATGATCCACCAGGTCATGGGCGGCGCTGAAGGCCAGGCCTCCGATATCAAGATCCGAGCCGAGCACATCCTAAAGATAAAGGACCGGATGAATAGGATCCTAGCGGCTCATACCGGACAAAAGATAGCGACCGTTGAAAAAGACAGCGATCGCGATCATTTCATGACGGCTCAGGAAGCGGTGGACTATGGGATAATCGATAAGATTATAGGGCTTAAGGCCTAATGGCTTGATAAAAACTCCGCGGCAAAAGCCACGGAGTTTTTGATTATAAAAAACTATTTGATCTACTCAGATAACCCGCAACCGGCTATTTATTTAATAAATAGAGAATTGATCATCAACTGGAAAATGGTCGGATAAGCGATGCGGCCCTCCACGGCCGGAATATAGGAAATGACTATGATGTTTTTCCGATTCTTATCGGTAATATAAAAATTAAGCCCGCTTTCTCCCATGATCCCTTCCCAACTATAGGTGCTGCGGACCTGATCATAAGTCACGGTCGTGCCAGGGAAAGACTGCTCATACCAATCTAAAATGCTGGCTTGATCGGGGTTATCTTGGACGGAAATTTGGATTAAAGAGTTATCGGGAGCATTAAAAATAACGGTGGCATTATCATTCAAGGCTTGGATCGGCCAAAGCTTAGGATACAATATATCGTAATTGAAAGTCTTATTAGTATAGCTGGCTAAATTAGCATTAGCGCTGATTTTCCCGCTACCAGACGGATCATAGCCGCTGATTACTTCGGCAAAGTCAGAATAGCCGTCGCTATCTGAATCGTTCATTGTGGGGGAAGTGCCTAAAATGGCTTCTTCTCCGTCATTTAAGCCGTCATAATCGCTATCCGGGAATAAAGGATTGGTGCTGCTCGCTATTTTCTCGCTAGAGGTCGCGACAGTCGTTGTGGCTAGATCTACGACCGCTGGCGTGGCCGTTGATAGCTCGGTGGTAGAAGCTAAATCTGACGTAATCGGAACCGTCGTGGCCGACTTGCCATTATCGGCGGCGATCGGCATATTAGGGGTTTTATCCTGAGCGGCCGGAGCGATAATGAAACGATAACTTAGATAAACTAGGGCGGCGATAACCACTACCCCGGAAGCCATGATTATAAATCCCACAGCCTTGAAATTAGACCGGGACTTAGTTGGATTTTTCTGGCTTTCTGAAGGCGGAGCGGCTTCATTAGCAGAAATAGGCGAAGAGCCGCTAGAATAAGCCCCGCTTAACTTGGGGTCTTTCGGCATATTATGGACGATCATTTCCTGATTCAACGCGTCCTCTAACGCCGTTTCTGGTTTAATTTTCTTTTTTTTCCTGAACATAAGTTGCCACGAGATAATGCTACTGCCAAAAAATCAAGAAAGCGATAAGAGCCATTAGGCCAAAAATAAGCAATCCCAAAAATAGCCATTTCTTAAAATGGCTATCGGCAGTCTGCGGCATAGTGTGCAGGCTCAAGAATAAGCGCGGTGCCGCCTGTTTAATGCCAAAAGCGCGAGAACGCGCTGGCACTTTGTTATCATTATTAACCAACATAAATCTGAAATTTATCAATAAACCTGAAATGCTTAATTAAGAGGCTTAACTAATTTCCCGGGGCCATTAGGATTATAGCCGTTTTTCACCTCTGCCCCGTCCAAATAACCATCGCCGTCGGTATCGGCGCTAAGAGGGTTAGTATGGTATATTTTTACTTCTTCATAATCGCTCAAACCGTCGTTATCAGTATCAATCACGTTAATATTGGTGCCAAGCGCCTTTTCTTCTGCATCGGTCAAGCCATCATTGTCAGAGTCAATCAAAGCGTCGGGGCTGGAAGTAACGACATCGCCGGAAGTAGTAGCCGCCAAGCTAGAAGTGGCCGGAGCGTTGACTCCGGGAATGGACGGGATAGTTTCCAAGCTCCCGGTGGCGGCGCTTTCTCCGGTCGGAGTCACGAACGAGCCGGAATTAGAAGCGGCTGGGGCGGCCGGCGCTGGAGTCGGATTATTATTAGCCACCGGCGCTGCGGTGTTTACATTTGAATTCATTGTATTAGCATTCAAATCCGGGCTAGCTTTAAGAAATTTACTGTAAACCAAATAAGATCCTAAAATAACGATAGCCGCGATAACGGCGATTAAACTTATCTTGAACCATTTATTGCCTGTAGCTCTCTCGGAAATTTCTTCTACCGTTCCGTCCGTAGCGGTTAGCCCGACTCTTTTGGCCTCAATGCCGGAATTAGATGAATTAATATTCCCGGATGACGCCCCTCCGGACGCTTTGTCAGTTTCAGCAAAAATGTCATCTACTGCCGGATGTCCTTGGCTATTAGGATTGTTTAAATCATTAAACATATTTTTCTTTTTACTTATTAGGCATCTTAATTATAGCTAATAACGGCAAGCTTGGCCAGTTCGGGCTAAGATTATCTGGCCGGAGTCTCTTGCGGCGGATTAATCGGGGATATTTTATTCGGATCGGCTACAATATCTTGATCGCTCTTAATGACTTTATAGACAGTGATATCGCCGCTACCGTTCCTATTTATAATCTGCGCTTTAAGTTCGGGCGGCAGGCCGAGCTTGGCCTTCTCTTGCGCGGTCATGAATTCCGGGACAACCGCGCCAGAAGTAGGCTGGCTGGATATTTTATTAGCCGGGGCGATAAGCCGGATGAAAACGAATACGAGAACCAGGAGAATCAATCCTAATGAAGCCAGAATGATTTTATTTTTCTTAGTCATAGCTATAATATTAACTGACTATTTAAATTACCAAGTCTTATGAACGTAACAATGGTTGGACCATAAACCGTTATAATAACGGCATTTATTAGGATTAACCGTATCGGTACAACCGGTAACCGAACAGATTTTTACCTTATTCGTCTTACCGTCATAACCCTTGTCTTTAGCGATGGACCCCTTGAACCACTGGGCGCTGCCGTTAGCCTCATTATTATCGCAGATAATATGGTGGTTAGAATCCACATTCATTTTCACCATGCAAGTAACCCCCGGGGTCAAATGGCTATCTTCTGACTCAGGCACTTGATACCAATAACAGCCTGATGGGACGTCGGGGTTAGTCGATGTGCAAACATTGGGCGTGCAGGAGGAGGTGTCATAACCGCTGCAGTCGCTATAACAATATACGTTGCCATAATAACTGCCTGAGGGCCAGCCGAGGAAATCGGTGCAGGATTTGCTTTCGACCTTATTGCCGCCGGACAAGCAAGCGCTGCCATTACCGGTATTGATACAGGCTCCGCACTGGCTGCCGACGCTGGTGCATCCGATATTGGTACAATTGTCATTCTGTCCCTCGCATTTTCCAACACAATATGCCAAACGGGGGTCTGCGCTGGCGCAGGCTCCGAATTTACCGCCGCTGCAAGTCTTTTTAGGGGTGACGGTGCACTTGCCATTGCTGCAAGGGACGGATGATGAGGCGGTGCAGGCATCGTAGAAAGTTGACCCGACGCAGAAGGCGAAATTAGTATTATTGTCGCTGTGAGAACAGAAGCCGCCGTTGCAAATATCATCGGTACAAGGGTTCAGATCATTGCAATCGTCTTTCGTAGTACAAATATTCACGCAATTGCCGCCGCTGCAAGTCTGCTTGGCGCCGCAAACGCCGCAGGATCCGCCGCAACCATCGCTCCCGCAAGCTTTATTATCGCAATTAGGCGTACAATTGCCGCTGCCGGTGCCGCAGCAATCGTCAAAGCAGTTAGTGCAATTTTCCATATTGGTGTTGCCGATCTTAGACTGGCAATAGCCGTCGCCGCAATAACCTCCTCCTTTAGCCGGCGATAGGAAGATGCATTCTTCGGTCGTCAAAATCGGATAGGGACGCGGCGTAAGGGCGGTAGTGGCGCAGCCATATTGGACGCTGATGCTGCTAGAGGCGACGAGGCTGGTCACGCCGGCGCTACCGTCGCAAGCTTCATAGCCGTCATTATTGGCGCCGCCGCGGCCTTCAGTATTCGGAGCCTGTTTTACTCCGTCGCCGCAATAATTATCAATCTTAAAATCCAGGGCTCTCGTGGAAGAAGCGCCATAATTATTAACCACTTTTATCTGCACATGAGAAGATGTAGCCGAAGATGATTTACCCTCTAGGCCTTGGCTGGATCCGAAAGCGGTTAAATAGAACCCGGGCAATAATCCGATGGCCGAATAGCTCAGATTATAGCCGCTCTGCTGATAAGGGCCCAGCGTGCAAGAATAATTAGCGTTGATGCGCGCGGCATTAGCGCAACTGAAATCTAGAATCGGATTTTCTGGCTTGACAGTGATAATGAAAGTCTTGCTAGCGGCGTTCCCATGCCCGTCGTTAACTTGGATATTATATTTGAAATCTGTATCCTGATAAAATTTATGGACGGTAGGAATATTGCCGCTATACGTCACCTTATATTTATGGCTGCCAATAGTATCCACGACTTCCTGGCGGCTAGTTAAAGTGGCTAATAAGTCAAAAGGGCCGCTTATTTTGTTGACCGAATACGAGGAGGCGGAAAGGCTATTGCCGGCGAAAGAAAAACTATAATTAAAAGGAGAGGCTAGGCTGGCCACGTATTCGCCGTTATCCGCTTCGATAGAAATCATTGAAGAGAGGATCTTAATCGGCGTAGAAGTGCTCAAAACTCCGCCTTGGCCGTCATTGACAGTCAAGGTAATATTGTAATTTCCAGCCTGACCGGCCTTCTGCGCATAAACTTTCTTTTGGTTAGGATTAGTCGTATCTTGCAAGATAGGCGCCGCGCTCCAACCGGCAGCCAGCCAATTATTGGCCGCCGTGTTAAGGGTCCAGGATAAAGGATTATTTTCTTGATCAACAACCTTGATATAACCATTAAATGGCTGATTAATCTCGCCGACTAACGATTGATCAACCAGTCGCGGCGGAGTATTGACTATCTTGCCACCAGTTATTACTCCGGCTACCGGACACAGGTAATCGGCCGGGTCATTAGGCGAAAAATGATAACCGCTCGTGGAATAATCATTAGAATAACTTTCTAAAATGGCGCATAAATTATAGGCCGAACCATTGGAATCGCTAGAATAGGCTAAAGCATAGCTCCCGGCCGGCAGCTTCAAAGATCGGGAATTCGCGGATTGATCGGCAAAAAATTTCTTATTAACCGCGTCCCAACAGGTGGCGGCGTCATAACCCGGGCAAGCGCCTAGACGGTTTATAGGATCGGTAAAGCTCTGGGGCATGGCTAAATTAGATAATAATATCTGTCCCCAGCTCGGCCAGACCGAAACGCTGTTGCCAGCTAAATAGGTGCCGGATTCTAAAGATGGATAATGATTATTGACTTTTTTAAAATTGAACAGCGCCTCTTTCATCTCTTCTAAGCGTCCGACTCTCTGCAAATCTCTAGCGATCTGAGACTTGAGGCTATTGCAAAAAAAGTTTGTCGGGCAATCCGCGTCCACCAAACAATTCTTGGCGGCTTTCAAGACGCAGGAGCTGGAAGCTACGCCTGTCGTAGCGCAGGCGGTATCCTTCGGACAATCGGCATCGCTAGAACAGCTCAGGGATGAGATAGAACAGCTAGGCGAATAGTTTTCGGTCAAATTATTATTGAATTTCCAATGCGCCACTATCTGTCCGAGAATATCAACGGTATTAGGCGCCGAATCCTGATTATAAGAAATCAAATAAATATTAGTGTAAATGGTATGGCTGTCTTGATTGATGTTAGCCGCATTGACATAGACTGTCCGGCCATCTCTTATCGCCTCATAACCGTCGACTAATAGCGCTTGCGGCGACCCCTGGAAACCTTGGCTTTCGTACCAACGCGCGATGCTATAATGATTAGGATTAGGCACTATTCTGACCGCGATCGCATCTGGACTGTTGGGATCTATAAATCCACTAGAAGAATACTGCGCTTGGGATGGCTGCAAGAAAGATAAAAATAAAAATACGGAAGATATGAAGATGATCAAGTTAAATCTATTTTTTCCCATATAATAAATATTTACTCTGCGGCCTTGGCTTTCGCCCCCGGCTAATTATATATATAACATTGATCGGACCAGACGCCGCTAGACCAGCGGCATTTGCTAGAGTTAATCATGGCGCCACACTGGGTAGTCAAGCAATAAGGATAACTGCCGTTCGCGTCAGTGTTTATCTTAATATTGCCGCTGAACCAAGCCGTGCTGGTGCCGATAGCGCTATTGTCGCAAACGGCTTTCTTGGTTGCCGGATCAATGTTTAATTTTACCAAACACGCACGGCCATTCGGAGTGTCCGCTAAACCGGACGCCTTATACCACCAATTGTCGCTAGTCAGATGATCATATTCACGAGTACCGATAGTGATAGTGTCGGGATAACCGCTCTGCATATATACCTCGCCCGATTTAACGCTTTCATTCTTATAATCATCCAGAGCGGACAGGGCAAAATAATTAGCTCCGGCCGGGAACTGATCGAGAGAAAACGCCAGGCTAGCCGAAGAAATCGCCGAATCAAAAGATTCTCCATATTGGCCGGGCATAACCCCGTGATAGAGCCGATAAAAAGAAACTTGGTCAGTATTAGGGGCCCAAGAGAATCTAAGCTGCGAGTTGATTATAGCTCCCTGCGGATTGGCCGGCTTCATGGGCTGCGTTTGATCGGTAGGAGTAGCTGTCTTTTCATTTGACAACTGGCTTTCGGTCTTATTAACAGAGATAACGCTGACCTTGAATATATAGGGGGAATCATTGTTCAAGCCGCCAATGATCGTACTGCAGTTATTAGTCGCATTAGCCGTCGTACAAGCGACGCTAGCCTTGACCTCCTGGCTTAACATGGTCCCTCGACCAGATTTTAAATAATATACCTTATAGGAATTAGCTTGATCGGATGCGGAGCGCCAACTGACCTTAACCGCACCGCCTGTTTTCTGATCCGTAGCATCAAGTATCTGGCCGCCTGAGGGCAAACCCTCGCGGAAAAAATATGATTCCTTAAGGATATTCCACACGCATAAACCGTCAGGATGTCCGTCGCCATTCTTATCGGCGCCACAAGCGGCATCTAGCGTGGCGCAAGGGCTGCGATCAGAGCTACAAATAAAATTGCTGCTCAAGCCGCGGATAACGGCTTCATTCGTAATAGCCGGCAGATCATCCAGGGTCCCGGTGCCGCCAGCATCACGGCAATAATAAAATTTATAATTATAATCCGAACAGTTACCGCCGAGAGAGCCCTGGCAATTATCAACCCAGGGCAGCCATTCCCCATTCACCCCGACTGGCGGCCAGGGATTATTGCAGAGGAAGACGTAAAGGTTGCTGGCTTTATTGAAACCGTCTCCGCCAGAATAAGCATTGCAACAATTATTACTGCAATTATCCCCCTGGCAGGAACAATTTCCGCTCGTACAACCGTTCAAGAAACGAGACATGTTGATAGTGGCATTGATCTTAGTCTCGCCATCGGTCACGCCGGTCTTGGCGGAAACGAAGGCGCGATTTTGGGGCAAAGCCGATACGGCGGAAATAGCCGCGATAGCCGAATTATTAATGCTGAAATTCCAATCCCAGAAATAACCGGTAACCGGATGCAGGGCCTGTCCGTCCGCGCTATAGGCTTCAGCGACGAAAACCTTGTCACGATCGCTAACCGTATCGAAGGTCTTGTCGCCAGCGTTAGAATCATTCTCAACCAAACTGTTGTCAGCGGTCTTAAAGAGATAGGAAGTGGGGGCGATCTTCACTTGATCGATAGCGCAGATTCCGGCTGATGGGCTCTGATCGGACAAGGTGGTAAATTTAATAATCTGCGAATTTTTATAGCTGCGGTTGTTAAATTTGATATTTGCTCCTTCCGTATAGGAACTGAGAGAAGCGTCGTTCCCATAACCGCGGCCGTTGAAGCCGACTTCGGATACGCTGAGAACTCCAGCCTTGCTATTTAAATCTTCATCGCCTTTAACGACTAAATAATAATTGGCGGATGGATCCAATAATCTTTGAGGCGTGAAAACTAAGGAAGTATTATTGCCGTTGTTCTCTCCGGCAGCCGTTCCAGAAACAGCACAATACAATTTACTAGCGCTGGGGAGAGCATCGGCTAGAGCCGAGCCTGAGAAAGATCGGGCGATTTGAGACCAAGTTGTCTGCAGCTTTTCTATCAGACGAGCTAACCAGTTCTTATTTTTACTGTCCAGGATAGCCTGCAGCGAATCGCCGCTCGCGACAAAGGTGCCTGTCGGGCAGACGCCGTTTACATAGTCTCTTTCTTCTAATAATAAAACATTGCTATTAAAACTGGCGGTGTCCATCCCGGAATTGAAATCGACTTTGATAACCGCGTTGCGACAGACTTTATCGGCTAAATGCGCCGGAGAAGTGCTGATTATTTCCGGACGGGATTGGCAGCAAGTGTCAGAAGCGCAGCCGACAGTATCCTTTGATCCGCATTCGGCATCGCTCGAGCAGCCGCAACATAGGCCGCGGCTCGCACCGCTACAGTTGCCTTTATCGGCCAAACACTTCAATTTAGGATCTATCTTGGCGCAGTAATCCGTAGCTGAACCTGGTTGGCAGCAACAGGTGCCGCAATCGGGCGCGACCACTCCTAGTTGGCCGTTAGCCGAATAACAGCCGAAGCCTTCGAAATTACATTTCGTCGTATCGCACGTAGAGGTCGCCTGGCCGGCGCAAGAAAGCCCGGGTCCGGATGGCGGATTGGCGCAATAATTATTACAAGAATCAATACTGCTATAAGCGCCGAGCTTTACCGGAGTAGTAGAAGCGCAGTAACCGGTATAGCCGCTGCTGCTATAGCTAGTAGCACAATCGTAATAAGCGCAGTAACCGGTATAGCCGCTGCTGCTATAGCTAATCGCGTCGCCCAGGCGGCATTTTGCCGCCGTAGTATTCTTAGCATCAAAGCAACAATTGCTATGCTTCTGGCATTCCTGGATATCTGTTATGCCGGCGCAGGGATCAGAGTTCTTACAATCGTTAGCGCAGGATGCAACGGTGCTATAATCGCCTATCTTAACCGGGGTGCTAGAAGCGCACTTCGCCGGATCTCCAGGAGGAGTAGAATTTAGGCTCTGACAATTATAATAACCACAATAGCCGTAATCGGGGTTGTTCTTATCACTAGTGACCAAAAGGCCGTTACCGCCGCGGCAGATATCGTCGGTAGTCGTAGCTGTCTTTTTAGCGTCGAGACAGCACACGCTACTATGGTCGGAGCAATCTTGGCCTTGTAGGCTTGAACAATCAGTACAGACGCCGTCCGGGAATTCGGCATTATTGGTGTCGCAGAATTGCCCGCTATGGCCAGAACAATTACAGGCGGCATCACGCTCCTCTGGCGTATCGCCAGCCGCTTTACAGCCGCCGCATTTGCCGAGAGTAACGCCGCTGGTTTTTCCGGTATCTGAACCGCAGGTACCCTCGCATTTAAGCTGGCCAGTAATCCCGGTCTTTTCATTTTTATAAGCGCAGCAGTCCTGGGCGTCCTGACCGATAGTACAGCAACAATCACAAGTCGGCTGATCAGGCACGACGCACTTATCCTGCCCGTCTTTAAAATTCTGAGCGCAGACTGCGCCGCTCGGGCAGAGTTTTACTGAAACGCAGCGCCCGGTTGTATCCGCCGGATTTATTTTTTCACAGCTCAGGCCGGACGAGCACGCAGTGCAGGTTGAATTAAGGTCTACGCACTTATTATTGGCCGCTTTAGTCCAACCTGCGGGGCAGGAGGAGTTCAAGCTTATCTCCCAATGCTGGTCTTTATTACAGCTTATGGCGGAAGGATATTTCTGATCACTGATAATATTCGGCCCCGGTTTCGGTAAATCGCACCCGCCGCTTGGTTCATTCTTGATGCATTTATCAACGCTCGCATCATAATGGCATCCTGTTCCGAGCAAACCGCAATCAGTGAAATTAGCACAGCTATAATTACAATCAGCGACGATCTTCTTCCCGCCGCCGGCATAAGGAGAGCAAGAGCCGGGCACGTTCGGGCAGGTCGCTCCTATCTGGCATGCGCCATAATATTTAGCTAGTCCGTAACAGCTGTCGAAAGGACTGCTGGAAGTGCTGAAACTGGTGCTGAAACTCCATTCGAAGACTGAAGTAGGGATATTGATGAAACAATCGGCCGCGGTATTGGCGCAACGCCCGGCTTTATAGGTATTCACTGGACAGCAGATCTGCGTACCGCAATCAGAATCAGCCGTACATTCGCCGATAGAAAAATTAAGCTCATTGCCCCAAACGCTATTATTTATAACCCGCACTGGACCGGTAATCGCGCCGGCGGGGACGGCGGTCTTGATCGTATCGGCTCGACCATCTTTCTTGATAGTGCCGGTAGCCGACTTGTCATAATTGAATTTAACTAAGCCTTCTCCATTAACCGGACCGAAATATTCTCCCCAGAGAGCGACTGGCGTAGCCGCGGGACCGCGTTCTGGCTCGATCTTGCAGAGGCTAGATTTCAAATCTAAATTCTTATCGAATTGGAAGGCGTTAGGATTCAACTTTGTGCTATCAATGGTAGTCGTGCCGATTGTCATCTTGATCGTCTGATAACCGTCAGCCAAACCGGCCGGCACTTTAACAATCACTTGATTGTTTTTCCAGACAGAATTAAGGCACATGTCCGGAAAATCATAAGTGGCCTCGGTGTTCCCGAAATAAACATGAGAAGTACCGCGGGCGCCGCCGAAATCGCTACCATGGATTGTCACATATTGGCCGGTATTACCGATAGTCGGATAGAAAGAAGATATATAGGGGCCGGCACCAGGTTCAGGCTCCTTAACAAAACGCAGATAATTGCTCTTCTCCAAATGGCCGTTCAAATTCGTCTGGACAAAGCTGCCAGAATCACCGGCTCGGATATTCGGCGTAGTGGAAGTACCGGCCAAACCGGCGGGACTATTGAATTGAGAATCCAAAGCCTTGATATTGCTTTGATAATTCCCAAAATATGCTTGTCCTGAATATAAGTTAATGCCCTGATAACCGACCGCTGAAGTCAGGATGCCGCGATTAGGATCAAGATAGCACAAGCCAGGACGGTTGATATTGTTAGCCTGGAAGTCATTAATAGCCGGCCCATAGCTATTTCCGGTCGTATCGGACAAGCCGTCTTTATTGACCACCTCGATCGGTCCGGTACTGACGCCACTCGGAACGGCAATCACGATTTGATCGTCGCGCCAAGTGCTGACACAAGCGGGATTCAAGCTAGAAGGAGCGCGACCCTCTACCGGCGTACTACTGGCAGCGAATATTACTTTGCTGGAGGTAGCTGAATAATCACCAAAATTTTTCCCCAAGATAGTGATAAAGTTATTAGCAGAGCCATTGGGAGTCGTTAAATTACAAGCAGTGGCACAATCACTATCCTGAGTGCATGATTTATTTATATTTTCTTGGCAAAACCCGCCAACCGGACTGATTTCCGTAATAACCGGGGGGCCATAGCAAACGCAAGTCTGCGGATTGCAGGATAGATAGTCGGCGCAACGGTTATTATCCGGGCTGCAAACGCTATTATCAGGGCTGGCATTGCAAGGATCGCCTAAATTACCTTTCGGCCGGCAACTGCAATCGTTATGATCACAATATTTATTAGAGGCGCAAATCTGATCGGCCGCCTGGCAGCCGGCACTCGGGCTAGCGTCACAATTAGTCGGCCCGCCGCCATTTCCATTACAATCCGACCCGATGCAGGCGCCGAAAGAACCGCCGCTACAAACCATAGAGCCGCCGCAACCGCAAGAGGCGACCTGGCCCTCATAACAACCGCTGCCGTTTCCGTTCCCGGTCGCGCCGCCCAATTTAGAAATAATAAAAGTAGCGATGCCCCAGGAAGCCAGGATAATAGCTAGGCCGATCAATCCGTTTCTTAATATCTTCTTAGCCGTCTCTATCTTTTCCTCATTACCGCCTGCAGTCAGCCACATAAAACCAGCATAACTGACAAGGCCGACAGCGATTACGCCCAGAAAGCCTAAAATGATATTAATTATCCGGCCAGCTACTGTTCGCGGGTCGGACGCGCTTAAAGATCCGGCCAATCCATTATTGACTTCATTTACACCGAATCCTTGCGCTAAAGCAAAATGAGCCGCCAATAAAGCTCCGAGTAATAAGGTGAGGGCTAAGAAATTTTTAAGAAGTTTGTTAGACACAATTTTAAGTCTTGGGAAAATATATAAATTTATTTCTATTATTTACAATTGCCATCCGCTCCTAAAACTCCCGTCGGGTTGCCAAAACAGCAAGACGGCTGGTCGGCGGTCGCGGCGCAATCTGGGCCGATGCTGGGCTTGAAGCAATTCTGATAAATATCTTTAACGCCCGAGCCGACCTGCGCTTTGAAAGTAATGGATTGAGGAAAAGGAGAGTGCCAAATCTTAGCGATAGTCAGGTCCGGTTCACCGTCTAAAGGCGGCGTATCGATATTATCATTCAACACCCAGTAGCCGAGCGGCACTAACGAAGAACTGTGTAAATTTATTAATTTATGCTCGGCGGTGGATGTTCCGCTCTTAACCATGGCGCTGCCGGTACGTAAGGTGCTATTTAACATCAAGGCATTGAAATCAACCTCTACTGGATCGGCCAAATTAACGCTTCCTTCGCCTTGGATAGGCTTGACGGCCGTGATTTGCGGCGGATTAAGCATGATCTGATCATTGATATAGAACGACCATTTATATTTATCTTGCCCGCCGACATTGACAGTAGAAGTCGCGCTGTAGTTGTCATTATAGAAGCTCAGGGGGCCGTCGGCAAAGCTGCTGCGGTCGCCGTCGAAAGAATTGGCAGCGGCGTCCACGATTCCGTCCAGATTTCCTAAGTTCGCCGTCGGATAATTCTTATGGTCAGGATTCTGACAGGTCTTATAGCCTAAGAGCGTCGGGGAGCAAGCTTTGAATGGACTGTACGCCGCGCAATCAATATCGCTATTACAGGTTTTTAAATCGGCGGCCATCAGTTCAACGGATAAATGGCTATTGGCCGGCAAGCAATAGATCTTCTCGCCGCAGCCATTCAGGCCGCATTCCCTATCCGACAAGAATTCTACGGTCCGATAACCGTTACTGACCATGAAATTACCGCCCAAATAATTACCGACACAGGAATTATTCTCACATTTATAAGACCGGCAATCGGCATTATTGCTGCAAACAGTACCGGCTGGGCTGCTAGAGGCGTTAGCATTTACCACTCTGATATATTTGTCTACTTCGCCCGCCGAACCAGATATGGTAAGCGGATTGATGGCTTCGCTGAAATTGATTTGGATAGCCGAATTCATCGGGCGATCTTTCTTGTCTTTAGGAGTCGTCGTCACTTTTTGATCGCTGCCTCCTGAGAACGGAATAATAGCCAAGGCGCCGCTATTGGTCGTAGTAACGGCGATATTATTGCCGGCTTGGCCGGCTACTTTAGCGCTTAAAGTAATAATATTGGATACCCGGTCAACATTGATATCTGGCTGGCCGCTGAGCTTAGCCTGAATATTTAAAGCCTGGATGTTCTTATCGCAGGTAGCCGGCACTTTGATATTATTGTTGTTCCCATCCGCGGCAAAAGTATAGGCTGTATTATTTATAGTCAGGGTATCGGCCAGCTGTTCTGGGCTGATACTGATATCCCAAGCATTACCTTCCAAATGCGTAACGCTGGTAAAAGTCAGGTAATTCTTAAAAACGGCTTGTCCGGAAGTATTAAAATCGGCAATGCCTAACGGATTATTATTAGCATCAAATAGCTGAGCCTTATCTGGAGAGCCAGCAGGGACGACTATCTTGAAACCGTTAAGAGTACCGTGATAATCCAGCACAGCAGCCGCTCCGGCGGGGCTTAATCCGACTGGCGTGATGGAAATTATCTTAGCGGCAGAATAAATATTCGGGCAGGCATTGACTGTAATCTTGCCGCTCGCCGCCTGGGCTGGAGTTATCTGCTGATAAATATCTTTTTCATTATCAGGCAAGGGGAATATTCCGGCCGGAGACACAATCGGCGGGGTCAGATCAAAACTGCTATTAACGGTGAAATCCCATTGGGCGTAATCCGCGCCGCAATTCTTAAACATGGAAGAGCCGTCCAGCTTCTTGACCTGATTAGTCAATTTGATGGAATAAGGCGTATTACCATTAGCCGAGCCCAAAGCGCTCAGAGGAGTTAAGACCAGAGTCTTGTTGCCGCTAGCTATATTCACTGAGACATCGGTAATATTGGCATTGGGATTGGGGCAAGAAGCGCCAGAACAAGCGTCCCCTAAATCAGTCTTATAAAGACGGATAGCTACAGGGTTGATCTTATTGCAAGTCGTATTGTTACAGGCACAGGTTATGCCGGCACTATCAAGGCATAGGGTATCGTTTTTCACCTCTTCTTTGAAACTGACCATAATAGAGGTATTGCGCGGTACGTCAGATTGCCCATTGCTGGGATAAGTGTTCTCTATTGAACAGGCGCCGATCGCTCCGACGCCAGGATTGGAAAATCCGCTGCCGCCGCCGTTAAAATTACCCGCGCCGCCTTCGCCACCAGTCGCTTTCATAAGCTGGGAAATAATGAAGGTAGCGATACCCCAAGCCGATAAGATAATCACTAACCCGATAATGGCGTTCCGTAAAATCGCTTTAGCGCGCGTTATCTTTTCTTCGTCGCCTCCAGAACTGGTCCATAGAAACCCGGCGTACATAATGAGTAAAACCGCGATCGCTCCCAAAAAACTCAAGGCTATCTGAATGACGCGTCCGGCCACCACGCGCGGATCGGTAGCGGCCAAAGAGCCGCCCAAACCGTTATTGACCGCTCCCAAACCGAAATCAGCCGCTAAAGCAAAATTAGCCGCTATAATCACTCCTAAAAAACTAAAAATTAAAACAATTAATTTATTTTTTTTAGTCATGGGGAGCAAGCCGAAAAAATTTTTAAATCAGGCTTATTATGGTATAATTATTATGCTTTTATTATATCATAAAAGATAAAAAAAGAACAAAGGTATATGACTATTGAGCGGGTCATCAAAAAATTCCAAGAAAATCATCCTGGGGCTGACGTTACTATCCTGCAGTTAGCCTTTGAATTCGCCGATGCCGCTCATGCCGGCCAACTCCGTAAAAGCGGAGAGCCGTATATCCAGCATCCCCTCCATACTGCCTACACTCTGGCCGAGATCAAAGCCGACGCCGCAACAGTGGCCGGAGGCTTATTGCATGATGTCCCGGAAGACACCAGCCACACTTTGGAAGAGATAAAAACCATTTTCGGACCGGAAACCGCGATGTTAGTAGAGGGCGTAACCAAGCTCGGAAAAATCAAATATCGCGGCATTGAGCGTTATCGCGAAAACCTGAAAAAAATGTTTTTGGCGATGGCTACCGATTTACGTGTCATCTTCATAAAATTCTGCGATCGCTTGAATAATCTGCGCACTCTAGAAAACCTGCCTCCGGAAAAACAAAAAAGGATCGCTCAAGAAACTTTGGAAATCTACGCCCCGATTGCCGGCCTGCTTGGCATCGCCCGCCTAAAATGGCAGATGGAAGATATCTGTTTTAAAGTTCTCTACCCCGAAGAGTATCATGACTTAGAATATAAATATGAGGTAGAAAAAAAAGTTGAACGCAACCAATTCTTCCAAAAAATCAGAAAAATCCTGGTTCCTAAATTGGAAGAAGCTGGAATCCAATGCGCGATCGAGGTCCGTTTCAAGCATCTATACAGCATCTATTTAAAAATGCAGAAAAAGGAACGAAAATTCGATGAGATATATGATGTCTTTGCTTTACGCCTGATAGTGCCAACGGTTGACGACTGCTATAAATCCTTAGGTGTCATTCATACCCTTTGGAAACCGAAGCCGAATCGCTTTAAAGACTATATCGCCGTACCTAAGCCTAATGGCTATCGCTCCCTGCATACGACTATCTTCGGGCCAGAAGGAAAAACTACCGAGTTTCAAATCCGCACCCAAGAAATGCACGAAGAAAGCATCTACGGTCTAGCTGCGCATTGGTATTACAAGATGCAACAAGGCGGCGCTTATCAGTCTCCGGCATGGCTCAAAGAGATAATTGAAATCCAAAAGGAAATTACGAATACCAGCGAATTCGTAAAAAAGATAAAATTAGATATTTTCCGCGACCGGATCTTCGTTTTCTCTCCCAAGGGAGACGTATTTGAACTGCCCGAGCAAGCTACTCCTGTTGATTTTGCCTATGCCGTCCACACTAATATCGGAAATCATGCCGCCGGCGTCATAATTAATGACAAGCTAGGCCGCTTGGACCAGGAACTGAGGAACGGCGACTTCGTGGAAATAATTACGGAAAAAAAACGCCCCTATCCGAACCGCGATTGGCTAAAATTCGTTAAGACTAAGCGCGCGCGCGATCGCATCAAGCAATTCGCTAAAAAATCTAAGTTAGAAACTATTAAACGTCTTATTCCGGGCATCCGCCGTTAACTTATATTAAAGACACCGCGAATTAAAAATCACCTCATGTTTACTGAGGTGATTTTTAATCCATAATTTTTAAAAATTATGGGTGCATATTGCTTTCTGGTAATTTCCCAATTTTGCGGAGATATTCGTTCTTATGATGCAACTTCAAACCGATGAGGGCATGCTTTTTCTGCAATTGTTTGGTTATCTTCGGCTCTAGGTGCTGTTTTGATCGCGCCTTTTCCAAACGTTTGCTATTCTTCAAGCCTTTTTTGAACTTGCGCAAAAAACTTTCGAAACTTTCTCCTGGTTTTCTTTTAAAATCCGCCATATAATCCACCTTCCTTTCTATTATTAACTTTTTTTTCAATTAATTTATCTTTTTTAGCTAAACGTTCCTTAATTTTTTTAAATACTACCGTCTCTTGGGCTCCTGAGTCTATATCCCGCATTAAAATAGTCCCGTCCATAATCTCTTTTTTACCTAATATCAAACATGTTTTTGCTCGCATGTTTATCGCTTCTTCTAATTGTATTTTCAGGCTGTCGGAGGCGAAAGACTGGCGGACTTTAAACCCTGCCTGGCGTAATTCCTCGAATAACCGCATGGATTTCAATTTAGCCTGATCGCCCAATTGAGCAATGAACACTATATCCTCTTCTGGCTTATTAATCAAGAGATTCTTATCTTTAACCCGAGCCATGGTCCGCTCTAAACCGATGGCTAACCCGATGGCTGGCGTCGGCGCACCGCCAAAATTTTCTACCAAAGAATCATAACGGCCGCCAGCGGCTAAGGCTGTTTTAGAGATTAATGATCCATCGTCTGCCATCGGCCAAAATTCAAATACGGTATCGTTATAATAATTTAATCCGCGGACCAAATAAGGATTAAAGTTATAGTCAATATTTAATTCATCTAAGAATTCCAAGGTCTTGGCAAAATGCTCGCGGCTTTCCGGAGATAGATAATCCGCTATCTGCGGCGCTTCTTCGGCCAATTTCTGGCAACCTTCTTCTTTGCAGTCTAATAAGCTAAGGCAATTCTTGCCTAAATTATTCCGGCAATAATGGCATAATTTAGATCGCCTGCCTCTCTCCTTATAAAAAGCGGACAATTTATTGCAATATTCGCGTCGACATTCGACTGAACCGATGCTATTGACCTGGACTTGGGTTTTAACTTGCAATTCATTAAAAAAACTATGGGCAACGGCTATAAGAAGCGCTTCGGCGAGAGGCTTGTTATCGCCGATAATTTCTAAATCCGCTTGGGTAGATTCGCGATAATGCCCGGTCTGCAATTTTTCATGGCGGAAGATAGGCCCCAAAGAGAATAACCGGACAGATTGGCCGCTCTCTCCCAAATTATTTTCTAAATAAGCCCGCACGATTCCCTGGGTCAATTCCGGCCGCAAAGTAATCTTTTCGTTTTTTTCTCCTTCCACTATATAGAATTCTTTTCCCGTGCTTTTGCGGGTAGATTTTTTATATAATTCATAAGACTCTAGGATCGGCGTCTTAATCGGCAAAAAATTATAAAGCTTGGCGTATTCCCTGGCTTTATCCACGATGCCATCGAAATAGCGGCAATCTGTTCCTACCCAATCTTTCATGCCCAAAAGACGAGGCAAGATCTTTTCATTGCGCTTATCTAAATTCTTAGCCGTTTCCGGCATATTTTTTTTCCGTCTGGGCATAATTTTAATTATTATACTGCGGCCAATAGCTGCCGTTAAAAAAAGTTATTTCATTAAGCGGCCAACCGCGGAAAAGGACTTTCCCGGTAATAAAGCTCTGATTAACCGGGCCGAAACTGCGCGAGTCTTTAGACGCATTACGGTTATCGCCCAAAACAAAATATTCGCCCGGACCGACGGCCATTTTCGCTTCGCTCTGGTCATAGGTGGACAAATCGGCGGGCAGATATTTCTCTGACAAAGCAAAGCCTTCCGGGTGCGCCTGGTTAAAAATAATAACGCGACCGTCTTTAAATTGCACTTCTTCGCCAGGCAGACCGATGATACGCTTGATAAAGTACTCCTGCGGATCGCGCGGATAACGGAAGACAATGACCTGGCCTCGTTGCGGCGCTTCAAAACGATAACTGACTTCATCAATGATCAAATATTCATGATCGTGGAAATTCGGTTCCATGGAAGCTCCTTTGACGTAAAATGGCTGAATCAAAAAATAGCGAACCGGCAAGATAATCGCTAAGGAAATCGCTACTACTTTCGTAATCTCCCAAACAAACAAAAAAAATTTCTTCATATTGCTATTTACTATATCAAAAAATGTTAAAAAAATCAAATGGCATAATTAAGCTGATATTCAATAAATAAACATCGCATCGCCATAGCTGAAGAAACGGTATTTCAGGCCTAAAGCCTCTCTATAGGCGTTATCTATCGCTTTTTTTCCGGCGAGGGCGCTCACTAGCATCAAAAGGGTGGATTTTGGCAAATGGAAATTAGTGATAAGTCCGTCAACGACTTTAAAACGATAGCCGGGATAAATGAAAATATTAGTCCAGAAAGCTTGGTTCTGATCAATGGCGCCTCGTTCTTGGCGATCGGCCCACCCTATCATCATGCTCCCAGCCGACGATTCCAGGGCTCTGGCGCTGGTCGTCCCGACAGCGATCACTCGCTTATGCTCGCGCTTAGCTTCCAGGATAGCTTGAACCGTACGTTTTCCAATAATGACAAACTCACTATGCATCTTATGGTCTGAAATCTGTTCGGTCTTCACCGGAGCAAAAGTGCCGAGTCCGACATGAAGAGTCACATACTCTATCTTTACGCCTTTCATCTTTAATTTCTTCAATAAATCTTCGGTAAAATGCAGGCCGGCAGTCGGAGCGGCGACGGAACCGATTTTTGTATCATCAGCGAACACTGTCTGGTAATTGCTCTCATCGCTAGCCCTCCTTCTGCTCCGTTTGATATAGGGCGGCAAGGGCACTAACCCGATAGCGTTAATAACGCGCCAAAATTTTTGACCCTTGAGATTAAATCTGACTTGCCAGGTACCATCGGCATTATCTCTCAACACTTTCGCGCTCAGGCCTTTTGGAAAATCAACCTCCTGGCCGGATCTAATCCGGCCGCCGATCAAACACTCCCAAACATTGTCCGGTCGATCGTCAGCGGCTGGGACTTTAAATAGATCATCATTCCGATGCAAGAATATTTCTATTTTCCCGCCGCTCTCCGCTTTTTTACCGATTAATCGCGCCGGAAAAACCTTGGAATTATTCAAAACCAAAAGATCTCCGGGTTGCAGATAATCAATAATGTCCCGGAAGCGGCGGTGTTCGATCTCTCCATCGCGGCGTGATAGCACTAACAGACGCGATCTGTCCCGCGGCCGTAGCGGCTTTTGAGCGATGAGTCCATCGGGTAAATGATAATCAAAATCAGCAACTTTATACATATAGGCTCCGTCTAAAGGATTTATGGCCGGGCTATCGCCCGTCTCCGAATAAATAACATAGTAATAAAAATACTGTTAGAACAAACTAAACAGACAGGATAAATCCAAGTCACCGGATTATACGACTGGAGAGCTAGCAGACTGATCATTATGCCCGCGGTAGTCAGTATGAAAGAAACCATTGTTTCTTCATAAGGATTCAAATAAGCCTTCCTAAAAGTCGGGAGATAGGCCAAAGTGTCAATAAACGCAGCCAGGATGACTGCCCATAAAGGGTTATCCGTGAACGCCCATAACGCCAAACCGAGCAGAGCTCCTGAAAAAGCCAGCCAATCGAATAAGACGATCTTTTTTTCTCCGTGAGAAAAAGACAGGAACGCAATGATAAAACAAATCAATCCGGTAATTCCATTAGCCCATGCCCCCGGACCGGCGCCTTTGATAAGCTGGGCTGAAAAAGTGATGGACGCTAACAAACCCCAAATAAACCAAGAAAAAACATGGGGTTTCGTCCGGCCTTTAAATATATCCCGAAAATAGGGGATATAAGCTAGAGAGGCGACGACTGAAGAGATAATGCCTAAATATAATTTATATGCGACCATTATATTTTAAATCAATTTCCCTGTTCCCGGTTCTTCCAGCTCTAAGTGCTGATAGCCGAGAACAGTGGCTATTCGGCCTCGCGGGGAACGATCTAAAAAGCCAAGCTGCATCAGATATGGCTCATAAATATTCTCAATCGTTTCCATTTCTTCGCCCGTCGCGGCAGCCAAAGTGTTGAGGCCGACCGGGCCGCCTTTAAACTTATGGATGATCGTTTCGAGAATACGCCGATCAATGAGGTCTAGGCCGAGTTTATCGACTTCCAGCATTTTAAAGGCCTCCAAGCTGCCGTCCAGAGAAATCCGGCCATCGCCTTTTACTTCGCAATAATCGCGCACCCTTTTTAACAGCCGATTGGCGATACGCGGCGTATGGCGGCTACGGCTGGCGATTTCCGATCCCGCGTCACTATCAATCTCAATATTCAATATGCCGGCGCTACGCTTGATGATTTTTTCAATATCAATCGTTTCATAAAAATTAAGATGATGGGTCACGCCGAAACGATCGCGCAATGGGGCGGATAACAAGCTAGCGAGAGTCGTCGCGCCGATAATAGTAAATTTCGGCAGATCTAAACGCAAAGTCCTGGCGCTTGGCCCCTTACCCATGATAATATCCAATGAATAATCTTCCATAGCTGGATATAATATTTCCTCTACCGCTTTGGGGAGACGGTGGATCTCGTCTATAAATAAAATATCGCCAGCTTCCAGGTTAGTCAAAATAGCTGCCAAATCACCGCTTTTTTCAATCGCCGGGCCCGAAGTAACCCGGATATTAGCTCCGATTTCATTGGCGATAACATGGGCCAAGGTCGTTTTGCCTAAACCAGGAGCGCCATAAAGCAAGACATGCTCAATCGGCTCGCCGCGTTTTTTTGCAGCTGCGATAGTAATTTCCAAATTCTGTTTGACTTTTTCCTGTCCGATATATTCTCGAAGAGTCTTGGGACGCAGGGATAAATCCAAAGCGGAATCGCCTTGGCGTTCTATCGGGCTTATTAACCGGTCGTTGATATTAGACATATATATAATTGTATCTTAAACCTGCCGGAACTCGCAAATGGAGTTAAAATCGCAGAAGGCGCAAAGCGGCGAGGGTGTCGGAGCGAAATTCCTTTTTTTAATAGCGGCAATTTCCGCGCCGACTTCCTGGCGGAGTTTAGCCAAGTCTTTTTCGCTGCTGGTAAAGCTCCTCTTCTCACCGTTTTCTAAATAATAGAAGCTAAGGGCACTAACGCGTTCAGACAAAAATTCTTCTAAAAATAATTGATACAAGATCAACTGTCTTTTATCCTTAAATTCCAATTTAGTCTTAGCCCGACCGGTTTTATAGTCAATAATCTCCAAAGTGCCATCCGCTAATCTATCGACTCGGTCGATCGTTCCCTTGATCGTATCGTCGCCGAGCTTAAAAGAGAATCTTTTCTCCAGAAATAATATTTCTCTCGGCGGTTCAGCTTGATATGAAAGCCAGAATTTTTTTAAAGCCGCTCGGCCATTAGCTTGATAGGTTTCTCTCTCTTCCTTGCTTTTATAGCCGTCCGCCTGCCAAAATTCATCATAAAGATCCAGCAATCTTTTTTCGCTCATTACCCGGCTCCGGGCATCGGCCGTCTCTTTCTCGGCGCTGCTCGCCTCATCAAGGCCAGCGAATAAATCGCGCTGTATTTTCCGATGTTCAGCAACCAATGGTAATAAAAAATTATATAAAGTGTTATGCAAAACTCGGCCAAAGATCAAAGAGGCCTTATCAGTAGCGGCCGGCACCTTCAAGACAAAAGAGAATTTATATTGCAACGGGCAGGTAGAATAGGCCGCTAATTGTGAAAAGGAAAACTGCGCGGGAAGCGAATATCCGCTATCTTCAGCTACGGCTAGCTTCGATGCCAGCTCGCGAGCATTCAAATAATGCAAGTCGCGCAAGAATTCATTCTTCTCGCTCAGAGAAATATCGGGGACGGCTTCGCTATCTAAACCCATTTCGGCGATAAAACGCGACGGTTTTTTCTCTCGCACTCCGCCATAATCTTTCGATCCGGTCAGATATAAGGCTTCTTTAGCGCGAGTCAGCGCTACATAGAATAGGCGGCGCTCCTCTTCTAAATGGACGCTGGAGCGATCGCTGGCGGACGTCGCCATTTTCTCCCTGACTAGGGCATCGGGGATAGATATCTTCTCGGCTCGGGAGATCGTCGGGAATTTCTTATCCACCAAATTGACTAGAAAAACATATTTGAATTCCAGCCCTTTAGCCCCGTGGACGGTCATTATTTTGACCGTATCATCATCGGAAAAATCCAGCTTCAGGGCGCCGGTTTCGCCAGCCTCCAATTCTAAATTAATAGCAGATAAAAAATCGGATAGACGCAGGTCCGGCTCAGCCTCTTCTAATTTTTTAATCTTCTGATAAAACTGATTAAGATAAGAAAATAGCTCTAAATCCCGATCGCGGTCCAAATCAGCTAAGAGGCCGGAGTCATAGACAAAATGTAAGAATATCTTAGTCGGTCTTAAATTGGAAACCAATGCAGAGTGCCGGGCCAGTAAATCTAATAATTTATGGATATTCTTAAGGCTGGGGGCGCTAACGCTTGGGATAGCGTCCACATTCTGCATCGCCTCATATAGAGACCAGACTTTCCGAGCTGCCATCTTATTAATATTTACCAAATCTAAATGGCTGACTTTGAAGACATCCATATTTACGACACGGAATAAAGCTGACGATTCATGATAATTATCCAACAGGCGGAAATAGGCCAGGATATCTAAGATCAGCGGTTTATAATAGAGACCGCGCCAAGACATGAATTGTTGGGGAATATCTTGACGGCTTAATTCCTTGACATAAGCATCGGCGGTGTCATTCGCTCTGACTAAAATTGCAAAATCTGACCAATCGGCCCCCAGTTCTTGATTATCGTGCAACTCAATGATTTTTCGAACCACGAAAGACAGCTCTTCTCCGGACGATTCAAAATTGAAAAATCGGACAGCCGGTTCCGAAGATGATCGGCTGACTTGGGCGGTCTTGGAAATAAGCGCTTTATCAATATTTAATTTTGCTTCCAAGCGATTAGGATTATTGTGTTGGATGAACTTATAGGCATGGTTTAAGATTTCTTGGCGAGAACGATAATTTTCCGTCAATACGATTTCCAGCGCCTGCTTATAATCGTCTTTAAACTGCATGATGTTAGATAGCGAAGCGCCGCGAAACTTGTAGATAGCCTGATCGTCGTCACCGACTACTGCCAGGTTATTACGGGGAGCGGATAATATTCTAATCAGCTCATACTGAGCCCAATTCGTATCTTGGAATTCATCAACCATAATATATTTGAATTTGGCACGATAGAATTTCAAAATATTCGGCCGATCGTGGAACAGCTTCAAAGTATAAGTGATCAGATCTCCAAAATCTAAATAATTATTGGCTAGCAGCAGATCATTATAAGTATGGTAGGCTTCAGCCAACTCCTTGATGCGTCCGATCTCCAGCGTTTCGCCTTCATCGTCATCCGTCGGCGCCGCTTTATCTCTTGGTTTTTTAAGCGACGGACGGGCGCTAGCTTTCCGGCTCATTCTTTTGCCACTCAGCCGTTCATCTTGGTCTGACTCTAATTCTTCAGCATATTTCAAATACTCGGCCGAGGAGATATTTTCGTCTTTTAAGCGGGAGAAGTGGCGCAACAGCTCGGAAATGAATTTCGTTGGATTACCGAGGGGGCGATAATAATCTAGGTTGAACTTGGCCAGATTCTTTTTGATCAAGACCCATTGGTCGGTTTCGTTTAATACTTTAAAGCTCGCGCTTAGGCCTATGTCCAAGGCGAATTCCCTTAGGATGCGTTCGCTGAAACCGTGGAAGGTATTGATCCACAAATCGACATAACCATAAGGAAGTATCTTGTCGGCGCGCGCTTCCATCTCGCCCGCGGCTTTCTCCGTAAATGTCAATAGCAGAATCTCATCGGTTTTTACCTGCTTATCCAGGATAAGATAGGCTAAACGACTGATAAGGACTGTCGTTTTCCCTGTTCCGGCTCCGGCGACGATCAAAAGAGGCCCGTTTTCATGGGTAACGGCTGATTTTTGGGCTTCATTTAAATTCGTTAGGTCTAACATGCGATATCAAAACTTTAAAATTCTCTTAAATTTTTTTCCTTGGACTCGGCCGATTAGAGCTAAATTCAGACCACGATTAATAAATATTTTCTGGGCTGTATCTTTTAAGTCAGCGGCGGTAATTTTTTTTATTTGTCGCAAAAACTCGGCCGGAGTCATGATTTTCTTACGTAAAATGGCCTGACGGGCATACCAATTCGCTAAGTTGTCTGTGGCCTCCAGCTGCAAAAGCGATTTACCCTGCAATAAATCTTTAGCTCTTCTCAGCTCTGCGGCGCTGACCAATTCCGTAGTTAATCTTTTATACTCCGCTAAGATGATTTTAATTGCCGCCTCAGCTTTGACAATTGGCACGCCGGCTTGCGTCGTCAAATAGCCTGAATCGGAATAAAACTCTGTTAAGGTCCGTACATAATAAGCCAAGCCGTTTCTTTCCCGCAGATTGATGAATAAGCGCGAACTCATAGAACCTCCCAAAATAATAGCCAGGAGCCTGATTTTGAATTCTTCCGCGTGATCAATCGGGCAGGCTCTTACGCCTAAGGATAGATTCACCTGATCTATTTTCTTAACAGCGACTTTGATGCGAGGCGCACTCTGTTTCTCTTTAACTGCCAATTTATGATGCCAGTCATTAATCGGAAAATTGGCAAGAATCTGCATCGCGGCTCTTTTATCTTTTTCTTTTATGCCTCCGGCTAGCACTACGTAAGCGCTTCTGGCACCATATTGAGAACGGAAATATCTGATAAAATCTTGCCGCCTGAAACGGCGGATGTTTTCTTTCGTACCTATAGTCTCCCAGCCCGCCGGCGTATCGCCATATAAGCAAGATTCAAAAACATCCTCGACGTGCATTAGCGGATTATCTTCGTACATGTTTAATTCTTCGATAATCACTCCTTTCTCCCTTTCAATTTCCGCCTCGTCAAAAAGAGAATTAAGCAACATATCACCGACGATATCCAAGGCAGCCCTTATCTTAGGGGCGGCTACTTTGACCCAGTAACCTGTGAACTCTTTGCTGGTAAAGGCATTATACTCACCGCCCAAAGAATCTAATTCGCTAGAAAGAGATAAAGTATTAGGACGACGGGTCGTACCTTTAAAAAACATATGTTCCAAAAAGTGAGATAAACCGTTAGTACGGCGGCCCTCATATTTGGAGCCCGTCTTAATGACTATCAAGGCGGTAGCCGTCGGCGCTCCTTTTATGGGAACGGTAATTAAAGGTATCTTGTTTGACAGGATATCAACTTTATATTTATTCATATTTTAAACATTTACTTAATTAAACCTAATTATCGTGTTTTAAATTTATCACATCTTTGATATAATTTAAAGTAAGCACGAATCGATCAACCTTATATAATTTCTAACATTATGCCATATAAAATACGCGACCATGACTTGATTTTAAACCACGGGCGGCAATATAAGATTATGCGGGTAAAAGATCTGCCGGACGAAGAAAAACCGCGAGAAAAAATGATTAAGGAGGGCGCGGGGTCGCTCAGTTCAGCCGAATTATTATCCGTCGTCTTGGGCGTCGGTACGAAAAAAGAAGAAGTATTCTCCATGTCCAGCCGCTTGTTGCGGGAATATGGAGAGAAAGGCATCGTTTATCAGAAAGATCCCCTCATCATTGAAAAAGATTTAAATATCCCGATAGCTAAAGCCTGCCAGATAGTGGCCTGTTTTGAATTAGGCCGCCGTTTTTATCAAAAAAAACCTGGAGGATCTATTGCCATCAGGACGGCCGCGCAAGCTTTTAATTACCTAAAAGATATGAATAATCTGAATAAGGAACAATTCCGCGGCCTTTACCTCAATACGCATTACCAATTGATCCATGATGAAGTCATTTCTCTGGGCACTCTAGACGCGTCGCTCGTCCAGCCGCGCGAAGTCTTCCGGCCGGCCTTAGAATATTCAGCCGCCGCCATAATCATCGCTCACAATCATCCTTCCGGAATTTTAAGAGCTAGCCAAGCCGATGTTGAAATAACCAATAAATTGCTGGAGGCGGGGAACATTCTAGGAATTGAGGTCCTGGACCATCTTATCATCGGCAAGGGCAAATTCTCAAGCATTATCTAAACTGTATGGCGGGAAAATACCGGATTACTCCAACTTTTTGGTTAATACGAGACGAAGCGGGCGTTAAATTTCATATTGAGAGCGGAGACTATTTCGGCACCATAGCTACGATTTTGAGACTTTTGAGAGAAAATATCAAAAAAGACACCCGTTTTCAATCGGCTGCCTTTAAAAAAACCTTGAAGAATTTAGAAAATGACTTAGCTTTCCTGCAAACCAATTACCGAATAGAGCCTAAATCTCAAAGCAAGCCGAGAATAAAGAATAAGAAAATGATGCCGAAAGGCAGGCTAAACAGCCAGTGATCAAGCAACATCAAGACTAGAAGAGCTGCCATGACCGCCAATGAAAAAACTTCTCGACGGTTTTTTTTAATCAAGAAAAAGATAAAGGCTACGAAGCATAGGACGGAAAATATCCCCGTTTCAGCCCAAAGCAATAAAAAAACATTATGGACCGGCTGATAAGCCCAGTGTTCTTTTTTAACTAGATCCAAATCTTTAATAGCCATGGTATAATTTCCGGCTCCGACTCCGACGCCGAAAATCCAATTGCGGCTGATCAAGCTTTCGGCTTGCCCGATATATTCTTCTCTTTCTGTTACTGATTTATCCTCTAAGCGCGTCCCGCCGTAGATTCTAACCTGCAATAAATCTCGATATGGATACGCCACAATCAGGACCATGACGGCAGAAAAGAAAATCAAAGCAATAAAACGCCCCAAAACCCAACGGTCTTTCTTTAAAATTAAACCGAATAGAAGGACGGTTAACCCGACGCCAAGAGCGAGCCAGGCTGACCGAGAAAAAGTAAAAAATAAAGCAAATAAGGACACAAAATAAAAAATGAACAGCAAAAGAGACTCTATGGCTTCCCGCTTGGACCGAATCATCTTCTTCCGAGCCAATAAATAACCGACGACAATCAGAGATAGAGCCAAAACTCCGCCGAAGATATTGGGATGGTCTAAGCCGCCGTAGGCGCGCAACCATCTGCCGGACGCGGCTTCAATGACCGACACGCCCAGAGAATCAGAGTCATGTGCCGCTAATCCTAAATATTTACAGGCTGGCGCTCTCTGCTCTAAAAACTGGTAAATACCAAGCAGGGCCTGCAAAAATAAGCTGGCGAAAAAATAGTAAAAGACCTTGATCTTGTCGAGACCGGCTTCTTCATAACCGAAATTAGTCGTCGCTTCACGCAACAGATAAAATAAGCCGACGCCTTCTAGCAGCAAAACGTAGTAATAAAAAGCAAGGACTTGGTCGGCGGCAAAGAAGAAGGAGATTAATACACCTATTTCCACTCCGGCAAGTGACAGCCATAGGCCGGAGATGCGCTCATCATCGGTCGGGCGCCGGAATTTATAGACAAAAAATATAATCAAAATAAAAAATAACAAAAGATGGCTGACATATAAGGAAATCTCTTGAAAATTACTGGCGCTAGGGCGCAGGATGAGCTTGGTCTGCCAGGGTAGCAGGAAAACAAATAGGTAAAAAAACCATTCAACGGTTTTTTTCAAAAATTTCATTAATTTTTTGTCCATATTTTTCGGCGTATTCACGGCGACGGTCGCCCTGATATAATTTTAGAACCGCATCATTGATTACGACGCCATCAGAATTATTCATGGCGGCCGTGAGAGCTGGCGGCATTATATTAAGTTGGATTTTCTTCGCCAAATCTTCCAGACGCTTCATTATTTTTCCTGGCGCCCGATTACCAGCTGACGGCGATTGAAAGCTTGCCGGCGGAAAATAAGTGACGTCATTAGCCAGGCCGTTAGCAGATAAAAAATGTTCGTAAGTCCTGTCTTTATTATACAACACAATCAAGTTGCGGCGCCAATAATCAAAGTAAGGATCTCCGCCCGTTAAACGCAGATCACTGATATCCAAATGTGCCATGGAAACATAAAAACTTAGACAAACCTTATCTTTTTTGAACTCAGCGGTCGGGCGACTATTAAGGATCTTGGCTAAACCGGTGCAGTACAAACGGCTTAACCAGATACGCTCTGATGACGTGATGATAAAAAAATCAATGTCGCTCCCATCTCGTAAATTATGCTGCCCCAATGAATTAGCGACGGCCACGGCTTTGACCCACGGACAATAGCCGAATAATTCCGCGAAGCGACGGGCAATCTTAATTTTACGATAAGCATAGTTATAGCGTTTCCGGCGGGTATTGATTATATCTTCCCGCTGGGGCAAAAAATAGAAACCTTGCTTATAAGAGATCGATCCGCTCCCTGATTCCAAGATAGCCACGACGTCATTAAAGGACGATTTTCTATCTAAATTATTCCAAATCTCATAGGCCGTAAGCGGATATTCAAATAAATCAAAGAAAGCAATTATCTTAATGATTGCTATCTGGAGCGAAGTATTTGATGAAAACAGGTCATCTGCCATATCTTACAGTCTAGCCCTCTTTAGGCCGCTCGATTTTTAAAATCTCAATTTGTGCTTCTTGCCCGGTGATCTTAGTCACATCCTTATCTATCTTTTTAAACTCGGCATAGGCATTATTATAATGGTTGACTGTCGTGGACATGGAAACGCCCAACTTTTTCATGAATTCATCATAGCTTCCGATATGCCGTTGTAATTTTTCAATATTCGCCCTGATCTCTTTAGCCTTCTCTTCTATCTGCATGGCTTTTAATCCTTGCAAGACCGTCTGCAGATAAGCCAGAAACGAAGTCGGGGAAACAATAATCACTTTCTTATCGCGAAAAGCATACTCGATAAGATCCCGCGTATTGACCTTGACTGCTCCGACTTTATTGACTAATAAATCGTAATAAATCGCTTCCGAAGGAATAAACATAAAAGCGAACTCCATGGTTTTTTCGCTCGGTTTAACATATTTGGCCGTTTCATCGATTCTATTTTTTAAATCTTGTTTAAATTGCTGTTCCAATTTGGCGCGAATTTCCGCATCGCTAGTATTAAGAATCTTCTCATAAGTCTCTAGGGAGAACTTAGCGTCGACAGGGATGATCTTGTCTTTCACAAAAACCACGGCATCGACGATAGTGCCATCTTTAAAAGGATACTGCATCTGGTAGGAATTAGGCGGCAAAACATTTTTAAGGGTTTCTTCTAAGAAATACTCGCCTAAGATGCCCCGCTGTTTAGGATTCTTTAAAATATCCTGCAAATTTTGTAATTGGGCGGAAAAATTGACTACCTGCTTATTAGTCTCGTCTAATTTAGTCAATTTTTCCGTGACATCAGCAATCAATTTAGCGGATTGCGAGGTTATGTTCTGGACGATCTTAGCGTTTTGTCCGAATTGTTCTTG
>JAJZRB010000002.1 GCA_021806615.1 bacterium | reverse complement strand
AAATCGATTTTAAAGCCGCAGAGCCATTCCATACGCCGGCGGAAAACTCCGCCTATAAGGCCAAGGAATACGCCAAGTTAAGCCTTTTGCCGACCATAGCCATAGATGAGGCCGTCACGACTAATTTTTTGCCGGAGAATGAACAGCCGGGCGTCTTTGTCCGCCGTCTCAATAAGAATCGGGAATTGAATGATGCTGAAGTCCTGGCCGCTTGGAAAAGAATATTCTCTCTTTATCCCTCTAGTAACCGCCGCTTCATCTGGAATTTCAGCCTGTCTTATTATGACCCGGCGAGCGATCGCTTGGAGACGGTGGAGGCGACCCAGGCCAATACGGTCACGGAAGAATTTTCCAAGATCATCAATCCCGGCTATCCGATGTCCAGCTTTCTCATTCCGGAAGGATTCGACCGTCCGCACAGCGAATTGAATAAAGAAGAATCTTTATTGATCGACCGGAAAAGATTAAAGCCATTCCTTGATTTCATGAAAAATCTAACTTTATGAATACCTATAATTGGTACTCGCAACTCATCAAGCCATCCTGGTCTCCGCCGGCCTGGATATTCGGCCCGGTTTGGACATTTCTCTATATTCTGATCGCCATATCCTTCGGACGGGTATTCGTGCTGGCTTGGCAGAAAAGAATCGCTCGGCTTACGGCCCTACCTTTCGCATTGAATCTTATCTTTAACTTTGCTTTTACCCCTTTGCAATTTGGACTTAAAAATAATTTTTTGGCAGCGCTTGACATCCTACTCGTTCTCACCACGCTCATTTGGGCGATGGCGGCTATTTATCCCCGCGTCCGCTGGGTAGCGCTGGCTCAAATCCCATATTTATTTTGGGTCTCATTCGCGACCGTTCTGCAATTGACTATAACCTACCTGAATAGATGATGAAATTCATAACCAAGACAATCTATCTGCAATTCATAGCTTGCGCTAAGAATGCTTGGCTGCAGATGAATAAGCCGGAACTTAAAGACATGTTCGCCTTGTCTGATTTTGACCGCAGCCTGGTCGCTAAAGGCAATCTAGTAGAATCTTGGGCGCAAAAATTATTTCCTCGCGGCGTACTGATCTCAGAATTCGGGGAAACGGCACGCGCCGCCACCGTTGAACGCCTCGCGAAAAAAGAGCCGGTCATTTTCCAGGCCTCTTTTACCAGCGGCCGCTTTCTAGCCAGGAATGACGTCCTAGAATATGATTCCCGGAATGATGTTTGGAATTTATATGAAATAAAAGGTACTAATACATTGGACGAAAACGAGAATTCGCCCGATCATATTGAAGACGTGGCTTTCCAAGTCGCCGTATTAGAAGATAACGGCCTAAAATTAGGTAAAATATATATTATCCATCTCAATAAAGAATATGTGCGCGAAGACGATATCTCTGTCGATGAGCTTTTCATCAAAGAGGATGTCAGCAGAGAAGTGCGCGAGCGCCTGGAGGCGACAAGGATAAAGATGGGGAGCGCTGCCGAAATCTTATGGGAAAAAGACGAAAAAGCCGTGGCTTGCTTATGCCTTTATTCCGCCCGCAGCAACCATTGCTCCACTTTTTCTTACTCTCATCCGGAGATACCGGAATATTCTGTCCATGATCTGTCTCGGATCGGCGCCAGCAAAAGCAAATTGACGGAACTAGTCGATGCCAAAATTTATGAATTGGGCGAAATTCCCGATTCATTCAAATTGACCGCTGTCCAGCGTAATCAGGTTTTTGTACATAAGACTCAAAAGCCGCTCATTGATTCAAGCGCTATTGGGAAAGAGATCGGAAGCCTGTCCTACCCTTTATATTTCTTGGACTACGAAACCTACCCGTCAGCGATACCCCTATTTAAAGGCTTCAGGCCCTATCAGCAAGTTCCTTTCCAGTTTTCTTTGCATGTTTTAAAAGATCCGCAGGCTGAACCGGAACATTTTGAATACTTGCATGCCGAAAATACCGATCCGTCGGAAAAGATCATCGCTAATTTGAAAAAATATATCGTCCCGCGCGGGCACGTTATCGTCTGGAATAAGCGCTTTGAGAAGGGAATAAACGCCCAACTAGCCGAACGGCATCCTGAGGCGGCCTCTTTCCTCAATGATCTGAATGAACGAATCTATGATCTGATGGAAATTTTCCAAAAACAGCTCTATGTCCATCCCGGCTTCAGAGGCCGGGTATCTATCAAGAAAGTCCTGCCGGTCTTAGTGCCGTCGTTAAGCTATCAGGATCTGGAAATCAAAGAAGGCGGCGCGGCGATGGAAGCCTGGCATGATATGGTGTTCGGCGATAAGACCAGGACCGAAAAACAGGCCGCCATCCGCAATCTATTAAAATACTGCGGTTTGGATACTTATGCCATGTACCTCATCTGGCGAGAATTAGCTAAGCTGGCCGCTTATTGATTTTATTCCGATAATACGCTAAGATTACTATTATTCATAACATATACATATGGCTAAAAGATCTACCGGAGTCGGTAAGCACAAAAAGACGCATTCTCGCAAAACCAAGAAAAGGCTGGAAGTTAAGCGTCTGATGTTAGAGAAGAAAGCCCTTAAGAAGAGCAAGCATAATAAGGCCTAAGCTTCAGACAGTTCATCCTTGAGTGGATGGCTGTTTTAAATTATAAGTAATTAATTTAATGGGCCCTCTCTTTTTCCAGGTCGCGCAGATAACCATCATCCAATTTTTTTCCGTCTTTGGTGTTTTTTTTATTTTCGGGTTTATATTATCGGAGATACAGGGCCTTATCTTAAAAAATTATAGCCGTTCAATCGGTTGGCGTGGAATATTATGGACGGCTTGGCTCGGGACGCCGGTACATGAATACAGCCATGCTCTTACCGCGCTTCTTTTCAGGCACAAGATAAGCGAAGTAGCCTTGTTTTCTCCCGATGCTCTGACCGGAGAGCTGGGGCACGTCAGCCATTCTTATAACCGAAGAAATTTATACCAAAGCGTCGGTAATTTCTTTATCGGTTTAGCGCCGCTTATTATCGGCCCCCTACTACTCGTTTTCTTATTATATGCTTTAGTGCCGAACGGGCGGGAAATATTTACATATCTTTCCGGAAACCATGAATCTTGGCCCGCTCTAGGCGGCGCGGTTAAGGATTTCTTGATTCGGTTATTTTCTCCAGATAATCTGATGAATTATCGTTTTTGGCTTTTTCTTTATATTTCTTTCGCCATTGCCTCGCATCTTGCTCCGAGCAAGAACGACCGGCGCGATGCTTTGAACGGCGGCTTATTGATCGTCGCCATGCTTTTTCTGTTCAATATCTTCGTTCTTCTCAGGCACTGGAATATCGCTGAATATTCATTAAGTTTTTTTAATTTCTTTGCGGGTTTGGCGTCCGTCTATATCTATGTCCTAATGATTTCCTTCACTCATCTTTTAGTATCAGCTTTAGTCCTTCGCCCTTGGCGCAGGAAACAGCCATAACGGTATTGCATAAATTTATGGGGAAAAGTGCTCTTAGCCAGAAAGTCAGCTTGCCGCTTCTCATCGGCGCTCTCGGAGTCGTTTTCGGCGATATCGGAACGTCACCGCTCTACGCTCTTAAAGAAACTTTTTTTGGATTGCATCCCCTGGAGCGCAGCCCGGAGAACATCCTCGGAGTCCTGTCCTTGATCTTTTGGACATTGATGGTCGTTGTGACCATCAAGTATATTCTTCTTATCATGCGGGCGGACAACAAGGGCGAGGGCGGGATTTTTTCTCTTCTAGCCCTGCTGAGGCAGGGAAAAGTTAAAAAAATATTCGGATTCAGCGTAACCGCCGTGGTCCTATTAGGCGCAACCTTGCTTTATGGCGACGGCATTATCACCCCGGCCATTTCTGTCTTATCAGCCGTAGAGGGCTTTAAGATACTATCACCTGATTTAGCTCTTTATGTCATCCCTCTGACGATCTTGATCTTGATCGCCTTGTTTTATATCCAGAAGAAAGGGACCGGAAAGGTCGGACGGCTTTTCGGTCCGATCATGATTATCTGGTTTATAGCTTTGATTGCCCTTGGCCTGCCGTCGATAATCAAATATCCTCAAGTCTTAGAAGCTCTCAATCCAATATTTACTTACAGATTCATTGCGGCTCATGCCTGGTCCACTTTTTTTGTTTTAAGTTCGGTCGCCCTATGCATCACCGGCTGTGAAGCTCTTTATGCCGATATGGGCCACTTTAATCGCCATGTCATTACTAGAGCTTGGGCTATTTTGGTTTACCCGGCCTTAGTTATAAATTATTTCGGCCAAGGCGCCTTCTTGTTGTCCGGACAGGAAATCGTAGATAATAATACTTTTTATGCTCTGACCCCTCACTGGGCTTTTCTCGGCGTAGTCATACTGGCGACAGCCGCCACCATAATCGCCAGTCAGGCGCTTATCGCCGGAGTTTATTCTTTGACCAGCCAGGCGATTGCCCTGGGGCTGTTTCCTAAAGTAAAAGTCATCCATACCAACCCCTCAATCGAGGGCCAGATCTATATACCTTTTATCAATACCGCTCTCGCTATCAGCTGTATCGCCCTAGTTTTGATCTTCAGGACATCCGGCGGCTTAGCGGCGGCTTATGGCATCGCTGTCACCGGAACGATGATCATCACGACCCTGGTATTTTATTCTCTTATCCGCTATCTCTGGAAATGGCCTTTATGGCTGGTCATGCCGATCTTTTCCTTCCTCCTGGTCATTGATGTCTCTTTTTTTACCGGTACTATCCTGAAATTCTGGCAAGGCGGCTTCGTACCTATCTTGATAGCTATAATACTATTTATCATCATGTCGACTTGGGATTGGGGCCGGAATCTTTCCCGAGCCGCGCATCTTGACCTGCCAGGCTTATCGGTCGGGAGATTTTCTGAATTACAGAGAGAAAACGAGGATAAGCTCCTGAATCGCTCGGTGGTAATCATGTCTTCACGGCCGATAGTCAGCTTGTCCGACCGCATTCCAGTGGCCATGGAATCATTCTTATCCAAATGGGGGCTCTATATCCCCAGGCACATCATCTTCATGAACGTCGTTTTTCTGAATAGTCCGCGCATAGATAAAAGCGGGCGCTATCGCATTATAAATTTCCAGCCGACCGCCAGAGTAGGCAGCCTTATTTCCGTTCAAGCTTTCTACGGGTATATGCAGACGCCGGATATCAGGCGAGTCCTAGTTGATTTGAAGGAAAATCATAAAGTCAAGATCCCCAGCGATCCTAAGAAATGGCTGATTTTGATAGCCATGGACCGTTTCATAACTCGGCCGCGGAATATCCTGCGCCGGATGAGGATCGTCCTCTTAGACGCCATGTTGCGCTATGCCAAACCGATCACCAGCTATTATGGATTAAGTTATGACGACAAGGTTGATATTGAAGTAATAAATATTTAGCCTTGAAATATCCTGATAATCATGTTGACTTTAGGCCCGATTTATGGGATGATGTTTTTAATATAATATATTTTCTTCCTTTAAAAATCGAATATTCAACAGATTAAAAAAATAAATCAGGAGTAGCCATGAACATCTTATTGATCTATCCGCAAACTCCGGGAACTTTTTGGAGTTTTAAAAATATCCTTAAATTCGTTTCTCGGAAAGCCACTTTTCCGCCTCTCGGGCTTTTGACCGTAGCCGCCCTGCTTCCTCTAGAATGGGACAAACGTCTGGTAGATTTGAACGTTTCCGAACTTCTAGACGAAGATATCGCTTGGGCCGATTTGGTCATGGTTAGCGCCATGATAATACAAGAGGCAAGCGCTAAAGAAGTAATCGCCCGCTGCCGTCAGAAGAAGAAGGTCATTCTGGCTGGAGGACCTCTTTTTACAGCTCAGCCGGAAAAATTTTCCCAAGTTGATCATCTTTTCTTAGGCGAAGCTGAAGATACTATGCCGCAATTCATCGCGGATTGGAAATCGGGCCGGACTAAAAAGATTTACAGCCCGGAAAATTACCCGGATATCGCCACTACGCCCATCCCGATGTGGTCGTTGATCAATCCTAAGGACTATGTGACGATGACCGTCCAATATTCCCGCGGCTGTCCATATGATTGTGAATTCTGCGATATTATCATCTTGAACGGCCGGCGGCCGCGGACTAAGAGCCCGGAACAATTCATGAACGAACTGGAAGAATTGTACCAGGCTGGCTGGCGTGGATCGGTCTTTATCGCTGACGATAATCTCATCGGCAATAAGCAGAAAGTCAAGCTGATGCTCAGAGTCCTGATCGGTTGGCAGAAACAGAAGCGCTATCCTTTCCGGTTCCTTACTCAAGCCAGCGTAAATTTAGCCGATGACGATGAGCTATTAGAACTCATGTCGCTAGCGAATTTTTTCAAAGTGTTCTTGGGCATCGAGACCCCTAGCCAAGAAAGCTTGGAAGAATGCGGAAAAAAACAGAATATAAAAAGCGACATAGCGGCCGCAGTTAAAAAAATCCATCACCATGGCATGCAAGTCATGGCCGGATTTATCATCGGCTTCGATAATGATCCGGATAACATATTCCAATTGCAGAAAGAATTCATCGAAGGAATAGGAGTCATCGTCGCTATGGTCGGTTTATTGACCGCCCTGCCAGGTACCAGGCTTTACCATCGCCTGCAAGACGAAAAGCGTCTCTTAGGCGAAAGTAGTGGCGGGAATACCGACGCCTACTTGAATTTTACCCCTCGCATGGATAAGGAGGTGATGCTTCAAGAATACAAGAAGCTGATCCGAACCTTATATGGCGCGCGCAGCTACTATTCCCGGATACACACCTTTTTAAGAGATTATCGGCCGTCAGTCAAAGGCGGAAAAATAGGCTGGAAAGATATCAGCGCTTTCCTAAAAAGCATATTTTTTATCGGTATTTTCTCACGCGCCGCCGGGCACTACTGGTGGCTGCTAGTTAAAACTATTCTATGGAGACCGAAAGCCCTGCCGATGGCCGTAGAACTAGCCATACAGGGAAGACATTTCTATAAAATAGCTCTGGATTTGTAAATATAAATCCAAGAAACAAGTCGCATATCAAAATGCGACTTTTTAATATGCAAAAATGGACTAAAGATGGCATTTCGCCTATAATAGTATCGGGATAAACTAACGATTAATTCATTAATATCTAATTTTATGTTTCAAAAAAATGAAGGCAAATCTGACCGAGTAGGGCGCGTGATATTAGCTTTGATATTCCTGATCCTAGCTTGGTTCTGGCTATCAGGGGTTCTCCAGATAGTATTCTACGTCCTAGGCTTCATCATGCTCTTGACGGCGATAACCGGTTTTTGCGCCCTATATAAAATATTGGGCCTTAACACTAATTCCGACAAGACGGAAGAGCCTAAATAAGAATCCATAGGATATGCTTAAAAATAAAATAACTATAATCGGCGCCGGCATGGTCGGCAGCACTACGGCTTATAGTCTTATATCGGCGAGAGTGGCCGAGGAGATAGCCCTTATTGATATCAATAAGAAAGTCTGCCTTTCGCAGGTTATGGATCTGCAGCACTCTGTGCCTTTTTTGGGCTACACCAAGATCAAGGCTGGTTCTTATGCTGATATGAAAGATAGTCGTATCGCTGTCATCAGCTGCGGCGCATCTCAAAAAGTAGGAGAAACGCGCTTGGACCTCCTGCAAAAGAATTCCGCTATTATCAAGGAATTGATGCCCGAGATCTTCAAGCATAACCAGGATATCATCGTCATCATCGTGACTAATCCGGTAGATATCCTGACGAATATCGCCATTAAGATGTTCCCGAAGAAAAAACGGCAGATTTTCGGTTCAGGCACGATTTTGGATTCGGCGCGATTGCGTTTTCTCTTAGGGCAGGAATTATCTATCGACCCGAAGAGCTTGCACGCCTATATCATCGGGGAACATGGCGATAGCGAGGTGCCGCTCTGGAGCACGGTCATGATCGGCAATACGCCTTTGGACCGCTTCCAGAAGATATCCAGAAAGAAAAAGGAGATTATTTTTAATCAGGCTAAGAACGCCGCGTATGCCATAATAACCGGCAAACAGGCGACTTACTATGCGATTGCCGCCGGAGTCGCCAGCCTCATCGAGGCTATCTTATTGAATAAGAATACAGTATTTACCGTTTCTCATCCTCTAGATGGAAAATTCGGCTTAAGAGGGGTCTCCTTAAGCCTGCCGCTCGTTATCGGCGCGAAGGGCGTGACGCGCGATATTGACATCAAGATATCGCCTGAAGAAAAAAAGCTTCTGCACCGATCTGCCCGCAAACTTAAAAACGTGGAAAATAGCTTGAAATAGCAGGAATAATCCCGTGTTATTCTGGGATATCTTTGAATATTTTTCTGTTCTAGACGTATTATATGAGCATTCCCGGAGCACTGGGGCAGTCATGCGAGCTTTATGTCCGAATATAAATACTATATAAAACAAATTTATCAACCTGTTCCTGATCTGGTTATCTTAGAATTAGTAGATAAGAGGGGCTGGCCGGTTTTCCATTATCAGCCTGGCCAATACGCGATGATCGCCTATAAAAATAGGCAGGGGATCTTTGAAGATAAGCATGCTTTTTCCATCGCCAGCTCTCCGACCAGGAAAGATTGTCTTCGTTTCGGCATCAGGATACAGGGTCCGTTCACGCAGGGCTTGGCGCGCCTCCGGCCCGGAGACGAGATTTTGGTTTCCGGCCCTTATGGCCGATTCTTTTATGATGAAAACAAATATTTTGATCTCGTTCTTATCGCGGGCGGCATCGGCATCACCCCTTTCATCAGCGCCCTAAACTATGCCGTTGATTTAAATTTATCTAATAAGCTCTCGCTGATATATAGCGCCAAAACAGCCCGAGGAGCCGTTTTCTACAAAGAGATAAAAGAAGCGATAAAAGGTAATCCGAACTTATCGGCTCTTTTCTCTTTTACCGAAGAGAAGGGGCCTGCGGATGATAAGAACGTTTTATATAGACGTATAGATGCCTCTCTTATCCGGGATTTTGTCGGCAATGTCAAAGGCAAGAGCTTCTTCTTATGCGGACCGGTGCCGTTCATGAACGCCATGGTCAGCCACCTGATGAGTCTCGGGGTAGATAAGGACCAGATCAGGATGGAAGAATTTTCTATGATTCCTGACGATGCTTTCTGGCCGCGTTTGAAGAATTTTTCTTACGCTCTTGGACTAGCCGTCGTCTTGTTCGTCTTGATCTTCAATCTGATCAGCCGTTCGGCGGCCATCGCCGCCAGTAAAAAATATAGCGCGGTAAGTTCCGATCAGACTAAGCCTAGCGCTGCGGCTAGCTCTGCCGCGCCTATCATAGAAAAGAAGATCTCTCCGAAAAAGATTCCGGCTATAAAACCAGCTGTTCCGGCTCCGACTATAGCTCCGACACCAGTCCAAGCGCCGCCACAGACCATGATGCAAATACCGATGCCCAGGACCAGGATGTCCTGACGATGGTCATGCGCGATTAAAGAGATAAACTATGCTAGAGACTAAGATGATGTGGCGAGAGTTCAAGGCTTTGGGAACAGAGATAGAGCTGGTCGCCTCACTTACTAGCGAACAAAAGAATATTTTGGAATACGCTAAAGCGGAAATTTTAAATTTTGAAAGGCGCTTCAGCCGTTTTTTAGAAGGAAACGAATTGGCCCAATTCAATGATTCAAAAAAAAGCGTCTTGGAAGTAAGCGCCGACATGGCCGAGCTACTAAAGGAAATAAAATATTATTATCAAAAAACGGGCGGGATATTTGATCCGACCGTCATCGGCAATTTGGAAGCCGTGGGCTATAAGCGGAGCTTTGACCAGCTTGATTTCGGGGCAAATAGTCAGGCATCGGATCGGCCGGACACGATAAAATTACAAGATATCTTCCGAAAACGTAAAAGAATAGATAATCTAAAAACTGCTGGCCGAGTAGTCAATAAGCCTGCCGGGCTCAGGATCGACCTCGGCGGGATAGGGAAAGGCTATATCATAGATCGTTTAAGCCGGGAATATTTCCAAGGTGTCAATGATTATTGGCTATCGGCGGGCGGCGATCTTATCGTCTCTGGCAATAAAGAGGGAAAAACCGGCTGGGATATCGCCGTTCAGGATCCATTCTCTCCGGATAAAAACCTCTTTTTCATCAACACTGCCGGGAAGCGGCTGGGCATAGCGACCTCCGGAATAATCAGGCGTTCCGGCCAAAACGGCAGCTTCAAGTGGCACCATATCATCGACCCGCGTAGCGGCTTACCGCTTATAAATGATATACTATCAGTGACGGCCATTTCCTCAAACGCCGTACGAGCCGATGTTTTTGCCAAGACCATTCTTATCTTAGGCCAGGATGAAGGCTTAAGATTCATCGATAAAGAATCAGACTCAGCCTGTATTATATTCACTAAGGATAAAAAAAAATTTATTTTCCCGACGGGCAACCAATTTCTTAAATAATATATGATTTCCTCCCTTAGATTACCCAGATTACTGTTACTCTCAATTTTAGTCCTAATCGCTCTGGGCCTGCTTTATCTTGATTTCGGCTCCAGTTTATCATTGGCGCAAAGCAGCGTAAATAATTCTACGGTAGCGCCAGATATCAGCAGCCTGCCTTGGTTCATAACCAGGACAGCCGGCATCACTGCCTATCTTCTGATGTTCCTCGTAGTTTTGCTGGGCACTGGCATGACGACTAGTTATATTTACCGTTTTATCAACCCCGTCCAGGCCTGGGTCGTCCATAAATATCTGAGCCTGGCTCTCGGTGTTGCTCTTTTGACCCATATCCTGGCTTTGCTTTTTGATAAATTCGTTGATTTTAATTGGTTGGACATATTGATCCCCTTCGCTTCCAGCTATAACCCCATTTTTCTCAGTCTAGGTATTTTTGCTTTTTATATCCTATTAGTCGTTATCTTCAGTTCATTATTCTTCCGACTGAAATATAAAAAGGCTTGGCGGGGAATACATTATGCCGTCTATCCATTATTCATACTTTCCTTCCTCCATGGCGCGTTTATCGGCACGGACTCTAATACTGTCTGGATGCAGACGGTTTATCTATCGACCGGCCTAGTATTTTCCGGTTTATTTATATACCGCTTTATAATCTATATTTTCAAGAAATCATGAACGATCAGATTGACTGGACCTCGTCTCTGTGTTAGGCTATTCTAGTAAATTAAGTCGTAATCTGCGCGAGTGGCAACGAATGTCCCGCTCCAAATCATGGCCGCGGGGTTTTATTTATAAAAGATTAATATTCATAACATGGCCGAAGAAGTCATCCTTAGATTTGATAAAGTCAAATTTGAATATCTCCATAAGAAGCCGATTTTAGATGAGGCTTGTTTCAGTTTGCGCCGCGGCGCTAAAGTGACTCTCATGGGGCAGAACGGCGCGGGAAAAAGTACTATTTTCAGCCTGATAAAAAAAGAATTGACTCCGCAAAACGGCCAAATATCCGTCGGCGCCGGAGCCACCATCGGTACTGCACGGCAAACTATTAGTAGGGAAGATATAGCCTTGACAGTAGAGGAATACTTTTCTAAAGATTTCACTGTTATCCCTGGAAATATCAAGAGCCGCATCGCTAAAGCCCTTGACGCGGTTAATTTTGACGTCCCTTTAAATAAGCCGGTCGGGAGCTTATCCGGCGGACAACAGGCACGCATTCTTTTGGCCTACTCGCTTTTAGAAAATCCTGATATCCTGCTTTTAGATGAGCCGACTAATAATTTAGATAAAGCAGGCATTGATCATCTGATAGGCTTTCTCCTTACTTATGATAAGACAGTGATGGTCATCTCCCATGATGCTGATTTTTTAAACTGCTTTACCGAGGGAGTCATCTACTTGGACAGCTTTACGCATCAAACGGAAATGTATGTCGGCGATTATTATTCTGTCGTGGAGGAGATCGCTCGCCGGGTAGAAAGGGAACAGCGAGAAAATGCCCAACTCGAAAAACAGATCAAGGACCGGAAAGAGAAAGTCAATTTTTTCGCTCATAAAGGCGGTAAAATGCGTAAATTAGCGCAAAAAATGAAAGAAGAGACAGAAGAATTGGAAGAAAATAAGGTTGAGGTCCGGAGAGAAGACAGGACTATCCGCGAATTCGATATCCCGGCCCAAGAAATAAACGGGGAGATAGTCAGTCTGAAAAAAATAAAAATTATAAAAAACCACGAACCGGCGGTTAAGGATATCGACCGGAGTTTAAGGAAAAAAGACCGCTTATTAGTAATCGGGCCTAACGGTATCGGTAAAAGCACTCTGTTAAGATCGCTCGTCGCCGGAAAGCAAGAGGGGCAGAAAATCTTAGCCGGAGTGAAAGTCGGATATTACAGCCAAGATTTTTCTACTCTTGATTTTAAAAAGACAGTTTTCGATTCGCTGAAAGACGTCTTAGCTGAAGGGCTGGGCGAACCGGAAATGCGCTCGGTAGCTGCCGGTTTCTTGATTACCGGGGAATTAATGGGGCATAAAGTGGCTGATTTGTCCGAAGGGCAAAAAGGCCTCCTGTCATTTGCCCGCTTAGTCTTGATGCGGCCCGGACTACTGATATTGGACGAACCGACCAATCATATAAATTTCCGCCATCTTCCAATCATTGCTAAGGCTATAAACGACTATAAAGGCCCGATTATAATGGTCAGCCATATGCCCGAATTCGTAGAAAAAATCCATTTTAGCGAAGAACTAGACCTAAGTAAGATTTAGGATTTCTATGATTCTATTGACTTAATTATAATTACGTGCTATAGTTATCTCATTAAATTAAGATTCGAATCTCTTGTCATTTAAGTGGCCCTGAGAACATCGGGTCACTTATTTTTATTATGACACAACAACAATTCTCTGATCTAGGTATCAGCGATTCAATCCTTAAAATCCTCATTAAATTGAATTTGGACATCCCGACGCCTATCCAGCAAAAAACCATACCGATAGCTATGAGCGGACAGGATCTTATCGGCGTCGCTCAAACAGGCACTGGCAAGACTTTCGCCTATGGCATCCCGATGCTCCAGCGCTTAGGCCAGAATAAAGGCCAAGGCCTGGTTATCGCTCCGACCCGAGAACTGGCGCAGCAGGTCGCTGAGAGCTTAAAAAAATTAGGCCAAACTTTAGGTTTAAGGACGGCAGTCCTGATCGGCGGCGAAGCTTTAGACCGCCAGCTTTTTGCCTTACGGCGAAACCCGCATATTATCGTCGCTACTCCCGGACGTTTGATTGATCATTTGAAACGCCGCACTCTTAAATTAGACCGGATAAATACTCTCGTCTTAGACGAAGCGGATATGATGCTGGATATGGGGTTCGCTCCGCAGATCCATGAAATCCTCAAGCAAGTTCCGCCTGAACGCCAGACTCTGCTTTTCTCTGCGACCATGCCCGCGGCTATCGTGAAAATCGCTGCTAACTATATGAAGCTGCCGATTAGTATTGAGGTAGCGCCTCCGGGAACGACCGCCACTCAAGTAGACCAGGAAATATTCATAATCAAAGGCGAGGAACGCTTTGAACATCTGCAAAAAATTTTATTCCAATATAAGGGTTCGGTCCTGGTCTTCGTCAGGACTAAACACGGCGTTAAAGCTTTAACGATTAAATTGAAATCGGCTGGGCAGATAGCGACAGAAATACACTCCAATCTGTCTTTAAGCCGTCGCCGCGCCGCCCTGAATGACTTCAAAACGAAAAAAATCCGCATTCTAGTAGCCACGGATGTGGCTGCTCGCGGATTAGACGTGAGCGGCATTGAATTAGTAGTAAATTATAATCTGCCTGATAATTCCGAAGATTACGTACACCGTATCGGCCGTACCGGCCGGGCCGGACAAGTGGGCAAAGCAATAACTTTCGCCACCGCCGATGAACAGAAAGAGATCAGAGAAATAGAAAAATTGATCAATAAGAATATTAAGCGGACCGAATTCGTGCCGCTCGCCAGGGAGATCCACCCGGCTAAACGTTATCGCTTTAAATCATCCCGGCGCTTTTCTCCTCGCCAACGACCGCGCCATTAGGGTTATTATCGGCCGACTTGAGAGAATACCTTCAAATAAGCATTAAAAACACGCTTGTAATCATGGGCTTTACGCAATTGTTTCTTGATGCTCATAGGCATAGGCTGTCGCGCCAGACGGATAATATGTTTTACCATGCTGGCGGCATTCTTGGTTTCTATTACCCATGGCTCCGCGCCATGGGTTTTAAAATCATGGACATAGCCGACGTTGGGAGAAATGACGATGGGCGTGTTCAAAGCTACTGCTTCTAGGACGACTGTCGGGGAAACATCGAATAATGACGGCTGCAGCAATAGGTCGACGGTCCGACAAAAACGGGAAATGCCGTCCCGATCTAACGAAGGGATGACTTTGATCTCTCGCTCATAAGATCGCCGCGCTTTTTCATATTTCGGCAAATCCGGGATGCTGGTTACGACGTGGAACGCCCAGGGTAATTTCAGGCGCTTAGCTTCTTTCGCTAAGGCTAAGATCGCCTGGTGATTTTTTATCTCATCCCAACGAGCGATAACGCCGATATTGAATTTCTGATGGTCGAAACCTGGAAGAGAGAGCTTATTCTTCTGGCCGCGTCGGCTCAATCTTTTGAATAAATTAAAATCGAAGGGAAGAGGGATGATATATGTTTGTTTGTCGGCGCGCTTAGCGACATGGCGACGGTAATAATCCTTGCTCCACTCATTTAAAAAAACTTCCGCGGACGCGAGACGGCTGGAGTCCTTTTCCATCTCCGCCATCATTTTACGTCCGGCTACGGTATATAAAGACTTATGGATTTCCAATTCTTTAGTCCAGATGCCGGCATGCTGTATAACGACAGGTGTGGCGGCCTGCTCAGCTGCTTTTAAAAGCAGCCAATTAAAGATTCCAAAACCGTTCAAGAAAACTACATCCGGCTTCTGGCGTCTGATGAGGGACGCTAATTGATCTATAGAGCCTTTGAATAATCGGCTGGGATCTTTCTTGATTTTAGCCTGAGTTAAAGCTTTTAGCCGGCTTTTAGGGGCATAGAGCTTATAGTATTCACGCCGCGGAAAAGAGAATATTTTCTGTAATCTAGGTTTTCTGATAGATTCAGCCTGCAACATGACCCCTATCCAGCGATCCTTAGTATTAGCGGTAATATACGAGGTAAAAAGTCTGGCAAAATTAGCGGGCCCTCCTTGGGATACATTTTCAGCGTCAGGCATATTAGTAGGGAACCCATTAGATAAGATAGTCATTATTTATTTGTTTATTATTAGCTAATATTACTATATATAAAAGTGGCTTAACTTATTCTAATATATTTTAGTCATTTTGGGAAGATGTAATAATATAAAATATAAAAAATGTCAAATATTATAATAATTAAAAATTGGTTACTAGATAAATGCCAAACAGCTATTTACAAAAATAGGCAAATATTTTACAATGCTATATCAATAGTTTTTTAACAAACATCAAATATAGATCAAGACTAAACGAAAAAATAAGATAATCTATAATCCAAAAATATATAGGAGCGAAGAATCATGAAAAAGAAATCTCTGGAAACCAGAAAAATTGACCGTTTTTTCAAAAAAATGGACGGTCAGGGCCTGGCTTTAAGCTACGGCGATGTCCGTCTAAGAACCGGGCATTCAGAAATACTCCCGCGGGAAGTGAATATTGAATCACGGTTCTCCCGCAACATCGGGCTTAAAATACCGATAGTCAGCTCTCCCATGGATACGGTAACGGAAGCTAAGATGGCCATCGCCATGGCTATAGCTGGAGGAATCGGCGTCGTTCATAAGGCTTTAACGCCGAAAAAACAAGCGGCCGCAATCGGCAAGATAAAGCATTATCTGAATGCTTTCATCTCTGATCCGATCTGCGTCAATGTTTTTGACTCGGTCTCCGAAGTCCTGAAAATGAAAGCGGAAAAAGATTACAAATTTTACAGTTTTCCGGTAATAAACGAGGATGGACAGGTGGTCGGCTTAGTCACTCGCAATGATTTCGATTTTTCCTCAAGCCCTACGGACATGATGGGACAAATCATGTCCAAAGAGATCATCAAGGCCGATGCCAATACGACTATGGAGGGCGCCTATAAAATGATGATGAAGACCCGAAAGAAGATACTGCCCATATTCAACTCTAATGGCAGTCTGAAAGGAATCTATACCTGGGCGGACGTGAAAAGGATCATCAGCGGCGGCTCCGATATTTATAATCTTGATAAAAACGGCAGCTTAATAGCAGTCGCGGCTATCGGGGTCGGGGAAGATCTAGAGGAAAGGATGGAGCTTCTGAGCAGGGAGAAGGTCGATGCCGTCGTTATTGATACGGCGCATGGCGACTCTAAAGCAGTGATTGCGGCCATCAAATTCTGCAAAAAATATCATCCGGAGATAGATGTGATCGCCGGAAATATTTCCGAAGCTGATTCCGCCCGTAATCTCATAAAAGCCGGCGTGGATGGCCTCCGTGTCGGTCAAGGTCCCGGATCGATCTGCACTACGCGAGTAATCGCCGGCATCGGCTGTCCGCAAGTAAGCGCGGTATATAACTGTTCTAAAGCGGCTAGAGGTTCCGGAGTTCCCGTATGTGCTGACGGCGGAATAGAATTCTCGGGAGATATTCCTATCGCCCTGGCTGCTGGAGCACAGAATGTCATGCTCGGTAAAATGCTGGCTGGCACGACTGAAGCGCCTGGCGTCGTAATATATAAAAACGGGCGTCCGCTGAAAAGTTATCGCGGCATGGGTTCCTTGGGGGCGATGCTCGATAATAAATCTTCCAGGGAGCGCTATTTTCAAGGAGAAGTCACTATCGATAAGCTCGTTCCGGAAGGGATAGAGGGAGAAGTTGATTATAGAGGAGACGTTGATGTTATCCTTAATCAGCTAGTCGGAGGGCTAAGAAGCGGCCTGGGCTATGTCGGCGCTAAAGATATAGCTGACTTGCAGGCTAAAGCTGATTTCCATAAAATCTCCGGCGTCGGATTAAAGGAATCCCATCCGCACGGGCTAGTGAGCATCAAGGATGCTCCTAACTACCGCGCGGAAAAATTCAGCTGATCCCTGACTATTTTTGACAATCCGTTTCAATAAACCGCTGAAAATATCAGCGGTTTTTTATTATTGCAGATGTTGCCTTTTAGAAATAACGGCTATTGACAAAATTTATTTTAGTAACTAAAATAATAATAATTAAATCATTAAATTATCTACGTCTCGTATGAACATCAGAAAATTTTTTACTAAAAAGACGGTCGTCTGGACGATCATTATCTTAGTGCTCGCCAGCGGCGTTTGGTACTTCATCAATAAAGGAAAGAATGCGCCAGCTAATATCCAGACCGCTACGGTCGCCAGACAGAACCTGGAACAGACCGTTCTTACGACCGGGCAGGTAGTAAGCGCCCTTAATCTGAATCTGAGCTTCCAAGGAAGCGGTGTCGTCAAAGAAGTCAACGTGGCGGCCGGCAGCAAGGTCAAGGCCGGAGATGTCCTCGCTATCTTCAACCAAGCGAACGCCCAAGCCGCCTTAGTCAGCGCTCAGGGAAGCTTGGCTCAGGCGCAGGCCAATTACCAGCGTGTCTTAGCCGGCGCAACTCCGGAACAGGTAAACGTCTCTGAAAAATCCGTAAATTCGGCCCAGGTCGCTTATAATAATGCCTTGAATCAATTAACGACCATCGAACAATCGACCGCCGCCGCTGTCAGCCAAGCGCAGGCGACTTTGGATGATTTGCAGTCTCCCACCACCCAATCTGACAATAAACGTACGGCTATCGTCACGGCCATAGCTAACCAGCTGGCCTCTATCCAATCCGCCATAGATAAGGAGAATCAGATCTTAAATGACAATAACCTGAAAGATACGTTCAGTGTTTCTAATAATAACGAGGCAGTGAATTTCCAGAACGCCTATAAGCAAGTCCAGCCTCTTCTGAATGCAGCCAATTTAAGTTTAGCGACGATGCAGGCCTATAAAAGCGACGCCAATATCAGCCAAGCAGCCAATGATGCCATTGCGGCGCTGAACCAAAGCATCAGCTCTTTAACTTATTGTTTTTCCGCTCTGCAGAATTCAGTGACCAGTTCAAAGATAAGCCAAGCCCAATTAGACGCTTATAAATCAGCCATTAATGGGGAATTGACTTCTGAAAATTCCGGGGTCTCTTCTATCAGAGGAGCTCAGCAAGCCCTCTCTAACGCTTTGACGACAGCTCAAAACGCTGTTACTAACGCTAATTTATCGGCCGTACAGCAGAAAACGACCGCTCAAAATCAGATCAATAGCGCTCATGCCGCTCTTTTGCAAGCGCAAGCTACCTTATCTCAATTAAAAGCTAAAGCTCAACCGGCCGATATAAATTCTGCCAAAGCGCAGATTCTATCAGCCCAGGGACAAGTAGACGCCGCTCAAGCCTCCCTGGCTAACACCATTCTTAAAGCGCCGGCGGATGGCACTATCACCCAAGTTGACACTAAAGTCGGCGAACAAGCTACTGCCATGCAGGAAGTGATGGTTCTCCAGGATATCAATGCCTTGCATGTCGAGGCTTACGTGAGCGAAGCCAACGTCGCTTATCTCCAGCCCGGGCAATCAGTAGACTATACTTTTGACGCTCTGGGGCCGGATCGCCATTTCAGCGGGAAAATAATGACTATTGATCCGGCGTCTACAGTCATTTCCGGAGTAGTGGATTATTTAGTCAAAGCCGATTTTCCCAATATACCGGAGATAAAGCCGGGCATGACCGCCAATATGACTATCCTGGTGGCGCGCAAAGATAGCGCTCTAGCTATCCCGAGTGGCGCTGTCATCAGCCGCGACGGGAAACAGTATGTCCGTATCATTGATAATAAAGATACGAAGACATATCATGAGATATCCATCCAAACCGGTTTGCAGGCCGATGGCGGCTTGATGGAAGTTGTCTCCGGCCTGGAAGAAGGCCAGGAAATAGTCACTTATATCAAACAATAGTCTATGAATCTGATAAAAGTTGCCAATCTTAAAAAAACTTACGGGAGCGACGGAGTGACGACGCCCGTCCTGCATGACTTGAGCTTTACCATTGACCAAGGAGAATTCGTAGCGATTATGGGGCCATCGGGCAGCGGCAAGTCTACTTTGATGCATATTCTGAGCTTTTTAGACAGACCGTCAGCCGGCTTATATGAATTCGACGGCGAAGACACTAAAGATTTTAACGATGACTATTTAGCCCGGCTGCGTAATGAACGGATCGGTTTCGTCTTCCAGTCTTTCAACCTATTGCCTCGGACGACCGTCTTGGACAATGTAAAATTGCCCCTGATCTACAGCCAAAAGAAAAATCATGATGCTTTGGCTAAAAAGGCCTTGAGCTCAGTCGGACTGTCCCACCGACTAGACTATTATACTAATCAGATTTCCGGCGGCGAAAAACAGCGCGTGGCTATCGCCCGAGCGTTAGTCTGCGATCCGGCCGTTATCTTCGCCGATGAGCCAACTGGCAATCTAGACTCCAAATCAGGCAATACAGTCATGTATATCCTCCAACAATTGAATGAGCAGGGGCGGACGATAATCCTCGTCACCCATGAGACAGATACGGCCAACCACGCCAAAAGGATCATCAGGATCAAAGACGGCAGTCTTATTTCCGACGACAAAGTAAAAGACCGGACTATCGCCAGCGCCGATAAAGAACTCATTAAATAAGGTTCGTTTAATAAACAAAAAAATGAATCTCGTTTCCACCATCAGGCTGGTTATCAAGAATTTACGGGCGAGAAAAGGGCGCTCTCTTTTGACTATACTCGGCATCGTTATCGGCGTCGCTGGCGTCATTATTATTATCGCTCTTGGCGCCGGAGCACAGAGCTTGATCTTGGGACAAGTGACTAAGCTCGGCTCGGACCTCTTAAGCGTCCAGCCGGGAAAAAGCAATGAAAAAGGGCCGCCCGCCCAGATATTCGGCATCGTCATAACCACGCTTACTAACGGCGACGCCGCCGCCTTGCGCGACGGATCGCTGCCGCACGCTTTAGCCGTTAACGCCAATGTCCGTGGCACAGCGACCGTGACTTGGGGCAATAAGACCGTGGATACTAATTTCGTCGGCAGCGACTCGTATTATCCGAAGGTCGTCAATATTACCATGCAATCAGGACAATTCTATAATTCCCAAGAAGATCAGGGTAATGCCAATGTCGCCGTTCTAGGCGCGACCGTCGCTGACGAACTGTTCGGCGGGACAGGCTTGAGTCCGCTCGGACAGATAATAAAAGTAAAAAGCGCTAACAATACCGAAGCCGGAGGTATCCCTTTGCGCGTCATCGGCGTCGTGGCGCCACGCGGCGCTTCTTTCTTCCAAGATCAAGATGACCAGATCTTCATGCCCCTGACTATCGGCCAACAGCAGGTTCTCGGCATCCACTATTTGCAAGCTATCAATATCAAGGTAGACTCCGATGCTAACATTGATCCGACGATCAACGATATTAAAACCGTATTGAACCAGAGACACCGCATCAGGACTGAAGACCAAGTGGATTATACGGTGCGCAATATTGCTAACGCCATTAGCATGCTATCTACTATTACTGATGCTCTGCGGCTGTTCTTAACAGCTATGGCGGCTATTTCGCTAGTAGTCGGCGGGATCGGGATCCTGAACATCATGATGGTCACGGTCGGCGAGAGGACGCGAGAAATCGGCTTGCGTAAAGCCGTCGGGGCGACTAATAGCACCATCCGCAATCAATTCCTATTCGAGGCCAGCTTTTTGACCAGCTTAGGCGGCCTAGCCGGCATAGTCGTCGGGGTGATCGCGTCATATCTTATATCTTTGCTGATGAAATATTTAGGCTATGACTGGTCTTTCGTCGTCTCTTTGAAATCTATCATGCTCGCTGTCGGCGTTTCTATACTCACCGGCATAATTTTTGGCCTATATCCGGCTTTTAAGGCCGCCAAATTAGACCCGATTGAAGCTCTGCGTTACGAATAATCAATATGTATCAAGCTTTCCGACAATCTAGCAAAGTTCTCTTGGCTAACCCAGTGCGTACGATACTGACGACGCTAGGGATTATGATCGGCATCGCTACGGTTATCTTGGTATTGTCGGCCGGCGCGGGATTCCGCAGCCTGATTGATTCCCAATTGCAGGCCTATGGCACTAATACTTTATTCCTAGAGACACGCGTCCCGCCAACTACAAAAAACCGCGGCGCCGGAGTAGCGAGCGCCGACACGGGTCGCGCCGCTTCCGCAATCGCCATTACGACTTTGAAAAACCGTGATTTAGAAGATATCAAAAAATTGAATAACGTCGTTAACGACTACGGCATGGTCGTCGGCCAGAAGGTAGCCAGTTATCGCGATGTTAGCAAGAGCGTCTTATTCTATGGCGCTTCCGCCGCCCGCTTTGAAATCGATAAGAACACTTTAAAATCCGGTCGTTTCTTCAGCGCCCAAGAAGACAGCGGGGCGGCCCAAGTTGCCATTTTAGAGAGCAAACTGGCCCAGGATCTATTCGGGAATAATGATCCCTTGGGAAAACTGATCCGCTTAGGCGACTTGAATTTCCAAGTAATCGGAGTCTATAACCCTTTAGGGGCTCTGAGCGGCAGCGGCGACGAAATGATGTATATCCCGCTGGTTACCGCGCAGAAAAAAATACTGGGTATTGATTATCTCTTATTCGGTATCGTCCAGGTCCAGGACGTCAATTTGAGCGAATCTACCGCAGAAAACATAAAAGCAGTCTTGCGTCGTAACCACAATATCACCAACCCCGATAAGGATGATTTCATCGTCCAGACCCAAGCTCAGGCCATGGATACTTTCAATACTATTTTCAATGGCATCACTATCCTTTTAATCGCCATCGCCGCCATTTCGCTCATTGTCGGCGGGGTCGGCATCATGAACATCATGTACGTGGTCGTCACGGAACGGACAGCGGAAATCGGTTTGAAAAAAGCCTTGGGCGCTAAGAACTCTGATATTTTAAGAGAATTCTTAATCGAATCAATCATGGTCACCATTCTTGGCGGCGCTATCGGCATTTTACTGGGCAGCGCTTTAGGCTGGCTGGTCGCGGTTATTGCTTCGGCTAACGGCCTGGCCTGGATTTTTTCTGTCCCTTGGTACGCTATCGCTCTAGGTTTCGGCGTTTCCGCAGTCATCGGCATCGGCTTTGGAGTCCTGCCGGCAAGGAGCGCCGCCAGATTAGACCCGATTGAAGCTCTAAGCCATGAATAGATTTATATTTTATCCCCATAATTTTCTCAACTATGGATACTAATAAGCAACAATTATTGCAGACCTTGCTGGAAAAATTCGGCCAAACTTTAAAAAAGATCCATTCTGGCCATAATTTTCCTTTCGGCCAGATAAAATTGAGCCGGCCAGAGGCGATGATCCTGTTTTTTATGGCTGATAAAAAAGACGGGGTGGCTATCAAGGAATTATCTAAATTTCTGAAAGTGACACCGGGAGCTATTACCCAATTCACCGATACTCTAGTAAATAAAAAGATAGTGAAAAGGGAAGAGGACCCTAGAGATAGGCGTATTATTAGCATAAAATTTACTCCTAGCGCCAGGAAAAAAATAAATCTGTTCCGACGGGATTATTTTAAATCTCTAAGCGCGGCCTTCTCCTCTTTCCAAGCGGATGAACTCCGGGAGTTCATCAGGCTCTTGGAGAAAATCAGCCTGCCGGAGGAAGGAGGCAAAGAATAGCCGAAATCACGCTGCAAGGCGTGATTTTTTTAAATTCATGCTGAAAGTATGCTATAATATAAACATTGTAATACATATCTCATAATTTCATCTTAGAGATAAAAATAATGTTAATAATATGAAAAAAAATCTATTCTTCGTTTCGCTGGTCGCGGTCGCTTTTATTTTCTTGGCCTCCCTAAACGCGGCGCGCGCGGCGGCTCCGACGCTGGCGCTCAGCAGTACCGGCGATGGCGATAATGTCCAAATAAACGTAACGGGCGATCCTAATGCCAGCGTCCTGATATATTACCAGAAGAATAGCGGCGCGGCCTATCTGGATGTCTTAGGGAAGACAAACGCCAGCGGATCTCTAAGCATGACCGTCAGCACGGCTACCTACGGCATTGCTCCGAATAGCTCCGTCTACGTCAAGATAAATAATGCTTCTTCAAGCTCTGTCGCCTGGCCTTATAATACCCTGGCTTCAGGCGGCGCCATTACCATTAACCAAACGGGATTGGTCCTGACCGTCGGGCAAACCTCAACCTTGTCCGTTACCAATAATAGCGGCCAACCTCTTTATCTCCTGAATAATTCCAATCCACAAATAGCTAACGTCAATATCAATAACAACCAGATTACCCTGATCGCCAATGCTTATGGGCAAACCGTCGTCACTCTCTGCGCTCTCGGAACCACCTCTAATTGCGCGAGCACCTATCTGACCGTCCAGAATTCCGGCGCCCAAGCTCTGACTTTCAGCCAGACCAACCTGACCATCGCTTATGGGCAGAGCTCTACGGTTTCCATATTGAACGGCACGGGCAATTATACGATATTGAATAATTCCAACCCGAGCGTGATATCTTCTTCGCTCAGCGGTTCAACGATAACTTTGAACGCTAACAATACGAGCGGTACCGCCGCTATTACGGTCTGCGCCGTTAATATGAGCTCTTGCGGCATAATCAACGCGAGCGCCGGCACGACCAGTTCTTCTTCCTTGGTTTTTAACCAGACTAATCCCTCCTTGCTCATCGGCCAGAATTTAAATATTCTCATTTCCGGAGGCAGCAGCTATAGTATCTCTTCCAACTCTAATTCCAGCGTCGTCACAGCCACGATCACTAATACCAATAACCTGGCATTGACGGGCGGAAGCGCCGGATCATCAATCATTACGGTCTGCGCTAATAATGGCAATTGCGGATCCATAACGGCGACGGTCAGCTACTCTACGAGCGGACCGATAAGCCTCAGCCAGAATAACTTATGGCTACAGGTCGGCCAAGCGGTGAGCGTTACCGTTTCCGGCGGGACTTTTCCTTATAGCCTGAGTAATGATTCAAAAAACAACGCGATTTTCCAAGCCAGCCTTAACAATAATATCCTGACCTTGACCGGAGTCGGGGCGGGCTCAGGCAATTTGGACGTCTGTTCGGCGGCCGGAGCTTGCGTCCAGTTATCGGTCCTGGTCAACGGCGTCAGTTCTAGCACGCAATTGACTTTCAGCAATAACAACTTGACTCTGAACGTCGGCGGATCGACTGATGTCTCTCTATTCGGGGCAGGCGGATATTATATTTCCAGCAGCAACAACCAGAACGTCGCGTCCTTCGTCTTGAATAACAACAAAATAACGGTCAAGGCTCTCAGCTCGGGTAATGCCAACGCGACTATCTGCCAGAATGGCGGCCAATGCGGCATAATTTATGCCGCCGTATCATCAAATAATACTTCCAATGCTCCGCTCGCTTTCAGCCGATCTAATCCGGCTATCGGAGTCGGGGAAAGCCTGTCCGTCGCTGTTTCAGGCGGGGCTAACAGCAATTATTATATTTCTGCCAATTCTAATCCCACGATGGTCCAGGCCAGCATCAACGGCGGCAATTTAATCGTTTTAGGGAAAAATATAGGATCGACCGTCATCACGGTTTGCGCCGCTACCAATAGCTGTAATTCATTATCAGTCAAAGTTGAACTACAACCGTCTTCTGATTCTTCGGACAACTCCAATCCAGGTAATGCGGATACTCACGCGGGATCCGACGACTTGCTGCAAAAAATCACCCGGGAGGCCGATATCCTTGATGGCGGCGATGTCAATTCGATCCTGAATGATGTATCCGCCGTAAAGAATGCTTCACTGGAGACATCTTACTTAAGCCGTTATGTCGATCCGCTGCTGACTAAAGTTAAATTGGGCGCGGCAGAAATAAATAATCTTGATTATTTCGTCGTTTATGGCACGCCTAGCACTTTGAAATTAGGGGCGGGCGAACGAGCTGGCGTTCTCGGATCTTATTTGCAAGCTTATAGCAAATTGCCGCAAACCGCTGCGGAGTGGTCTGATATATTGAAAATATCTTCTGGACGCTGGCCGGGAGAAACTAGCGCTAAAGCGGAAACCGGCGCTAAAGCGGAATTCCTGAAAGTCTATGATCGGCCAGCCGACATGAAGGACAGCCATGATGCTAACGCCGTAACCATCATCGCCTACGGTTTAAGGCCAAGCTCCCGTAATACCGCCAGCGAGAAGCAGGCTATAAAATCTTTCCGAGCTGTTTATGCTCATTCTCCGATAAGCCCTCTGGCCTGGAATATCGTAAGAGCCATAGCCTATAGCGGCGCGAGCAAATAAACGAGCCTATTCCAAGAGCCCGGGTTATCCCGGGCTCTTCTATTTTTCTTTTTAAGCCAGGCGTATTATGATAATATATAATCATAATCTAGCTATTTTTACCTGCCAATGAATAAAAAATTCATCATTTTACTGACGGTTTTCATAGATGTTTTGGGCATGGGTATCATCTTGCCCATCCTGCCTTTTTATGTGGAATCTTTCGGCGCCTCGGCTTTTGTCGTCACCCTGCTATTTGCGACTTATTCATTCTTTTCTTTCTTCAGCGCGCCGCTCCTGGGCGCTTGGTCGGACAAAATCGGACGGCGGCCGGTACTGATAATCAGTATTTTCAGCACAGCCTTGGGCTGGCTGGTATTCGCGGCGGCCGGTAATTTATTCTTCCTATTCTTAGGACGGATAATCGACGGCGCGGCGGCCGGAAATTTTCCTATCGCTCAAAGCTATCTTTTAGACATTGCCAAGGACGATAAAGAAAGAACCTCCAACTTAGGGCTCATCGGGGCTGTCTTCGGCGTCGGCTTGATCATCGGACCGGCTCTCGGCGGCCTGCTCAGCGCCTGGGCTTTAGATTTTCCTTTCTGGTTTGTCGGCGGCTTAGCTTCTATAAACTTCGTCCTCGCTCTAATGAATATTCCGGAGACTAATCAGAATAGAAGATTGGATAAAAAGATAGAGATCAACCCCTTCAAGCCCTTGCTCGGCGCTTTGAATAATAAAAGCCTGCGCCTCGGCTTTATCGCCTGGTTCTTATTCAGCGTAGCTATAGCCAGCCAGCAATCCATCATGGCCCTTTATCTGAATGCTGAATTTGATTTTAATTCTCTCATGGTCGGCCTAGTCATGACGGCGATGGGGCTTATTTTAATCATTAATCAAGGTTTCGCTTTGAAGAAAATCTGGCTCAGATACTTTAAAGAGAGATTCTTGATCGTCTGGCTGACGCTCCTATTAGCCGCCGGCTTTTTCCTTATGGGCATAACTTATTTCTTGATTTTTTCCTTCGGTCTGGCCTTCGTCGCTATAGCGCAGTCGGTCTTAAGGGCGGTCATTACCAGCGAGATGACCAGACGAGGCGCTGGCGACGACAGAGGCATGATTCTCGGTGTCCTGAATTCAGTCATGTCATTAGGCTTGATTTCCGGCCCGATCATGGCTGGCTATCTATTCGGATTAAAAACAAATCTTCCTTTTCTAGCCGCAGGAATTTTCGGATTAGCCGCCTATCTTATCTTGATCATAGACTGCCGCCGGAATAAAGGCGAAGGAGCCGGGCTCAGCGAAGACGACCTGAGATTAGTGGAACAGAAATTAGAATTAAGCTGATTAAAATGTCTAAGATATTCAGATTACAAGCTAATTTCCAGCCAGCCGGCGATCAGCCGGCCGCGATTAAGAAACTGCTCCATGGCCTAGATGCCGGCTTCCGCTACCAAACTCTTTTAGGCGTAACCGGATCAGGTAAAACTTTTACCGTCGCCAACATCATCAAGGAGCTGGATAAGCCGGTTCTCGTCATCGCCCCCAATAAAGCTCTGGCCGCCCAGCTATACCGCGAATATAAGAATTTCTTTCCCGACAACGCGGTCCATTATTTCGTTTCCTATTACGATTATTACCAACCGGAGGCTTACTTGCCGATAACGGATACCTATATTGACAAAGAGGCGATGATCAACCAGGAAATCGACCGCTTGCGCCATGGCGCTACTTCGGCTTTAGTTTCCCGCCGCGACGTAATCATCGTCGCTTCTGTTTCCTGCATCTATAATCTCGGGGTGCCGATCACTTATTTGGAATCCCGCCTGGTCCTGGAGAAAGGGAAGCCTATGGTCCGCGCGGATCTGATTAAACAGCTGATAAGGATCCAATTCGTCAGGACTAACGGAGAGATCAATCGCGGCGGATTCAGGGTGCGTGGCGACGTTTTTGAAATCAGGCCCATGTCGGAAAATATCATCTATCGATTAGAGCTGAGGGAGCAGAAGATCTCTGAACTATCGGTAATTGACAATACGACCAAGAATATCATTGATCGCTTAGAAGAAATGGTCGTCTTCCCACCGAAACATTTTGTGTCTACCCAGCCGCAAATAACGTCCGCCATCAAGAATATCCAAGAGGAGCTGAAGGAACGCTTGGCTTATTTTAAGAAAGAAGGCTTATTGCTGGAAGCAGAACGCCTCGAAAGACGGACGAGATATGATATGGAGATGCTGCGGACACTAGGTTATTGCCATGGCATTGAAAATTATTCGCGTCATTTAACGGGAAAATTGGCCGGGGAAGCGCCTGATTCCTTGTTAGCTTATTTCCCTTGGAAAGATGGCGCGCCGGATTTCCTGACGATTATCGATGAGTCGCATATTTCCTTGCCACAGATAAGGGGCATGTATAACGGCGACCAGGCCAGGAAAAAAACCTTAGTCCAATATGGCTGGCGCTTGCCATCCGCCCTGGATAATCGTCCTCTGAAATTCAATGAATTTGAAAAACGGATCGGACCGATAATTTTTACGACAGCGACGCCGGGAGAATTTGAGAATAATCATTCCGAACAGATTGTCGAACAAGTAATCCGTCCGACCGGCTTGATAGACCCCCTTATTGAAATCCGGCCGGTTTTTGATAAGATTAAGAATTACAGCCAGATAAACGATGTCATGGCGGAAGTTAAGAAAACGGCCGCCTTAGGCGAGCGGGCGATAATCAATACTCTGACCAAAAAACAGGCAGAGGACCTCAATGCCTATCTTAACGCCAAAGGTTTCCGTTCTAACTATCTCCATTCCGACATCAAAACCTTCGAACGGACGGAAATCCTGAAAAATTTCCGTTTAGGAGAATTCGATGTACTAATCGGGGTCAATCTATTGCGCGAAGGCCTAGACCTGCCGGAAGTTACTTTAGTGGCTATCCTGGATGCCGACCGCGAGGGTTTCTTGCGCAGCGAGACTTCTTTGATGCAAACCATGGGCCGCGCAGCCCGTAACGTCAAGGGGAAGATCATCCTATACGCCGATAAGATCACCGGCGGGATGCGCCGGGCGATGCGCGAAGCCGATCGGCGGCGCAAGAAACAAGTCGCATATAACAAGAAGAACCGCATTACGCCGGTTAACATCACCAAGAAAATCGAGGAATTCTTGGATGCCGCCGAAAAATAATCATGAAATTTGAAATAATCTGATAAATAAAAACAGAAAAATATGGCTATCGAATACGAAGCAACTTTCGCTAATATCAATAAGGACGAAGTCCGCGCGCGCCTGGAAAAGGCCGGAGCGACTCTAGCCAAGCCGGAATTCTTGCAAAAACGTGTCGTCTTCAACTTGCCCAGCGGCCATGAGATCCCTGGCGGCTGGCTGAGAGTCCGTGACGAGCAGGATAAGATCACGATGAGCCTGAAGATAATAAATGGCGATAAGATCGAGAACCAGACGGAAATCTGCCTGCAAGTAGACAATTTTTCCGAGGCGGTTGATTTTTTAGACGCTATCGGCGGCCAGAAAAAGGCCTATCAGGAAAGCCGCCGAGAATTATGGCTGCTTGATGAAGCGGAGATTACGGTAGACGAATGGCCTTATCTTGAGCCATATGTGGAAGTAGAGGGAAAATCAGAAGAATCCGTAAAAAAAGCCAGCGCTCAATTAGGTTTTGATTACAATCAAGCCTTATTCTGCGGCATTACTACCCTTTACCATAATAAATACGGCCTGGATGAAGATTATATAAATAATCATATTCCGCGCGTTACCTTCTCCGAGCCTAATCCTTTTTTATCAGCCTAAACTATGCCCGAACGACTGATCATCCGCGGCGCGCGGATGCACAATTTAAAAAATATAAATTTAGAAATACCGCATAATAAGCTGACGGTCGTGACGGGCGTTTCCGGCAGCGGCAAATCATCTCTTGCTTTTGATACTATTTTTGCGGAAGGACAGCGCCAATATGTTGAGTCCCTTTCGCCTTATATGCGCCAATTCTTAGGGCAAAAAAAACCGGCCGATGTAGATGAGATTATCGGACTCGCGCCTTCCATTTCCATCGATCAGAAAGCTTTATCGCACAACCCGCGCTCTACCGTCGGGACATTGACCGATATTTATGATTATCTCCGCGTCCTTTACGCCAGGGTCGGAGATATTTTCTGCCCGCTTTGCGGCACTAAGATTGAAAAGCTCAGCGTGGAAGAGATGGTAGACATCGTCATTTCCCGCGGCCGTGATTTTAAAGAAGAGAGCGTCATCATCTTGGCGCCCGTAGTCCGCGATCGTAAAGGCGAATATTATCAGCTTTTATATAATTATCTGGGACTAGGCTATAGTAAAGCCCGCTTGGATGGAAAGATCCATTCTTTACGAGAACCTATAAAGCTTGCTCCCAAGCAAAAACACGATATCGATATTATCATAGACGAAATTCTCCTTGACGATCAAACCCGACTTTTTGAGGCTATAGAAAATTCCTTAGAATACAGCAAAGGGCTGGTTATCGCCCAATATAAAAACCAGGAATTCCTCTTGTCATCCAATTGGACCTGCCCGAATGATAATTTTTCTTTCCCGGAAGTAGAGCCACGTCTATTTTCCTTCAATTCGCCGCATGGTGCCTGCCCGGAATGCAGCGGATTAGGGCGGACTGATTTCTTCTCGGCGGAAAAATGCCCGGCTTGCAGTGGCCGCCGTCTCCGCCCGGAGGCTCTCGCGGCCCGGATCAACAATAAGAACATCGCGGAAATAACCCAGCTTCCAATAAATAAAGCGCTGGATTTCTTCAACCATTATTATGAAAAAATGACGAAGAGAGAAAGAGCGATTGCGGAAAACGTAGTTATCCAGATTATCAGCCGCTTGGAATTCCTCTTAAAAGTCGGCTTACACTATATTTCCCTGGAAAGAGAAGCGGAGACCCTGTCCGGCGGCGAAGCGCAACGTATCCGCCTATCTTCGCAGATAGGCTCGCATCTCTCCCGCACCCTATACGTGCTGGACGAACCGACCATCGGCCTGCATGAACGAGACACCAAGCGCCTAATAGATACCTTGAAAGCGCTGCGCGATAAAAACAATACGGTCATTATCGTCGAGCATGACGAACGGACTATCTTGGAATCGGATTATCTCGTGGATCTCGGCCCGCTGGCTGGCGTCCATGGCGGAGAAGTCATGGCTAGCGGCGAGACCAAAGATCTCCTGGATGAGAAAAAGAATAAAGCGTCCAGAAAAAAATCCCTGACCCTGCAATACCTGAGTGGCGATAAGGAAATCCTCCTGCCGGCTAAAAGACGCGAACAGAACCACGGATTTTTGAGGATCCGCGGCGCTCATGCCAACAATCTCAAAAATTTGAACGCCGATATACCGCTAGGCCGCCTGGTCGGTATCAGCGGCGTTTCCGGCAGCGGCAAATCATCTCTCTTATACGACGTACTGTACAAAAATCTCCTACAGATAAAGAGCCGTCCGGGGCGCCCGAAGCTGGAGCATGTCGCGGAAATAAAAGGAGCGGAATATATCAATCGGATAATCGTCATTGATCAATCTCCCATCGGCCGGACGCCGCGCTCTAATCCCGCGACTTATACCGGGATCTTTACGCCGATCAGGGATTTTTTCGCCTCTTTGCCGGAGTCGCGAGAGAGGGGCTACAATATCGGGCGTTTTTCCTTTAACCGCCCGGGCGGACGCTGCGAAGCCTGCAGCGGCGCTGGCGCTAACTTGATAGAAATGCATTTCCTGCCTCCGGTCTTGGTGGAATGCGAGGTCTGCAGAGGCCGGCGCTTTAACCGAGAAACTCTTCAGGTAAAATATAAGGGGAAAAATATCGCGGAAATCTTGGATCTGACCATTGACGAGGCGATCGAACATTTTTCCGGCAATTACTTCATCACCGATAAATTGGCCGTATTGCAGGCGGTCGGATTAGGCTATATTAAAATCGGACAAAGCGCGACGACCTTATCCGGCGGAGAGGCGCAACGCATCAAGATCGCCAAGGAATTGACCCATACTCTCGGCAAGAGGACTTTATACCTATTAGACGAGCCCACGACCGGCCTGCATTACTATGATATAGATATGCTGCTTTCAGTTCTCAATAAACTCGTGGAGAAAGGGAATTCGGTCCTGGTCATTGAACATAATATGCATATGCTTAAGGCGATGGATTATATCCTCGATCTCGGCCCGGACGGCGGGGAAGAAGGCGGCCGCTTAGTCGCCGCTGGCGCGCCAGAAGATATAGCGCGCGAGACTAAGAGCGTGACCGGGAAATACTTAAAAGAATATCTAAAATAATTTATGAGTCTGGCAATTATTCTCGCTTTTGGAGCGATGGTCGGCTGGGGTGTCGGTGATTTTCTTATTCAAAGGACCATCAAGAGAATCGGCTGGCTGGAAACCTTATGGTGGATATACTTGGGCAGTTTCATCTTCTTATCGCCCCTGGTTTATAAATCATTTTTATCTCTAAATGGTTCTCAGATTCTCCTCTTCGCCATTCTGGGCCTAGTCGTCCTGGGCGGAGCGATCGCCCACTTTAAGGCTTTGAAAATCGGAAAATTATCAGTAGTAGAAATAATCCTATTCTTTGAGCTTCCTCTGACGGTTATCTTAGGCATCATCTTTCTTAAAAATTCTTTATCTTTGTACCAGATTTTAGTTATCACCCTATTATTCGCCGGCGTAGTTTTGATTTCTCTTGATTTTGATAAAATGCGGCGGCGGCAATTTTGGTTCTTCTGGGAAAAAACCAAAATTCTGCTGGAAAAAGGAACCTGGCTCGCCGTATTGACGGCGATCTTATTGGCCTTCACTAATTTCTTAACAGCTGTCGGTTCCGCCAATATCGACCCGCTGTTAGCGATCTGGTTCCCCTGGACTCTGGGCGGTATCATCTGCTTCTCTTACTTATTGGCCGAAGGCCGTTTCCCGCAAGTAATGAGCGACGGTCGGCGCTATTGGCGGCTTATCCTGATTATGGCTATCGTGGACATCTCAGCCTGGCTCTTGTTTTCCTTTTCCATCGCCCAGGCTGGAGAACTGGCTATAATCGCTTCCATTACCGAATCTTATATCGTGATCGCCATGCTCCTCGGGCTTATCTTCAATAAAGAAAAGATCCGCGGCTGGCAATACCTGGGAGCCATTATCACTATCGGCTGCAGCCTGCTTCTCGGCTTGAGCAGCTGATGTATTCATTGAATTATCTTTATGCCACTGAGCGTTTTCCAAAAACAAGTCTATGATCTGATTTCCCGTATTCCGCGCGGAAGAATCTCTACTTACCGGGCTGTAGCGCGGGCTCTGGATAAGCCGCGAGCCAGCCGGGCCGTCGGCAACGCTCTCCATAATAACCCCTTTGCGCCACAAGTGCCTTGCCACCGGATCATCAAGTCTGACGGACGGGTCGGCGGCTACGGCGGCGGCTCTGGAAAGAAACAGGCGATGCTGAAAAAAGAGGGCGTCAAAATCATTGACGGCTGGATCGATTTGAAAAAATATGGCTATGAATTCGCCAGTAAAAAATAAACTCCGGCTAAAGGATAAAATAAAAACGATTCCTAAAAAACCAGGGATTTATTTCTGGTTAGACAAGGAAGGAACGATATTATATGTCGGCCGAGCTAGCCGCCTAAAAGATCGCTTAAGCCAGTATCTCCAAAAGAATATCAGTCCGCGCATCGCGGAAATGGTCGCTGCCGCTTATGATATCAGATACGAGGAAACGGAAACTCTCTTGGAAGCTGTCATTCTAGAGGCGAAAAATATCAAGAAATACTGGCCGAAATACAATATCGTAGATCGGGATGACCGTTCTTTTATTTATGTTGTCATTCCGAAAGCTTCTTATGCCAAGCCGATCATCGTTCGCGCTACGGATCTTAAGAAATTTCCATCTTCCCAAGCTAAAATCTTCGGCCCCTACCAGTCGTTCCATCTCTTACAGACGGCTCTGCGCCTTATCCGGCGCGTCTTTCCCTATAGCACCTGTACGCCGAATAGCGGCCGCGCTTGTTTCGATTACCAAATCGGCCTATGTCCGGGCGCCTGCATCGGCGCGATAAGCCGGGAGGACTACCGGAAGAATATCAATAACATCATTCTCCTCCTATCGGGCGAAAAAAAACGCTTGACCAATCGGCTAAAAAAGGAAAATCCTGACAAGATAAAGGCTCTCAGGCATCTGCAAGACGTCTCTCTCTTAAGCCGCGAAGGCGATCTGGGGGAAGATAAAGTAAATCGGATAGAGGGCTATGATATCTCTCACTTAAGCGGCAAGGAAAGCTATGGTTCTATGGTCGTTTTTGAAAATGGAGAAGCGGCCCGGAGCGAATATCGGTTATTTAAGGTCAAGGACGCCCCGGCTGGCGATGATGAACGAGCTTTAAGCGAGGTTCTCTTGCGCCGTTTCCGGCATCCGGAATGGGCGGCTCCTGACCTGATAATGATCGACGGCGGCTCGCCGCAGGTCAGTTTCATTTCCCGGATCTTTAAGTCTAACAATATTAAAGTGCCCCTCGTCGGCATATCCAAATTTAGCGGCGATAAATTAGTCTTCGCCGCCAAGACCAAAAAACCGCTGCGCGATCTGGCCGATAATATCAAGGGAACGCTCTTGAAAGTCAGGGAAGAGGCTCACCGCTTCGCTAATTACGGACGGAAAAGGACAGCTAAGCCGGCACGGACTGGGATAAAAAATAATTTTAATCTATAAAAAATCGCCGTTCTCATTATAAACGGCGATCCCTGGGAAAGCTCAATTGAGCTGTTCGTTCTTTACTGAGAATTTCCTGGTATTTAAATAACTATGGAGGTAGTCGATGATAAAATTGCCTTCTTCATCAATATCATTTTCTCCATCGCGTCGATTCGTTTCCGGCGCTATAATGCAGTGGATATTCTGCCCGCAGAAGCTGGCGTCTTCTTCAGTGTTGCCGAAGTAGATTATTTCTCCTGGATGGCCTGCTTTTAATTCCAGAAGGGGATTGATGACCCTTCTATTAGCCGGCAAGTGATCGTCAGTCAACAGGTAATCGAAAATCTCCAAATTCAAGCCGACGAGCCGGGCGATATACTTCAGGTTTGCCAAGTCGCGACGGGTGTAGAGAGCTACTTGGAAATCGGCGTTCTTCATCTTGCCTACCATATTCATTAAATCTTGGTTAAGACGGTAATCTTCCGCCAAGCTATAATCCAGCCCTTCGAGCTCTCGGCCCAATTTAGCGGCATATTCTGGCGCGCCGATCTTATGGCATATTAAATTGGCTAGGAATCTAGTATTTTTGTCCCAATTCAAGATGATAAGATTGTCTATTTTTTCCTCGATGACATCTGACGGGATTATCTGCCAGGCCGACAGCATGCTCCAAATCTTTTTGACATACAGTTCTACAGTGTTTAGCAGTATGCCGTCAAATTTAAAGACTAGTAAGATTCTTTTGTTTTCCATTATGATATCCTCAGTTTATGGTTGATTTATGTGACTTATGAAATGAACTATTATTTTCTAATTTAAGCATAAATTGTCATATTTTGTCAATACGGATAAAAAATAGCTTGACAAAGGATGCCAATCTGTTAATATATACGCATAACTAAATATTACCACAGACAGCCAGCCTGGCTCTTCTTAGCGCCTATAAGTCTCGCCGAGGTAAAGAATGCTTATTCTTTAAGCGCTTCTCATCTTCTGTGGTAACACAGATTTTTTTATAATAATAGCCAAAATATGCCTAAAAACAAAGATCAAAAAAAAGAAATCCTAAGTAATTTAAAGGAAAAAATAAAGAATTCTAAATCCATGGTTTTTGCCGGATTCAATGCTTTAGGGGTCAAAGATAACGAATCTTTACGCGATCAATTAAGGAATGAGAAAAGCGAATATTACGTAGCCAAAAAAACCCTTTTGAACCGCGCCCTTAAAGATAACAGTTTAGATATCAATGTCCGGGATTTTGATGGCAAAGTCGCCGCGATATTCTCCTATGAGGACGAAGTCGCGCCCGCTAAAATCATAGGTAATTTCCGAAAAGACAAAGAGAAGGAAAATAAGATTTTCTTTTTAGGCGGCATTCTGGAAGGGAAACTATTATCAAAAGAACAGGTGGAGTCCTTGGCTAAATTGCCGAGCAAGCATGAATTATATGCCAAGATGGTCGGCTCCTTGAATGCTCCGATTTCCGGTTTCGTTAACGCTTTAGCCGGCAACCTGCGCAATCTGGTTAACGTCTTGAAAGCGATCGAAGAAAAGAAATAAACATGATAAAAAATTATTAATAATTTAATTTTAAAAGTATGGAAGAGAAAAACGTCGTCGTTCCGGCTAAATTTGAAAAATTAGTCGGCGAAATTGAAAAAATGAGCGTCCTGGACTTAGCGGAACTCGTTAAGATCTTGGAAGAGAAATTCGGCGTTAGCGCCGCCGCTCCAGCCATGATGATGGCTCCAGCTGGCGGATCAGCCGCCGCCGTTGAAGAAAAAGACAGCTTTGATGTAGAAATCAGCGAATCCGGCGCTAATAAGATCGCCGTCATCAAAGTCGTCCGCGAGCTGACCGAAATGGGCTTGAAAGAAGCTAAGGATCTAGTTGATGCCGCTCCGAAAGTATTGAAAGAAGGCGTCAAGAAAGCTGAAGCCGAAGCCATGAAGAAAAAATTGGAAGAAGCCGGCGCTAAGGTTTCCTTGAAATAATCATCTTCAAAAATAAAAAACCGGCCGTTAGGCTGGTTTTTTAATACGCGAAAATATATTTAAATAAGGTTTTACTGATTCAGGCTAATCTTCACGACCTGGTCGCCGTCCAGGAAATAAGCGGCGCGGCCAGCCTCATCAACGGCCAGATCCTTAGGCTGCTTTAAGGAATCAACGACATACTGATTTATCAAGTGGCCGTCTTTCTTAGCTAGGACCGCGAGACGCTTGGAGCTGGCTTCGAAAATATAGAGATAATTGCCTCCGACGATGAGCTTTGAGGCGCCGGTCATAGCTGGCGACAAGGCTCCGGCCGCATAATCCGCTGCCTGTCCCTTACGGAATTTCAGGACGCTGCCATCATTCTTTAAGATGTAAATATCGCCATCAATGCCTAAATCGCTCGCCTGGCTCAAATCGACGGCCTCTTTAAGCCAGTCGCTCTTAGCGCCGAAAGTATTGGCAGAACGATTATAGCGGTAGATCTGATTCTGGCTCTTAGCTAGGATATATAAATTGCCATTAAAAACATAATAGCTGGTTACCAGGCTCTTATCTAATCCGTTAACTTGGAGCGCGCTGCTGTTTTTAGCCTTGATATTGAATTGGACGATGCGGTCAGCGTCCTGATAATAGATACGGTCATTTTTTTCAAATACTGGATGAGTCAGATCTTGGGCGCCGTTAACTGCCAGCCGAGTCGATGAGGCTGACTCCGCCAAAAGATATACGGCTTGTCCGCCAGCCGCGTAAATTTTTCCGGCGGCGTACACTAGGCTATTCACTCCCAACCCGCTTAAATTATCGAAGACTGTAACTCCGCTGACCTTGATAATCTTCTGGATCTTCTCGCTAGCCGCCTCAAGCCGAGCGGCCAGGCGGTCATAGACATCTTTCTGGTCGGATCTGGCCTGCGGCAGGGAACTCAAGAGCGCCTGGGCTTCAACTAGAGCCGTTCCGGCGCCGACTTCATCATTATATAGCAAGTGGGCGTCAATCGCGTTCTCCTTATCCTCGATGGCGTTTACCAGATTAGTAAAATTAGCTTGGGCGGCCTGGCGTTCATGGCTCCAATTGGTATAAATGAGGCTGACGATAAAAATCAATATTACCAGGCCGAGAGCGCCAAAAAGCCAACGATTTCTTAAATTCAAGCTTTTTACCCACTCTCTTGACTTACGGACGAGATCAGACCATAGATCGGGGGTAAAAAGATTGGGCAAAGATTGGAAGACTTTTTTCAAACTGACTCCTAGCCAGCCTGGCTTTTTCTTAAAAAATATTTTCTCCTTCAGCAAAAAGGAGTCGGAGCGGGCTAGATTCAAGCTCTTTATCTGCCCGAGATCTAGCGGGGCTTGCCCGGCTGGACTAGCCGGCTTATCTTCCGCTCTTAGGTATTTCTTGTGTTCCGAAGCCGGCTTAGGCTGCCATTTGGCGGATAATTCTTTGAGTTTTCTCAGGATCTTAGGAAAACTTATCAATCCGGCCGGAGCGAGCATTTGTTCGGTCTTTTCTTCCGTATAATTCAGGGATGACCCGGAAGCGCGCATCGATAGGCTTTCATTCACTTCTTCTTTAGTTTCTTGGCTGGGCAGGCCGGCGGTATTCTTAATGATTATCCCTAAAAACGGCACATAGGTATTCATGCGCATCAGGACATTCTTGATCTGTTCGGCGGCGGTGATCGGCGGCAGCTTGGTGACGATATTCATCATCTCCTTGCCGGAAAGATATTCGGGCAGAGCTTCGCTCGCAAAAATAAAATAGGAGCTGAAGGGAACCTCGCCGCTGATGACCGAGGAGAAAAGCTTAGTAGCCTTGCCAGCGGCCGCTTCGGATTCTTCTGCCTTATCCGGCGCTTCGGAGGCATTAGCTTCAACGTTGATTATCTCATAATCGTCGCCGCGACGGTAAATAAGAAGCGCTCGATTACGTCCGAAATTAGCAAAATGCAATTTATTTTCATAAATAACGCCGATGGTGATATTGGCAGCCGAGGGATTCAACCGGATCTTCTCGCTGATTAAAAAATCAGCTAAATTCTTGTTAGTCTTAGTGACAGCGGCTTCAAAGATGTTTTCTATCTTCAACCCTTCGATCTTGCCTCGGAATAGGATCTTATCGTCATTATAATAATTATCATTGAGCGCGGCGACTAAAAAATCAAAAATTTTACGGCCTTCGTTTTTCTTGCCGCCGATTTCGGCTAATACAAAAATTTTACCGGCCAAATTTTCTTTAAGAGAATCTGGCTGGGCGACATAAACATCGCTTAAACCAGCCGCCTTGGCGGAGTTTAAAATAATAGACGCAATCTTGTTATACATAAGCAAAATAGCTGTTTACTGGCTGTTTTTTGGTTTGACTGTTTCTCACGAATATTATACTATAAATCCATAAATAAAGAAATATGTTAGAACCTATTTTCGGTTCCGCTTCTCGGGTAAAAATCTTGAATCTGCTCCTCTTGGCAGAAGACAAGAAACATGCCTTGATTTCGCTTGCCCGCGACCTGGAGTTGCCTCTCAACTCAGTGCGCCATGAATTAGACAACCTTATCCTGTTCGGCTTAGTAAGCGAGGAAAAAATAATAGAAAATACGCCAATTGATAAGACGGGCAAAAAATCGAAAAAACCCGCGGAAAAAAAATATTTTTTTGTTAACCATAATTTCATCCTTTATCCGGAAATCAAGGCTCTATTCGTCAAAGCGCAGATTTTATCCAGCCAAAAATTCATTGAAGGGCTGCATAAGATCTGCCAGCCGAAATTTTTAGCTTTAACCGGATTATTCACCAACTATCCGGAAGCACAGACCGACATCTTGATTGTCGGCACGGTTCGAAGAACGGCTTTTTTAAAATTGATTAAAGATTTGGAAAAGGATTTGGGGCGGGAAATAAACTTTACTATCCTAAGCGAAAAAGAATTCCATTACCGCGAGGATATCATGGACATTTTCCTGTATAATATTTTGGAAGGAAAAACGCTGGTCCTCCTAGATAATGTCCACAAGAAAATCAAACTATGAAAAAATATTTAGCTAGTACCCTCAGTGTCGCTTGGTCAATCTTCAAATACGCCCTTCTGATAATAGCGGCTATTTTAATCCTGGTAATTATCCTGCTCAGCGGCGCCTATAAAGACTTGCGGGGCGCTGCCGCCAAAGGTTTGGCTGGAAAAGCTGAGTTGACGCAAGCGGTTCAGGCCGCCCAGGCAGAGGAATGGCGGGTTTCCTTAAACCTTGCGAATCAAGCTCAAGCTGATTTTTCAGACGCTTTAAAAAATCTCCAGGACACTCATGATAACCCGGCTGTAAAGAATCTGACCCTCATCCGAAACCAGGTCAACGACTTAGAATATCTATTAAGGACAGCGGAAATCTTAAGCCGCTCGTTAACCAGAATCCTGCCGATTGCCGATAATCTGAGCAAGATCAGCTCAGAGAACGGCAAACTTAATTTTTCCGACCTAGCCGATAACGATAAAATACGTTTCTTACAATTGATTTACCAATCGGAACCAGAACTGACAGGCTTAAAAGCCGATCTGGAGCTAGCGCTTCTGAATCTGGAGAAGATCCACCGGATAGGCATACTTTGGCCCGTCTATCAGCAGATAAGCGATATCCGGCAAGAATTGAATCAAGCCACCATTCTGATGTCCCGCGTATCTCCGCTTATAAAATTACTGCCAGCCTTAGCCGGATACCCGAATAACAGCCATTTTTTGCTGATCCTGCAGAACAATGACGAACTCCGTCCGAGCGGCGGTTTCATCGGCGTTTACGGCATCTTAGAAAGCCATAACGGAAGCATCGTTTCGCTCAAGAGCGATGATAGCTACCATCTGGATATGCCGGCTTCCTTAAGCAATTCCTGGACGCTCCAAGCACCCGCGATCATCAAAAAATATCTAAAAGTAGAGAAATGGTATTTACGTGATGCCAACTGGTCGCCGGATTGGCCGACTTCGGCCAAGAAAATAAATGAGATTTTCCAAGGAGAAAGCCTGGCGATCAAGCAGCCCAGCGAATCTTTCACGGGAATAGCCGCGATTACGCCCGACCTCGTAGCGGATCTGATCCGCTTAGTCGGACCTATCAGCGTAAAAGGAGCTGATTATAACGCTGATAATTTCCAACCCCTCCTGCAGTACAACGTAGAAGTCGCCTATAAAGATCAGAATATTTCTTCTTGGGATCGCAAGGAAATAATCAATGAGCTCATGGCTGAATTAGAGAACCGCCTACTCAAGCTGCCGCCCAAGCATTGGCCGGAACTCCTGAAAATAATAGATAAGGCGATCGATTCTAAAAGCCTCCAGCTTTATTTCGCTAATGACTCTTGGGAAGATCTAGCTCGCAGCCTGGGGGCCAGCGGAGAAGTAAAAAAATGGAGCGGCGATTATCTCCTGGCCGTAGATTCTAACTTAGGGGCTTTCAAGAGCGATGTCGTCGTCAAAAAGAATCTATCTTATGCTGTAACCGAGGATCGGGGCGGGCTGTCGGCCACCGTTAAATTAAATTACCGCCATGAAGGAAATTTCGACTGGCGGACTACCCGTTATCGAAGTTATACCAGGGTTTATGCTCCTCTGGGCAGCCACTTGGTTTCTCTTAGCGGCGTAGACGAGAAGACGGCTGACATGAGCGTAGAAAACGATACTGCTTTAAACAAGACGGTGTTCGGTTTTTTCTTTACGGTTGAACCAGGAACATCGCGAGAAATTATCATCAGCTACCGTCTGCCTTCGAACATCGACCAGGAACTAAAATCATCCCGATACAGCCTTCTGGTCCAGAAGCAAGCCGGGCAGAGGATCGAGTCCTTAAATATTTCAGTCAAGCCCCTGAAGGGAAAAAATTATCAGTGGAGCACTGATTTAGAAAGCGACAAGACTTTCCAGCTTATCAATAATAAATAAGTTGACAATATCTTGAATATATTATATATTTTATAGTCAACTAAGTTGTACATTAAAATTTTTGAAAACAAATCATAGGAGCACAAATTGAAAAATACATATGTAATATTAGCGATAATAGCTGTTATAATATCATCTGTTAGCAGCTATCCTCAAAACAATACCCCGCAAATCATCCCGCATTACAGGGGACTAGACGGGAGCAAAATAAGAGGCATTAACTGTTATACTAACATCGGGAAAAAAGATCTGGACTCGCTAAAGCGGTGGGGAGCAAATACCTTAAGAGTAATGCTCATGATCCACGATCTATATGATTTATCTGATTACGATACTTGCCCGAAAAAAATTGATTCGGATAAATTGGATAAATTAGAAGATCTCGTCGATCTCTGCCAGGATAAGGGCATAAAGGTAATCATTGATGTCCACGAAATTCCGGGACTGGTCCGCTGGTCAGGCTGGAAAGATTTCCGCCTTTGGGAACAGGGTAAGACCGGCGAAAAATTCCGTAATCTACTGGTCGAAACCTGGAAAAAATTAGCTGATACCTTTGAAGATTATCCGGACTCTACAGTCATCTTCGAGCTCTTGAATGAAGCGGAGCCGAAAGAAAACGATTGGAATGCCGCGGAAACTAAGAACAAAGGAAATCTGTGGAATAATCTACAGACCAAGCTGGTTTCTGAAATCAGGAAAATCGATATCGTCCACACCATCTTATCGTCACCTCCTTATAGCTGGCGGATAAATTCCATCGCTTCTAGCAATTGGACTCCGCCCAAAGCCTTATTAGATGACGGGAAAGTGATGTTTGCGGTCCATATGTATAGTCCTATTGACTACACTCTCCAATGGGCGGCCTGGGACAACCCGAAAAAAGCCCTGGCTTATCCCGGATTATTCTCTGATATCGGCAAGCAAAAAGTCATGTGGAACGCGCAGAGACTCCGTGCGGCCATGGATCCGATAGCCGATTTCCAGAAAAAATATTCGGGCATACCGATCGTCATCACTGAATTTTCAGTCATGAGGATCCTCCCTGGAGCCGCTCAATATTTGAGCGACTTGATAGATATTTTCAAGGAACTGGGACTAGGCTGGACTTACCATGCTTACAAAGAAGCCGACTATCTGAACCAATTCAGCGATTGCTCGGATACGATGTTCGAGCTTGACTACGTTCCTCCGCGCGGCCGGAAAGCTTTGACCAACGACCCCTTGGATCGTCTCAAGGCGATAGTAAAAGGATTTAAAAATTGAAAATTTCCGCGAAGGGTTGATAAATAGTCAACCCTTCTTTTAAAAATAATTATAAGCTATCATTATACTAGAATATGCTGACCATTATCTTAATTTTCACGGTCATCCTGATCTTGGGCATCTTTATTGCTTGGCCGGAACTGAGCCTATACGCCATGGCGTTTTTCATTCCGGTTATCGGCTGGTCTTTTTATATCAAGAGCATGGTTATTCCTTTTATAGACCTCGTATCGCTCTTAGCTCTAGCCGCCTTTGCCTTGCGTCTGGCTTATCAATCACTGTTTACGGTCCGGCAGAAAATAAAACTCAAATGGCCGCTGCTTTTTCCTTTTGCCCTATTCATTATCGCCGCCAGCCTATCGGCCGTTTTCTCTCCGGAACCTTATTATTCGCTTTACTATATCGCCCGCTGGCTTTTATTCCTCTATTTCGCCTATATCTTCCTGCCCTATAACCTGATAACGAGCGGCAAGACCTTGAAAAGAGCGATCGGCGCTTTAGTCCTGGGCGCCTTAGCTGTCCTCGCGAACGGATATATATCACTCCTCGGACAAGACTGGCGCGACAGTTTTTTCCGGCTTAAATCCATCCCGATTTTCGGCGTCTATCCTTATGATGAAAATCAGAACCTGATTGCCGAATTCCTCAACGTCGGAGCCTTCCTGATCCTGGCGCTGCGTATCTTAAGCAAAGAGATAAGGATGAAGAGATTCTTAGACCTGCTTTTCGTCCTGACCTCATTAGGGATAGTCTTGACGTTCTCGCGGGCCGGCTGGATAACTTTAGCTTTGCAGATTTTAATCTACGCTTTCTATTTCCTCCGACGAAAGAATCTCAGCTGGAAGAATTATCTGCCTATAATCTTCGGTTTGATCATCATCTTTTCGCCTTTGATCTGGAAAATGACGCAATTACAAAAAGAAAATACGAGCTCTACCGAAGATCGCTGGCTACTAACGACGATCTCTCTTCAGGCCTTAACCAATAAACCGTATCTCGGATATGGCAGCGGGGAATTCATAAATCTGGTCGCGGAAAATATCCGTTTCCGAGTAAAATACGGCGAACCTATAGATTCGCATGGCGTCCTGCAGAAAGTAGCCGCAGAAAACGGCCTGATCGGCCTGGCGGCTCTATCGTTCTTATTCGCCGTACTCTTTAAAATGGCTTATCAATCGCTTAAGAAATACCAGGCCGCTAATCCTTGGCTGCTGCCGTTGATCTTGGCCGGCGCCGGAGGATTATTCTTCCAACTATTCAATACCTCTTATTATAAAGGGAAGGTCTGGCTGCCGATTGCCGTGGCTCTCGCCGCCATCAGGCTCCTAGACGCTAAATATGACAGACAAGAAAACAAAAATTAAGATAGCGTACGTCCTGCCGAGTCTGGATAAAGGCGGGGCGGAAAGATTCATAACCGATCTCATCCTGAACCTAAACCGGGAGATCTTCTCTCCCACCTTGCTTTTATTCGTCCGAGGCGGGGAATGGCTCTCGGAATTAGAGGCTAATGACATTCCGACTATCATCCTGGAAAAAAGACATAAATTAGACCTGATAAATTTTTGGCAGATATATTCGGCTTTAAGGAAAACACGTCCGGATATAGTCCATACGCAGCAAGGCGGGGATATTTACGGACGGCTGGCGGCCAAACTGCTGAGAATCCCGGTTATCGTCTCCACGGAACAGAATATCAACCAGGATGAAACTCCGGCCGTTACTGCCTTAAAGAGATTGACCGCTCGATGGGCCGCTAAGATCTTCGCCATTTCCGAAGCGGTCAAGATTGACGCCATAAAACGCTATCGTCTGGCGCCGGATAAGCTGGCTATTATCTATAATGGAATAAATATCCAAAAATTTAACAGTAGAAAGATAAGGAAAAACAATATCGCCAGTACGCTCACCTTCGGGACTATGGGGCGCCTGGCGCCGCAGAAGGGGCAGTTCGTCCTTATTTCCGCTTGGCGCAGATTAAAGGATAAAGATATACGCTGTCTCATCGCCGGCGTCGGACCCTTGGAAAAAGAGCTGGATGAAAGAATAAGATACTATGGCTTGACGGATAAAATAAATCTGGTCGGACCAGTGTCTGACTCGGCTGGCTGGCTCGAGTCTCTAGACGCCTTCGTTTTCCCCTCGCTCTGGGAAGGTCTCGGCCTGGTCTTGTTAGAAGCCGGATTGGCCGGCCTTCCGATAATCGCCTCAGCCGAAGGCGGAATTACAGAGATCATCGATGAACAGACCGGCTGGCTCGTTCCGGCCGGAGACGCGGAAGCTTTAGCCGCTAAGATAAGCTGGCTGGCCGTTAATTTAGACCAGCCGGAAGTCCAAGAAAAAATTAAAAATTTACAAACTAAGATCATCGGCCGATTCGATATCAAAAAAATTGCTGCCGACTACGAAGATTGGTATCAAAGACTGCTAGCTAACGCCATAATAATCCTATAAGAACATGAAAATCCTGCAAGTTAACCAATTTTATTACTTACGGGGCGGAGCCGAACGTTATTTCCTCGATCTGACGCGAGCCCTAGAAAATGAAGGGCATGAAGTGGCCGTCTTCTCCATGGATCACCCGAAAAACCAGCTGAGCCCTTGGAGCCGTTATTTCGTCTCCCGGATAAGTTTCAATAAAATGAGCCTGAAAGACCGCCTTAAGACGCCGGAGCGGGTCCTTTACAGCCGGGAAGCTAAGATAAAATTCACCGAACTGCTTCGCGACTTCAAGCCGGATATCATCCATATACATAATATCTACCACCATATTTCACCATCTATCCTGCCGGTGGCTAGAAAGCAGGGCATACCGGTAGTCATGCACCTTCATGACTACAAGCTCATCTGTCCGAACCAATCGCTTTTCATGAAGGGTGCCAGTTGCGAGCAATGCGCCCGCGGCCGATACTATAAATGTCTTCTCAACCGCTGTGTCAAAGATTCTTTGGCCGGGAGCGCTCTAGCGACCGTAGAAATGTATCTGCATCACTCAATCTTGAAAATCTACGAAAAAAATATCCAGCTCTTTATCGCGCCTAGCGAATTCATGAAGAGAACCATGGTCAGATTCGGCCAGGAGGCCGAAAAAATACAGGTGATTTACAACCCTTATAGCCGGGAGCTGGCGGAATATCCTTCGGAAAAACGCGAGCTTAAAGATTATCTTCTTTATTTCGGACGTCTTACTGCAGAAAAAGGCCTAGAAATACTGATCCGTGCGGCTGCTTTATCTTCAAAAAAGACTATTATAGCCGGGAGCGGGCCGCATGAGCGAACGCTAAGAAGATTGGCTGAAAAATTAAAGGCGCCGGTGGAATTCCTAAGCTTCCAGGACTCTGAACGTCTCAGGCTGCTGTTGGCTGAAGCAGAGGCGGTCGTCATTCCTTCCATCTGGGCGGAAAACATGCCTCTAAGCCTGCTGGAGGCGCTCAGCCTAGGCAAGATAGTGATCGCTTCCCGAATCGGCGGCCTGCCAGAAATAATCAAGGACGGCGAGAACGGCTTGCTATTCCGACCGGGCGATTCCGAGGACTTAACCCGGCAGATAAAACGCCTGGCCGATATCGATCGAACGGCCATTAGCCGGGCGGCGCAGGAAACATCATCGCGATTTTCACCGCGAAAAAATCTAGAAGAAATCATCAGGACTTACCGCCAATTAATAAAAAACCCCGATTAAAAATCGGGGTTTTTATCAAATGGCTAAGCTTATCTCGGATAAAGCTTATTCTTAATTATCCACCAAGCTACTTGCGGCAGACGCTTTTTCATTTCACCTCTAATCGTGCAGATTATCCAGCTCTCGGTAATCTTCTGCTTTATGATCCGTTCCCGGACTTTGTCCGCCATGGGACTAGCCCAGATCTTATCCAGGGCCCCATCTTTTAAATTGCCGATTTTTAAGTCTATTAAATTACTCGGATAAATATCGCCGCTTGGATCGATGAAGAGGGAATCAAAGGCGGCGCCGCTAGGCATGAGCCTCCGGCCGGTCAGGAGATTATATTTTAAACCGTAATCATAGTAAGCCCGGAGCCAGCGTTTCAAATTCCAACCAGCCAATTCTTTCCTGATTATATAATCCAGGGCTGAGGCAATGCGCTCTACCGATGCTAGACGATTAGTGCTTTTATGGAAATATATCTCGGAGTTCTGTACGAGGGCCAGAGCCAGCTGGATATTCTTCTCACGGGAAAGATCATAGACTTTCGCCAAGTCGTCTATATTGGAATCCATAATCGTGAAGCTGAAACCGAGATTCTCTACGTTCATCGCCTGGAGGCGGTTGATCGTAGCCATTACCCTGGCAAAGAAATCAGCATAACCCCTAACCTGGTTATGGGTCTCGCCGATGCCGTCTAGGGACACCCGGACTCCGACTTGCGGATCTATCTTTAGGATTTCGGACATCTGCCGGCAGATCAAATCGCTCGCGTAGCCGTTGGAAGAAATGATTATCTGGGCGCGCGGGCAGGCTTTCTTGACTCGAGAAATGATTTCCGGCAGATTCGGAGAGAGGAAGGGCTCGCCGCCGGAAATATTGATATATTTCAAATTCGGACTCAAATTATCAAAAAAATCCAGCGGTAAGCTGGCTGGATCGGAAATCTGCCAGATGCTGCACATCTGGCAGCGAGAATTACACTGATAGGTAATAGCGATAGTCGCATCCCGCGGCTTTAATCCTTTCATAGATTTTAAATCTCTTACTGGATCCGGAAAGAAATACTATAGCTTAATCCGGAAGAAGCGCCGATCACTTTTATATCAACCGCCTTAGATTCCAAGCCGGGAACGGTCAGATTAGCGGTGAAACGGCCGCGCACGTCAGCCTGAGCCGTGCTTTTTGTTCCGCCGAAATCTATATTAAGAGTCTCATTTGGGAAATAGCCGCCGCCCGTCAAGACGACCTTAGCGCCAGAAGCTCCGACGGCGTGGTCAAGATTCAAAAATAAGTTTTCCGCGCTAGTTTCGTCGGATAATTCCGTCGCTTGGAAAGCGGCGATCTTATTAAGATTAGCGTCCAGGACCAGGATATTAGCATTATTGAAAACAACGATTTTATCGCCGCTGACATCGACGGCGCGCAAACCCATCGCCCAACCGCGCGGCCCGTTCAGATTATTCGTGAATCTATAGGCGGCCAGCTTCATATTATCTCTATTCAGCTTGACAACGCCGATGCCATTAGAAAAATACAAGTAATTATTGCGGCCGGAAGAAGCGACATCGTAACCGGGGTAATCTAAATGCTTAAAGCTGCCGACTAGCTGGCCGTCGGGATTAAACTTTTTCGCGTAATAATCATCAACGACATATAGATTATTGTTTTCATCCTGATACGCCAGATGATTATCGGATGGCTTCTTATAATTCACCGGGATGCGCCTGGTTTCGCTGCGCGTCGCGCGGTCATAGACCGTCAGGTAATTATTCTGCAGATTTAAAATGTCGTAATTATTATAGGCCCGGACATTATAGGGATTTTCCAAATCAACCAGAGGATAATCGGTTATTACTTGCAGATCAGCGCTCCAGATCTTGGCTCCTTGCCGGCTGGTCGTTATCAGATTATCTCCGAATTTATCCACGTGGTTATACCATTCCCAATAAGTATTCTTCTGGCTGACGACGAGACTCAGCTGATTGCCATTAATGATTTCGTACTTATATAAAGTAAAGCCGCTGATAGCGTAAAGATATAAATGTCCGTTTTCTATGATGAATTTCGAGTCATAAAAATTATCATAGGTATTGAGGTGCCCGTCGTAAGGGCGGACTTTAGCTACTTGCTTCAAATTATTATCCGCCAGTTTAAAGACCTCTAAGCTGTCAGTATTCGTAGTACTGATATAAAGACTGCCATTAAAATTAATAGCATCACCGGAATAATAGGATTTTAACTGGCTGCGGCTAGAATTTACGACGCCAAAGATAGCCAATAAAACCGCTAATATTAAAAAGACAGCTTTCTTCATAATATTTAATTTCTATTTAATATTAGTATAAAATCTAATAAAAAATGCATTATTTCTAAGTATCTCCTAATAAATATTCATTAAATCTTAATTTATAAACCAATATTTGTCAAGATAGTCCTTGACAAATAAATGTATTTATAATACACTTTAATATTCTATTTAAAGCTTATATTATGGAGTTCGGCAACTTTATCAGACTATTAGGAAGGAAGCGGGGAACGATATTCACTATTATTTTTGTGATTATCGTCTTGACCGTAGGCGTATCACTTATCGGCCCGTTAAAGTACGGGGCGACGTCGCGCTTGTTAGTCGTCCAGAACACCACCGGCAGCGATCCTTATACCGTTTCCAAATCCAATGAATACCTCGGTAATCTTTTCGCTCAAGTCGCTTATTCCGGCTCTTTTTATAATCTCGTACTCGCTTCTCCCTATGATATTGATAAGAATTATTTCTCTGGAGATTATAACGGACAGATGAAGATCTGGGAAAAAACCATCCGAACCAAGACTCTGAGCGATACGGGAATAATTGAAATAAATATCTATCACCCCAACCCCTACCAGGCGCGGCAGATAGCTCTGGCCGTCAACGATATAATGATCAATAAGAATTCCAATTATCAGGGCAATGGTTCGGGCATAAAGATAAATGTCATCGATCAGCCTCTCGTTTCCAACTATCCGGTAAGGCCGAACCTTCCCCAGAATCTAGTAATCGCTTTAGTCGCTAGCCTTATCTTGTCGCTATTCTATATTTATCTTTTCCCCGAAGACCGCTACGACCTGCGCCTATGGCCGAAAAGGAAGATGAAAAAGATCAAGAATATCGGACACGCCGTGAAATTGGATTATTACCCCGTAAATGACGAGGCGGAAAGCCGGCCGCGCCAAGGGAATATCGGCAATGTTTTCAAGTAATTAATAAATTCACATAAATTATTAAAGTTTTTTTAACAAATAATTCCTAAAGGAGGAATTCATAATGAAAAAAATAATAGCGATCATGGTGCTAATCCTCGGCACGGGATTATTAGAAGGGCAAAACAGAACCCCCTTCGTCAATAATTACAGTGTCACGGCTTTCGGCGGAGGATGGGTAGTACAGAAAAATACTAACTACAACGGCCAGTATGGCGGAGTATTCGGAAATATTTTTCATAGACTGCGTAACTCTAATTCGTCTATCGGGCTCTACGGCAGTTACGCCCGCTCCGGTTACAGCGATAATCTGTCCCGCTACAGCGCTAGTACCGACGAGTGGGAACTCGGAGTGACGTTCGGAACATACAAGCCGAAAATAATCAGGAGCTACAGTTCGTGGGCCGAGATCAGCTTAGGGTTAGATTATTCTAACGAGAAGGGGGAAAATCACAGTATCAAGGGGAAATATCTCTCTAATCAAAGGGATATAGGCTTATTGATAGGCGTGAACGCTAATCTATTCAAGGACGACCTAGCGAGTGCCACCTGGCTGACTAGAAGCCAAGTAGAAATCAACTGGAGAAAGAATATTAATTCTAAAAGGGAGGCGACTTGGGAAGGAATAGCGACTAATGATCCTTCCTGGGATAATAGCTATCTCCGGATAATCGCCAGGCAGAATATAATCAGTTACCCGGGCGGCAAGAACCTCTATCTCAGTCCGAAATTGATGCTCGGTTATGAGTATCAATACGGGGATAAGAATAATTTCTACTCCATCGGATTAGGTATCGGCTTACACAAGAAAAGCCAGGATGACTGGCTGAAAATAGAGTGGTGGTATAAGAATGAATACAAAACAAACAACGGCTTATTCCTCTTAGGGATAAGTCTCAATTTTTCAATGATCTAATCACTATAAAGGAGTAAATGCCATGAAAAAACACTGGCAAACAGTAATAATCGTCTTGTTGGTAATCGCTTTAGCAGTAATATTGATATTCGGAAAGAATATTGGCTGTAACGGACCTAGCGATAAGCCAGCAAAAACCGCAGTCGGATCGGTTGATTCGACTAAGAAACAACTGCCGACAGTAGACTCCGTAAGCCTGCTGAAAAAACAGCTTCAGGAAGCGCTGAAAAAGAAAAAATCTGGAGTTTCCGGACACATCACGGTTGATGTCGTCGTCAAGGACCAGAGGGAACAGCCGACAGAAAAAAACAATGCAGCTGTCCAACCGACCGTCAGTCCTGTCAAATCTCAAGTCCAACCGGTCATCCATGATGACGGAGTAAAAAATCCGGTCGGCACTAACGACGAAAGGACCAAGGCGACTCTTAACCGCGTTTGCTTCAGACTGGGAGGCTTTGAAGACCGTTGGATCCCGCAATTAGCGGTTGAGGCAAATGAGCAATTCGACAATCTAGAAGATAACAGGCAAAATTCCTGGAATTTCTGGCTTCCGGCGGCCAACACCCTGGAAAGCCCATCTGGATTAGTCGGCCAGCTAAAGGATGGAAGATATTTCGTCAGCGCTGATCTTATAGATCGTTATTTGCAAGACAGCGATAATGGTATCGTAGAAAGCCGCGCCAGTCGGAATTACTGGCAATTCCGTAAAATGGAAAAAGTCGGGAATTACTATATTGACATTAAATAAAGTCAACCAAATATTTCCCAAACCTCTGCTTATAATGTAAAGCGGAGGTTTTTTATATTCAAAAAACCATAATCTTAAGGCCTTTTTAAAAAATTTTATTTACCATTGACAAAAATAAAATAGTATGATACTATTTTGACAAATACATAAAGTAATTGTATAATATCTGGTTATGAAAATAGCCTTTATCGGACAAAAAGGAGCCCCGACGAGAAACGGCGGAGTAGAAAGATACGCCGAGAATCTGGCGGCTAACCTAGTGGCTCAGGGCCATGAGGTCTTATTATATTCCAGAAAATATTATTGCCAGGGAATAAGAGAATATAAAGGTATAAGAATAATTACTGTCCCGAGCTTGAATACTAAAAGCCTGGAAGCGATAACCCACACTTTCTTCGCCTGTCTGGACGTTAGCTTCCGGAAAGTTGATATCATAAATGTCCAGTCCATCGGTCCAGCATCTTTGATCTGGCTCTTAAAAATATTGAATCCGCTCACTCCTGTCGTCTTTACCTTCCATTGCCAGGACTATTATCAAAAGAAATGGGGCGCGTTCGCCCGCTGGTATTTGCGGTTGGGCGAAAAAATGGGCTGTTCATTAGCTGACAGGATAATCACTATTTCTAAAGACCTGACAGCTTACGTAGAGAGAACCTATCATAAAACCGCAACCTATATTCCGAACGGCACGCAAATAGCTTCCGGACCGCTCGCTAGTCCGGACATCCGCCGCTGGGGCCTAGAAAGGAATAATTATATCTCTTATATCGGGCGCCTGATACCCCACAAGAACGTCCATCATCTGATCAGCGCTTTTAAAAAAGTTAAGACTGACAAGAAGCTGGTGATCGTCGGGGCTTCATCTTATACTGATAATTACGTACAGAAGCTCAATCGATTAGCCGAAGGCGACGAGCGGATAATCTTCGTCGGGAACCAAGAAGGATTGATCCTAAAAGCTTTGTTTTCTAACAGTTATCTATTCGTCCAGCCATCGGAGTATGAGGGCTTATCCGTCGCTCTGCTGGAGGCTATGGGCTGGGGCTTAGCTTGCTTGGTGAGCGATATACCGCAAAATCTGGAAGCCATACAAGATGCCGGCCTGTCTTTCCAGGTCAACGATACGGATGACTTAGCGAAAAAATTACAATATCTCCTTGATAATCCCGAGGAAACGGCTCGGCTGGGAAGCTTGGCGATAAAACGTGCTGGAAATGAATACAACTGGCAGGGAATAAGCGAACAAGTAGCCAGAGTCTACAAAGACTTGATCAATGAATACGCTGATAAATATGCCAGAAGGAACAGCTCACCGATATTCTAAAGGACATCGATGATTCTTAAAATAAAACAGGCCATCATTCATTGATGGCCTTTTTGTAATGATTTTAGTAATCAATGCCTTTAATAGCCGGCCTGATACTAAATTTCTTAACATTTTTCCCGTCGCTGCTTTTCCCTAGAACCGGGACAAGGACGAAACGGATATCACGGTATTCCTGATTATAGAAAGAGGATTTGGACATGGTGGTATCCGAGTAGCTGGTGGGGTAGGATATGTCCTTACCGAATTTAAGGGCGACCATTTTATTCATTGGCAAAGCAGAATAATTGACCTGGATCAAGCCGGCGTTCGGAAAACCAGTGACAGCGGTTTCGGAAATATTATTTACATAGCGGCCGCTGGAGTCCATGAAAGACATGAATGGCTTGATAGCTGAGAAGGGCAGAAAATTGTTGACGAACAATGTGATTTTCGGGTCATCGGGCGTAAGATTAAAAACCCACTTTTCGCCTTGATCGCCGAGCAATCCTGGTGAGACCGCATTATTCGGCTGGGTAGTTCCGCCTGGAGTGACGATGGCGTTAGACGACAGATTATACTTCAATAAAGTATAATTCGTCGAATCCACATAGGGCGAGCCCTGGAAATTTTCCCAAAGCTCCGCGCCATGGCTATCGATCTTTCCAAAACCGAATTGTTGGTTGCCGGGCATATGATTGACAGTCACTTTTACATATAGGCCGTTAGGATCGGACACTAGGACGCCGCCGATGAAGCTGTAAGCGGAATCGGCATCAGGAATATTGACCTTCGTCCAAGAATTAACCGTTCCTTTTATAAAGTAAGGGGGAGGGGCCAACCTCTTTATCCTTTCCTTGCTAATAGCGAATACGATCGTCCCGCTGCCGTTAGACTCCATCTTAGCGGACATGAGCACGACCAGATTATTCCCGGTTATGTTCCAGGATATGTTTATAGAAGCCGTGCTTTCGTAACTGACGTTTTTCGAGTCTATGCCAATAAGCTTGATGGGGATAACGCTGCCAGGGGCGGCCTTAGTGGTATACATAGCATATTTGCCACTTGCGGAGCCGTCCGGAAATTGCCATTGCCAGTTGACGATATGTAGAGACGTGTCTACCGGCACTGCTTCCAGGATCAAAACTGTCCCATAAGGAACGTCGATCTGACCGTTAGCATTCAAATTCTGCTGCGTATTGGACGTAGTAGCTTTTATAGCTATCTTCCCCAACTGATGGGAAGGGGTATAATCTACGACTTCTGGCGGAGCAACTATGGTTTCGCATCCGCCGATAATTACGGCTATAAGAACCAGAGCAAGAACACTGAGCTTTTTCATGTGATTACCTCATTTTGGTTGATGAATATATCTTTGATACATTATTTGTTAAAAATACTTTTTATAATATGACTTATAATTTTAATATATATTTCAATATTTGTCAACTTAAATTCTAAAAATAACTAGTCTAAAAAATTGCTAAAATTAGATATAATATAAAAACAAAAAAATCCGCTTCCACGCGGATTTTTAAAACATTATTTTTAAAATTTTTGAAGAATACTGACTATAACCATTTTTTCCTCTCGAAAAATAGCAACATACCCAAGGAACAGAGAAGCATGAAGCCGAGAATTATCCAGAATCCATAGGGGCTATCTACAAAAGGCATATATTTAGCGTTCATGCCGAAAATAGCGGCTAAAAGCGTCAACGGGAAGACGATGACTGAAAAAATAGTCAGGGTCTTCATGATGTCTGTCATCCGGTCATTAAGGAGAGACTCGTTGGTGTTATTCAGAACTTCCACCATTTCCTTCTGATTATCAAGCATCTCCCAGATCCGCTTGGAGTGGTCTACCAGGTCGGCATAATATTTTTTAATGGCGGCTTTCTCTACCAAGCTGCTTTCCATCTCTAAAAGCTTTTGCAGGATATTCTTATGGTTCTGCATTATTTTCCGGATATTGACGATATTGCGGCGCAGAGTCAGGATCTGCCTCACCGCTTCCTGCTGTTTGCCGGAAAAAATCAGATCTTCAATCTCATTTATTTTCAAGCTGTTCTCATCCAAAAGCAAATAGCAACTATCAATCAGATGCCCCAGGATTTCATATAATAAGATAGCCGATGACTCCAGGGAATAGGAAAGCAGGGAATCCGGGCTCTTCTTGCCTAGGTTAAAAAAATTCGCCAAAGCTTTCAGATTATTGTTATGAGCCGTGATCAGGAAACCGTGGCCGACAAAAAAATCAATCTCGCCGGCGATGATCTTATCATCTTTAAAGGTCGGGAAATGCAAGACCAGGCATAGATAATCAGAACCCTTGAAAATCACCGGCCGCTGGAAAGAGACGGAAGCAGCCGCGACCTTCAGGTGAGCTAAGTCAAAATTATAATTCTTCCGCAAATAGTCAATTTCGTTTTTTCCGGCGTTGACGATATTGACCCAGCGCAAAAGCGGAGCGGTCTTCGGATTGTCGATCTTAAGCTCTTCGATCCGGTCGCTGATCTTTTTATAATTAGCCATAGATAGAAAAATTTGCTTTGACTTAAGGCAAATTTTATAATAAAATGAAGTTGTCAATATTATAACATATGGCTAATATTTTGGGAATAAATCTGAGCGCCTTATCAGAAGACGCGGTCTTGAAAAAGATCAGCGATTTTTTAAATGACGGCGGCCAGCATTATATCGTCACGCCTAATCCGGAAATAATCTTATGCGCCCATAAAGATGAGGAATTGTTTTATATCCTTAATAAAGCCGACTTGGCTGTTGCCGATGGCTTCGGCCTTAAATTGGCGGGCTTACTCATCGGCGAAAAAATCCCCCGCCTGACCGGCGCCGACCTGAGTATCAAGGTCTTAGAGCTGGCGAGACGAGAAAAAATAAAGGTCATGCTCCTTAATTGGCACGCCGGACTGTCCAGTTCCTCTGAAATCAGAGAGGCTCTGGAAAAGAAATTCGCCGGCTTAGATTTTTCCGTCTTGGATATCGACCGCGTTAAATTATTAACTGAGACCGACCGGGATAAAATACTGGCGTTCGGGCCGGAGATCCTATTCACTAATATTGGATTTCCTTATCAAGAGAAGATTTTATTCCATAATCTCAAATATCTGCCGACGGTTCGGATCGGACTGGGGGTCGGCGGCGCGTTTGACTTTATAAGCGGAAAAGCCAAGCGGGCGCCGCGCCTCCTGCGGCTTATCGGCTTAGAGTGGCTCTGGCGCCTGATTAGGCAGCCGAAACGCTGGCGCCGCATTTATGACGCCGTCTTCGTCTTTTCCGCGAAGATGATAAAAGCCCGTTTCATAAACACTTATCTATACCGGGCTAACGTCGCTTGCCTGCTATATAAAAGAGAAAACGGCCTGATAAAGATTCTCCTCGTGAGCCGGGAAGACGACCCGAGCCATTGGCAGATGCCGCAAGGGGGGCGGGACGGCGAAGATGTCGCTACGGCCGGAGCCAGAGAACTGAGAGAAGAAACCGGAGTTAAAAATTTCTTTACCAGAGCGACTTTCAAGAATCTTCATCGCTATGAATTCAACAGCGAAAACGGCAAACAGGCTTATCGCGGCGCTACGCCGCAACGGCATGTTTACGAATCCAAGAAATATAGATATGACTACAAAGGGCAGAATCAAAGCTTATATATCGCGGAGTTCCTGGGGAAAGACGAGGAAATAAGAATAAACTTCTGGGACCATACGGCTTGGAAATGGGTCGATGCCGATCGCCTGGTAGAGGAGATACACCACGTACGCCAAGCGGGAACGAAAATTTTTCTGGATAAATTCCGATCTTTGGACCTAGAAAAAGATTAAATCAATAAATAATTCCGCCATAGAGCGGACTAATAATATATGCCTCCCCTAAAAAACAAAATCCGCCTGCGCTTCGCCCCGTCACCGACCGGCTTCTTGCATATCGGCAGCTTGCGCTCCGCCTTATTCGGCTACTTGCTCGCTAAAAACTGGGGCGGGGAATTCATCCTGCGCGTCGAGGATACGGACCAGAAAAGAGAAGTGGCCGGTGCGACGGACAGCCTGATAAGAATCCTCAAGATAATGGGCCTGGAATTCGACGAAGGACCGCACCTGGGCGGCCAATACGGCCCCTATATACAGAGCGAACGTCTGGATATCTATAAAAGATATAGCGACCGATTATTAGAAGAAGGCAGGGCCTATCGCTGTTTCTGCTCGGCCGAACGTCTGACAAAAATGAGGGAAGCGCAAGAAGCTGAAAAAAAGGCACCGCGCTACGACCGACTCTGCCGCAATCTGAAAGAGGAAGAAATAGAGGCCAAGATAAAAGCCGGCGAACAATTTGTCATCCGACAGAAGATGCCTCTGAGCGGAGAAGTTACTGTCCGCGATGAACTGCGCGGCGATATCAGATTTCCGGCGGCCGATCTTGATGACCATGTCCTTATCAAATCTAACGGCATACCGACTTACCAGTTCGCCAACGTCATTGATGACCATTTAATGGAAATTTCCCACGTAACGCGCGCCGTAGAATGGCTGCCGTCATACCCGAAAAATTTCTTGCTTTATCAAGATTTCGGCTGGACGCCGCCGAAATTCATCCATATGCCTCTTATCCTGAATAAAGAGGGCGGGGGTAAATTAAGCAAGCGCCGAGGCGATGTTTTCGTAGAAGATTATCTAGATAAAGGCTATCTGCCGGAAGCCTTGATCAACTTCTGCGCGCTTCTCGGCTGGCATCCTAAGAGCGACCAGGAAATCTGGTCTCTTAAGGAATTGACAAGCGGCTTTTCCTTGGAGGGCATGGGCGCCAGTCCGGCCGTCTTCGATGTCGATAAGCTGGATTACTATAATGGTTATTATATCCGGCAAAAAAATAATAAAGAATTAGCGTCTCTATGCGCTCCTTACCTCTCAGAGGCCGGGCTTAAAGCGGCGAGTCCTGAACAATTGGAAAAATTTGTCAGCCTAGCCCAAGACCGTTTAAAAAAATTGAGCGATATCGCCGAACTCACTAATTTTCTTTTCACTCCGCCTACCTATGAGCCTGAGCTCCTGCGCTGGAAAACCCTGAGCCTGGAGGAGGCGCTCGCTAATCTGAAAAATATACGGGATGAACTAGAGAAGATAAACTCTGAAGATTGGGCGACAGAATATTTAGAGAAGACCATCTTAGCCTGGATAAAGAACCACGATTACAAAAACGGCGATTATCTCTGGCCGCTGCGCGTTTCTTTAACCGGCCTTAAAAATAGTCCCGGACCATTTGAGGTGGCTGGCGCCTTGGGCCGAGAGGAAAGCTTAAAGCGTCTCAATAACGCTTATAAGCTACGAATTTAGCTGATATTAGATAATATTTATTCTAATTTACAGAAATTAAGAAAAATGTTATAATAGAGCTATGAATTATAAAAAGATAGGGAAGCTTAAAATATTTATATTATCGTCGGCCTTATTGCTTGTCGCTTTTTCCTGCCATCAATCCGTGGCCGTAGTTAATGGCGGCCTTGATCAGGAGATTAGCGATCTTAATCTGAAAATCCAGAACCAGAAACAGCAACTAGAGAGCTTGAGGGCGCGGCAACAACAATATCAGGTGCAGATTGAAGCTAAAAGGCGGGACCGCGTCAGCCTCAGCAACCAATTATCCATCCTGGAAGATAAGCTGGCGCAAGCGCAGCTAGATATTGACGGCGTCAATCTGGAAATAGACAAGACTAATTTAGAGATAAAAAAAATCGAGGTTGACAGCGACAACCTAGACGAACAGATAGAAACCCAGAAACAACATATCGCCAATCTACTGCGCACCATGTACAAGCAGGACCAGGCTTCCACCCTAGAGATACTGCTTCTTAATAATTCGCTGACCGAATTCTTGAACCAGGCTAAATATTTACAGGATACTAACAAAGAAATCGGCCGCAGCGTAGAAGACCTGAAACGGGCTAAAGACCAATTGGAGCAGAATAAAATCAGTTTGGACCAGAAGAACTCCGAGCTCTTATCCTTGAAAAAGCAGCTGCAAGACAAAAAAGATAATCTGGCTTACGAGCAAGACAATAAGAACAACCTACTTTTAGAGACGAAGTCTTCCGAGCAGCAATTCCAAGCCCTATTGCAGCAGGCCAAGAAAGAACAGCAGCAGACCGAGGCGGAGATAGCCAGCGCCGAACAACTCATCAGGCAGAAAATGTCGGAAAAGGACCGTGAGCGCCTGAATCATGGTAACAATACTATCATCTGGCCGGTACCGAGCCAATACATAGTCACGAAATTCCATGATCCTGATTACCCTTATCGTAAGATTATCGGCGAACACTCTGGTCTAGATATCAGGGCCAAGCAGGGGACGACCATTGTCGCGGCCGCTGACGGTTATGTCGCAAAAGTAAAATTCGACGGGACAAAAAACTATGCTTATATCATGATCATCCATGGCAACGGCTTAGCCACGGTTTACGGCCATGTTTCCGCGGTTTATGTCATAGCCGACCAATACGTCACCCAAGGACAACCGATAGGAAGAACTGGAGCGACCCCAGGGACGATCGGCGCCGGACCTTTTACGACCGGGCCTCATTTGCACTTTGAAGTGCGCCTGAACGGCCTGCCGGTCGATCCAGAGGTTTATTTGCCCTAAAATTGAGACAATATCCAAGAAAAAACCCGGCGTATACCGGGTTTTTGGAATCCTTAAAATTTCCGTCCGTCATGTACTTGGCGATGGATGTCCCTTAATTGTTTATTAGTCACATGGGTATAAATCTGGGTCGTAGCGATATTGCTGTGGCCTAAGAATTCCTGGACCGTCCTTAAATCAACGCCCTGGTTCAACAAGTCTGTCGCAAAAGAGTGGCGCAAGGTGTGCGGCGTCGCCATAACCGGCAGACCCGCGATCTTAACGTATTTTTTGACTATATCTTCTATACTCTTGACGCTTAGGCGACGGGAAGAGGCGCTTTGAGCGCTACCGCGGCGATAATTTATGAATAAAGCGTCGTCTAGATCCTTACGCTCCTTCAAATAATTCCTCAGAGCCTTAACCGCCCGATCTGAAAAATAAACCGTCCTGATCTTGCTGCCTTTACCGATTACGGCTGTCTCAATATCTTGAGTTTCATCCTTTATCCGCAATTGATCGCGATTCAAAGCCGCCAATTCAGCCACGCGCAGACCGGTCGAGAACAGGGTCTCAAGAAGCGCACGATCGCGCAGACCGATAATCGTGCTCAATGGAGGCGCACTCAAAAGACGGGATAGCTGCTCCAACTTCAAGAACTTTATTTCTTTATCAGCTTTATCTTTCGCTAATTTTATCTTAGACGACGGCAGACACGGAATATCCTTTTCGGCGAAAAACTCCAAAAGGGAACGCAAGGCGATCAGATAATAATTCTGGGTGGTCTTCTTAAGGGTCTTCCTGGTCTTCGGATCAATATGCCGGGAAAGATAGACTTTATATTGCCAAATATGTTCTGGGGTCAGGGAAGAGGGCTTAAGAGCTTCTTGGCCGGTATCCTTGAGCCAGACAAAAAACTTGCGAAGAAAACGGGTGTAATTTTCTTGGGTCTTAGAAGAAAGTCCTTTTTCTACTTCACAGTAGTCTAAGAAGTCAATCAAATATTTAATTATCGACTTATTCTTATCCATGATTTTATTATAGCATATTATCTGAACCGTATTCTTGAGAATTTTTTTTAAGAATAGAAGGGGAGGAGCGGAAAATCCGCGTTTTTGCTAGGATTTCCAATCTACAATACTTCGCATAATGTATATTAATATACCTATAAATATAGAAACTAAAGGGGCCCCGTAAGGCGCCCTAAAAACGGCGGAACCTGATTAGCTGATAATCAATCCCATCAAGTTTATCTGCGGCTGGAACATCAAGACTATCTTGCAGATCAGCAGAAAAATACCGATAACAGTCAGGCAGAAAACCAGTACTGCCAGGACGAATAAAAATTTAAAAAACCCTTCCATACGATTATTATTTAAAATCCGGATTAATAAAGATCCGATCGCCGTAGCGCAGGTCAATATAATCCGTCTTATTGAAATTATCCTTTATTTTTTCCCTTTTGACAAGCAGCAGCAAGCTGACTTGCTTAGCCGCATCATCTTTAACGTTAAAGTAAGCTAGGGGCCCGTTCACGAATTTTACCTTGACGGTGTTGAATTCCTGGTCAATTATGAAGCGCTCAACCGGCAATTCCGCATAGAGCGACAGGTGCTGGCTCAAACTCAGGATAAAATTCAGGTAATCGCTGTCGATATTTATCTTATTATCCGCTCCGACTAGAGTATTAGGATTCTTATTCTCTAAAATAAAATATTTTTTTTGATCTTCCGGAGTGACGGCCGACTCTTTGATCAAGTAAGCGTCGGCCGAAGCATAAAAAAGCCGGCTTCCCTCTTGAAAAATGAAAGCATACGGACGTTCGCTGACTTTGATTTCCAGGGTATGCGGCCAGATCTTATAGATATCAACGCCAGCAAAATTAAAATCTGATAATATCGTCTTAGCCGCCGCCTCCTTATCAAATAAGAAAATATCGCTTTGCTTGAAAAATAGCCAACGCGTAGAGGCCGTCTGGCTCCAGATGATATTTTCCAGCGCAGAGTCCGGCACTCTGGTCAGGCCGCTCACGCGGATCTGCTGCAAACGCCAAAAAGGGGCGGCCAGAAAAAACCAGATAAGAAAGATAGCTAGGCCGAAAACGGCCGGAATAAGCCATTTAAAAGATAAACGGCTCTTCCCTTTTTCTGGACGATGAAAAAACGGATTACGTAAATTCTTATGCTGATAGTCCTTCTTTATTCTCCGGTAATATGATCTCTTAAACATTTTTATCTGATATTAAACAATTTTTCTTCTAATATTAGCCTGAAATCTTACTAAAACTTCATAAGGGATAGTGGCGCTCAGATGAGCTAGATTAGTTATAGAATTAGGGTCTTCCGTCCGAGCGGAAACTATCTGGACCAGATCGCCTATGGAGGCGGCGTGAGAGTCCAGATCCAAGCAAGCCAGATTCATGCAGATCCTGCCGGCAACGACGCTCCAGAAGTTTTCGTCCTTGGTCCGGACTAAGAATTTGGCTTGGTTAGAAAGGCGCCGATCCAAGCCCTCGAAATAACCGAATGGTATCACGCCGATCCTAGTATCCGATGGAGCGCGATAGCTTTCATTATAAGAAACGCTTTCACCGGCTTTCAATTCTTGGACGGCGACTAGCTGGGAATAAGCTTCCAGGGCCGGCCGCAAACGAGAAGCCTTGGCTGCCGCTTCCCTGTTCCCGTCCGGATCATCGGCGAAGGGGCTATAGCCGTAAAAGGACAAGCCCGCGCGGAAGGCGGTCAATAATTTATCGTCCATCGTGAAAATAGCGGCCGAATTTCCTAAATGGACCCAACGTGGGAAAAATCCGGCCTGGCGCAAAGCGTTTAGAGAGTCTCGAAAAACAGTTTCTTGCCGGGAGTTGAGAGGAGAATTTTCTTCCGCTGAAGCCAGGTGAGAACAAAGTCCGCTTACTTGTACGCGATCCAGGTATTCTTTATGGCTAGCGATAAAAGCGGACATATCCTGGAGGCCTTCGCGGTTCATGCCGGAATTGACGAAGAGGTGGACTCTGGCCTTCCGTCCGAAACGGGCTAAATATTTCAAGGTGGCGGAATTATAGACCACAAATTCAGTGCGCTCTAAGCGGCAATAATCATAGGCTCTAAGAGGCATCTCCCCCAGAATAAGCACCTTGCCTCTAAAATAGCGGTAGACGATCTGAGCTTCGGGATAGGAATCAACAGCTACCATCTTGGCCTTAGAAGAATTCAAAATCAGGCAGGCTTCTTTTAATCCGTGGCCGTAAGCGTTAGATTTTAAGACTGGAAAAATTTCCGCCTCCGGTTGCAAGCTCTGTAAATAAGCGTAATTAGCTAATAAGCGATCGGCCTTGATCTCCAGATAATTCAGGGTGTTATACCGGGGTTTTACCAAGCGTCTGATAAATTCTAGCATAAATTAAGGCTTAACTACTTGGCCTTGGCCGGAATTGAAACGGTCGCTTTCTAAATCAGTCGTCAATTGCTTCAGCTTTCCGCCGACTTCATCGCCCGTCAAAGCGTCTTCGCCGTAATAGCGGGTATTCGTAAGGAGCGGCAAGACTTTGCCTTCTTGTTCTGCGGTCGGGATCAATTGGATTTCAAAGCCTAAACGGTAGCTGCCATTGCCTGATTTCAATTCCGGGATCTTCCAGATGATCTGGCGCGAAGACGTGCTATAGCTGAACTCTCCAGCCAGTAAAGAACGGCCGCTAGAGAGTTCTACCCCTTGTGGCAAATAAGCGCTAAAAACTATATCTTTGAAATCCGATGAACCGGAAGTTTCCAAAAAAATCCAATAATTCGTCGGAATGCCGACGATCGGCGGGATAGGGCCGATGCCTAATTGGTCTCCCTGCGGACTGGTATAATAAGCCGCCTCCTTGGCGATCAGTTCGGCGGCTGTCGTGAGAGGCGCTAATTTAACCGTAGCTTTCAGGAGCTGGCCGGCGAAAAAATACTGGCTTTGCGCCTGCCACTCTATTTTTCTCGCTGCCAGGTTCTTCTGACTGAAATAAATCCGCAAAGTAAGCGCGCTGCTCGTTCCGGCTTTGATTTGTTTTAAAACGAGTTCTCTTCCATTTAAAGACAGATTACCATTATCATTATCATCTAGCTCCAAACGGCTCAAGGCAAAATTATCATCGGCCGTGGCAAAATCAATGTTAACATTATTGATGGCGGCATTGCCATTGTTTTTAAATATTATCCGAAGGATCGTCCCGTCTTGGATCTTGGCCGAGGAAGTGGCGACGGAATAATCAATTTCTAATGGCGGGTTATTCAAGTCAACGGTCGGCGGATTATAAGATCCGAGCCACGGCAGATTGGGCCGATAGTAATAGAGGCTGAACAGGGCGCCGGCCAAGATGACGACGAGCAGGCTTAAGGACAAATCCAGGATCAAATGCCAGTGGCTCTTTAAATAATATCTCTCCCAGCGGCCGCGGATATAATGATGGATTAGCTTAAACATATGTTTAAAATTATTAATAGAAATTTTTCAAACCGGTGAGAATTTCTGATCGGCCGTCGTCATTGATATCGCTCACCGTTACTTTCAGGCCGCCGTGATAATTCTTGTCATAAGCGAAAAAGCTGCTAAGCGCCCGGCCTTGATTGTCGAAAACCCTGACTTGCGGCCCGCCGCCAGGCATCGGCGCCGTGACGATCTCTGCGCGTCCATCACCATTCACATCGCCGGCGGCGACGTTCACTCCGCCGCGGAAATCAGCGGCATAAGCTAAAAAGCTCTTCTTCAACAGCCCGGCGAGAGAAAAGATCTTGATCAACGGTTCAGAGCCGGCGCCCGGACCGGTGACTATTTCTTCTTGGCCGTCGCCGTCTAAATCAGCTAAAGCGACATTCACTCCGCCTCGTAATTTCTTGTCATAAGCGAAAAAGCTGGCTTCCAACTTGCCGGCGGGCGTGAAGACTCTGACTTGCGGCCCGCCGCCTAAGCCGGCGCCGACGACTATCTTTTTGAAATAGCCGTCATCCAGCTGAGCGGCTAAGCTTAATTGTTTCTTATATAGTCTATCATAAGGGCTGAAACTAACTATCCTGATGCCATTCTTATACAAGTTGACCTGGCCGGCCGATGCGCTCACGTTGATATCCGCTTCCCCGTCGTTGCTGCCGGAAGCCGCTATGACTTCGGAGGCGCCGGGCAAAGCGCTAGCATAAGAAAAAAAACCGTTACGCAACTGTTCGCCATAAAGATTGTAAACCCGGAAAAAATAACCGTTAGTGAAAGGAGCGTTTTTTATAAGCGTGCTTCTTTTTAAAAGGACCAGGCCGTCTTGGGGCGCCAAGGAAATATAATTTATCTTTTGGCCGTTATTGATAGCCGGGTCCTGCGGACCTTTGATCTTTTCTAATTCCTCTTTATAAAAAACATAAGTCTGCTTCTTGCTAGTGGAATTAACGATGGCTAGGCCATTCTTGAAATCACGTCGCCAAAGGCCAGGAAGAATCGTTTGGCTGGAACTAGCTAATAAATTATAAGGAGACGACTGGGCCGGCCCCAGATTCCAAGCATATTCATCATACCACCAGATCTGTCCATGGTTCGTGACATCATAATCATAGCTATAGAAGCCGTCTCCTAGGAGCGCGCTGGCGAGGCCATAACGCATCAAGCGGTAATCAGCCTGATTTTTATTATAAATATTAATAATCGGAATAGAGGGCTTGGCATTCATGGACGGCAATTTCAAATAAGTCTGCATAGAACCCGACCAAGATCCGCCATTTTCCCAAGGGGAAGGAAAATCTTCCAGCATCATGCCATTCAAAAGAGGCTGATAGCCGCCATATACTCGGCCGTTTCCGACAATGATGAAGTCTGGCCCGGCCAGGCTCCTGGTTTTCGCCAACATCTTCTTGAAACCATCGGACCACAGCTTATCAGCCGCCGCCGGGCTGTCGGCGATTCCGTCATTATTCAAGTCCAGCGTCTTGGAATTTACCCAGCTGACATCGCCCCAGGCATTATCATAGAAGACTCCGTCCCATAAGCCGCTCGCCTTCAGCTTATTAACGACGAATTCCGGCAGATAATCATTGAAGCGTTCGCCGGCCTGATTAGCAATAGCGCCGTCTGAAAGATTGAGCATCGAAGTATAGGGCCAATTGGAAATCTTATTCCCCTGCGCGTCTTTGAGCCACCAGCCGCTAGAGATATTACGATTCAGATCCTGCCGCAGATAAGCCTGATTATAGTCGTCAACGTTATCCAGGATTTCTTGGGAGGTTATATAAGCCAAGATGATCACTCGCGGATTGAGTTCCCGGATCTTCAAGATTTGCTCCCGGCTGGTCGCCTGATTCTCCATATCTAAAATAAGCAGGTCCCATCTGGCCAGTTCGGGAACCTCCGCGTCGCTGATCTCCCATTTCAAAAAATAATTGGCGAGACGCGGATAAGTATTTTTTAAAACCGCCGCCCGCGAAGCGAGCGGCCAAAGCAGGATCACTATTAAGATAACGATAACCGTCTTTTTCATGGTAAAGGTTTTAAGGCTGCTTAGGCTTGATGGCTTTCAATCCGCGCGGCAGATATTTACGTAACACTTTCGGGATGAAAACCGAGCCGTCAGCCTGCTGATTCTGTTCTAATATGGCCGGCAGAAGGCGGCTTGTCGCTAGTCCCGAAGCATTCAAGGTGTGGACGAATTCATTTTTTCCGGTCGCCGGATCCTTATAACGGGTCTGGCCGCGCCGAGCTTGATAATCAAGAGCGTTAGAAATACTGCTCACTTCCTTATAAATGCCCATGCTCGGGATAAATATTTCCAGATCATAAGTCTTAGCCATGGCGGCGCTACAGTCGCCAGCCGCCAGTTTCGAAACCTGGAAGTGCAGATCCAACCCTTCTACCAGCTTCTGAGCGTGCCGGACCAGCTCCGCGAACATTTCCCAGGATTTTTCCGGACGGGAAAAAATAAACATTTCCACTTTATTGAACTGGTGCCCGCGGATCATGCCGCGCTCCTCTTGGCGATAACTGCCGGCTTCCCGTCGGAAACAGGGCGAATAGGCGAAATACTTATAAGGCAGTTCTTCAAGCGGCAGGATCTCTTCACGGTGATAATTGCCAAGCATCATTTCGCTCGTGGCATTTAGGCACAAGCCGTCCTGCGTCCAGAACAGATCATCGCGGAATTTCGGCAGATGGCCTGAAGTATAAGCGGATTTTTCCGTTAACAGGAAGGGGGGGATCAAGAATTTATAACCATTCTGGGTATGGAAATCGATGAAATAAGATAAAAGAGCCCATTCTAAAAGCGCTCCGGTTCCGCGGTAGCACCAGAAGCCGTTACCCGACATCTTGGTCGCCCGCTCATAGTCGATAAGATCCAAAGACTTAGCCAGCGTGACGTGGTCTTTGGGTACAAAATTGAACTTAGGCGCTTTGCCATAGGTATAGATAACCTCATTATTTTCTTTACCGCCGGCGACGACATCCGGAGCCGGCAGATTAGGAAGCGAGGCAAGGCGTTCCGTCAGATCGGCATCGACTGAATTCAATTTCGCTTCTAAATCCTTGATCTTTTCTCCGACCAGCTTCATTTCGGCGATAATTTCCGGCGTCGGTTTGGTTTTTGAATATTTATTGCGCTCAGCTTGCAAGGCTTCAACCGCCTTAGTCAGTTCACGGCGCTCATCGTCCAAGGATATTATCTTGTCCAAATCTAATTTTTCCGCCGGCAGTCTTTTCAGGAGTCCGGCTCTTACTTCTTCTAAATTATTACGGATCAGTTTTATATCTAACATATGTTTAATTGATTACTTCGCCGCCGAAAGTCTTTAAGAGATCGGACATTAAATTATGGTTTGCCGCTTTTCCTCCGTCTCCGTCTTTAGCCTCGGGCGACGGCTCGGGCAAGGGGCTTTGGATTTCAGAGGCGGAAACGCTAGCCGGTTCCGCCGTCTTCTCTTCCCGATTTAAGTCCAGATTCTCGTCAATCATCGATTCTAAGCATAAACCGGACCCAAAAACTTCAGCCAAGGTATTTTCTACGATACTCTTAATGTTGGCGTCGTTGATGCGATCGCGATGGAATTTATATTTAAAAACCAGGCACAGACTACCGTCTTTCACGATTCGCGGTTCGCAATTTTGCAGCACGAATGATAAGGAATGATTATATTTCTTAATTTTCACTAAAAATTCCGGCCATTTAGCTGTAATTTCTTCCGAGGATAAGTTCTGGGAAGAGCTGAGCGGCTTACGACCGACAGCCGGCGAAGCCGGAGCTTGCGTTCCCGGGATATTAGGCTTAACGGCCTTAAGAGCCTGATTCTTGGGTAGATTGATATCGGAAGAGGTACTAACGGCCAGAGGGGACGAGCCGAAGCATAATTCGCCGATAGCTAATTCCAAGGGCAATTGCGGGATTAACGAGCTTCTATTATCATTAGCTGCTTCCAAGAAACGGCGCGTAAATAAGAACAATTGTTCCCAATCTAAATTTTCCGCCACTAGCCTTAGGCGTTTTTCTAAGTTTTCTCCTAAATCCAAGCCGAGATTGTCGGCCATTTCCGGATTCAGCTTGTCCAGCATCAAGCGGCGGAGCAAGCTGATGATTTCTCCCATGAAAACCTTCACATTAACGCCGCTATCCATCAATGTATTGACCAATTCTACGGCCTTGGCCGCATCTTTATGGCTCAAATAGTCCAGGATGCTTATCGCTTCATTGCTATTATAGTGAGGGATGACTAATTCTGCTTGTTCGCTCGTTATCTTCTTGTCGCCCAGCGAAAAGATCTGGCCTAATAAGCTTTCAGCGTCGCGCAAATGCCCGCCAGAGCGACGGGCCACCGCCTCTAATACCGCTCCGTCAACTTCTATTTTTTCCCGGTTGGCAATATAGCTTAGCTTCTTGACGATCTCTTTGACGCTGATACGCTTAAAATCATAGCGCTCGCAACGGGAAATGACAGTGCTGGGCACCTTTTGTATTTCCGTCGTACAGAGGATGAAGATGACATAAGATGGCGGTTCCTCTATTATCTTGAGCAGGGCGTTAAAAGCGGACATAGACAGCATGTGCACTTCATCAATGATAAAGACCTTGAATTTTTTACCGGTCGGAGCCAGCCGCGAAAAAGCGATGATATTCTCCCGGACATTATCAACGCCGGTATTAGAGGCGGCGTCAATTTCAATAATATCCATATCCTTGCCGGCGGTGATGTTGCGGCAACTGGCGCATTCATTGCAAGGCTCGTACTCCCCGGCTTTTCTTTTCTCGCAATTGACGGCCTTGGCCAGAACTCTGGCTAAAGTGGTCTTGCCGATAGCGCGCGGGCCGCAAAATAAATAAGCGCTGGCCGGCCGGCCGGCGGCGATTTCATGCTGCAAGGAAATTTTGACGTGATTCTGTCCTAACACTTCGGAGAAGTTCTGCGGACGATAATCACGGTATAAAGTAGACATAAGCGATTCAAATTTAAGACACTAAGCGGCGGAAACTAATTTTGCTCGCCGGGAGATTTCCGCCTCAACTAAACGGACATTCTGACCATATTTTAAACGGCTTAAAGATCGGATCTTAGCCGCCATTTCCGGCTGTTTTACGCCTAATATCGGCCAAACTGTCTTCAAAGAAAACGGCCGGGTAGCACTATTGTCTACTAGCAGTTTAATATAAGCGGTCCCCTTGTCAATATTGATGAGGTCATATTGGTTAAAAACGGGCGCGAATTCTTTGACGAGGAAATCTGCGTCTTCAGAACCTATCTTGAAGCTGACCAGAGTCCCCACATTGCCGAAAACGGCATCTTTGATTTCCGTATTCTGCCCCTTGCTCAGCTGGCCGATGTACTGGTGGGCGATAATCAAGTTCAGGGCATATTTTCGAGCCTCGGACAATATCTGACAGATGGAATTGGTAGTGAAATTTTGGAATTCATCAATATAGAGATAAAAATCCTTGCGCGTTTCGCTAGGCATATCGGTCCGCGACAAGGCGGCCATTAAAATCTTGCCGACTAAGATCATGCCGAGCAAATAGGCGTTCATCTCGCCGACCAAGCCTTTGGGAAGGTCTATCAGCAGAATTTTCTGCTTGTCCATCACTTCCCGCAGATTGAAAGCGCTCTTCTGCTGTCCGATGATAGGCCGCATCATATCGTTAGAGATAAAGGAGGTCAGCTTGGAAGTGATATAGGGGACGATATTGGCAAGCGCCGCTTCGCCGCCGGCCTTTTCCGCCTCCTTCCGCCAAAAATCAACGACCGTTTGGTTTTTACAACGGCCTAGCTTAAAGCGCCGGAATTCTTCATCGGCCAGCACTTTCGGGATCTCCATTAAAGTAGAGCCGCTCTCCGGATCGTCCATGATGAGCAACATGGCATTACGCATATACTGTTCGAACATCGGCCCGCCCGTCGCCCGTAAATCGTATAATTTATCGAAAATACCGATCATTTCGTTAATCACGAAACTCTTCTGCTCCGGATAGCGCGGATCATACTCCAGTAAATTCAACGCTAACGGCCGTTCCAAATCGCCCGGCGAAAAAATAATCACGTCTTCGGCTCGCTCCGGCGGAATACGGTCTAAGATATCCGAGATCAGATCGCCGTGCGGATCAAGGACACAGACCCCTTCCCCATTCTGGATATCCTGAATGGCCATATTAGCCAGAAGGACTGATTTGCCGGTGCCGGATTTACCGATAAGATAAGTATGACGGCGCCTATCAGCCCGTTTCATGCGGATTTCCCTCTTGACGCCGCGATAAACATTCTCACCGAGCGATATCCCTTCGTTCGGCACAGTAGCCGGCGCCGGGGCTATTTTCGCCGTCAGCCAATTTATATTCGGAGTTTCCGTAGTGCTGAGCGGCAGATGGAAGATGCTGGCCAATTCTTCGCTATTTAAAAGAAAACCGATATTTTCCCGGAAATGGCGATAAATGAAATCCTTGATCGTCCGGTCCGTATTATTTTTATGCAAACGCGAAAAAACGTTTCCGTAGCTGTAATTATTATATTCGGTGAAAGCGCTGCCGACATTTTCTAAATAAACATTAGCTTGCTCCTTGGTTTTAGCGCAAGCGATAACGCGGATATTGACGTCCAGCCCGGCCTTCAGATTCTTTTCTTCAATCGCCTTCACCATTTCTTCTTCAATCGCCGAAAGCTTCTTAACGGCTGGCGGATTATTCGGGTTCGCCTTGTCTTTATGGCCTAATTGCAAGAAATCGCCGGCGAAAATCAATAAGCGTCCCAATAAGCTGGCCGCTTTCAAGCCTTCCTTCACTGAATTCTTCTGGATGATCTTAGCGGCGACCCGGCGCGATTGGGCGTGCCAATAACTCCGGGCGCTCCGTACCGTATATTGGATGGCCAAGCTTTCCTCCTTATCTAATTTAGACAAGATATTGATCAAGGAATTAAGCGGATCTACTTCCATCTTCTGATAAGTCTTGAGAGGAAAAACAAAACTCTTATTAGTCCGCAAATAACCGGCGGCAACCTGCCCCTGGAGGCTGAAAGAATTATAATCTTCTACTTCTTCAATGACCGCTTCCGGATAGTGCGCATGGATCTGCTGTTCTAGGTAACGCGCGGCAGTCTTCGGGGAAACGGCGTAAAAAGAAATTTTATTCCGGCTGGCCACTACTTCCAGGGAGAATTGATCGCTCCGGCCCAAGAGCCAATATTTCAGGCCTCGCTGCGCCTTAAGGCCGCCGATAGCGGAAAAGAGGGTTTCCCCCTTGGCTATTTCTTCCTTGAGCCTCTGGACGCTTTCTTCCTTCTTATCATCGGATGGTTTTTCCTTGGGCAAACGGATCAAAAAGATCTGGTGCGGGAAATACCGTCGACGGGCTAGCAGCAAGCGCGCCAAATTAAAAAAAGCGAGCAGTAAAAAACCTACTGCTATAAAACCTAAGGCATAGGGGATGAAATCACCAAAATTAACGGATATTTCCCACATAATCAAAACTTATCCTTGACTTGTAATATTTTATCGGCCTTGATTTTCGCTTCTTGTTCCAAAAAGAATCTGTTGATACCGGGAATCATTTTCAACCAAGCTTTGATCAGATCGATGATCTTATTGACCTTAACTTTGGTCTGGCTTAATAATTCATTAATCTTAACTACGGTCTCTTCGCCTTTTCGCTGGAATTCTTTCTGTTCTTGGGCATTCATCTTCAAGAATACTTCATTCAAGCCTTCGGCCAAGATAAGATCGATAGCGGCCGCCCGTTGTTTCTGGAAACTCTGCGCCAAAGATGCTCCAGCTTGGCCGTTTTCTCCGGGCTGAGGAAGAGCGATCTTCTTTTCCGATACTATTTCCGTCCGAGATCTGATTTTTTCCGCCAGATTTTCAAAATGGCCGGGCTTTTCGGCCGGCGGCGGCGTTTCTGGCTTTTTTAAAATAGCTGGCTTTTCCAGAATTTTTTCTACAGCCATAGATTTATTAATGCCTAAATCAAGAGGTTAAAAACGATTTTATTCGATGCTGATGGCGTCTACCGGGCAATTTTCTACTGCACTCTTGGCGCAATCGGTCACTTCGTCATTTATGACCTCAGACTTGCCATTCATATTCATTTGAAAGGTTTCCGGGCAAGTTCCAGCGCAAAGGCCGCAGCCGATACAGGTATTTTGGTCCACTTTTACTTTTGGCATATATTTAATAAATTTTTATTTTTTATTCTTATTTTTATAATTTTATTATAGCACATTCCAGAAAAATTAAAATACTTGTGAAATAAGATTTAAATTAAAAAATAAAGCTAATACTGGCTTAATTTGACAATTATTCAGCCTTTTGTTATATTTAACTGGTAAAATTAAATTTAATTAGTCGGACACTACTCGTTATCATCAAATTTCCATGTAACGTGTCGGGTGTTGAATAAAACTCTATGGCACATAAGAAGGCCGCCGGGTCTACCTCCCTTGGCCGCGAATCAGAAAGCAAACGTTTGGGCGTCAAATTGGCTGACGGCGCCCGAGCTAAGACTGGCGCGATTATCATCAGGCAGCGCGGCACGAAATATCATCCTGGACCTAACGTTAAGAAGGGCCAAGACGATACTCTGTTCGCATTGAAAAATGGCGTAGTCAAATTCTCTACCAAAAAACTGAGAAAATACGATAATTCCCTGAAAACCTGCAAGATAGTCAGCGTCGTCATTCCAACTGCCGAGAAAAAAGCCGCCAAAGCAAGCGTCAAAAAATAAATGAATCATTTATCAATAAAACAAGCTCCGAATCGGAGCTTGTTTTTTTTATTTTTAATACGATATACGGAAAACAAAATATCCCAAATAGGCGCTGAGCGCTCATTTCTTATTGCCCTTGCAAACCCTGATGAACTCTACGAACAGCGGATGGGGCGCGAGCGGGCGGGAAATATATTCGGGGTGGAACTGTACGCCGACGAAAAAGGGATGGCTACTTAGTTCAATCGCCTCCACTATCTTTCCGTCCGGCGAAGTTCCGGAAATAGTCAAGCCTAGTTTCTCAAAGCTTTCCCGATAATCATTATTGAATTCATAACGATGGCGATGGCGTTCGGAAACTATCGGCTTGGCCTTATACCTTTCATAAGCCTGGAATAAATGGGTTTTCGGTTTTATCTTACAAGGCCAGCCGCCGAGACGGATGGTCCCGCCATAACCCCTTTCTTTTATCAATTTTTCCTGACCGGGCATGATATGGATAACCGGATTAGTTGTCTTAGGATCGACTTCTGCCGAATTCGCGTCTTTTAAGCCGGCGACATGGCGGGCAAATTCAATGACTGCCATCTGCATGCCGTAACATAAGCCGAAATATGGCAATCCCTTTTCCCGGCAGTATTTGATGGTCTTGATCTTCCCCTCCGCTCCGCGACCGCCCCAACCTTGGGGCACGATTACGCCATCTAAACCGCGCAAGACCTTAGTTCCCTCTTTCTCGACCTCTTCGGCGCTCAGCCAGCGGATATTAGCGTGGCACTTATTTTCCGCCGCCGCGTGCTTGATCGCCTCGATGACGGAAATATAAGAGTCGCCGAGAGAAAAATCGCCGCTCGCGAAATACTTGCCGACGATGCCGATGTTTACTGCCGGACTTTTGATCTTAGAAGCGGCGACCATCTTTTTCCAAGCTTCGTTATCATAATAGCGGTTGCGCGCCGGCAATCCGAACTTATCTAGGATCCTTTCGCTCAGATTATCTTTTTCAAAATTAAGAGGGATGTCATAAATGGATTCCACATCGGGCGCCGAGATGACATTCTCTACCGGAACGTTGCAATTGATAGATAATTTTTCCCGGCGATGATTATCAATCGGCTTCTCGCTGCGCGCGATCAAGAAATCCGGCTGGATGCCGGCTCCTTGCAGGCTGCGTACCGCATGCTGGGTCGGCTTGGTTTTCATCTCGCCGATCTTATTAGGAATAGGCAGATAGGAAACGATGACGAACAGGATATCCTTGGGATTATACAGCTTCATGACTCTCGCCGCTTCCAAGAACAATAGATTCTCATATTCTCCGACCGTCCCGCCGATCTCGATGATCATGATTTCGGCGCCGGTCTTCTCGACCGCCCGGTCGATGCGCTCGCGGATCTCCTGCGGAATATGCGGCACGACCTGGACGCAACGCCCTTTATATTCCAAATTACGCTCGCGATTTATGACCGCTTGATAGACCCGGCCGGTCGTCATGTAATTTTCGCGATAAATATTCTTATTCAGGAAACGCTCATAATTTCCGATGTCCTGGTCGGTCTCATCTCCGTCTTCGGTCACGAATACTTCGCCATGCTCTATCGGATTCATGGTACCGGCGTCTACATTAATATAAGGATCCATCTTGATGGAACTGACCTTATAGCCTCGGGCTTGCAGGATTTGGCCGATAGAGGCGGTGGTCACGCCTTTCCCGACTCCGGACATCACTCCGCCGACCACGAAGATATACTTAACAGACTCCGCGGACTTTTGACGATCTTTAACGGTTTTTTTCTCTGACGACATAAATATTTTATTTTTTTGTTATTTCTTCGGCGTTTTTAGAAGAATATCTAAAGCGCGATTAAATTGCGGATCTAAATTCTTATCTAGGTCAGAAGAAGTAAGAGGCACGACGATATTAGGGTCAAGGCCCTTATCGTGGATATAATCGCCGGCGGGGGTCAACCATTTGGCTATCGTGACTTTCAAAGCCGCGCCGCCCATCAAATCATTGATTGTCTGCACCGAACCTTTGCCGAAAGTCTTTTCGCCCACCAGCGTCGCTTTCTTATAATCTCTTAAGGCGCCGGCGACGATCTCGGACGCGGAAGCGCTGCCCCCGTTAACCAGGACGACAGTCGGGATATGCTGCAAGCGGCCGCTGCCGTTAGAAGGATATTCATTGCGTTTGTTGCCGTTGAATTGTTCAGCGACAATCGGGCCTTCCGGAACCCACTCGCTCGCCATATTGACCGCGGTCTCTAAATAACCGCCTGGATTATTACGCAGATCCAAGATAATCCCCTTAGGATTCTTAGTCAGGGCGAGGTTGACCGCCTGGCTGAAAAGACCCTCCGTATCATTATTGAAATTGCTGACTCTGATAACCAATATGCCATCCGGGCGCATCTCCGTCTTGACGCTCCTAACGACGATCACCGAACGGGTAATCGTGATATCTTTAGGCTTATCCTTGCCGCGGATAATCGTTAATGTCACCTTCGTATCCTTCGGACCGCGTATCTCCTTGACTATCGCATCCAGGCTCAAACCGATAGTCGGTTTCCCGTCTACCGCGTATACCTTATCGCCGGAACGTATGCCGGCTTTCTGGGCGGGCATGCCGTCTAAAGGCGCAATAACGGTGGCCGTATCGTTGCGAAAACCTAACTCGGCGCCGATGCCTTCGAAAGTACCGGCTAATTCATCGGAAAACTCCTTAGCTTCCTGCGGCGACATGAAAACGGTATAAGGATCTCCGGTCGCTTGGGCCATGCCTTTCAGGGAACCGTAGAAAAGATCCTGATCGCTTATCTTATTCCTATCAACATAATTGCTCTTTAAGCTATCCCAGACCTGCCAATAGAGATTGAAGTCCAGCGGCGTACTCGTACCGGAAGAAACTTCTGCCGTCGCTTCCGGCGAGAAGGCTAAGGGGCGGTTCCCAGGCGACGCCTCGCTGGTTCCCCGCCCGGCATAATAACCGCCGACAAAAACCGCCACGGCGAAAAGGACGGCGACTCCGGACCAACGTATTTTTTCCCAAATATCTTGCTTATTTATCATAAAGTTATTATTTATTTTCTTAAGATTAAGGGTTTTGTCCCATCCCGGAGGTCAATGAGCCGAGAGGGACGGCGGCGGCGGCAATAGCCTTGATCAACTATTAGATCAGGACAGTTCTGTGTAGCCGGGAAATAGCCGGAAAGTCGTTTGACGCTCATGATGCTCTCTTGACCGCTTAAATTCAGGCTCGTAGAGACGATCGGCCTTTTTAACTTCTTTATTATTTTAATCAAAAATTCACTTTTAGGCAAACGCAAGGCCAAGCTGCCATGAGCGCCGTATAATTCCCGCGGTAAATTATCTAGCGGATCCAAGACGATCGTGGTCGGACGGGCATCCGCCCCCCATATTTTCTTTAAAAATGAAGCCTGGCGGCTAGAAAGGGAGGCATATCTCTTAAGCATCGCTAAATCACTGACCAGGATGATAAGCGGACGCTTAGGGTCCCGTTCCTTCAATTTATAAATACGCTTGATAGCCAGCGGATCGTCGGCCCGGCAACTAAGACCGTAAATAGTATCTGTCGGCAAGACCAGGATCTGCCCCGACTCTAAAGCGCCGGCAACAAGTTTAACTATTGCCGGCGTAATTTTTTTAGATTTTATATTGACTGTCTTCATGTCTAGTTCCACTCTCCTCCCGCTAAAATCGCGCCTCACGCGCCATCGGCTAGATAACGGACTGGAGAGCCTTAAGGGCGGCTGGCAAGAACGGCAAGATAAGATTGACTACCTTCAGCAAAAAAGGGGCCATTATAGAATGGGCCAGCTGATCGCTGAAGTAATTGCCGATTAAAGCATAGCGGGAAATTACATAAATAATCAGGCCTAAAAATAATGAACCTTCTAAAAAGCCCAGAAAAGCGCCGAGAATATTATTAAGGAAACGGCTGCCAGGAATAATGGCGATAAAATTGAAAGCTTTTTCCAGGACCACGAAGAACAGATCAGACAACCTCGTCACTAGAACGAAAAGAATAATAAAGGAAATGACCTTGCTGGCGCTATCGTGACCTAGGGCCCAGGCTTGGAACCAATGCCAGTTCTTCCACCAGTCATAGAAAGCCAGATAATAGTGGCCGGCCGCATAAGCGCCGACTAAGAGGCCGACGATATGGCCGATGATTCTGATGAGCCCCTTGAATAGGCCGTTAACCACGAAACCGATTAAAATGATGAGGAGGCTGAGGTCAAAGATAGACATATATTTTTTATTATAATCTTCTTATAATCTCGGGAATAGCGGATCGTCTTTCTTGATCTGGACGGCAGAAAACTGGGTCTGGATCTTTTGGGCGCTCTGAGGCAAAAACGGCTCTAATAAATAAGCCAGGTTCAGGATAGTTTGCGCGAGCGGACGCAGGACCGCGGCGACATCAGACGATTGGCTCATTTTCCAAGGAGCGGTCCGGCTTAAGATCTCATCGCTTTCCTTGATTTTCTCCCAAATGACGGCGAGAGCTTCGTTAAAATGATAATTCTTCATCTTATCAGTGAAAGCTTGAACGGTGTTTTTAATAGAAGGCTCGGACAAATCGACTTGTAAGCCGGTAGTAATATTATTTTTTTCCAATAGATTGGAAACGCGAGCGACTAGATTCCCTAGGCCGTTAGCCAGATCAGCGTTATAACGCTCGCGGAATTTATTCTCCGAATAGTCGCCATCCTCATAAGGCGGTATTTCCGCTAAGAGGTAGTAACGCAAAGGATCGCTGCCATACTTATCGACTAATTCATAAGGATCAACGGCATTGCCGAGACTCTTGCTGATCTTCTGCCCGTTAGCGGTCAGGAAACCGAAGACTAAGACTTGCCGCGAATTAGGCAGGCCGGCAGATAGCAGCATCGCCTGCCACATAGCCGCCTGTGGCCGCAGATTATCCTTGCCGCAGACCTGGAGACCGGGCCAATAACGTTCGAAATTTCCTGATCCGTCGAAATCGTCCGGCCAGCCTAAGGTAGAGATATAATTGACCAGAGCGTCAAACCAGACATACATTACCTGGTTTTCGTCGTCCGGCACCGGTACGCCATGCGGCATTTTGGACTTCACGCGGGAAATGCTGAAATCCTGCAGGCCGGCTTCCACGAAAGATCTTATTTCCTTCAAACGGCTGGTCGGCAGGACGAAATCCGGATGTTCTTCATATAATTTTAAAAGCGGCGCCTGATATTTAGAGAAACGGAAAAAATAGTTCTCCTCATCAATGACTTCCAGCTCCTTGTTAGGGTGGAGCGGACAACGGCCATTTTCCAGATCGGAATCTGTTTTTTCCATCTCACAGCCGACGCAGTACTTTATCTTATATATCTTTTTATAGATGTCGCCGTTCACCGCGCATTTCCGCCAGAAAGCTTGGGCAGCCCGCTCATGCCGAGAGTCGGTCGTCCGGATAAATTTATTATAAGACAAATTCAGCTTTTCTTTCAAAGGCAAAAATTTAGCGGAATACTCATCGCAGAAAGCCTGGACATCCAAGCCTAGCTCCGAAGCTTTCTGATAAATCTTTAGGCCGTGTTCATCGGTGCCGGTATTGAAAAAAACGGACGCGCCGGAAGACGCTTCGTAACGGGCGATAACGTCAGCCTTGATTATCTCCGCCGCGAAACCGATATGCGGATCGGAATTGATATAAGGAAGAGTGGTGGTAATATAGAAATTTTTCGTAGACATATAAATATTTCTTGAATGGTTATTTGCGGATCAAGACAACGAACTCCCCTTTTAAGTTATGGGGATCGTCCTTCAGAGCGGATGAAATCGTTCCCGGGTCGCCTTTATAAAAGCTTTCGTGCAATTTGGTCAATTCTCTCGCGACCATGACATCGAGTGTCCCGCTCTCAGTGCCGAGCGCCGCGAGCTCAGCCAGCAATTTGATGATGCGGTGCTTAGATTCATAGATAACGACGGAGTGCCGGCTGGCAACGATTTCCTTAAGCATCGTCTGGCGCCCCTTTTTATGGGGCAGAAACCCCAGGAATAAAAAACGATCAAAGCCGGATCCGGCGATAGAGACGGCGGCGGTAAGAGCGGAAACCCCCGGAACGCTTTCAATCTGCACCTCATTTCCTAATGCCGTTCGCACCAAAGAGACGAGCTGGCCGCCCGGATCAGAAATGCCCGGCGTGCCGGCGTCTGTAACGAGCGCCAAATTCTTCCCGCTACGCAGAAGCGCGATGATCTTATCGATTTTCAAAACGCCGGAATGCTGATGATAAGAGATCGTCGGCGTTTTTATCTGGTAATTATCCAATAATTTCCTAGTGACCCGCGTATCTTCGCACAGGATAAAATCCGCTTCCGCCAAAACCCGGCGCGCGCGCAGCGTGATATCTTCTAAATTGCCTATCGGCGTCGCGATGATCCTTAAAGTGCTCATAAGGGCTACTGATCGAGATTATCCCTCCGTTCCCTGACGTAACGGGTCCAGTCTTCAGCCACTTCGACCAGGACCTTGAATGGGGCTTCGATAACGAAATCAAACAAGAAGATAAAGACATTTATCTTGGAAACGTTGCGGGATAACCAGCGGCCGACCAGGATGATCGGCATATAGAATAAATCGAGAAGAAAAGTGAGAATATTCTCCCGGCGCTCTACGACCATGAGATCCTTGATGCCGCTCGTCGTCCGAACGCTGAAAAAGCTGACGAAAGCCAGGAAGAATAAGAAGATAGTGATGCTGACCCAATTAAAGTTGATTTTAGTGAGAGCCCAGACTATATAATAGACCGACACGAAGAAAGCGGCGATATAAATCAGATTAAAGACCAGGCTTTTCAGCCAATTGCGACTGGCAGGGCGGCGCAGGACGATCGGCTGCTTCTTCTCATTACCGACCAAGCTGACCTCTTTAATGCCGCTGATTATCTTTTCGGTATTATCTTCGCCCGGCGTGCGCGTCAAGAAGACTATCAAGAACAATAAGGCGGCCGGGAAAGCGACATTGATTGCCAGAGAAACCGGATTAACCGGCTCGCCAAACCACTTGATAGCCGGCACCTCTATCAAGAAGACGAAAATCGACTTAGTCAGGAAGATGTAGATGATGCTGCGCAAAGCAACCCGCCATAAACGTTTTTTCGCTTTCTTATACTTCAAGTCGCAGATCTTATGGATAGCGGCGCTGAAAGCCTTTTCCCCCCGCTCTAATTCTCCATAAACCTTAGTCGGATCAGATTCTACGGTTTCCGCCAAGATGGAGAAATACAGGGAATACATCCGGACTATCTTGTCTAACTGGCGGGCCAGCGGGTGGTTGAGCTGAAAGTCTATTGATTTCTTAAGCTCTCGCAATCCAATGGCCACGGCCCTGATCTTATCGTCGCCAGCCGCTGTCGTTTCTCCGACTTTATTCAATTCCAGCCAATCATTATTATAATATTTAAACAGGACGAAATTGATCATTTCCTCATCAAATTTCAAAAAATTGCGGCTGATACTCAGATAAATCTGTATTTCCAAATCCTGCTCATAAGGCAGATCCGCCGGCAATTTTATATTCTTTGATAAAACCGAAAAAAGGTTAGCGACGATCATCTGCTTAACCTTATTCGGCGCCAGGCCTTCTTCGATTTCGCAAGCGGCCAAGGTTAAAAGCCAATGGGTCAGGTTATTTTTCTCGTTGATGAGGTCCTTGGCCTTATTGATATCAATCTTCAGATTCAACTCCGAATTTATCTGATTAGAGATCTGATTCTTAAGGGCGATATATTTTTCTAAGCGAGCCGCGACTTCCGGGATCTTGCTTTCCGGAATCTGGTTGTTGGGCAAATAGCTACCCCGGATAAGCTCTACTAACAGATGCTCGGCTATCTGGATACTGTCATCTTCCTTGATGACTCCCTCAATGATTATCTGGCGACGCAGGATGCGGGCGATGGCATTTTTACGCAATAAGTGCTCTTCATCATAATCGACGGCATTCCTGATCTTTTCATAAAAAACCGCTAAGCGGGAAATGAGGGTGGAAACTTTTATCCGGGCGACGTCATCGTCAGTCGACGCTTTCTTATTCTTTTCGCTATAGATTACCTGAAATAATTTTTTAGTGTCCTCGTTCACTTCTACCGGCTGTAACTCCTCGGACCGTTTTATTAAATTTGGGCTAACCATAAGTTAATTATTAGTTCATTTTTATTGTATCTTTTTTATCGGTAAAAAGCAATAAAGGCCCGGGATCGCCTCTTGACAGGCTTGCGGGGATTTTGTATTATTTTAACAGATAAAAAATGGCCTAGGGGGCTATTTTTAAATACAAATATACGAATATATGAACAAAATCACGACCTATCTCCAGGAGTCTTTGGCGGAAATGAAAAAAGTAACCTGGCCGACCAAAAAAGAAACCTATAATTACACCCTGCTCGTTATCGGCATCAGTATCGGCACGGCTCTTTTCTTGGGCCTCTTAGACTACCTCTTCTCTTCCGGCTTCCAATTCATCATCTACCGATAATAAGAGGCGGCACGCCTGTTTATAAACTAGTTCATAAATAGTTCTTAAATCTCTTAACTAGCGGGCGGGCGGAAGAAAAATTTATTTTTACTTCCGAACGAGCGCAGTTAACACTAAAAAGATATGGCTAAACAACTTCTCAACCAAGGCCGCCGCTGGTATGTCATACATACCTATTCCGGCTATGAAGAAAACGTTTCGCAGAACCTGAAGCAAAGAGTTGAATCCCTGGATATGGAAGATAAGATCTTCAACATCCTTATTCCGACGGAAAAAAAGATCAAGATTAAAAACGGCAAGCGCAAGGTCGTCGAGGAAAAGATCTTCCCCGGCTACATCTTAGTAGAAATGGAAGTGACGGACGAATCCTGGTATATTGTCCGCAATACTCCGAACGTCACCGGTTTCATCGGTACGGGGACCATTCCGACGCCGATAAGCGAAGTGGAGATAAAATCGCTCCAGAAACGGATGGGCGTGGAAGATCCGAAATTCCAGATTGACGTCGTTATCGGCACGCCGGTCCATATCAACGAAGGCCCCTTCAAGAATATGGAGGGCAAGGTCACGGCCATTGACGAAGCTAAAGGCAAGGTCAAAGTCTCTGTTTCCATGTTCGGCCGGGAAACGCCGGTAGAACTGGATTTCCTGCAAATAAAAAAAATCTAATAATCTGGGCGGCGCTTCTACGCTCTCTAAAATAAATATATGGCTAAAAAAATAAAAACCAAGATAAAATTACAGATTCCCGGAGCAGCCGCTAACCCGGCGCCTCCTATCGGTCCGGCCTTAGGCCAGCATGGCCTTAATATCGCCCAATTCTGCAAAGAATTCAACGACAAGACTAAAGATAAGGCGGGCGATATCATCCCGGTAGAAATCACCGTCTATGAAGACAGGAGCTATGACTTCATCCTCAAGACCCCGCCAGCCGCGGAACTTATAAAAAAAGCCGCAGGCATCAAGAAGGGATCAGGCAAGCCCTTGACGGAAAAAGTAGGAAAAATAAACGCGACCCAGCTGGAAGAGATAGCAAAAGTGAAAATGCCCGATCTGAACGCGAATGATTTAGAGGCCGCTAAGAAGATCATCGCCGGCACGGCGCGGCAAATGGGAGTAGAAATTAAATAATTATAATTGTGGGAGTGAGCGCTTGATTTTAGGCGCTGACGTCTGACCACGAACAATTTTATGACTAAAGAAAAGAAAGAGGCGGAGCTTAAACCCGCCAAGAGCGCGAAAAAGACAAAGACCGACAAAAAGGATCGCCAGCCGGCCCGTAGTCCGAAAAAATCTGATTACAGCGCCATTTACGACCGCCTCAAGAGCTATTCTCCGGAAGAAGCTCTCACTATCCTGAAAAAATTATCCAAAGCCAAATTCGACGCCTCCGTGGAAGTCCATTTTCGCCTAGGCATCGATACTAAGAAAGGAGACCAGCAGGTCCGCGGCGCTGTCAGCCTGCCGCACGGAACCGGCAAGACTATCAAGGTGGCGGCTTTCGTTTCTTCTGAAAATGAAAAGGCGGCCAAAGCGGCCGGAGCGGATTTCGTAGGCGGCGAAGAATTGATCAATGAAATCAAAAAAACCGAAAAAACTGATTTCCAGGTTGCCATCGCTGAACCGGCCCTCATGAAGAATTTAGCGCTTATCGCGAAAATCCTGGGAACACGCGGATTAATGCCATCTCCGAAAAACGATACTGTGACTACTAACCCGGTCAAGACCATTGAGGAATTAAAAAAGGGCAAAATAAGCTTTAAGAATGATGATACTGGCAATGTCCATACGGTTATCGGTAAAATGAGCTTTGACGATCAGAAGCTTTTAGAAAATTACCAGGCTCTGTTAGAAACGGTCAAAAAAGCGAAACCTTCTTCTTCTAAAGGTATTTTCCTTAAAAATATCAGCTTATCCTCCTCCATGAGCCCGGGCATCAAGGTGGCTTTATCTTAAATCCCCTAAAATACCCGGCTTATCGCCCCTTTATCAGCTATTGACTTATAATTAAAAGTAGGATATACTGACATACAGGTAAGCAATTTTCAGAGAAAGAGCGGACCATCCGTTCTTTTTTTGAGAAAAAGGTCGTCTTACAATTTAATAAAAACTTTAGTGAAAAGAAAATGAAAAAATTATTTGTCGGCGGCTTGTCTTTCAAGACGACCGAACAGGGCTTAGCGGATGCGTTCGCGAAAGCTGGTAAGGTTATCTCTGCCGTGATTATCATGGACCGGATGACCCATCGCTCAAAAGGCTTTGGTTTCGTAGAAATGGAAAATGATGAGGAAGCTGAAAAAGCTATCGCCATGTACAACAATCAGGAATTAGATGGTCGTACTGTGGTCGTTAACGAGGCTCGTCCTCTGGAAAAGAGATTTTAATTTAGAATCTTGACTCCTTACAGATAACAGAAAACACCCCCTGGCGGGGGTGTTTTTTATGGCCTAACCTTAAAATGTTATCTCTTCTTAGAAGCAAGTCTGCCCTCGCTCTTAGCCGCCTTGGCCTTAGCCTTAGTCTTGACGCTAGCCGAAGGGGCGGATGCGAGGCTGTTTTTATTCTCATAATCCTCAATCGCCTTCTTCAAGCCTTGGACCGCCATCACCGAACAGTGGATCTTCTGGCTAGGCAGGCCGCCGAGCTCATCTACTATCTTCTGCCAATTATAGCTTTTCGCCTGTTCAATGGTGAGGCCCTTGACCTTCTCCGTCAGGATAGAGGCGGTGGCGATATTAGAAGCGCAGCCGAAAGATAGGAATTTGACATCCTTTATCTTCCCTTTTTCCACTTTCAAGAAAAAGTCCAGCTGGTCGCCGCAGACCATATTCCCTATCTGGGCATAGCCATCCGGCTTATTTATAGAGCCGATATTCTTCGGCTTCAAAAAATGATTGATTGTCTTCTTGGTATAATTAAGCGCCATATATGTAAAATATTTTTTAAATTAGTTTAGAATCTGGCCGATTTTCTTAACCGGACTGAACTTCCTCAGCCTTTTAACCGTGTCTTTCAGGCATTTTACCGTATAGTCGATCTCCTGGCGGGTATTGAAGCGGCCGAGAGAAAAACGGATATTGCTATTCAGAAAATTCTTATTCAAGCCTATCGCCCTTAAGACGTGCGAGGCCTTCAGGTTCGTCGCTGAACAGGCCGAACCGGTAGAAACATAGACGCCTTTCTGGGAGAGATCTATCAGGATAGCTTCCCCTTCCACATAACCGAACATGACGTTCAGATTAGCCGGCACGCGATCTATGAGCGAACCGTTTATCTGTATCCCGGGTATTTCTTCCTGGATAGCCGACAAAAGATGGTCGCGCAAGCTTTTGACTTTCTTCAGATAAGCCTTCCTTTCTTTATAAGCTAATTCTAAGGCGTAGGCTAAACCCATAATGCCCGGCAAGTTGTAAGTGCCGGAGCGGTAATTATCTTCCTGCCCGCCGCCGACTATAAGCGGACGGATCTTTTTGCGGCGGTCTATATAAGCGACGCCCACTCCTTTCGGCCCATAAAATTTATGGCCGGAAAGGCTCAGGAAATCTAACTCCATTCTTTTAATATCAATCTCTAAATACGGAACGGCTTGGACGGCGTCGGTATGGAAATAAGCGCCGAACTCATGCGCCACCCGAGCTAGAGCGGTTACATCCTGGACCGTCCCGATTTCGTTATTGACCATCATGACTGAAACCAAGATGGTCTTGTCGTCAATCAAGCCTCGCAAGGCGTCAGGAGTGATCAAGCCTTCGGCCGTCGCCGGGATAAACTCTACCTGGAAGCCCTCGCTCTCTAGCTCGCGGGCTGATTCGCGGACGCAAGGATGCTCGATCGCTGAAACTATGATCTTATTCTTCTGGCCGCTTTTATTCGCCCGAGCGACGCCTTTAATGATGAAATTATTGGCTTCGGTCGCGCTGGCTGTAAAGATGACATTTTCCGGTTCGCCATTCAAAATTTTAGCCACCGATTTCTTGGCCTTAAGGAGCTCTAAATAAGCCTCCTGTCCAGGCTTATGTATAGAAGAAGCGTTGGCATATTTAGTAGTCAGATAGGGCTTCATCTTCGCTAAAACGCGCGGATCCAGTCGCGTGGTCGCGGCATTATCTAAATAAACTTGCATATTTTGATTTAACTTTATTTTATTAGGAATTTAATTATAACAACTTCCTGCCATTATGTCCATTATAGTTTACTGGATATAAATATTCAAATAAAAACCGGATTTTAAGATATGAATCCGGTCTTTGACCATTTCAGAGATTATTTTCTGGGCTACTATTATTTTATGAGCTCCACGCTATTAATCACTACATCCTGGACGGGTCGATCATTAGCGCCGGTCGCGACCGCTTCTATTTTCTTGACTACATCCATTCCGGAAACGACTTCGCCGAAATTAGTATGGTGGCCGTCCAGCCAGGGCGTTTCCGGAGCGGTGACGATAAAGAATTGAGAACCGTTCGTGCCTGGGCCAGCGTTCGCCATAGCTAAGCTGCCCGCTACTAACTTGTGGCTATTGATCTCATCCTTGAATTGGTAGCCTGGGCCGCCAGTTCCCCACACTGAGGTATCGGCCCCCTTACTCAGGGGATCTCCGCCTTGGATCATAAAATCTTTTATGACTCGATGGAATTTAATGCCACTATAAAATCCTTCTTTCGCCAGATACAAAAAATTATTCACGGATAGCGGCGCATCATTGCTGTAAAATTTCACTTTAATGTCGCCATGGTTCGTTTTGATGACAGCTTGAGAATACTCCTTAAGAAGATCCGGCTGTTCGCTGGGACTCAACATAGTTTTATTATTATCAACCGGAGCTGAGGCGTTCGCAGCCGTTTCTTGGTTCGCGGCGGCTGAGCCAGTCTCCGGTGCGGCGGCCTCTTGGCCGGACGCTGATTTATTATTCTCATCGGAAGCAGGGACGGGCGTCACGAAAGTCCCGGTATTAGCTGGCGGGGCTGTCTGGCTGGGCGTACCGGTAACGGTTTCCTGGCTGCTAGAACAAGCGGAAACGCTCAGGAAGACGACGGTCAGGGCTAAAAAAAATAGGGCTTTCTTCATAATCTTAATAGAATATTTAATTTAATTAATTAACTTTATATTGTTTTTTTATCTTTTTATCATCTTCCTCGCGCTTTTCCGCGATAATTTCTTTGGCTCTAGACCGAAGTTCTTCTAAATTTAGTTTATTCAGTTTCCCGGCCTGTCCGGCCAGATAGCCGGCGGCGTTCAAATCTGGATTTTCCAACACTTCGCCCAATAATACGTCTAGGATAGCCCCGATCTTCGGCCCCGGCGCGATCGCTAAGATACGCATCAGATCATCGCCGTTTATTTTCAGCATCTTCACGGAAACCGGATCGTTCTGGACCTTCTCCAGCATATACTGGAGATGGCGCAATTTATAAGGCATCGCTTTAGGCGTGCCGGAACCGAGACGGTCGGCCACGCGCAGATGGATGAGATCCTGCAAATTATCTTTACCGACCTTGACGATCAGACGGCGGACTGAAGCGGCTGTCACCTCGCCGACATTATAATAAAACATGTGATTTTTGACCAGATTCACGACCCGTTCACGATCGCTATTAGAAAATTTCAGGCGACCCATGATTTTATCCGCCATCTTAGCGCCGACATATTCATGATTATAGAAAGTAGCGACGCCTTTGATTATTTTCCGCGTCCGCGGCTTGGCGATATCGTGGAGCAAGGCGGCGAGGCGCACCGGCCACTCCGAGCTGGGACAATGCTTCAAAGAAAAAACATTATGTTCAAAGATCGGATAAACATGGTGGCGCGCCGGTTTTACGCCGACGCCCTCTATCAATTCCGGCAGTATATACTGAAGCAATTTACAATCATGGAGCAACAGAATGCCTTCGGCCGGCCGCTCCGAAGCTAAGATCTTTATCAATTCATCGCGGATCCTCTCCTGGGAAACGAATTTAAGGCTGCCGGCCAGCTTGATGATGGCGCGCTGAGTCTTGGGCTCCAGGATAAAACCGAGCTGGGTACTAAGCCGGACAGCCCGCAACATCCTCAGCGCATCTTCTTTGAAGCGGTCGCTCGGCTCACCGACCGCCCTGATAATCTTCGCCTTGATATCCTTGCGCCCGCCGAAATAATCAATGATCTTTTCATGGTCGCCAGGATCGAGGGCGAGAGCATTTATCGTAAAATCGCGTCTTTCCAGATCTTTGTCTAACTCCGTCTCAAAACGGACGACATCGGGATGGCGGCGGTCAGAATAGTCCTGTTCGCTACGATAAGTAGTTATTTCCACGACATCTTCCAAGAGGCCCTTGGCCTCCCCGGCCTTAGCTTGGCCCCGGACTGGGAGCAAGACTGTCCCGAAATTATTCTCATATTTGGCATCCGGAAAGACTTGCAATATCTGATCGGGCAAGGCGTTAGTCGTAATATCCCAATCTTGCGGTTCCCGTTCCATCAGGATATCGCGTACGCAGCCGCCGACAATATAGGCCTCGTAACCCGAGACCTGCAGATCTTTGACAACCTTTAAAATATAACCGGGAATATTCATAATCATTTAAAAAATTTCAAGAATTTCAGAACGCCCCAAGCTATTAATCCACCGAGCAAAGCGGTAACCAGCTGAGACCAGCCAAAGAGCTGGCTAACGGCTTTGAGAGCCGGCTCCTTCAGGAAAAAGGCCGCTAATATATTAACACTAAAAAATAAAAAGACAAATTTCAAAACAGCGCCGGCTAAGACTCCTAGCCAATAACCCTGGAAATCGTCTCTCCAGCTCTTATAAAATTCGTCTATGATAACGACGAGGATAATATTGCTTAAGATGATGAAAGGTACGGCGGGAGCTAATGCTAAGGGCAATAAGCCGCCGGTAAGAGCCATCAAGCTTGGCAAGCAAGAGACCAGAATGGCGTTACGTCGGCCAGTTAAAAATAGAATGAGAATCAGGACCGCATTCACTATCGGCCCGGTCAGGAAAGGCAAATGGATAAAGAACGGCAAAAAGATGGCCACGCCGGACAAGACTAGGAGCTGAGCCAAGGCGGTAACATTGATTTTTTCCAAAATGCCAACCGAGCTAAGCTCTGTATCGGGCGCTTGGCCGATTCCAGAATGATCTTCTGGAATATTAGGATCTACGATGTTATCCGGCGAATATGGCATATTATAAAAAAATAATTAAATATTTCCAAAAACCTAATGTAAAAAAGATAAAAGCGGCTTTTTGTTCTTATTAATCACCGTCAAAATAGAACCCCGGCTCTTCTTGAATCCCGTATACAATAATTCCTTCCCTAATCTCCGCTCCTTAACCCAGGATCTATACTGGAGCATCGCTGTATTCTCATGCGCCCGGCGTATATTCCGCCCTTTATCGATTTCATATAACCCAGCCAATCGCTTCGCGCGTATAGCCGCCGTCGTCGGCAGGGGCTGTCCGCCGCCGCCCAAACAACCGCCCGGACAAGCCATCACTTCAATATAATGATATCTTTTCAATCTCGGCAGCAAGCGGTGGAGATTACTCAAGCCGTTGACGACGCCGACGCGTAATTTCCGTCCCGCCAGATCAAGCGTCGCTTCCTTGAAGCCGGCCAAGCCTCTGACTTCTTTGAATTCTAAACGGCTGTCGCCAAGCTTAGAGCGGTTATCCCGGCCAAGCAGCGCCGTCGCGGTCCTAAGAGCCGATTCCATCACGCCGCCGGAAGCGCCATAAATCGCCGCGGCGCCAGAGCCGGCGTTGAATAATCGATCGCCGCTGGACGGGGATAATTTCTTAAAATCTATCCCCTGCCTCTTGATAAGATAAGCTAACTCGCGCGTAGTCAGGACATAATCGACCAGCGGCCTTCCCTTCCGGCGAAATTCCGGACGAGCCGCTTCATATTTCTTGGCGGTGCAAGGCACGATAGAAACTACGAATACATTCTTAGGATTCATCTGTTTCTTTTCCGCCCAATAAGTCTTTAAAGCGCCGGCCAGATGAATCTGCGGCGAACGAGCCGTCGTTAGGTTGTCTAACAGTTCAGGATGATAATATTCCGCGTAAGCGACCCAGGCCGGACAGCAGGAGGTCATCATCGGCCAGGCGGCTTTTTTATCTTTTAATCTTTCTAGAAGTTCTTCCGCCTCCACGAGCGTCGTGATATCAGCGCCGAAGTTTACATCAGCAACCTGCCGGAAACCTAATCTCTTCAAAGCACTATTTATTTTACCCTCGCAATTCGTGCCATAGGGCAGAGCGAATTCCTCGCCGAGCGCTACGCGGACGGACGGCGCGAACTGGGCGAGAGCGATCTTGTTTTTATCTTGCAATAATCTTAAGACCGCCGGCCAATCGCTTTGTTCCTGGGCTGAAGCCGCCGGACAATGCAGGGTACATTGGCCGCAGTAAACGCAGGCGGATTTCCCCTGGCTATCCGGGACGATCTCCTGACGGCTGCCGGAACCGGCTATTTTCAAATAATGGACCCCCTGCCTGGAACAAGCTTCCACGCAGTTTTGGCAGTCAATGCACTGCTCTCCATCTATTTCTACGGCATTAGCGAAGCGATAAGTCTTCCGGCCCTTCTTCCGATTATCTAAGCGATCAGTCTTGATCTTATAGGTCTTAGCCAGATGCAATAGCTCGCAATCCGGGGATAAGAGACAATCGCCGCATTTCTTGGTATGTTCGGCTAGAATGAGCTCTAAGTTGATCGCCCGCGCCTTTTTCACGCGCAGGCTGTCAGTCCTGATGTCCATGCCCTCCCTGATAGCGGTGGAACAGGCGGCGGCGAGCTTATCCTGGCCGCTGATTTCCACGACGCAGAGACGGCAATTAGCTTTTACTTCTAAGTCGGGGTGGTAGCATAGGGACGGAAGCTTGATCCCGTTTTCACGCGCCAGCTCCAAAATCGTCTGGCCGGTTCGGCCAGATAGCTCTTTATTATTGATGATTACGCGCATTATTTTTTTATCTTAACTAAATCCTGATAAATATTATAAGTATAGATGAGGACGATCGGACCGATCAGGAAGCTAACGATCTGGACGACCATATTCCAGATCTGATAAAAAGCGCTATGAATATCAGATCCGGCGAGGGGCGCGGACACGACGATCATTACCAGCCAGGATAATAGACCGATGACCACATAACGGCCGAACATCGGCCACCAATAGCCCTCAATCAGCCGGACGCTGCGGCGGATAGCCGCGAGCCCGCGCTTATCTTCGAAAAAGAAGACATAAACGGCTAAGCTGTAAAAAACGCCGTAAATAATGCCGGGGATGATAAGCAGCAAGCACCACAATAGCACGAAAATAGCTGTTAAAAGAGCCAGGCCCAAATAAGGCCAAAAATATTGGCCGGTTTCTTGGAAAATAGCGAATTCCTCCCCCTCATAATTCTTCTTGACCAGCAGGAACATACCCATATAAGATCGGATAGAAAAATAAAGAGCGAACAGAAAGCCGACGATAGCGACCGCGATCGTTAAAATATGGAGCGGGGTATTATTGCCGCGCCCCAGCCAATAATCCAGCCCGACGAAAACCGCGACTATCGCCAAAGAGATGAGGGCGAAGAATAGACCCCAGAGATAGACGAAAATGAACTTTTTTAAATTTTTCCACCAAAGTTTCAGCGCCGACTCCAGATTAACGAAGACGGGCGTCAACTCCGGCTTTTTGTCTTCAGTCATAAATTTGTTTTTTAATTTTTTATATTATTAAGATAGCTTTTAAGAACCATGGGGATTGAGGCGCCGAGGGCGCAGAAGCTGCTTTCTTCCAGGCCATCGACAATTTCCCAAAATAATTTATGATCAAAAGGTTTCCGGGCGGCGATTTCTTCCAGACGATAAGTCCCTTCACGGCAGATAGAACATTGGCCACAGCTTTGCTCATGATAGAATTTTAGCCAATATTTAACTAATTTATGCCTGCTAGTTCGTTCTTTATCATAGACCATGACCAGCCCTGCCCCCTCAACCGGGCTAGACAGCTGGCCGGAATTAAGGATTTCGCCGCTCGCCTCGCCGCCGACCGAGACGAAGAAGGGGCGCGACGGCCAATTATCCGTGCGTCTCAAGACTTCCTCGATGCTTAAAGTTTCTGGCAAGGCATAGACGCCGGGATGCTTGATAGCTCCGCCGATAGTGTAGAATCTTCTTTCCTCATATCGTCCGGCGACCGCTAAGCTGACGTTATAAAAAGTTTCTGTATTGTTAATAAGCGTCGGCCGGCCGTGCAGGCCGTGTGCAGTCGGATATGGCGGACGAAGGCGCGGCTCGACCTTCTTGCCCTCGATCAGGTTCAAAAGGGCGCTTTCTTCTCCGCTGATATAGGCCAGCCGTTCCGGCTTGATAAAGAATTCCGTCTTTTCTGAAAAGAGATGATATTTTTTCTGGGCCAAGACTCGCTTCAAGCCCGGACCGTAACTTTCAAAATATTCCCGATTAAGAAAGATATAAATTTTTTTTATTTTTTCCGGCCCCAAAAATCGCTCAGCTAAATACAATCCGTCGATAACGGCGTCGGGATAATGCTTGACGATATAGCCGTCTTTTTTCACTCCTGGCTCGCCTTCGGCGCCATTTAAGATAATATACCCCTGCTTCTTCCCTTTTAAGGCTGTCTTAACGGCCGACCACTTGGCAGCGGTCGGATAGCCGGCTCCGCCTCGGCCGACCAGGCCGGCTTCAGAAATTTTCAGCAGGATGTTAGAGGCGGTAGTCATTAAAACTAAGGTTTATTCTTCTTTCCTTTATCCCGATATCGCAAATTTATTTTTTTCATCTTCTCGCGTAATGATTTCTCGATATCAATTTCTAAAGTATCGGCCAAAAGAAAAGTAGTTATAATGACATCGGCGACTTCATGCCCCAGGTCTTCGTTCGCGCGCCGGTCTAGCTTTTCTTGGCGCTGCCAATTATGATGGGCCAAGACTTCAGCGGCGAGCTCGCCGACTTCCTCGCTTAATTTTACGGTTCGGGCCAGGATCCTCTTATCTTTATCTTCAAGGCCGTTAAAATATCTTTTAATGCGCCGATCTTCCAGCTTAATGAATTTTTGTAACTCTTTGAAATCCATATATTCAGGACTATCGCGCGGTCCAGCCGCCGTCTACATACAGGACCGTTCCCGTCACATATTTAGAAGCGTCGCTTGCCAGATATAAAGCGGCCTGGGCGATATCGTTCGGTTCGCCGACGTAACCGAGCGGCGTATTAGCAGTAACCATCTTTTGGAAGTCCGGATTACCTAATACATCCTTCGTCATATTAGTAGCTATGAAGCCCGGGGCGATAGCGTTCATCCTGATACCATAAGGCGCTAGATCTAAAGCGCCAGCATGCGTAAGCTGGACCACGCCGCCTTTAGTCGCGGAGTAGGCGACGGCTCCCGGCAGACCGACCGTGCCCAGGATCGAACTGAGGCTTATAATCTCCCCTTTAACGCCGCGCTCTTTCATGGCCCGCGCGGCCGCGCGGGCGCCGTAGAAGACTCCGAATAAATTAACCCGCAAAGTTTTCTCCCAGACTTCATCCGTCGTATCTAAGATACCGCCCAAAGAACCGATACCGGCGTTATTGACCATGATATCCAGATGGCCGAATTTATCTATCGCCGTCTTGATGAGGGCGTCTAATTCCAGCGAGCTAGACACATCGCATTTAGCGAATATGGCCCGCGCGGAATCTAACTTCAAGCCGCCTTCATTAATATCGGCATAAACGACCTGGGCGCCTTCGGCTACGAACAGGTTGGCAATAGCGAGCCCGATGCCGGAGGCGGCGCCGGTCACGATAGCGACCTTATCTTGTAATTTCATATTTTTAGTTTAAATAAACTTCACTAAATAATTAGCTAATTCCACCAAGCGGTTGGAATACCCCCATTCATTATCGTACCAAGAAATCACCTTGAGCAGATCTCCGCCGATAAGCTTAGTGCTTCTGAGGTCGATTATAGAGCTGTGCGAATTTCCGATAATATCGGAGGAAACCAATTCTTCATCAGACGCTTCGATAATGCCGCGCATTTTCCCTTTGGCCGCTTTGATGAAAGACTTATTAACGGACTCTACGGTCGTTTTCTTATTCAGGAGATAAACCGTATCGCATAAAGAGCCGACTGGGGTCGGGACGCGTACGGCTAAGCCGTCAAATTTATTCTTTAAAGAAGGGATGGTTTCCGTCGTGGCGATGGCCGCTCCGGTCGTCGTCGGAATAATATTTATGGCCGCCGCCCGGGCGCGCCGCAAGTCTTTGTGAGGCCCATCCACTAAATTCTGATCGGCGGTATAAGAATGGACGGTGGTCATGATCGCTTTCTTAATGCCAAAATTATCTTTGATTACCTTGGTGGCCGGCGCCAAACAATTAGTCGTACACGAAGCGCAGCTGAGCAGATTGTCTTTCTTTGTCACTTTATCCAGATTAACGCCGGGCACGATAGTCTTCACGCCGCCCTTCTTGGCCGGCGCTGATAAAACCACCTTCTTAGCGCCCGCTTTTAAATGTAAGCTCAATCCTTCTTTATTGGTAAACCGGCCGGTACTCTCGATAACAATATCTACTTTAAGAGCCTTCCAAGGCAGCTCGCTAGGATCTTTAATGGCTAAGACTGGGATCTTGCGATCGCCGATAATCAGGGCGTCTTTAGTCGCCATGATTTTCTGGTCTGTGGTCCCATAACAAGAATCATATTTCAATAAGTGGGCTAAAGTCGCCGGATCAGTCAGATCGTTTACGGCCACGACATTAAGATGAGGAAAACGCATCCAGATAACTTTTAAAGCGGCGCGCCCGATACGCCCGAAACCATTGATCGCGATATTGATTTTTTTCATAGATAAAAGAGGATTATTAAATTATTCTCTATATTATTATAACATATTACCGCTAAAAGGTTAAAGATAATCAGCTCAATAAAAAACCGCTGCTAGAGCGGTTTTTTATCAAATAGCTATTCTTTATTGTTTATTATTCGGCTTCTTCTTGTGCCTATTTATGTCCACTTCTATAATCACGTCCCGTTCATCGGCTCTTTCGCTGGGAATCTTGACATCCACGGTCTGTTTCAAAATATGATGTCCGACGACTGTGCCCCGCGTTCCGTCCACATTCACTTTCGTGCCCAAAGGAGGCAATGCTCCGGCCATATCCTTATATCCCTCATATTCATAAGACAAGCAGCACATCAGGCGTCCGCACATGCCGGAAATCCGTTCGCTGCCGCGGTGGACGACTTGCTGGGCCTCAGCCATTTCCGAAGTAATAGAAGAAAATTCCGTCAAAAATCCCCGGCAACAGAGTTCGCGGCCGCAAGGACCGCAGTCTCCGGCTATTTTAGCCTCATCGCGCGTTCCGATCTGCGTCAGACGGATATTGGCGCTGAAGCGGCCGGCTAAATCTTTAACCAGCTCCCGGAAGTCAACGCGACCATCGGCGATAAAAGCAAAATTATAGCGATTGCCCTCATAAGCGAAATGGACATCCACCAGCTTCATCTTAAGGTCATGCTTCTGGATCATCTCCTGACAATATTCTAAAACTTCCTCTTTCCGGGCGGCGTCCGGCAGCTTGGAAACGTCGTCATAGTCAGCTTTCCTCAAGACTGGCTTTATCTCCCGGCTATCGGCGCCAGCCACTAGCCCGCTCTCAGCGCTGACGGGAAACAAAGAATTAACTTTCCCTAACTCTGTCCCTAATTCGGTCTTGACAATAACATAATCACCGACGGCGAGTTCTAAGTCGCCGGCGGAAAAATTATAAACTTTATCCCAGGGAGCGAATTGTACCTGAGCGATAAGCATTGTTAGTTATAGAGAATAGCGGACGAATCGTAAAATATTCGCACCGCCTAAAATGTCTTTGACTTTCTTCTTGTCGTCTTTGATATACTCCTGTTCTACCAAGCAAACTTCGGAATAATACTTGCCCATTTTCCCTTCCACGATCTTGTCCACCATATTCTCCGGCTTGCCTTCTTTTAAGAGTTGCGCCTTATAGATTTCTTTCTCCTTAGCCATTTCCGCCGGGTCAACCTCAGACGGCACTAAATATTTCGGATTGGCCGCCGCGACTTGCATCGCGATATCGCCAGCTAAATCAGCCTTACCGGCCGTGTCTAAAGCGACTAAGACGCCGATGCGCCCGCCTAAATGCGAATAGGCCGCTACGGTCTGACCGCTTAAGATAGCGAAGCGTTTGATCTCCATCTTTTCACCGATAGTACCGGATAAAGTCGCTAAACTATCAGCCACCGTAGCTCCGTCATAAGGCAAAGCTAAAAGAGCCGCCAAATCAGCCGGCTTCTTTTCCTGGGCTAAGCTTAAAACCGCTTCGGCAAAATGTTGGAATTTTTCATTGCGGGAGACAAAATCAGTTTCTGAATCTAATTCCAGGATATAGCCTTCGTTTCGCGCTTCGTTTACCGCCACTTTGACTACGCCTTCATTGGTTTCCCGATCCGTGCGCTTAGCGGCCTTGGAAATGCCTTTCTTACGCAAAATTTCTACGGCCTTATTCAGATCATTGGCCGCTTCGTCCAGCGCTTTCTTGCAATCTACCATGCCGGCGCCGGTCATTTCGCGCAATTGTTTGATGAGTTCCATATTGTTATCAGCCCTGGAAGACGGCCGAACGCCGATCGGCGGCAGCCTCTTCCCGGACCTAATTTAATTTTTTAAACTTTTTTTACCTTCCAGGATAGCGTGTCTGACTGCTTCCAGGATCAGCTTGATGGTCTTAGTGGAGTCGTCGTTGGCCGGAATCGGATAATTGACTTCTTCCGGATTGACGTTCGTATCGCAAATGGCGATAATCGGGATATTCTTCTGTTGCGCCTCTCGGACCGCTGTTTCCTCTTCCTTGATATCCCAGACGAATAAAGCGTCCGGCAACTTGTTAAGGGTACTCAAACCGCCGACGCGTTCTTCTAATTTTTTAATTTCCCGATCAAAATCTAAACGTTCTTTTTTCGTATATTTATCCAATTTGCCGGTTTCTCTCTTTTCGATCAAGTCGAGATATTTCTTGACGGATTTTTTGACGATGGCAAAATTAGTCAGATATCCGCCGAGCCATTTGCCGACGACATAGGGCTGGCCGGTTTCTTCGGCCATTTTCTTCAAAGGCGCGGAAACCTGGCTCTTGGTGCCGATGAATAAGACGCTCTTTCCTTCAGCCACCAGTTTAGCTAAGAATTCCAGGGCTTCCTGCAATTTTTCCTGGGTCTTGCGCAGATCAATGATATAGACGCCATTCTTAGAGGTGAAGATGAATTGCTTCATCTTCGGGTGCCAACGGTTGGTCCGATGGCCGAAATGCATGCCGGCTTTCAGCATGTCTTCCACTTTGGGTACGTTAATCATATTTTTTCTTTTTAAGCGGCGGCGGTCTTCCTGACGGAAGGCTGACGGCGCCCTTAGCTTCTGCTCCGCCGCTCCGGAAAACCGGAGAAGAAAATAAGTCGGAGCATGATAATTAATTAGTTTTTGATACAAAAAAGAGGTTGCTTTAAGAGGCCTAACCTCCGACCTTAAAGATATCGCGAATAGACAAGATTGTCAAGTCCTAAGATAAGCTAAAAATAAAAATATTTATACTGATATTAGCTTATTTTTGATAGAAATTTTTAACAGCCTGATTAAAACTGGCGGCTTTTTGATTATATTCATTGATTTTAGCCTGATAATTAGCGAGAGCCGCATTATATTGATTGACCAGATTATTATAATCAGGCACCAGATTATTATACTTATCTGTCTGACCGCTATTATAATAATTATCCATATTCGTCTTCATAGCGCTCAAATCGGCTTCCTTGATCCGGAGATCAGCCTCCAAGCTGTTTAATTCTATCTGCCTGGCGCTCAAGTCATCCTTAGAAGCTTTAAGATAGGCGACCTGGCTCTTGGTGGCGGCGACGCCATCATATGTTTTTCCACTAGTCTTCTGATAAATTTCCATCCTGCCTAAGCTGGCGGCGCTGAAGAGATTGGTAAATTCATCAGCTGCTGTTTGCGCTTGTCCGGCGCTGATCGACTGCGGAACGACGCCGAGCGGGAAATAGTTAGTCGTTTCGCCATAGCAATAACCCGAACCGTTTACGGAATCGGCGACGGGGCAAGCTATACCGGCCGCCGAATGATTAGCGTCCGGAAAATCTAATATCGCGGCGCCAAAACCGAGACGGCGCAATAAGGCGACAGCCAAAAAAGTCTTGTCAGAACAGACGCCACGGTCTAGATACAGGGTTTCATACGGATAGTAAGGGTCAGTATTGCGGTTATTATCAGCTGCTAATTTCGCGTGGTCGTAAGGGATGGACTGGACGAACGCCAAAGTGAATTCCGCCAGCTGATCACTCGTCCAATTATTACGGCCAGCGATGGCTTTCATCTTAGACACCAGATCGTCTAAAGAGCTGTCGCCGGCTTTAGATTGCAGGAACAGCCCATAAAAAGCTTCGCGCAGGTTCGCCGGCTCATTCGCGCTAGAATAAGTATAGACTTTAGGCGAATCCTTATAGGCGCTATACCAAGCCGCGGAAAGATCCTGGCTGATTTGATAACTATTATTTTGGTATTTAAAGGTAAAATCATGGGCCGTAGCGACGCCGGCTGAGGACGCCGGGCTGTCTTGGAAAATCGCGATCAAGGCTAGATCGGCGTTAGTAATACCTAGCCCGCGGGAGCGCATCAGATTAAAAGCGTCAGCCGGCCGGCCGAGATAAGATAATCTTAAGTTTTGAGGATCGACATAATACGCTTGGCCTTTATCCTGGACTTGCAAGAGGATGCGCCCGGACAAGCGTAGCGGAGCGCCATTTTTCAAAAAATTATCAGCGTCAGCGTTCGTAATACCCAGGCCGAGAGAACGCATGAGATTAAAGGCGTCATCAGGCCGGCCCAAATAATAACGCTGGCTGTTAAGCGGGTTTACGTACCAAGCCTGCCCCTTATCCTGAACTTGCAAAAGGATGCGTCCGTTCAGATTAAGGGCGGCTTGAGCGGACGCTATCTGGAAAACCAGGGCGCCGGCTAATAAGACAATAATAATTTTACCCTTTAAAAGATGCATAACCTGCTAATCTAATAAAGTAACGAATAAATCTTCGGTCGGCGGCGATGGCAAATGGCTATAATCGTTTACATAGCTTATTTTGATATACCCATCGCGATCAATGACTAATTTGCTGATGGACGATTGGAATATCTCCATGGACAAGAAACCGATAACGTCAGCATTCAGGATATCGGTTAGTAGAGATTTGATAAAATTGCCGTGGGAGAAGACCGCGATCTTCTGGCCGCGATTACGCCGGAACAGATCCGCGAGAGCGCGGCGAGCGATAGTCTGCATCTTATCCAGCTCTTTATCGAGCCGGACATGATGCTTCATCCTTTTCTCGCGCGTCTTCTCCGACATATTAAAATACTTTATCCTATACCAATCTTCCCAGTCGATTTCATCCAGGCGCTTATCAATGATAATCGTCTTCCTGACGGCCGCGGCGAAAGGCTCGGCTGTTTCCTGGGCTCTAGCCAAACCGCTCGCGTAAATCTTATCTATATCCATCGCCAAGAGCTTCTTGGTCAGATATTTCCTTTGTTTCCGGCCGGCTATAGACAAAGGCATATCATAATCGCCAATCTTTTTCTCTAGCGAATAATCGGGATTACAATGACGGATAAGATAGACTTCGGTATACGGTTTTCTAAGCGGCGGCTTTAACTTAGCATAGGGATTCTTATACATATTACTAAAATTACTTATCGGCTAAAAATTCGGCCACTTCTTTATAACCGCCAACACCTAAAACTATTTCTGGCGGCACCTTGAAGGATAGCTCTTTCAAGATGCTATCATCAGCTACCTCGCTAATGAAATGGGCGTCGGAGTTAATGACTAGCTTCGCTTTGTTTTCTAGGGCCAGATCCACCAGTTCTTTCGTATTAGCGACGACCATCTCGTTATCCAATTCGTCCCGCAAAACGCTCAAATTTATTTCCAAAAGGACGTGCCGTGCCTGGCAAGCCGAAAAGAGCTTCTTGATATTCACCGGAAAACCGGGACGGAAGGGGTGGGAAATGATATGGATACGATTTTTGTCTATGGCTTTTACCAGGGCCGCTGTATTCCCTTCCGGGCCGAGATCTCTAGGAAACCCTGGAATAACATGCAGGCCGGCGATAACCAGATCCAAGCGCCGCTGCACTTTCTCTCCGATATCGATCGTTCCCTCGGTATCCAGGATATTCGCTTCGCAGCCTTTTAAGATGCGCACGCCGAACAGTTCATCGGGGATACGGCGCAAAACATGAAAATAATTAGGATATTGGACGAAACCTAAAGCCGGCCCATGGTCGGTGATCGCGACCGCTTCCAAATTCTTGTCGGCCGCGTCCTTGGCTATCTCTAAAATAGTATTATAAGCGTGGCCGCTCGCCAAAGAATGGGTATGCAAATCGACTTTCATCATAAATGTAAGTTAAAGCTGCTGAGCTATGAAATTCCAATTGATCAAATTCTTCAAGACCGCTTCTACAAAATCCGCGCGGCGGTTCTGATAATCAAGATAATAGGAATGCTCCCAGACATCCAAGCCCCAGATCGGCTTCAAGCTGTGCGCCACGGGATTGTCGCCGTTAGAGGTCTTCATTATTTTCAAGGCTGCCCCGTCTTTAACTAGCCAGACCCAACCGCTGCCGAAGAGGCTGACTGCGGCTACCTTGAATTCAGTATAGAACATCTCCAAGGATCCGAAACTCTGATTAATCAAGCCCAGGGTCTTGGCGTCCGGGTTCATCTTTTCGGCCGTCGGGCGTAGACCGGGCCAGAAGAAAGCATGATTATAATGCTGGGCGGCATTATTGAAAATACCGCTACGGGCCGCATCGCCGGCGGTCTGCCTAATGATATTTTCCAAAGTCTCTTTTTCTAAATCCGTACCAGAAATAAGCTTATTAAGATTATCGATATAAGCCTGGTGATGTTTGCCGTAATGGAAATCTAGGGTCTTTCCCGACATATGAGGCTCTAAGGCCGCGCGGTCGTAAGGTAATAACGGTAAAGTAAACATATGATTGAAGATTAAATTATTAGTAAGATAATTATAACAAAAAATCCAATAAAAAGCGATTAAAAATAGAAAAAATCAGGGATAATCACCTGATTTTATTACGCAGAGACCGCCGTCTCTCATCATAATCGGGAATCGTCCTGGACACTAGACGCCAAAAACGGGGCGAATGGTTGAACTGGGCCAAGTGGCAAAGCTCATGGACGATGATATAATCGGCCGCTTCTGGCGTGAGATCTAAGAGACGATAGCTAAAATTTAAATTGCCCTTCCGCGAGCAGCTTCCCCAGCGGGTCCGCGGATTACGGATACTTATCTTTTGATAAGCGAAATTATAAAATTTATTGAAATGCTCCAAACGCGTCCGGGCAAATTCATAGGCGTCCGCTTTCTTAGCCAGGTAATCCGCGCGGAGATCGGCGCCAGACAGGCCGCTATCAAGGGGCGACATAGATTCTTTAGCCTTGTCTAACCGAGCCAAGATCCAAGCGGCTTTTTCTCGGAGAAAATCTTCCGCGAAACGACGGCTTAAAAAGCGCGGCTGAGTCAGGACGAGACGGCCGTCGCCGTAAATCGTCAGGCGGAGACGGCGGGCGCGAGAACTTATTTTCAGGATATAGTCCAGTTCCCGTCCCTGAAGTTTTATCTGCTGTAGCATTTTATAGAGGATGAATAGTCCCGACTATCTTATCTATCAGATCGGTCAGATTAAAAATCTGCCGTTCATTCACGCACTCGGCTTGTTGCGGGTTGTCGTAGTTATAACACTGCGGATAACGCAAAGTGAAGTTGACGGCTACGAGGCGCCCGCCTAATTCCGTCTTATAGCTATAGTCGGTATAGACCGATCCGGCCGCGCCTTCGCTCTGCGCGTCTAGGCAATATTCGCGCTGTCCGATTCTTTCGCGAGAAATTCTCTCGGCCTGGCTACCAGTCGCCGGAGTAACGGGGCAGATTAAATGGCCGTCAGAGAAGCTGATTTGCGGCGGCCAGACCTGCGGCGTAATATATTTAGCCGTTAATTGCGGCGGATATTTGAAACTGAAGCCATGCGCTCCATCCGCATAAGTCAGCCAAGCGGCCGTCGTTGAAGCGGCGGCCTCCGGAATCTTCTCTCCGCTGTCCGGCACGGGGATGATATTCTCGGCGACAAGGTTAATGGGCGGCATCTCCGCTTGGCGGGTAAAACCGACGCCGGACCACCAATAATTGAAGACGTAAGCTATAATAACGATGATAAGCAGGATAACCCCGGAAAGCACTATCATTTTAGGGTGTATTTTAGTCATAGGCTGGCTGAAAATTGATAATTATTAGAAATTATATCATAATATACTACGCTGACAAAATAAAAAATATAGTCTTATGCAGGTACCAACGAGGCGAGGCGATAAGATCCCGCGCCCTAAAGCCGACCCGTTCATGACGGCGGAAAAATACGAGGAATTAAAAGCCAAATTGCATAAATGGAAAACCATTAACCGCCCGCGGGAAGCCGCCGAGGTGGCCAGGCTCGCGCTCATGGGAGATTTTTCTGAGAATACCGGATACCAGGTAGCGAAAGGGCGCCTGCGCGGACTCAATCAACGTATTTTAGATCTAGAGGATCTCTTGAGACGAGCGGAAATAATCACGCCGTCAGGCGAAACGGACCAAGTCCGGCTCGGCCATTCGGTGAAGATAGAAAAAACCGGCGATAAAGACGGAGCCGGCCATTTCAAGACATATAAAATTCTGGGTTCAACGGAAAGCGATCCTTTAAGCGGCATCGTCTCTCACAGCTCGCCGCTCGGCGCGGCGCTTTTAGGCCGCCGAGTCGGCGAAACGATACAGATAGAATCGGGAGGAAAGCTCACAGGATATAAAATAATCAGGATAGACTAGCTCCAGCTCTGCGGAAATTTATCTTTTATCTCCTGAGCTCGCCTGATAAGCGCGGCGCTTTTCTCGCCCAAATGATTATAGAATCTATATTGGTCGAGCTTATCGATATCCAGCCACTGGGGCATGCTCATGAACTCCTTTTCATATTTGTCGCAATTATCTATGGATAATTCACCGCCTATTCTCTCCACGAGAAAATAAATCATCTGGCAGTTCCAATGCTTCTGAGCGCCGTCGAAAGGCATAGGCTTATAGAAGGAAGTCAGGGCCTGGAAAGCGTAGAGCGGCCTTATCCTGAGGCCTGTCTCTTCCCAAAATTCCCGCGTCACCGCCTCTTCTAAAGATTCACCGAGCTCCACGCCTCCGCCGGGAAAATCATAACCGTCCCATTGGCCGGACATCAAGATCTTATTGTCTTCGATCAACAAGCCATAGGCCGAGGGACGGAAACTTAGCTTATCAGAAGGAACAGCATATTCCTTGCCGTTCACGTCATGGCAAATTACTTGATTTTTCATAAAAATCATAATTTATTAACGTAAAAAAGGCCGAACTCTTTTCCAGATAGCGGCGCGCCGGAGATTATTGAAAAGGGATAAATGCCCTCCCTTTTTCAAAACCGTCAATTTACAGCCCAAAGCTTTGGCAAATCCGATGGAGGGAGCGGCGGGGACTATTTCATCGTCTTGCGCGTGGATAATATAGATCTTCTTCTTATCTAATTTATCCAGAACGGCCAGGGGGCTATAAAAACGTCCTGTTCCTAATTTAGCCCAATCTTTATCGGAAAAACGATATCCCTCGCCAAAAGCTGGGCGAATAAATTTTCCCAGCCTATCCAAGGGCTCAATCGGGCTCTTAGCCTGCGCCTGCCAATCGATGACCGGCGAAAAGACAACCGCGCTCTTGACCCGCTTATCTAAAGACGCAAGAATGGCGGCCGGGCCGCCGAAACTGCCGCCCAGAATATAGAAGCTTGGATTCTTCAGGCGATATTTCTTATTATCCCAAAGATCGGTAAAACCTGAACTCACGGCATCCATGACATCAATGATGTCTAGGTGGGGAGATTTTTTCAAGAGACGTCCGCCGCTTTCCCAGGAACCGCGATAACGCGGAAAGAAAGCCCAATAACCTTTGCTAGCCAATAGAAATAGCAGATCTCTGGATGGATAGCTGGGCAGGCCGCCGCAGACGATAACGACCTTATTTGATTTTCGCACCGGCGGAACAAATTCCGTCACGATCTCTTTCTTAATCAGGGTGCGTAAAGCGTAAACTTTTTTCATATTATTAAAATTAAAAAAGGAGCTTATCGGCTGTCAGCCTCTTTAAATCCGATAAATTTCTAACATCATTTAGAAACACGGCACGATATATTTCTACGCTGGTAAAAGGCAGCCGCTTGGCCTTAACTATATCTTTCAAACGCAAAATCTGGAGCTTAGTCCTGGGGTTTGAATATCTTTCAACTAATCGAGCTATATCATCATTCCGGCTCGCTTTTTTCAGGAGCCAAATATCGATCTTCCATTTTCGCCCCTTAAATTTAGTCTTGAGGCCGATATAATAGCCTTTGGGGAAACCGGCGCGCCGGCGCGCCGTAAAATCATAATAAAGATAACCTCTGAATTTATTAGCTTTGATCAGAGCGTTCAAAACAGCCACGCTCTTTTCTTTAGTAAAAAGCGGATTGACTATATGCAGGTCGACGTCGCCATCTATCATCAGATCATAGCGATAGCTACCGACGAAATTCATTTTTCCCAGTTTCTCCAAGAATTCTAACAGGGCCGTCTGGCGCAATAAGCTGTCAGCCTCTTTCTTTATCTGGCGCGATTGGGCTAAAAGGGACATAATTATTGGTTAAACCATAAATAAACCAAATAAAGCGCGGCGAGATTCTCCAGCATTAAAAGCGGGATGCCGATTAGAAAATACCATTTCCGCGTCTTATGGCGGAAAACGAACATGCCGAGATAGACACCGAAGCTACCGAAGGCGGCGGCCAGAAAAAACATCAAGCCTTCGGAAATCCGCTCGGCTCCATGGCTTTCTGACTTGATCTTATCCAGAAGCATCACTAAGAAAGCGCCGAGATTCATCAAGGCAAAAACGATTAAAATATAAAGCGTCTGAAGGTTGAGAGGCATATGCTATATTATTTATAGTTAATTATAGCATAAATTATCTTATCTTTATTTATTTGACAAAATAAGCCATAATGGGTAATATTAAAAATCAATCTGGAGGTGATAATGGAAACAATACAGGCCATAGTGCAGTTCTTTACAAACTCCGTTGAAGCCAAAAATCTAGGCTTCAATTTAACAACCGCGAGTGCCCTACTCTCCATCAGTCTCAGCAGTTACCAAATGTGGGGGATTACGCAGCAGATAAAAACTATAAAGCGGAAGAAGTCGGCTGAGCTGATAATCATTCCTTTTTTCGTCTTCAGTTTTTTTTATCTGCTCATCGCCATACTATACGGGCTATATACCAGCAAGTTATCTATCGCCTTTAACGGCTTGAGCGCGTTCTTCATCCTCGGGGTCCTTGTCGCCGCTTGGAGATATAAAAAAATCAGCGCCATTGATTATTTATCTATCCTAGCCTTCTCCTTGATGATACCTCTCATAATCATCATGCCCGATAAGAAGCTGGCTTATATGGGCTGCGCCTCGGTCGTCCTTATCGGCATCTTATGGCAGCTCATCGTCCTCATCATCCATAAGAAAAGAGGCTCTTTGGAGCCGAAGCTGATCGACGTATATGTCGTAACTAATGCCTCTTGGCTTATTTATGGCATACTGACCAGAGATTGGGCCTTCCAAGCATCCAGCGCCATCGGCCTGTCCCTGCTTCTGCCGCTAAGCATCCTACTTAGGAAATACAAAGACAGTTAAACCAATGAATAACTGTCTTTTTTCATTAAGGAGATAAAAAACGAGCTTGCCGCTCGTTTTTTATGATTTTTATTAGTCTTTATCACCACGACGACCATTATGCCGCCCTCCAATCCCTACATCCCCAGTCTCTCAGCGACATAGTCTATGTCTTTGTCGCCTCTTCCGGAAAGGTTGACGATCATAATCTTATCCGGGCTTAATGCAGGCGCTAATTTAGAAGCATAGGCTAAGGCGTGAGAGCTCTCTAAAGCCGGTATGATGCCCTCTATCCGGGATAAATCTTGAAAAGCCTGGAGAGCCTCTTCATCGCTTGCCACCTCATAGCTAACCCGCCCTTTATCTTTCAGGTCGGAGTGGGCCGGCCCGACGCCGGGATAATCTAACCCGGAGGCAATAGAGTGGACTGGCAGCGGCTCTCCTTTCTCATCTTGGAGCAGATAGGTAAACATGCCGTGGATATTGCCCGGCTGGCCCAAAGTCAGGGTCGCGGCGTTTTCGCCCGGCTTGAAGCTCCGGCCGCTCGGCTCCACGCCCACCATCTTAACCTCTTTATCGTCTAAAAATTCATGAAAGAGGCCGATAGCATTCGAGCCTCCGCCGACGCAGGCGATAAGATAGTCTGGCAAACGGCCCGCATCTTCTAATATCTGTCCGCGCGCTTCACGTCCGACAACGGACTGGAAATCACGGACCATCATCGGGAAAGGATGCGGCCCGACGACGGAACCGATGCCAAAGAAGATATTCTTCGGGTCCTGGATAAAAGCCATGAAAGCGCTGTCCACCGCGTCCTTAAGGCACCGGCCGCCAGTCTTGACTGCCACGACTTTCGCGCCGAGAAGCTGCATGCGGATGACGTTCGGATGTTGTTTGGCGATATCTATCTCTCCCATATGTATTTCGCAATCGATCCCGACCAAGGCTGCGGCGGTCGCCAGCGCTACGCCGTGCTGGCCGGCGCCGGTTTCGGCTAATAATTTTTTCTTCCCCATCCGTTTAGCCAAGAGCGCCTCGCCCAGGGTATGATTTATCTTATGCGCGCCAGTATGGTTCAAATCTTCGCGTTTCAAGTAAATTTTGGCGCCGCCTAACTTTTCCGAGAGGTTACGGGCATAGTATAAAGGCGACGGCCGACCGACATAATCTTTCAGGAGCTTTTCATATTCCGCCCGAAAAGCCGGATCGGCTTGGGCTCGGCGATATTCTTCTGCGATTTCATCAAAGATAGGTTTTAATTCCGGCGGGATGATCTGGCCGCCATACTGGCCGAAATAGCCGGCCTGATCCGGCAGCGACTTAAAGGAAGTCGCGGTCTTAACGATAGTATTTTTCATATGATTGAATTTAAATCTTTAATTAATAATAAAAGACTGGCGTTTAAACTGATAGCTCGAGTCGCCATCGTTCGGTCGATCGGTTTTGGAAATAGTAATACATAAATGATTTTAGGTAATAAAAAACTGCCCTCTTAGCAAATATCGGGCAGTCTGAACTAGTTGGATCCAACGCAAAAAACGACTACCCAATATTATGGGCAGTCCACCAGACCTGACTGATTGTCCGGAAACTGTTATTCATAGTAAATTTATAATAACATAGCAAAGTTAAAAATTCAAGCCTCTCATCTGTCCCAAGCGTTCTAAGACTTTCTCTAGGTTCTCTCGGAATGCTCCCTTATTCTCTAAAGACATGGTCGCGACCATGGCGGCAAAACGGCCCTGTTCGTCCGGATCATCAAATAATTCCGTCGCCCTGATAAAAGCCGCCATATAGGTATCGCCGGCGCCAGTCGTGTCGGCGATTTGGCGCGGCGGGAAAGACGGAATCTTATAGTAATCAGGACCGACAAAGAGGTGCGAACCCTGCGAACCTTCAGTAATAATCATATTAGCAAGACCCTTGGCTTGTAAAAAGCGGCCGGCTTCTTTAATATTTTCGTATCCGCTGGCAAAAAAGGCCTCGCTCTTGTCTAAAAATAAATAATTCAAAAATGGCAGGACCCGATGTAAATTTTCCGGGTTTTTCCTGATCATCCGCCCGTTTTCGTTATAAGTAAACAAGCCGAAATTATCCATGGCTAACAGTTTATGCTTCAGCCTTTCAAACAGTTCGAAGGAAATATCGTCATGGAATAACGGACCGAGGATGATATGATCGAATTTTTCCAGTTCTTGGAGCAATCTAGTCTCCGCTTCGATCGTATTAGGATATGACTTGATATTGCTGTCTCTAGTGTCCGGATCAGAAGCCGAGTAACTTATATACGATTCTATTGTCTTACGCGCCGATAGAAATTTAAGGTTTAATCCGGAAAAATTATCTTGGACCCAATTTCTATCTTCTGGGCCGCAACTAACATAAGGAGCGACTTCCTCGGTTCCCAGAGCTTGGAGCGCTAAAGCGACATAGTAAGGTATGCCGCCTATTTGGATCGAGCGCCGGCCGTCTATCGTGACATAGTCTTTGGCGATCGGACCTAAGACCGCGACTTTCATATTTTTATTTATATTTCTTTAGTCTCCCCTTTGAATTCGGACCGCATCTTCCCATGCTCGCCCTCATGATCGCTATCAGTCACCTGGAAAGCGATGCTTTCGCAATTTTTTAGATTCTTACCGAAATTTTCATTTAAAAAATACAAAAAGGAATTTTCATGGCTGAATGCTAAGACCTTTATATCTTTTTCCGGATCCTGCTCATTTATTTTAGCCTGGCCGAACCTCATCAAGCGCAACATATCTTTAAATTTTGTATTATAAACCGAAGAAGCGGATTTGACGTTAGGAAATATCTTCTCGATCTCTTCGGAATGGACCGCATAGTTGGCGCCCCAGGAGCCGCGGTTATCCGCTTCAATTATTTTCCGGGCTTCAGCCCATTTTTCTTTTGTCTCTTGGCTGACGAGCGTTTGGTCTTTTATAACCTCCTTTAAATAGTCCTTCCCTTGGAAGATATGCTCCCGCAACATATTGTCTAAATGGTCCAAAGTCAGGGCACCGACTTTGCGGATATAGCCTTCGCCGATTTCCTCGGCCTTATCGCGATAGCCGCCTGGGGCGGATTTCTCTCGCGGTTTTATTATTTCGAAACCCTTCTCTCTCGCGATATCTAAATAGATCTTAGCCGTTTCGGCCGCTCGGACTAAATCGCTGGAAACGAAAAATAAGGCGTCCTTCTCCGGATTTAATCCTTTAAAAAACTCCTCCGCTTTTTCTTTGGCTAATTCCTTCCCTTCCGGAGTCAAATCGGAATTGAACCATTGCTTATCGGCGCTGGGCGCCGCTTCAGGATTATCGGAATTGACAATGCCTTCGTTCAGCTTATATTCGGCGATGCTGTGCCGAATCGCGAAAAACTTATCGTCTTTATCCCGTCCTTTTTCTGCCGGGACTTTTTTTTCAAAATTAATCATATATTTATTGTCGGCGTTTAGCGTTTAGCATTTAGCGTTTAGCCTTTTTTAATATTTTGAACAAGCCTTTGTCAGCGTCTACTCTGACCAGGTCGCCATCCTGTAGGGCCTTAGTGGCGACCTTGGCGCCGACCAGGCAAGGAACTCCCAGTTCCCGGGCGACAATAGCCGCGTGCGAAGTCAAGCCGCCTTCGTCAGTAATAATCGCTCCAGCTTTTCGGCAGGCGACCATCATCTCCGGCCCGGTCGTTTCCGCTACTAAGATATCGCCGCGTTTTACCTTTTTCAATTCATCTAAAATTTTATTACTGAATAAGGTGCGGATGATCTTAACCCGCCCCTTATACGAACCCCGATTAGCAATGACGGCCGGCCAAAACGTCGCCTTACTCGGCGGAAAGAAATATCGCTCGAATTCGGCTATCGTCTTGTCGATATTCCTGCCGCTCCGTAGCTGCCAATCGGTATTTTTAGCCAAAAGCCAAGAGCGACTATCCCGATGGCTTTCTCTAACGTGCCGTCCAGATAATAAATCCAAAACCTCCTGATAGCTGAGCCATTGGATATCTTTTCGTTTCAAGCGCCGTCCGGCTTCATCGATATAAGGCTCAAAGATATGGTGATAATTGTAGAAACTATTTAATACTCCACGAGCCCTGAATTTTAGACGGCCCATAGCTTGAAAATTTTTCCGAATCTGAGGATCGGAAAATGACCTCTCTACTTTATCTGAAAAAAAGAATTCGGTATAAAAATAATTCCCGCCAAGAGCTTGGAATAATCTGGCTCGCCGCCGGATTTTTCCCTTTAATTCTCTTTCCGATAAACGGGCGACCTTCAGCCTATCCGCGCCAGTTTCCCGAATCAAGTCTTTCCCGCGCTTGATGTTTTCCAGGATATTTTTCTGCCAGGCCGGAAAATAATGCCGATAGAACCTTACGCCATAATTAGCGAATTTCAGGCGGTCTTGCTTAGATAAGAAAAAACGTAGGCCTTTATCACGCCAATTATAGATTAGGACAATATCAGCGCGCCTGAATTCTGGAAAAAGGTAGCAGGAAGTAAAAATGAAATTAATTTCATGATCTGTCCAGAGATAATCGTAATTGTCAGGCTTTAATACCATATATTCTTAATATTCTTATTTTACCAAAAAATCCGAATAATTCCTAAATTTGAAGAAATCGGTAGCCATCCGGCGTACTAATGAATATCTAGCTTCAACCTATGAAAAAATATAAAAAAGCGGCTATAAATATCGCCTTCTTGACATTCTTCCTGTCGGCTGGCCTGGCGGGCAGCTATCAGGCGCCATTGAATAACGACGCTGATATCGACTGGAATAACGATCAAGCCTCTTATAAACAGGAGCGGCGGGAACTGATTATCAGCGCTTTTGAAAATAATGACTATCGAGCTTGGCGACAGATAACCGGTCGGCAAGTAGGCGGCGTCAACGAAGAGGTTTTCGCCCGTTTTACAGCCGCCCGCGCCGCCGCTCGTAGCGGCCGATATAGCCAAGCGATAAAGCTGACTGAACGCCTCAAGAAAGACATAGCTGGCATATTAAGCTGAATGCCTATAAACAGGCGGCGGCCCTAAAACACGGAAATATAAGGTGTCCGGCTGAGGTTATGCACCTTTTTTGTTGACGCGAGCGGCTAACTGCGCTAAATTATCTATAGTTAATAAGATAAAAATTTTAAAAATAATCGTCCTTAAACAATCATTTAATGAACGGAGGATATCATGCCTAGTTACCCGTCAATCAAAGTAATCCTATGTGATATCAGCAGACTGGAAAATATTTTCCCGGTTGCGGCCATCTTTCGTAAATTCAGGAAATCCCCGGAAACGATTATCGTCATGAATGCCAAGCCTGAATCTCTTGGCGACGAAGATGGTTTTCAAAGAGCTCTTCTCGCGGAAATAAAGCACTATCAGCGCGAAGATGATAATCCTTATCTGGAAGATGAAGACCGGATGCCTATAAATACCGGGGGGATAAGCCTATATCTTATCAATATCGGACCTCAGCATAACGAGGATATGCCGAATCTCGTCGCTTTTATGGAGCGGCACGAAGCGGATATCGCCTGGTGGCTGGATACTCAGCATGATTGGCTGCCAGCTGAACTGCATTATATGAACCAATACCGCGAAATCATCAAATGGCAACGCGGGATTACGCCTCTTCAGCTCCTGGAACGGTACAAATGCCACAGTCCGAGATACTGGAAAGAAGCGGAAGCGGCGTTAATGTCCGACAACCCCGATATTTTAAACGGCAATAGCTTGGCTGTCCGCTATCTGGGAGCCAGCTATGTCGCCAGCATTATCGGCAATAATCTGCGGGACAGTAATTTCTACCTATTCTATTTTTTGGCTTCAGTCCAAGAATTGATCTATAGCCGACCAAATACGGACGTAGTCTCTCTGGCCAACCTTTTCCCGAAAGCAGTCAAAGAGACTAATAAGGCGAAGCTGAAATTCTCCGACTCTTCAATCTTTTTCCGCCAAGCTAAGAAGATCGGCCGCCCGGTCGGTTATGTTAATTTGGGCGAAATGCCTAATTTCATCAATGTCCAAGACATTCTCGCCTATGGCTATAAACGTTTTCCCTGGCTTTGCGTCGTTAAATATCGCATCCAAGGACAGGAACGGATGGAAGTCGGTTCAGCCAAGCTTGATATCGTCCCGATAATCAAAGAGCACGTGGCTGATAAGATAGACAATAAGACTTTGGTCCGGCTCCTGAACGCCGAAGTCGTGCGCTATCCTGCCCGTTATGCCCGCGACTCATCGCCTTGATTCTCAAACTCAAAAGCTCAACTAGTTAAGTTGAGCTTTTTCATTTACCGAATATTCTTATGGCGCTTGGCCCAGATCTAGCTAAGCAGCGGCCTGGTTTTTCTTCTTTCCGGCTAATTGTCCGCAGGCGGCGGAAATATCCGCCCCGAAACTCAGGCGCACAGTCACCGGCACCCGTTCTCCTTCCAATATCTTTTTAAATTCAGCGATGCGTCCGCGGTCGGAAGCCTGGAAGCGGCCGGTGGGATTATAGGGGATGAGGTTCGCGAGATAGAGCGGCTTTTTCATCAGCCGGGCGAGTTCCCGCGCGTCTTCATCGCGATCGTTAACGCCTTTTATCATCAGGTATTCAAACATCACCCGGCGCCCGGTCTTAGCGATGTAATTATCTACGGCCTTAAAAAGCTCGTACAAAGAGTGCTTCTTAGCGATAGGCATCAGGTCGCGGCGGAGTTCATCATTAGCCGCATGGAGCGATATCGCTAAATTGATCTGTAATTTTTCGCCGGCCAGGCGCTTGATGCCCTCTAATACTCCGGCCGTAGAAACCGACAGGCGGCGCGCGCCGATATTCAAAGTTTCCGGATTATTTATGAATTTCACGGCCTTGATGAATTGTTCATAATTCAAGAAGGGCTCGCCCATGCCCATGAAGACAATATTATCGATTTTTTCATTCTTTCCCTCCTGTTTCAAATAACGGGACCAGAAAACCACCTGTTCGACTATTTCTTCGGCGCTTAAATTGCGGCGGAAGCCGTTCATGCCGGTCGCGCAAAAAGAGCAATTCAACGGACAGCCGGCCTGGGACGAAACACAGACCGTATTCCGGGCGCTTTTTTGTTCTTCCTGGCCCTTTATACCATCGGCTTTCTTATCATTATTCTGACGAATAAGCACCGTTTCTATTACCTCGCCGTCAGCTAAAGTAATAAGAGCTTTCCAACTTTTATGGCTGCGAGCGGTCTCTAAGACTTCGGCCTTTATTCCTAAAGGACATTCCTCTGCGAGTTTCTCCCGCAAAGGCTTCGGCAGATTAGAAGCCTCAGCCCAATCAGATATGAAATCCTGGAATAAAGCTTTATTGGCTTGAGCGTAGCGGAACTTCGGTTCGTCCGCTAAGACGTGGTGCAGATTAGTGATATCCATATGATTATGATTGCCCGGACAATCCATTTAATAATAATTCAGCGCCTGCTATCATGCTATTTTCTACGCAAAGTGATCTTGACTATCTCGCTCCGCGCCGCCGTCCTGATCGGCGGACCCCAGGAACCGGCGCCGGAAGTGACGACCAGGGAAAAATCGCCTTCATGGAAAAATCCGTAGCCATAACCCTTATGCGCCCAGCTCACGATATAATTAAAGGGCCAGAGCTGTCCGTCGTGCGTATGGCCGGAAAGCTGCAAATCAATGCCGGCCTTCTTAGCTAAATCTATATTTTTCGGCGCGTGCAGCAAGAGAATGCTGGGTTTAGCCGCGCTGTAATTTATCTGTTTTAAAATCTCTGCTTCCAGATTGAAATCGCTATTGAAAGAATAGCTGATACCGATTATCTGCAAGCCGTCTACGACAGCCATGCTATTATCCAAGATCTTGACCGGGTTTTCTTTCAATAGATCGATGACGCGATTGAAGCCGAGGTACAAATCGTGGTTGCCGAAGCTATAATAGATCCCTTGCGGAGCGTTAAGGCGCGCGAAAGGATGGTTAAGCCAGCTAAATTCCGCATCCATGCCGTCAAACAGGTCTCCGGTGATAAAAACGGCGGCTGGATCCAGGTCATTTATCTTATCAATCAAGCGATAAAAAAATTTTTTACGATAAATCGCTCCCAGATGGACGTCTGATAATTGGACTATGGTCTTATTTTGCCAAGACTCCGGCAGATCCTTAATGGTAACCGTATATTCTTTGACCTGCGGACGCCAAGCGCGATAGAGGCCGATGAGAGTCAGGAACGAGGCGGAGGCGACAAAGATTATTTTCAAATATAAATCCGGCAGATAGAAATCAAAGGACCAATCAGCCAATTTCAAGACGGCGATAAGCGCGGCGGCCAGGCATAGATTGAAAGACAGGCCGATCCAGAAGACGGAAAGGATATAATAATAACGGGTAAAGATATTATCCCACTTATGGATGATATAGGAAGAAACGATCGCGTTTAAAAATAAGAAGAACAGGACGAGGGCGGCCGCTATCCGGCCGTAGACAGAAACGATATGGAAGAAACGGATAAAAATGTACCAGAATAAAGCGTGGCTCGCTAAAAGCGTGACTGTAGAAACCGCGAAAAAAATGATTTGCATCATATGATTTTATTTTCCGGCGAAAGGCCAGGTCGCATAAAAAGCTAGGCCTTTTAATTCGTCTTCAATAGCCATTAAGCGGTTGTATTTAGCGGTCCGTTCTGACCTGGCTGGCGCTCCAGCTTTGATTTGGCCGCTCCCCATCGCGACTACCAGATCGGCGATGAAAGCATCTTCGGTTTCGCCGCTACGATGGGAAATAACCGCAGTCAAACCCTTTTGGTGCGCCAAAAGAACGGCTTTGATCGTTTCCGACAGGGTGCCTATCTGGTTGAGCTTGATCAGGATAGAGTTAGTCGTTTTTTCCGCGATGCCACGTTCCAGGCGTTTGACGTTCGTAACGTATAAGTCATCGCCGACAACCTGGATCTTATCGCCGCCCGCCGCGGTAAAGTCGCGGAAACTATCCCAATCATCCTCGGCAAAGACATCTTCAAAGGAATAAATAGGATAACGAGTCGCTAAATCGCGATAAAAACCGGCTAGCTCATAGCCGCTTAGATTCTTTCCTTCCTTCTTCAAGTAATACGCGCCATCCTTAAAAAATTCCGAAGCGGCCGCATCAATGCCGAAAATTATATCCCGGCCCAATTCATAGCCGGCGGCCTTGACCGCTTCTGCCAGGAGAGCGAAAGTCTCTTCATTATTCTTCACGGCCGGGGCGAAGCCTCCCTCATCACCCACCGCCACGCTATAGCCATGGTCTTTTATGATCTTCTTCAAGCTCTGGTAGATCTCCGAACCGATCCTGACCGCTCCCGCCATATTCTCAGCGCCGACGGGTAGGATCATATATTCTTGGATATCGGTCGCCCAATTAGCGTGCTTACCGCCGTTCAGGACGTTCATCATCGGGATCGGCATAGTATATCGGCCGGAAAAATCTGGATTGAATTTCGTCAAATATTGATAAAGGGGCTTGCCCGAACCGGCGGCGGCGGCGCGCGCTACGGCCAAGGAAACGGCTAGAATAGCGTTCGCTCCTAAATTGGCTTTGTTTTCTGTACCGTCCAACCTGATCATAAGTTCATCTATTTTTTCCTGCTCGGTCGGATCTAAACCAAGAAGGACCGGCCTTATCTTGTCCGTAATATTCTTGAGCGCGGTCAAGACTCCCTGGCCGTGATAGCGGCCGGCATCCTGATCGCGTAATTCTACGGCTTCATAGCTCCCCGTAGAAGCGCCGCTCGGAACCATGGCCGTCGCGCTAACGCCGCTATCCAAGATAACGGTCGCGGCGACAGTCGGATTGCCGCGGGAATCTAAAACTTCCAAAGCTCGGATATCTTTTATCTTCATATTAGAGGGTGACATTAGTTTTATAGAGATAGCGTTCCGCCCGGTCCAGGACTTTACGCAAAGTCTTGATGGCCGGAACCGGATAATCGCCCACTGCCGTCTCGTCTGAGAGCATGACCATGTCAGCGCCATCAAATACGGCATTAGCGATATCTGAAACCTCCGCGCGGGTCGGATGCGGATTCTGAATCATAGAAGTCATGACCTGGGTCGCGATTATCGCCGGTTTATCGTGCCAATGGGCATGCCGGACCAGATTCTTCTGGATTATCGGCAGGTCTTCAATCGGGATTTCAATGCCCAAATCGCCTCGGGCTACCATAATCACATCCGAAGCGGCGATAATCTTATCGATATTCTTCAAAGCGATAGCCCGCTCAATCTTGGAAATTATCTTGACCTTGCTTTTCTTGCCTAATAAGCGGCGCAAGCGCAGGACGTCTTCTTCGGTCTGGACGAAAGAAAGCGCCACATAATCCATGCCGGCGCGCAAGCCAAACTTAACATCCTGGACGTCCTTAGGAGTCATGCCGCCTTTTTTAATATGCGTCCGAGGGACATTTATCCCTTTCTTAGAAGTCAAAAGGCCGCCGGTAATGACCTTAGCCGTGATCACTTCGCGCCTGACGTCTTGCACCAGTAGTTCAATAGCGCCGTTACATAAGAACAAAGGATCGTTCTTCTTGATATCTAGGTACAGCTCCGCGTTGTTTATCGGAATAACCCCGCCTGATTCATAAGGGGATTTGGAATAGATAAATTTATAAATTTCCCTTTCTTTCAAGATTATACCTTCTTCCGGCAAAGTGCCGACGCGGATACGCGGTCCTTGCAAATCCAGCATCAAATCCACGTGATTAGCCGCGCTTTGATTAAAATCATCAATAGTCTTCTTAATGCTTTTATACTGATCATAATCGGCATGTGAAAAATTTACCCGGACGATGTCCACGCCCGCTTTAAGGAGCGGGAGAAGATGATCCGGCGAATCGGTTTTTGGTCCAATAGTAGCGATAATTTTCGTAGTCATAGCTAATAATTATAAATAAAGACATGCCAAGATGTCTTTTACTAAAAGAGCCTTGTTTAGGCCAACTCCATTATAAAGGAAAAACGGAATTTTGCCAATCTTCATATTGACAAATACTAATAAAGATTATAAAGTAAAAATAAAGAACGACATTTTTTAATTAACGATTTTAATCAACGTTCATTTTTCAATTTAAACTTGAGGCCCCAAAATGGAAAAAACTATTTATGTTGTCACCTGCGGACAAGTTGAAAGCGGCAAAGCCAATCCTGGCTTGACGATGACAGCTATGTCCATAGCCGGAACGATTGCAGCGAAAATGCCGGAAATAAAAATCCAGCAAGTTATTATCGGCACCGGTTTCAGACACAGCCAAGTCGCTGTCATCATGGACTTGAATCCTGACGCTTACAGCGTCGTATGCGGATCGGAAAGTTTCCCGGACCCCGATGCCGGCATCGTCTTCCTGACGGACGGCGCGGAAATTTCAGAAAAAAAATTCCTGGTTCCGGACGCCCGATCATTCCTGAACAGCTTGGAAGAAGGAACTCTCCTGATAACCGATCAAACATTCCTGAAAAATCTCGGCTTTAAAGAAGCCAAAGAGGGACAACTCGTCCAGATCAATAATGATGTTGACGACCGCTTTCCCTTCTTAGACTTCACAAAATTTGAGGTCTTATTCGATCCTAACCCGAGACTGCAGACGGCTGAAACGCTCAATGATTAAACTTGCGATCCCGCGCTCCTCCTCCCACCCGTTCTATAGAAAGAACGGGTTTTTTATTATGAACACGCCTTATTTTTTCAAAATATCCATCAAACTTTGATAAAACTCCAAATTATTCAAACTCGCCAGCTTATGGCCTAGACCTTCCTGAAGACGGAATAAATGATGCAGATAGGCGCGAGAATGCCGGCGCAATTCTGCCAGGCGGCTCTTCTTATTGATAGGCGAAAAATCCAAGGCGAATTTAGCGTTATTGATGTTCAAGGATCCATAGCGCGGCAGACGCTCCGCCGTGAATAGCTTGCCGTGCCGGCCTTCGCGGGTCGGAATGACGCAATCAAACATATCCCAACCCATGCGGGCGCAGCGATAAATATCTTCCGGCGTACCGATGCCGAGAGCGAAACGCAGGGCGTCCCGCGGTATGAATCCGGCTGTCCGCCGCAAGACTTCTTCTAAAAAATTACCTTGCTTATCGACGGGCCGGGCGCCGAAACCATAGCCGTCGAAACCTATCTCGACTAATTCTCTGGCACAGCGTTCGCGCAGATCTATTTCCGCGCCGCCCTGGATAACCGCGAATAATAAGGGGCGCTTGGAGCCGCGCAGCCCGCGTCTCTTAATCTGCCTTTCGTATTCTTTCTTGCAGCGCTTAGCCCAGGCGATAGTCCGGATAACGGCACGCTCTAAATCGGCCCGCTCAAACTCGTTAGGCGGACAGTCGTCAAGGCAGACCATCATATCCACTCCTAAAGCGAACTGGATCTGGATAGATTTTTCGGGCGTCAGCTGATGACGGCTGCCGTCTAAAGGCGATTTGAAAACCACTTCCTGATCGCTGATTCTTCCCATCTGCTTGTTCTGATGGATAAGCGAAAAGACCTGGAATCCTCCCGAATCTGACAGGAGGGGCCCGGACCAATCCATGAACTTATGTATCCCGCCGGCTTTCTTAATAACTTCCAATCCCGGCTGCAGATAAAGGTGGAAAGTATTCACGACTAGCGCCTCCGTCCCGGTTCTTCTTATCGCGTCATTATCCACCAGCTTGACGAAACCGCGCGTCGCGTCCGGCATATAAAAAGGCGTAGCGAGCGCTCCGTGGGCGGTTCTTAATAAGCCGCGACGGATGCCGGCCGGCGTAACTTTGATTATTTTGAACATAAAGAGATTATTGGACTATGCCGGAATTATTCAGGCTGGCGATATCGTCGTCTTCCAGCTTCGTGGTCTTAGAGCTTATTTTCTTGGTAATGGTATTCTTCGTTTCAGCGTCCATAGCGCTCACCGTGGAACCGGGAGATATGACTAAGATCTTATTGCGATCGCTGTCAGACGGCGTGATGCTGATGCTGAATTCCGCATCAGTACGGTAGACCGATAAGGGCAAACGGCCGATTTCCCAAATGACTTGATGGGTGGCGTCGTCAAAATAAAGGCTGCCGACATTAGTCGTATTATTCCCCTCCCAATTGACATAGCTCGGAAGCGGCAAGACGACGCGGACATCGCTTAATTCATGCAGATCATTCTTAACCGTCCAATAAACCCGGAAGCTGGTCTTAGCTCCCACTTGCGGCGGCAAAGGGCCGGAACCGACCGGCAGATTATCAGAATTGAAATATCTTATTTCTTCGCTCAGGTTCAGATTGCTGTTAATCTGGCTGGTTATGGTATTACTCATATTCTCTTGGCCCTTAACTGGCTTATTGTTCATCCCGTATTGGCCGTAAGCGACGACTGTCATCTTCTTGCCTAAATCTCCGCTCCTAAAGGGCAATAAGCCGATGCTGAAATCGATCGTTCCTTCCGCGCCGGGCTTTATTTCAGCGAGAGCCGGAATCTCATTCTTAGTCCAGATGATCGTCTGGTTCTGGACTGCGCCCTTATTGCTATCCTCTAGAGAATTCCAATTCAGGAAATCGCCGCTTAAAGCCGCCATGATTACCACGTCCTTATAGGAATTGGCGCCGCGGTTGGCATAGGCTAAAGAATAATGCAAAGTCTGTCCGAAAGAGACGGCGCTGTCATTTTTCGAACCATTCAGGCTTAAGGCCAGATTCAGGTCACTTGTCACTAATTCCGGCGTAAAAGATTTTTCCCAGAAAGTGTAAGTCTGGCCGTCATCCAGTTTTTTCTCTAAACGGACTTTGATTTCCGAATTGGCCGATTTCTGCTTGATGATATAAGTCAAAGGCACTTCCTGGCGACCGGTCGCCTGATTCAAGCCGCTCACTTGCCAGCTCGCTCCGCCGCTTTTGACTATAGTGAACGGAGTAGACGAGGCGGCGAGAGGCGGCGTGGAAGATGCCGTATCAGCGGTCGTTCCGACATCCGCGTTCGCGTCCGACGGCAAAGTAAAGCTGATATTGAAATCGCCCAGATAATTATTCTGCACATTGGAAAAAATAAGGGACATTTCATTATCCTGATTCAGGAAAGCGGTCGCTGAATAATTCAAATCGACATTGAAACCGAGGCCGCTTATCATCGTGGAAGCTGAGGCTTCTTTCTTGAACTCACTGGTAAAACTGCCGGGCAAATAGCTCAGGCGGCCGAAAACCACGTTGGCTGAGTCGGGCGCGGCGATAAGCTTGCCGGTGATAGTCAGATTAGCGCTCGCTCCCGGGCTTAGATCCGGCAGATCCCAGCCGTAGTTGCCGCTCGTCGGGTTAGAAGAGGCGGACATGAAAATAAAATTATCAGGATATTGCATCTCTAAGTGGACGCGCGACAGGCTCAATTTAGTCGGATTATGATAGCTTATCTCATAAGAGAACTCTTCTCCGGCCGTGATCTGGTCCGGGGCATTTACCTTAAAATCTAAACTGCTGATATCATTCGTGCCGCTGAACCAGTAAGAATAGGCAAGATAAGCCATAAGAGCCAGGAATCCCAGGACTAAGAGGCGGCTTAAGAGGCGGATGATAAACGGCAGGCGCTTCTTGGCTCTTAACCTCTGGACATTGACCCGGTCGCCGTTCTTATCGCTATAGATTTCCGATAAATTAGAATCTATCTCCTGATCGCGCGCTTCTCTTTTGACGACGCGCTCAAAGCTGGCGACTTCGCGTTCAGTCGGTACCGGCCGTTCTACGAAAGAAGAGAGGCTGGAATCCAGCGATCTTCCGACGCGCAAGACTCTTTTTATTTTTTTGGCTTCAGGCATATGAAAATAATTATTTATTTTTTTGGACCAAGATTGACCAATATTTATCGGCATTCAGCTGATCGTTTATTTCCCAGCCGTCCGTCGTATCCATATTTTCCGGATAATGCCAGAAAACCGAAGCGCCCGTAGGCAGGACGAGGCGCCCCTGGAAATCGCTCGCGGCCGCTCCCGGCTGTTTCTGGACCAATAAAGAATAGGGCCATAATTTTTGAGAATCAGGATTGAGCCAATTATTCAAACGCTTCAGCCAGCTGTCATCGGCGGGCGCCGTAAAAAAATTAAAAGGCAAGCGGTATTGCAAAGTGATCGTCACCGACTCGCCAGGATCAACCATGCTCCAATTGGCGAAAACCGTCTTCCCTTTTTCCGTATATATTTTGGTGCCGGATGACGGATCTTCCGCGGCTGAATTTTCCGCGGCTAAAAGCGGATCGTTTTCCATAGTGCTATCCGGCCTATCCTGCAGATACTTGGCGTCAGGCGAAAGGAAGCCTTCCGCTGATAAAAGCTCGCTCCCGGCCGGCACATAGACGCGCAGCCAGTCAACATTCCTTACGCCGGTGAGAGCCTCATGCTTCACGCCATTATGCGTCCGCGTAATGATGAGCGTATTTATTATCGCTCCGCTCGGCGAAACTACGCTTGTCTCTTCTATCTTTTCCTTGATCAAGCGGTCGGTTTTCTGCCCGGCGATATTAGTATTAACGACCAGGAGATAGTCTTTGGGGGCGTCCTGGATCTCGCCCGCCCAATTATGGCTCTCTACTTCCGCCTCTAGAGCCGGATCGGTAAAATATAAAAGGATCTGCTTCTCCGACATGTTTTCTTCAAAGATAGTGATGATTTTCAAAAGATTATCCTTATCTAATTTAGAGGGCAGGATTTCTAAGATTTTCGCCAATAGATCGCCGATGATTTTTTTCGGCTTATTGGAAGAATTATTCTCCAGGCCCTGTTTCAAGGGCAGGCTGACCGCGACCGGCGATGAAGTCGCCGGCACATTCAAAACGGCTGTCGGATTAGTCTTTAAAAGATTCTCCCGTTCGCTGATAAGCTGTACGGTCTGCCAAAAATTATCGGACGTGATAGTCAGCCCATATTCTTTAGTCAGATCAATCGGCCCGGTTACTTCCAAAAGCCTTTCCACGACGGTCGGCGTGACGCTGATCACGCCATCTACGCTCGGGCCGTTGCTGTGTTCATAAAACCACATCAGATGTTGGGCCGTAGTCGGCCAATCCGGCCACCAATTCGCATCCCAAAAATGCCAGAGAGTATTAACGAGCCAAAGCGGCTTAGGCGCCGCGACCCGGACGTCCAATCCGGCTTCCGTGTCATAAGAGCCGCCGCCCGGCACTTCTAAATTGTTTATCTTCCCGTCCCGAAGATCAACCAAGGCATAGCTTCCCAGGAAACCGCCGCTCGCCCGGAGTTCCGAATTATTCTGGAAAACGACGAGATACCTCTTATCGCGGCTCACGCCGAGGACCTCCTTCAGCTTATCTCCCAAACCGACGAAATTAACCAAGCTATCAGCCAATAAAGCGGCCTGGTCATTAAGGGAGATGAACTTGGCCCGATAAGCGGACGGCAAGTTATTCGGATTTATCCGGGAAACCGTGGCTTTCAGGTCCTGGGCATCCTTAGCCGCTTGATGGCCATAATTTAAAAAATGATCCAAGGTCGCCGAAAAATCATTCTTATCGCCGTTAAACAGGCTATCGGTCGCTAGGACCAGATTGCGTCCGAGCGAAGCGGCGATTACGCCGGCGGTCAAAAATTTCTTGCTTTCCGCCGCCATTTTCAGCTGTTCATTGCTAGAAAGAGAGGCCAGGATAAGGATCGAGTCATTTATCTTATCAAGTTCCCCGCTCGCCGCCAGGAAATTAGCGCCCGCCGCCTGGAATCTGGAGTCAGCGCCTTTGAAGTCTTTCTGGCCGACCGAATCAGCGGCGGCCATAAGATTATTAAGAGCTGATTCCGAATTGCCCATGATCTTCGCTTCCCAGCCTTTGAAATCAATCAGCTGGAAATAAGACAAGATCTTGAAAGGCAGGATTATCAAGATCAACACTAAAGCAAAGGTGAATAAAGAACGATACCAAGCAGCCGTCGTTTCTGTCGTCTCCAAGCGTTCAGTCCGTTCCAGGCTGGCCGTCTCGCGCGGAGAAGCGATCTTTAATTTCGGCGGCGCGCCCAGGATCCGTTCTTGCGACCTGATAAAAGATCGCCAAGCGTTCTTTTGGATGGAAGGCTTAGAACTCCTGGCTCTCAATTCCGCGGCTAAGATGGTAAAGGCGGAACTGATAATCTTCTTCCACCGGCTGAAGTCTAGCTTGGGACGGCGGAAGATAATCCGGCTAGAGCGAGCCGCTTGGGAAGCGGCTAATAGGTTAGGCTTCACTTGTTGGAAACTCCGCTCCACCTTTCCCCATTGTTCAAAGATCCGGCGGCTTATTTTTTTCTCTTCCGCTTTTATCTTCGGAGCGGCGGCCTGCTCTAAACGCCGTAAATCAACGACAAAGTTAGAGAATCTCTCCCGTTCTAAACCGAAATTAGATTGTGCTTTATTCTTAGCCATTTTAATCATTCAATTTAAGCGCCGCACGATAGACCGCCAGAGTCTTATTGGCGCATTCCCACCAATTATATTTCTTCGCCTGATCTAAGCCGCGCCGTTTCAGGTCTTCCCGTAGTTTCTGGTCGTCCAGGACCATTTTGATCTTAGCCAACATGTCAGCCGTGTCTTCAGGATCGAAATACAAGGCGGCTTCCCCCAAAACTTCCGGCAAAGAAGCGCGGTCAGAACTCGCCACCGGGCAATTCTTGGCCATCGCTTCTAAAGGCGGCAAGCCGAAGCCTTCATAAAGAGAGGGAAAGACATAGGCTTTCGCTTCCGCATAGAAAATTTCTAGCTGCGCGTCAGGAACATAGCCGGGGAAGATAACGGGACTGTTAAGATTGCCGGTTTGCCAGAGATTCAAAGCGCGGGCCGCGGCCTGTATCCGCTCATAAAAATAATCGATTTTCCCGACTAGGACCAGGCGAAATTCCGGACGCTCCGCGTGCAAATGGCTGAAAACCTTCAATAAGTTCTCCAGATTCTTATGCGGATAAGCATTGCCGACATACAGTAGGAAATTATGCGGGATATGGTACTGCGCCAGCGTTTCCTGGTTGTCTAATTTGGCGACGAATAAAGAATCGCGTCCTTTGGATAAATTAGCGACGCCCTCATAAGTCACGACTATTTTTGCCGGATCGGCGCCGAATTTACTGATGATGTCGGAACGGGAAAACTCGGAAACGGTAATTATCTTCTCCGCCCGCCACAGCGCGAAAAAGATAACCGCGCGATAGGCGATATTCTTGAAAAAATAGCGCCAGGGTCCGCGCGTCGTCGCTCTTACGGTCGGAAAATGAGTCAGGATAAGATCATGGATAGTAACTATGAATCTGCTGGGAGTCAGGATCGGGACGTTAAAATGAGGAAAATGCACTAAATCCAGCCGGGAGCGCCATAAATAGAAAGGCATCACGATTTGCTCGGAAAGCGAATACCAGGCGCAAGGCAATTTTACCTTCTTGACTCTATCGCTAGCTGGCGTAAATTCGTCGAAATTATCCGGGCTTAAAAAAACAACATATTGAAAATCATCGCCAGATTCCGGATCATCCGCCGCTTGAGCTTCGCTTATTTTTATTATATTATCCACCACTTCTTGGGTATAACGGCCCAAACCTTTGCCAACGGGGCCATAGAAGCGGGCATCAATGCCTATTTTCATGACGATCAAATTAAACAAAAGGTAAATTCGGCGGTAAAGGAGGGGTAGGCGCTTCTACGTGTCCAGAAACGTGTCCATATGAACCCTCATGCCCATGGCCGTTGCCGTTACCATTACCGCCTCTGAAGATATCCGGAAGCGGCTGAGCGGCTTCTTCCGCGAGCGGCAGAGCGGCCGGAGCGTCGGCTTTGCGGCCCGGCGCTTTCTGGACCATGGCTGCCTTCACGTTAGCCTCAATCGGGAAATGCCAGACAGTCGCGAGCTCTTCGATATTATAGATTCCCGGCCGTCGCCCGCGCGAATCAGAACGCTTGATATAGGCGCTGAAAATCTTCTGTTTCTTCAGGTTCAATCGCGCTTCGGTAAAGAAATAAACGGTCTTAGTAAAGGTCATATCAATATCCGGCTTCAGGTTATTCAGGTCCAAGGCGGCGAACTGCTTCATGAAACCGACGATGCCGTTCGCGACCTTCGCTTTATTCATCACTTCTTTCTTGGCGACATAGACGACCCGGAATTTAGCTTCAAAGCCTAATTTGGCGGATTTAAGCTGGATGCTCTCTACCCGCCGCTTTTCGCTCGGCGTAAGGTCCATCATCGTCCGCGATTTCTCTTCCTTCTTGACGATGTCTCCCCAGATAGAGTAGACCGCCTCGCTCGCTTCGCCCATCCACTCAATGAGCTTGCTGGCCGCTCCGGAGCTGGCCTTTTCCTTGCGGCCGAAAATCTTATTGATTTCCTTTTCCGAATCCTTGACCCAATCAAAACCGATAGGGATGATGATCATCTGGAACCATAGCTGTTCGCCCTGGCGCAGAGAGCCGCAGAGATCCATGAAGCTCGCCATCGGATCCTTGAATTGAGTCTCGCTCGGTCCCATAGTATGTTCGAATTCCTGATAACCTTTGATCGGATAGACCCAGGGCTTAGCCTGTATGAATTCCGAACCCCAGACATCGTATTCCTCATCCGGATAAACATGGGGGACGGTCTCGGTATAGTCGTCTACCTCGGAAATTTCCGCATCCGGATACTGCGAATAGACGGCGGATTCTACGAGATTGCGGAATTCTACGGGCGTGTCAATCAGGAATTGCGTATAGCCCTCCAAGCTGACGACTTCGAAACTGAAAGATTTTTGGAATTTCCCTTCAAACCATTTTTCAAAGAAATTTATCGAGCCGTGCGCGCCGGCCAGATAAGTAAAGATATTCTCTACGGCCTTGGGCGATTGCTCGTTACCCCGCGGAATATCAATGGCCAATAATATGCTCTGATGGGTTCCGGCCCATTTCTGCCGGATCCAAAGAAGATAGACTTCACGGACGCCGAAAAGATAAATAAGAGCCAATATCAGCCAGCCGAAATCACGGAAAAAAACCCAAACCATCTGGTCGGCAGGCAAATTAAGAAATTGGCTGATGCTGGCAGTATTAATGACAATATCCATAATTTTTATACGTTTATTTTAGCATATTTTCAGAAAAAGAAGAAATCTAAGGCCGAATAAAAAGAAATCCGCCTGGTTAAAGACGGATTTCCTAAATTTTTATTAAAATTATCTTGGGGTTTCCGGGATAAAAACTTTATTTCTGCCATTCTTTCAGGCCATAAGTACCGCGATTTACCAACACGTAGCGGCCGTCCAGAATAAGTTCATTATGGACAGTAGCGGCATTGGCCGTTTTCTTATCAAATTTCATGTCATTTATCTTTTTGGCGATCTCCGTAAAGTGCAAAGGTTCGCCGGCATGTTTCAGGATAAGATAGATCTTATCGTTAACCGTCTTCGGCTTGACTTCGCCCCAATTGGCAATGCCCCATTCACCGTATTTATTCTGCTCCAGGTTCTTCACGGCCTGAAGCAAGGAATATAAGACCTTATTGCTATTTATGAGCTCGGCCTTATCCGGAAAGACTTTACTCTTGAAGACCGTGGTGATATCGGAGCTATCGGCCTGGTTCAATCTTTCCTGGTGCTTGTTATAAGCGGCCAGATCCTTCAAAAGCGCCAATAATTCTTCGGTCGTCATGGTCTTCTTCAGACCCTCTACTTTCTGCAAGAGGTCGGCCGCGAGCTCTTCCAAATGGTCGACCGCCTGATCTTTCTTCTTGAAAGAAGGGTTGAAGTGACCGGCGTCGTCTACCAGCTCCAGTTCGTCGTTCATCAGTTTGGAAATCAAAAAATTAAAATGGTTGCGGTATACTTGGCGATTCACTTCATATTCCGGCTGGCCGGCGTTCGCCTCATCGTTAAGCTCTAAGCAAACGACCGTCAAAATATCCAAAAGATAATCGCGTCTGATAAGTCCGCCGTGTTCAGCAAGTAGGCTATTTACGACTTCTTTCAGGGTCGCGATGGAAGTTTCTAATTTCTCCAGCTTCTTTATTTTCTTGATGCTCGCCGCTTCTATCTGGCGTACGCGTTCCCGAGTTAATTTATGTAAGCCGCCTATCTTCTCCAGAGTTTCTCCTTTATCGCCTTTCAAGCCGAAACGACGGGATAAGATGTCTCTTTCCCGGTCTAAAAGTTCACTGAACAAAGAATCAACTATGCCGGTAGCATCCAAGCGGGCCAATTCTTCAGATTTTTTTTCCTTAACCATTTTTTCTAGTAAATTTTCCATATGGCTTATATAAAAAAAATAAACAACTTAATATCTAATAAAACTGATAAACTGATTAGTTTTTTACTT
>JAJZRB010000013.1 GCA_021806615.1 bacterium | reverse complement strand
GTTTCTTATTTCGTAGTCCCTAGGGGAATCGAACCCCTGTTACCAGGATGAGAACCTGGCGTCCTAACCGTTAGACGAAGGGACCGGAATTATCTTAGTATCTGTCCGATAAGTTTAGCATGGCCGCGGATAAATTCTTCGGCGCTGACCGCTCGTCCGCCCGCCAGCTGTAATCTTAATATAAGGAGGGCGCCTTGTCCACATTTAACCATCAATTTTTTATCCTGTAAGAATAATTGTCCGGTTTGCTGCTTATCAGCCGGCTCTTCCGCTATTTCCGCTTCTATTATTTTTAATATTTGATTCGTCTCGCCGATCGAGGCGTAGCTGCCTGGCCAGGGGTTATAGGCGCGGATGAGTCTCTCTATCTCGCCGACGCTTTTCGTCCAGTCAATTTGCCCTTCCTCTTTTTTAATAATTTTCACGTAACTGGCCGAAGCCTCGTCTTGCGGGCGCTCTTTTATTTTGCCTTGTATATAATCTAATATGGCCGGCACTAATATTTCCGCCCCCAGTCCGGATAATCTGTCGTGCACGTCGCTCAAATTTTCCCGGCCGTTCAATTGTATTTTAGCTTGCCGTAAAATCGGGCCAGTGTCAAGGCCGGTATCTATTTTCATGATGGTCACTCCGGTTTCTTTATCGCCGTTTAAAATAGGGGCATTCAGGCAGGCAGCGCCTCGATATTTAGGGAGCAGAGAAGCATGGACATTTAGACAGCCGTAGTGCGGTATAGCTAATATTTCCGGCGGGATGATTTTCCCGTAAGCGATAACGACAATCAAGTCCGGCATCAGATTCTTTATGGTTTCTATCGCCGCTTTGATCTTTAACGGTTGGAAAACCGGGCGCGCATGCTTTAAAGCCAGCTGCTTGACGGGAGGCGCCGTTAAGATCTGCCGTCGCCCGACCGGTTTGTCGCTTTGCGTAAAGACGCCGACGATTTCCAATTCCGGCGCGGCGAGCAGCGCCTCTAACCCCGGGCAGGCGAATTCCGGAGTGCCCATGAAGATAGTGCGGATTTTTTTGTGGGATGAGTTTTTATCGGACATATTAGGTAGACAGGGAAAGTCTGGAAATGATATGATAAAAAAGTAAGTTATCGGACATCAATTAGGATTTTTATTATGTGGACTGCAATTATTGATTGGGTTTTAGCGGTAACGCAGGGGTTGGGTTATTCCGGCCTGGTAGTCTTAATGACTATTGAAAGTTCATTCTTGCCCCTGCCTTCAGAAATCATTATTCCGCCGGCGGCTTATTTGGCGAGCCAAGGCAAGATGAGCCTGTTATTGATCGTTATCTTCGGCACCTTAGGCAGCATCTTAGGCGCGTCTGTCAATTATGCATTATCCAGGTCCTTGGGCCGGATGATTATTTTCAAATTAGCCGCTCAGCCTTGGGCGCGATTATTCTTGATTACGCCCAAGAAGATAGATGACGCGGAAAGATATTTTTTAAGCAGCGCGAAATCAGCTACTTTTTTAGGCCGGCTGGTTCCGGTCATCCGCCATCTTATTTCTATTCCGGCCGGTTTTTCTCGCATGCCTTTCGGCCCCTTCTTATTATATACCGCCCTCGGATCGGCTGTCTGGGTCAGTATCCTGGCGGCTTTAGGTTATTTTATCGGCGCTAACCAGCATCTTTTGTCTTTATATTATCGGGAAATCTCTGCCGGGCTTTTAACTCTCGGCGTCGCCTGGGTCGGATGGAAGATTATTAAGGCGCGAGGAAAAGCGCCAGAAAAGGACAAAGAATAATCGGACCGAAAGTTCATTCCGGCCGTTTTTTTATCTTCGCTATCTTATCAATAAACAGGATTCCGTCCAAGTGGTCTACTTCGTGCTGTATGACGCGCGCCAAGATTTTTTCGGCGCTGATTTTTTGCTTTCGGCCTTGCCGGTCTAAATAAAGGCAATTTATTTTTTTATGGCGTTCTACCGGAGCATAGATGATTTCGCCTTTTTCATTCAGGACCGAGAGACAGCCCTCTTCTTCTATTTCGCGCGCCCATGACTTCTTGGTTATCTGCGGGTTGATCAGGAAGAGCGTCTTATTTTCGTGGCGGATGACAATGGCGCGGATATTCCGGCCGATTTGCGGCGCGGCTAATCCCGCCCCGTCTTTTTTAAGCATCGTCTCCTCCATATCTAGGAGGAGTTCTTTAAAATCCTTCCTGGATAATTCGGCTTCCGGGATATCTTGTGATTTTTTCCGCAAGGTCGGATGAGGATGAATGAGTATTTTTAATTCTTTGGGCATATAGATTTTATTTGTTTTCGGTTTTTTCTGGTCCGTCTATTATTTTAAAAAAGTATTTCCATTTAGCGCCATCCCGGCATAACTCCTTCGTGTCGTTCAGGGCGGTTTCTATCTGCATCCCGGATTTTTCTTTACAGACTTTGAAAACGGCCGAGCGCTTGAAATCAGGAATGCTCAATTCTTTAATGACGCGTAACGCCAAATCTTGCCAGGGATAGGCCGGCGCCTTGACGGTCTTTTTATTCTTTATAATATCGGAAAATGACTGGAAAGTATCGGACATATTTAAAATTGGCAATTCAGGCTTAAATAGCCGACGCCGAAATCGGTCTGATAAGCGAGGATATCCGGTTGCCAAGATTTTCCGGCGATAGCCCCGAGAAGCATGACGAGCGGTTTAAGGCCGCATTCTTGGGCATCGGCAATGAATTTCGGATCCATCTTTAGGATATTTTCTAGCGCCGTTTGCGGTTCGCTCAGGTATTCGATCAGCTTATTATCAAATTTAGCTCCCTTAGGCGAATAGCCGCCCGGAGATTTTTTCTTAAGCCGGTGGGAGAGGTCGCCTGAGGCAATAAGGGCGATATTCTTCTCGCTTGCCGCAATGACCGCCCCGAGTTCGCGTCCGAAATTAACTTGATCAGCCAGACTGAGATTATCGGCTGGGGAGATGACTATTATTTTCAGGTTCGGGGCGGAATCCTTCAAGAGGTATAAAGGCACCGCGCTGCCGTTATCCAGGATGATTTCGGAACTGAGCTCTAAGGGGAAAATCGGCCGTAAAGTGGAAGCTATTTTATCAGCGAGAAGCGCATCGCCGCTAAAGCTGGTCTTTGGCGGAATGAAACCGAAATCTTTCAGGTTTATTTCCATTTCCGGAGCGACATTAAGTACAAAAGAGCCCGCCTGGATTGAACCGTGCGGACTGATGATCAATAGGGTGGCAACTTCTCGTTCTTTTACGATCTTCGCCACTTCGTTATAGGCGGATACGGTTTTGGCGAGCAAACTATAATGAGCCTGGCCGATTTCCGGGATTAAAAGAGGGGAATGGGGCAATAGGGCGGCGCTAGTTAGAGGCATAGATAAATATGAGATTATTGGATAGGAGCCCCCATGTCATAATTATATAAGAATTGCGAAGAAACGGTAATGACATTGGCTGGATCGTAGTTCAGTTTGGCAAAAACCGCGCTATCGGTAAAGGGGCGTTTTTTCCCGCCGGAAATCAAATAGACTAAGGGGTAGTTGGCGGTGCGGACTAAAGACCCGTCGTCCAGGAGAACGGGCGTAGTCGTCGCATAGCTTTTCAGCTCTTTGCTGGTTTTTTTGATTATTTTTTGGTCGGCGAATTTTATAGCTAATAAATCCTTATCGACCGGCGCTTTTAGGCCGTTTTCTACATAATAGATATCTTTAGTCTTAGTGTCCTGCAATAAAGCGCCGGTTACGTAGGTGGAGGTGGCGGTAATCGTTTGGCCGAGTTGGTATCCGGCCAGATCATTAGCGCTAGCCTGGTCCACTTCTTCCGGATTGAATCCGATCTTTTTGAAGACGGTGCTGTTGGCGAAAGGCCGTTTTTCTTTATCTACTAATAGGTATATTTTTTTATCCGGAGTCTGGACCAAAGAATAATTAGCGAATTTTATCTCGTCGCCGAGAGGATAATTCGCTAATTCGCTCGAATCCACGCTCACTATCTGGTTCGGCTTGAAGCGCGAAATGAAGGACGACCAATTCGCGAAATGGCGCCGCTTGCCGCCTTCAATTAGCCAGACCTGAGGGTCGCCCTCCGCCTTGATTATTGAACCGTCCGGATAAAAGCGGGAGATTCTAGGGAAGTAGCGATTCCAGAGCTTGTAGACATTGTAATTGCCGTTAAAGACATGCGGCGTGTAATTATAAAGAGCGGCGGTCGCTTGATTCTGCGGCGTGACCGACATGGTTTGGTTCGCGGAAGTACAATAAGGATCTAAGGTATTGTTGACGATAAAAGTCTGTCCGGATCTATAATTATAGTGATCCGGCTCCTTCATGTAAGCGAGAAATTGCAGGGCGGCGCTGTTTACTTGTTTGCCGAAACCTTTGTAATAAGGATTACAGACCCAGCTATCCGGACAACCGTAGCCGGTCGCCCAGTCTAAGTGAGATTGCGGCGGGTTCCCGTCTTCTATCAAGCTAGCTTCTTTCTGCAATAAGACTAATAGAAATTTAGGATTAACAGTAGTAACATGTTGGCATTTGAGCTTCTTTTCCGCTTCGGTCGGAGCGTTGCTTAAAGTTACGCCGTCGCAGTCATAGTTATTATGCGTCGCGTCGTAGATTATTTCCGCAGCCGACTTCAGATCACCATGGGTATTCGTCGTTGTATAATTAGCCAGGAAACTCCCGTGGTTCTCAAGGAAATTCTGGATATCGGCGAGAGACATGGCATCGTAGGCCAGAAGCTCGCCATCTTCAATGATGCGATTCGGGTTAAAGTTGCTGTCAACGGTCAATTGTGCCTTCGTCCTGGACGGCGTCAATAAGAAAGACAGAGCCAGGCCCAAGATTAGTATAATAGTGGTATTTTTAGCTAGTTTCATTTCTACATTATAATATAATTTCCAATTAGGGACAACCCGGCTGTTTATTTGGTTTTTCCGGGCCGATTAAGCGTTGACTTTTAAGATGACAGACTCCTTGTCTCCTAGGTCGATTTTTACTTTATCGCCTTCTTTTATTTTTCCTTCGATTATCTCTAGAGCCAGTTCATCCAGGATCATGGTCTGGATGATGCGCTTGAGAGGGCGGGCGCCGTAAGTTATATCGTACCCCTTGTCGGCCAGCATCTTCTTTATCTTCGGGGTCACCTTGACCATGATATTCTTATTGCCCAATCTTTTTTCTATTTTCAGGAGCTCTAAATCAACTATCCTTTCCAGGGCTTCCGGCGTCAAACTCTTGAAGAGCACGATCTCGTCAATCCGGTTCAGGAATTCCAGCTTGAAATGATTCTTGAGTATCTTATCGATTTTTTCTTTCATTTCGTCAGTCCGCAGCTTGATCGTCTGGGCCTGGTCGCTCGTATCGCTGAAGCCGATAGAGTATTGCTTGATGATCTCATTCCCTAAGTTGGAGGTCATGATGACGATGGTATTCTTGAAGTTTATCATCCGGCCTTTGGAGTCGGTCAGGCGCCCGTCGTCTAATATCTGGAGCAGCATATTGAACATATCCGGATGGGCTTTTTCTATTTCATCGAACAGGACGACGCTATAAGGATGGCGGCGGACCTTATCCGTCAATTGGCCGCCTTCGTCGTAACCGACATAGCCGGGCGGCGAACCGATAAGTTTCGCGACGCTGTGCTTTTCCATATATTCGCTCATGTCCAGCCGGATGAGAGCTTTCTCGTCGTCAAAGATGAAGTTAGCCAAGGCTTTGGCCAATTCGGTTTTTCCGACGCCAGTCGGCCCGACAAAGAGGAAGGAGCCGATCGGCTTCTTTTCTTCATTGATCCCGGCGCGGCTGCGGCGCAGGGCGTTAGCCACCGCCTTGATCGCTTCATCCTGCCCGACCACTTCCTTATTCAGTTCAACTTCGGCTTCGCTTAATTTCTTGATCTCATCCTGGAGCATGCGGCTGACCGGAATGCCGGTCCAGCGGGCGACGACCTTGGCGATATCTTCTTCGCCGACCTCTTCCTTCAGTATGCGTTGTCCGCGTTTCTGGATCCGGGACAGTTCTTCCTGGGATTTCTTGATCGTGCTTTCTAAGTCCGGGATCAGGCCGTATTTTATCTTGGCGACTTCGCTCAGGTCAGCGCCCTGGCGTTGGGCGATTTCCGATCTTATCTTTAAATCCTCAATTTCTTTTTTCGCGTTCCGGATTTGCGAGATAATGTTCTTCTCGTTATTCCAGTGCAGTTCTAATTGGTTGGCTTTTTCTTTCAATTTGGCCAGCTCGGCGTTGAGGGCGCGCAGTTTCGGAGAATATTTGCCGGCCGTCATCAGGCCGGCCTTATTGAGTTCCAGCTTATTCATCTTGCGTTTCAATTGGTCAAGTTCGTCAGGCATAGAATCGATTTCCATGCGGAGCGACGAAGTCGCCTCATCTATAAGGTCGACCGCCTTATCCGGCAGATAGCGGTCGCTGATATAACGATTGGAAAGCTTGGCTGCCGCGATTAAAGCGTCGTCAGTGATGCGGACGCCGTGATGGACTTCATATTTTTCTTTAAGGCCGCGGAGCATGCTTATCGTGTCGTCTACGCTCGGCTCGCTGACCATGATCGGCTGGAAACGGCGCTCTAAGGCCGCATCGCGTTCAATATATTTCTGATATTCCTTGGTCGTGGTCGCGCCTATCGTCCGGAGTTCGCCGCGCGCTAAGGCCGGCTTTAACATGTTAGAAGCATCCATAGAGCCTTCGGAGGCTCCCGCGCCGATAAGGGTATGCAGTTCGTCGATGAATAGGATGATGCGTCCGCTTTGCGATTTTACTTCTTTCAAGACAGCTTTCAAGCGGTCTTCAAATTCTCCTCTGAATTTCGCGCCGGCGACCAGCGCGCCTAGATCCAAAGTGACGATTTCTTTATTCTTTAGATTCTCAGGCACGTCGCCGGCGATTATCCGCTGAGCTAGTCCCTCGACGATAGCGGTCTTGCCGGTGCCGGCTTCGCCTATCAAGACCGGATTATTTTTCGTGCGCCTCAGGAGGACTTGCATGATGCGACGGATTTCCTGATCGCGTCCGATAACCGGATCTAATTTTTCTTGGCGGGCGAGCTCCGTCAGATTAGTCGTATATTTGTCCAGGACCTTATATTTGTTTTCCGGGAAGGGATCGCTTATCGTCTGCGAACCGCGCAGCTCTTTCAAGATATCCTTGACCGCCTGGTATTCTACTTTGAAATTCAAGAGGATGCTCTGGGCGGGCGAGGGTACGCCGATAAGCGCGAGGAGTATATGCTCGGTAGAAATGAATTCATCGTTCATCCCGTCTGCCTCTTTTTGGGCGCGCTCCAGGATAAGCGCCGTTTCGGCCGTTCCGGAGACGGCTTGTACCGGGCCGTTGCCGGGAGTTATCTTCAGGCGCGGCAATTTTTTTATTTCTTTGATGGTATATTCTTCCATTATTTCCGGGTCTATTTTCATCTTTTCTAAAACAGGCCTGATCAAGCTCTCATTCTGCTCTAAAAGAGCGAGAAGAATATGCAAAGCCTCGATATTCGTCTGGCCGTAAGACGAGGCGATGACCTGGGAATTGATGATGGCTTCTTGAGATTTATCGGTAAATTTATTAAACATATAATTCAAGGTTATTTTGTTAGCACTCTTATTATTAGAGTGCTAATTATCATAATAATATAAGCTCTGTCGGTTGTCAATTAGAAAGCAATTATGCTATGATATTAAAGTAAAAACATTTTTTATTCTTCGTTTTTTCCGCTTCATGCTGAATCATAATTTCGTGACCTATAGCGGCAAGATTATCCTCCAGATTTTAGGGGAAATTTTATATTTTCCGTTGTGGTGGTATACGGCCGGTTTTTTCCGCCTCGCCAAAGGCGCCTGGCGTTTTTGGCTCGCTCAGGAAAATATCCTGGGTTTTAGCGTTTGGGCCAAGAATCTATTCATTCCGATGTATGGCCAGCGCGATTTTGCCGGACGTCTCATCAGCTTTGTAATACGCTTGGTGCAGATAATTTTTCGCGGCGCCGTCCTCTTGCTCTGGCTCGCGGCTGTTTTAGCGGTTCTCGCCCTGTGGCTCCTCTTGCCGCTCACTATCCTGGTAGCGACCGCTTTTCAATTTAATTAAGATTTTTGATGCCATATGGTTGAAGAAAAATTGACTTTTACCGAAGAACAGACCCAGGGCGGGCGCGGCGCCTGGTTTTTAGGACGCTTTTTGTTTTGGGGGGCGAACTTGCGCCGTTCTATCATCCATATCGGGAGGATACGGGAA
>JAJZRB010000012.1 GCA_021806615.1 bacterium | reverse complement strand
GGCCGCCGATCAGTATCTTCCCGATTCGGAGTTGCCGGAGGAGATTAAGAGCCTCTGCGCTTCGCGCCAGGAGGCGCGCGCGAAAAAAGACTGGGCTGAAGCCGATCGTCTCCGGATAGAACTGGAGAAGAGATCTTATATGGTAGAAGATACGGCTAGCGGCTATAAGATCAAGAAGAGATGAATAAGGATTTTTGGCAAAAACTTAAGAAACGCGGCCGTCCGATTTTAGCGCTCGCGCCCATGGCCGGCTTTACGGATTCCGCCTTCCGCCAGATCGCTAAGAAATACGGGGCGGATGTTTTATATAGCGAGATGGTTTCGGCCGCCGCCTTATATTATCAAGATCTATCAGGCAGGAAAAAGGCGCGGCGCCCTAAGAAGAACGCGACTTGGGAATTATTAAGATTTAATCGTTCTCGGGAAAAATATTATGTCGTCCAGCTTTTCGGTTCTGATCCGGAACATTTCGCCTCTAGCGCGCGATTGATCACTGAGAAAATAAGGCCGGACGGGCTAGATATAAATTTCGGCTGTCCGGTTCCGAAAATAATCAAGCAGGGAGCCGGTTCCGGCTTGATGAAGGATTTAGCGCGGTCTCGGGCGGTGATCGAAGCGGTTTTGGCTAATACTGATTTGCCGGTATCCATTAAGATCCGGGCAAAAGCCGGCGCGGTAGATGCTTTGAAATTCTTGAAGAACATTTCTGATTTGCCGGTTTCCGCGGTCATGATCCATGGCCGGACTTTAAACCAAGGTTTTGCCGGCGCGCCGTCGTGGGCCATAGTCAAAAAAGCGCGCGCTTATTTTTCCGGGATTATCCTGGCTAATGGCGGCGTTAATGATTTAGCCGGAGCGCGAGCCGCCCTTATGCTCAGCGGCGCGGACGGGCTCGGCCTGGCGCGCGGCGTTTTAGGACGGCCTTGGTTATTCAAAGAGATAAAAAAAGAGCGCGTTTATAATTTGCGGCCGGCGCAGATTTTCAAGATCGCTTTAAGCCACGCCGCCTTGGCTCAAAAGCTGAAAGGGAAGGCCGGCATCATCGAACTGCGCAAGCATCTGGTCTGGTATGCTCAGGGGCTAACCGGCGCTGCCAAACTAAGGGAGCAGTTAGTGAAAGCCGGTAGCCTGAAAGATATCCAGGATATTTTCAATAAGGGTATAAAAAATATTTTAAATTAAGCATACTTTTAGATCACCTATCTATGACTCTTTATATAAACACCGCGAGCTATGATGAGATCATCATCGCTTTGAAGGACGGCTCTAAGACGATAGCGCAGAAAAAAATAAAAGCGCCGCGCCGGCAAGCCGAGAAATTAGTGCCGGCGATTGACGCCTTGCTTAAGGCGCGGAAAATAAAGTTGAGCGCCCTTAAGAAAGTCGTCGTCTCTAGCCGCGGCGGCAGCTTTACCTCTCTGCGTATCGGAGTCATTACCGCGAACGCTCTGGCCTTCGCCCTTAAAATACCGGTAGAGGCTGAGGAGAAGAGCATGAAAAATAATAAGAAATTCGGACCATATAGCCTGGTAGAGCCGCTTTATGACCGCGAACCGAATATCGGGATCTCTAAAAAACCGAAATTATAGCTTGTGCATTAGTTGTTGAAAACTTTTAGACAATTTTGGCAAATTATTTTTATTTAAAAAGACCACTTGTTGATAAGTGGTTTTTTCTTTTGTTTTTTGGCTTATTTGCCATAAAAGATTAGAGTTGACCCTAGGTGATAAGTGGTGTATAATTAAACTCGTAAGGTGAAATGTGGGGAACTAAGGTGAAACTTTGCTTGTCATCATCTTAAATTCTCTTCCGTCACTATATTTAAGACGCTCGTCAATTATGTTCATCGGCGAATACAATCACAATCTTGATGACAAAGGACGCTTAGCCATACCGGCTAAGTTCCGCGCCATCTTAAAGAAGGGAGCAGTCGTCACTAAGGGTTTGGACAACTGCTTATTTTTGTATTCTAAAGAACAGTTTGAAAAGATAGCTCAGAATCTGGCCGCTCTGCCCATAAGCCAATCCAAGGCGCGGGCCTTCGCGCGGCATATGCTCGCCGGCGCGATGGATGTGGAATTTGATAATCAGGGAAGAGTGACCCTGCCGGAATACCTGCGTAAGTTTTCCGCTCTGAAGAAAAGCGTGATTGTGGCCGGCCTTTATAACCATTTAGAGATTTGGGATGAGCATGCTTGGGCGCAGTATAAGGCGGAAGCGGAAAGGAACAGCAATTCCATTGCCGAAGAAATGGGAGACTTAGGGATTTAATTATGTCTTACGGCCATATTCCAGTCATGCTTGATGAAGTCCTGGAATATCTTGCTCCCCGTGCCGGGCAGAAATTCATTGATTGTACCTTGGGCGGCGCCGGCTATACCATGGCTCTCGCGGAAGCGGTTGGAGGAAGCGGCCGGGTTATCAGCCTTGATCTGGATGAACTCGCGATTCAGAATGCCGCTTCTCAGATTAAGTCCCGCCAATTATCAAATATCGTTTTAGTAAATGATAGTTTTAAAAATTTAAATCAGGTTATCAGCAGCCGCTTTCCGGCTCAGACCAAATTTGACGGCATCGTCTTAGATCTCGGCCTGTCCTCGGCCCAATTGGATGATGAGGCGCGCGGCTTCTCTTTCAAAGGAGAGCGCCCTCTCAATATGGCCTTCGGTCCCTTGAGTGATAATTCCACCGTCAGGATAGTGAATCAATATCCGCTTTTGGATCTTACGCGGGTTTTCCGTGAATACGGCGAAGAGCGCCGCGCTTACCAGATAGCTAAAGCCATAGTCTCTGAGCGCCGCGGCAAGAAGATAGCGACGACGGCGGAACTGGTAGCTATTATTGAACGGGTCGTTCCGCCCCGCTTCCGCTCCAAGATCCATCCCGCGACGCGCGTCTTCCAAGCTCTCAGGATGGAAACCAACCGCGAGCTGGAAGCGCTAACCGCCGTTCTCCCCCAGGCCGCTCAGCTTCTGAAGCCGAAAGGGAGGCTGGTCGTCGTCTCCTTCCATAGCGGCGAAGACCGAATAGTCAAAAGATTTTTTAAAGCGTCCAGCGATTTGCAGATCTTGACCAAACGCCCCCTTACTCCGCGTGACTCCGAAATTGAGGCCAATCCCCGCGCCCGGAGCGCCAAGTTCCGCGCCGCGTCCAAAATCTAGATAATTTTTAAATTAAGATATTTTTTCTCCCGCTTCGGCAGGAGTTCGCTAGCACTATTATGACCAAAATCATCAATGGCTACGCCGCGCCGCTCAGTCCGTCGGCCAAGAACTATCGCCTTAACCTTAAGTATCTCAATTTCGGGCTTTACGCCCTCCTGGCCAGCCTCGGCGTCTTCTATCTGGTAAACATCAGCGATCTGACCGTTTCCGGCTTCGCTTTGCGGGACCTGAAAAACCAAGCGGCTAATTTAGCCAGCGCTAACCTGGACTATCAGGAAGCGGTCAATTCGGCCCAGTCCTATTATTCCTTAAGCGCCCGCACCAAGAGCTTGAATATGGTCGCTATCGGCGATGTAGAATATCTGGCCATGAACAGCAATGTCGCCATGGCTAAAAAATAACCGGTTTCCAGTCAGTCCGTAAATTGTCATTTTGTCTATAATTATGTGGCGTAACCTTAGAAACAACTCCCGTCCGGAGAAAACGAGAGTTAGCCTTAGTCGCTGGCGTTTAGTCGTAGCGATTATTTTTTTATTTGCCATAGCTCTCATCTATAAATTATTCAGCTTGCAGATAAAAGAATGCGATCTTTATACCGCGATGGCCGCCGGCCAGCAGCAAGTTTCCAGCCAATTGAAGCCGGCGCGCGGCAAGATCTATTTCACGGAAGATATCAATAATCAGGAAAAATTATATCCGGTCGCGACGAATAAAGACTTCGCCGTTCTATATGCTATTCCGAAAGAAGTCCTTGATCCGCGCGCTCTCGCGGAAAAATTTTATGAATTTTTTGATCAGCCGCGCCTGGAGGAAGAACTGAAAAAGACAGCGACTTCCACGCCGCCGATTATCGCGACGAGCACTAAAGAGGCGATTATCGGCGATTACCTGAAGCGGTTTGACCGTCCGGGGGATCCCTATGAACCTCTGGAAAATAAAAAATTGGATACCGAAGGGCTTTTGCGCCTGTATGCTTTTTTAGGGAGCGCCACTTCTACCATGGGCCGGGCCACCGCGACGCCTATAGTGGCGGACGATCTAGCCCTGCGGAATTACCAAGTCGTCTATAAGGACGCGACCGGAACCGCCACGATCCTGAAAATACCCGGCTTGGATTTTAACCTGGAAAAATTGCGCTATTATCCGGAAGATGAAATCGGCGCGCATCTCTTAGGCTTCGTGAGTTACGCGGACGGGGAAGGCCGGGGCAAATATGGGCTGGAAGAATTCTTTAACGATGAACTGTTCGGCCAGTACGGATCGCTTAAATCAGAAAAAGGCGCTCAAGCCGATGTTATCATCGTCAATGATCGGGAATATGTAAAACCGGTTAACGGCGCCGATCTGGTCCTGACTATTGACCGCAATGTGGAATTCACCGCCTGCGAGAAATTGAAGGAAGCGGTCAAGAAGCATGGTGCGACGGGCGGTTCGGTCATCGCCATGAATCCGAAGACCGGCGCGATCATCGCCATGTGCTCCGTGCCGGAGTTCAATCCGAATGATTATCAGGCGGTTAAGGATTTCAGCGTTTTTAAGAATCCGGCCGTCTTAGATCAATATGAACCCGGATCGGTCTTCAAGACAGTAACGATGTCCATCGCTTTAGACCAAGGGAAGGTGACCCCGTCTACGACTTATACCGATCCCGGCGAAGTCATGATCAAAGGCTGGTCTAAGCCGATAAGGAATTCTGATTTTTCCACGCACGGTCCGCACGGCGTCGTGGATATGAATACGGTCCTGGAATACTCCCTTAATACCGGCGCGATCTTCGCTATGCATCAGGTTGGCCCGAAGATCTTTACGGACTATGTCAAGAACTACGGCTTCGGCGAGAAGACCGGCATTGAATTGGGCGCGGAAGCCAGCGGTAATATCGATAATTTATTAGGGGACAAAGTCAAGGAAATAGATGCGGCCACGGCTTCTTTCGGACAGGGTATTTCCGCGACGCCGCTCCAGATGCTTTCGCCGTATCAGGCGATAGCCAACCATGGCATCCTGATGAAGCCTTATATAGTCAAGGCGATAATCCGCGGCGATAAGACGGAAGATATCCTGCCGAAACAGGTCGGACGCGTCATCAGCGATAAGACCGCGGCGACCATTTCTGCCATGTTAGTGAACGTCGTCGAACTCGGCCACGCGAAGCGCGCCTATATCAACGGCTATTATATCGGCGGTAAGACCGGCACGGCTCAAGTGGCCGTCAACGGCGCTTATAGCAAGGATAAATATATTCATACCTTCGTCGGTATCGCGCCGATTGATAATCCCGCCTTCGTAATGCTCACGAAGATTGACGACCCGAAAGACGTACAATATGCCGAAGGCTCGGCTCTGCCCCTGTGGACGGAGATCGCCGACTTCATGCTGAAATATTATCAGGTCCCTAAGACTAGAAAATGATTATGCGCCGACTTATCCGCTTAAAACTGAAGATCTTGGCGCGGCTGATATTGAAAAGATATCAGCCGATTGTTGTCGCGGTTACCGGTTCTATGGGCAAGACCAGCGCTAAAGAAGCTATTTATAAAGTCTTGCGCGACAATAAGATTTCGGTCCGCTTGAGCCAGAAGAATTATAACAATGAATTGGGCTTGCCGCTGTCTATCATCGGCGCGGACTCTGCCGGAAGGAATCCGGCCGGCTGGTCCAAGATTTTTTTAGATGCGTTCCGTCTGATTTTGTTCAAGGATCCGGATTATCCGCGGGTCTTGATTCTAGAAATGGGTGTAGATCGGCCGGGCGACATGGGCTATCTTACCAAGATAGCGCCGCCCCAGGTCGGCCTCGTCACCGCTGTCAGCTATTCGCACCTGGAATATTTCGGCAATGTCGTGAATATCCAGAAAGAAAAACAAGTTTTGGTGGAAAATCTGAATAATAAGGGCCTCGCGATCTTGAATTACGATAATGCGGGTACGCGGGAAATGCTGTCCGCCTGCCGTTCACGGGTTCTGACTTACGGATTGAAACCCGGCGCCAACCTGCAAGCGCAGGATATCGTCTTTAATTTTACTAAAGGGAATTATGAGCTCGCCGGCTTGAATTTCAAATTGAATTATAACGGCGCGGTCGTGCCGGTATTCATGAATAATGTCCTTAATGAAAGCGCTTTGTATGCGGCTTTAGCCGCGGCCGCGGTCGGCCTGTATTTTGATCTGAATCTGGTAGAAATAGCGCGCGCCTTGCGTGATTTCTCTCTGCCTCCGGGCCGGATGAATGTCTTGCCCGGCATTAAGCATACTTTTATCATCGATGATACTTATAATTCTTCTCCGGAGGCGGCCATCGCGGCCTTGGATACTTTAGGCCGGATAAAAATCGATGATCCGGCCCATAAGTACGCGGTCTTAGGCGATATGCTGGAGCTCGGCGCTTATACCGAAGAAGGCCATCGCCTTGTCGGCGCTAAAGTATTCAAGAGCGGCATTGATCAGCTGATAGCGGTCGGAGAGAAAGCGCGGGATATCATCCGCGGCGCGACGGAAGCAGGGCTCGCCGATGATTATATCTTTTATTTTGATCAGGCTGACGAAGCCGGACGCTTCCTGCAGAATCGTATAAAAGCCGGAGATATCATCCTGGTCAAAGGTTCGCAGGCGGTGCGTCTGGAACGGGTCGTTAAGGAAATAATGGCCGAGCCGGAGCGGGCTGGCAAGCTTTTAGTCAGGCAGGGGGCAGAATGGAAAGATAAGTAAATCCTGGAATTTATAAGTTTTGTCAAAAAAGAGCATCCTTCGCGATGCTTTTTTGCTTCTCTAAAAATTCTTGTTTATTCTAAAAATTTGCTATACTTGGAATATATGTCTATCCTAATTCTTGGCGGCCAGGGGAACCTCGGTACGCAATTGACTAAAATTCTCGGCTCTGACTACGAAGTTATCTCCTGGGATCGAAGCGATTTAGATGTCTTAGATTTCGCCCTCCTGTCCGAAAAGCTGCGCGAATTGCGCCCGGTTTTGATCATTAACGCGGTCGCCTATAACGCCGTAGATAAATGCGAAGAGGCGTCTGAATACGCTTTAGCCCTGAAGATGAATTCAGAGCTGCCTGGCGTCTTGGCTGATTTAGCCGTAGAGCTGGACGCGGTTCTCATCCATTATTCCTCGGACTATGTCTTTAGCGGGACGGAACTGAAGCAGTCTTTCAAAGAGGAGGAAACCCCGAATCCGATCAATAAATACGGGGATAGCAAAGCGAGCGGCGAAAGGGAGATCCAACGTCGCCTGGAATCCGGCTTAAAATATTATTTGATCAGGACTTCCAAGCTTTTCGGGCCGCGCGGCACGAGCGCGCAGGCTAAACCGAGCTTTTTTGACATAATGCTTAATTTAGCGCAGGATAAGAAAGAATTGACGGTCGTGAACGAGGAACTCAGTTGTTTTACCTATACGCCGGATCTGGCGGCCGCGACCAGGCGCCTCTGGGAATTAGAAGTCCCTTATGGCATTTATCATTTAGTGAATGAAGAGCCCTGTACCTGGTATGAAGCGGCGTTAGAGCTTTTACATTTATGCAAGATAAAGATTCCGGTGAGAGCCATACGCAGCGAGGATATCGCGCGCGCGGCGCGCCGTCCGAAATTTTCTGTCCTGGCTAATACTAAGATTAAGAAAATGCGCCCTTTCCGAGCGGCGCTCAAAGAATATTTAAGCGATTAATCGTTATCATATGCGTGGCATAATTTTATCAGGCGGCTCCGGCACGCGCCTCCGGCCGCTTACTAAGATCACTTCTAAACAGCTCCTGCCGATTTATCATCGGCCGATGATCTATTATCCCCTTAATACCTTGATTAAAGCCGGTATCAAGGAAATCTTGATTATCGTCGCTCCGGAACGAGCCGGCGATTATCTGAATCTGCTCGGCTCTGGCCGGGAATTCGGCGTCAAGTTCACCTATGAGATACAGGACCATCCGGAGGGAATAGCCCAAGCCTTCCTTATCGGCGAGAATTTCATTGATAATGAAGATGTGGCCCTTATCCTCGGCGATAATATTTTTGCCGATGATTTTATAGAAGAAATCCAGAGCTTCAAAGGCGGCGCGAAGATCTTCGCCAAGCAAGTGCCGGATCCGGAGAGGTTCGGCGTGGTCAAGTTTGATGAAAAACTTAAGGCGGAAAAGATCGTGGAAAAGCCGCAGGCTTATCTCAGCGATTACGCTGTCACCGGCTTATATATTTATGACCGGCGGGTCGTAGAAGCCGCTAAGAGCATTTCTCCGAGCGGCCGGAAAGAACTAGAGATTACCGATGTCAATAATTGGTATCTGGCGAAGGGGGAACTGGATGTCGCTATCGTCAAGGGGGAATGGCTGGACGCCGGAACCTTTGACAGCCTGCTCCGCGCTCAAAATCTCGCCAAGGAGAAATTGGCTGATAAGATGGTCATCTAAGATCCATACTATGAAGCTGGCGGTCGCTTTCATTACTTATAACGAAACCAGCGCCGGCTATTTGTCGGATTTTTTACCTAGCCTGGAAAGAGCTTTGCAGTCTTTAGGCCCGGATGATTACCGAGTCTATGCTTTTGACAATAGTGATCCGGCCGAGGAGAGAAATAATCTCCTTTTGGAATCTTTTAACGCCGGGCTCCTGACCGGCCTTCTGCCGCGCCGGCCGATTACCGTCATGACGCTTAGGCGCAATCTCGGTTTCAGCCGCGCCTATAATATCCTGATCGACCGCGCTCTAGCCGATCAGGCGGAATATTTTTTTGTTATCAATCCCGATACGCTTCTCGAGCCGGAAACCATTTCTAGGCTGCTTCTCGCCTTGGAAGAGAGAGCGTCTCTCGCCTCCGTCAGTCCGAAGATCCTGCGTTGGGATTTTGACGCGAGAAGAAAGACGAAAATAATAGATTCGCTCGGCTTGGTCTTGGAGCCGGGCCTGCGCTTTATTGATTTGGGGCAGGGTCTTCCAGACGAAGGGCAGTTCGATGATCTTCCGATTCTCGGCCCCTCGGGCGCGGCCGGACTTTTCCGGATAAATGCTTTAGAAAAGATCGTCGAGTACCGCGGCGGAAATAAATCCAGGCAATATTTTGATGAGCGGTTCTTCATGTATAAGGAAGATTGCGACTTGGCCTATCGTTTATTCTTAGCCGGTTATGAGTCAGCCTTAGTAGCGGATGCCCTGGTCTATCATGATCGGACCGCCGTTTCTTCCGGACGCGGGTTAGTGAGAATTTTACAGGATAGACGAGGGAAAAGCCGCCAGATCCGCGCCTGGTCTTTCAAGAACCAGCATCTTCTTTTTGTCAAACATTGGACAGAACAAAATATTTATAATAAGGCTAAAATTATTTATCGTGTATTGACCATGTTTATTTTTTCTCTTATATTAGAGCAATTTCTTCTTAAAGAGTACTGTCAAATCTGGCGGGAGACTAGGGTGTTGACTAATATAAAATAATATGATAAATTAGTTGGGAATTATGGATGTCAAGTAAAAAACTAATCAGTTTTATTAGATATTAAGTTGTTTATTTTTTTTATATAAGCCATATGGAAAATTTACTAGAAAAAATGGTTAAGGAAAAAAAATCTGAAGAATTGGCCCGCTTGGATGCTACCGGCATAGTT